>NZ_RCWA01000014.1 GCF_018448905.1 Photorhabdus heterorhabditis | reverse complement strand
CTGAAACAACACTCGGAAAAGCCCCCACATCCCCGGCACTTAAACTGACATCCCCACTCAACGCCTTGCCATTCACTTTCCGGCTGTTCGGTACCGCATTATTCGCCTGATTCACCGTCTCCACCAATCCGAGGTTTTTCACAAACGCATTTTTATCAGGGATGTCGGCACCGTTTTGGTTTTTTGAGAGCTTAGTGTTGGCGTTGTTGTTTACATCAGTAACTAACTTCTGAGTGGCTGCAAGAGTATTACTGTTACCTGTTTTGTCTGTGAGTTGGGTTATTCCTTTTTCTGAGAGAGTGGCGTCTCGTACTTCTGGTAACGCATTTTTAATTGCTAATGCCAGATTACTTTTCAGCGCGTCAATATCTCCATTATCCAGAACATCTCTACCTGATTCTTTCGCGATAAAATCAGCAAGAATATGGGTAATAATAGATGACTGACGCCATGCTTTATTTAATTCACGTGACTTTGCAACACCGGCGCTAAATCCATTAACACGCGCTGCTAATACCGCATATTCTTCATTTGATAATACGTTAGCACCCTCGGCTATACCGAAGGTTAGAAATTCATTCTTCGCCATTATTTTACTCTTAATTTAATAGAATGGGCCAACCGCCGACATCGAATCCGGCGATATATTTACTGTCTGAATCGAAACCAAAAATAACTCCCTGATTTTCCGAGTTGGTATAATTATTAACTCTGACTGCTCCGGGCTTAATATTTAAATATCCTTGCTGGATGACAGCTTTGACGACTTCGGGCACAACTCCGCCAGTAACATAAACATCCATTGACATATCTTGGTTATCAACGAAGAATATTAATACCGATTCATCTGGAATAACACCCTGATAAATTTCCGCAAGCATTTCATTTGTACCGTCCCAGTGATTTGCACGAATTTTTGAGCGTAATATTGTTCGGTAAGTTTCATCGTCTAATTCAGTAAAACCGGAATCAGAGTCATATTGCCGTTTCCAGCTACCTTCATCTAATCCAACCCCTTCCGTATCAAACGCAAAGTACACACCGACAATGGGTGTTTTGACATATCGAGAAAGCCCAATCCATTCCCCCACAGCGTCTAATTGAACTCCTACGGCTTCATCAATTGAAAACTGACTATTCAGGAGTTGCGCGGCGTTAATAACGTCAGATAGTGGCCGGGTAATGAAATCGATATGGGTAACAAATTTATTTGTAGTTCTGTGTTGAGGAGTAATAAGTGATAAATAATCTCTCATCTTCACCTCGCTATTAATTTGATATGCTCTGGCTTGCATGTAACCGCTTCATCAAATGTCACAATTAAATTGCCCGGTGATATATCATCCTCAGACCTGCCGATTTGTATTTCAAAAATATCATAAGTTAATCCCTCTTCATCACGTAAATTAGCGGGAGAAAATAAACGGCTTAAATAAACATTATCACCGATTAATTGCGCATCGATATAACTGGCAATGGCTGACCGAATTCTGTCACCCACCAGCGTTGTATAGCCCTCAAACGCTGTCAAAGTTATTTCAACGAAGACAGGCACGTCTTTAGGTCGGGAAAAGTGAATCGGGTGAAGAATGCCATAGCTATCCGCAACTTTTATCTCCGTATCGCCAAATGTACCCGCTCCCGGTCCTTTCTTGGTTTCGATCACTTGAGCGATTAACTTAGCGTCGCCCCCATCAACAATCATTGCTATAGAGTGTGGCGGAATGCCGTTGTTGTCCGTCACGTTTGTATCATTCTCAAACCCACGCCGACGAACAACACCGGGTATCAGGCTAATGGCACCCTGAATTCCATCGAGCACGGTTCTTGATGGCAGCGCAACAGATTTCCGCTGCCGTTCTCTCAATGTCGTATCGGACTCAATCGGCTGGCCGGGCGTAGCGGCGGAAGGATTTGTTACGCTCTGCCATCCCTGCGTTGGCGTGCCAATGATAGAAACATCCCCGACTAACGCAGTAACATTGCCTTTCGTTTGACATGTAGCAGTAGCGATAACAAAGCCGTGTATGCCGATAGATGCGGTACTTGGTAAACTCCAGCTATAGCCGTTGATATCTCGCACGATACCGTTTTTCACAACGGTGCCGACTGTGCCGACTAACTTAACGTCAACTGTTGAGTGCGTGGATTTATGCCGGGTTATCCCATTAATCCTGACATTGTTAGATAACGCTGCGCCAGTTGCTGACGCCGGGCTAAACGAGTTGTAAGCCGCGATAACGGCATTATTCGCATCATGTATCGCTAGCGCATAAATTGCTAGCATCTGGCCGTCTTTACTATCCGGCTCCAAATAAGCATCAGCACCGTATATCTGACGAGCAAACTCAGTGATTTTGTTCAAAATTGTCTGGTAATCAGGCGCACTGATGCCGCTCGCAGTCACTGAGGCAGCAAGCCCTAACGTATCTAGATTTAACATTATGCCTCGCTTGTTACCGTAATTTGTCCGTATAGGGTATCGATAGTAGCGGTGAAGGTGAGGCGGCGTGTCGTGCCGTCATTGCGTGTATCGAAAGAAAGAATCGACTTAACACCTTTGGTCTTTAATATTCTGTCACGAACGGCAAGGATATAGACATCAGATCGCTGTTTTCCAAGCACGGACTGTATATAGGGAGTACCCTCTTTCATGTCTAGGAACCAATCCCCACGCCATAACGCCAGCCGGGTTTTGACTGCTTGGGCTACAGCTTCGGGCGAATTCGTCAGAAACGTATTATCCCCTTGTCCGAAACTGTAATCCCCGTTCTCGTCCTCACGTCGGTATCTCACTGGGGACCTCCCGTCTTACTTCCGCCCGATTGCACACCACTATGCACATGATTTTTCAGGCTTATACCCGCTGCTGTTACATCGTTACTCACGGTGACCGGGCCTTGCATCGTTGCCGTTCCGCCACCAGCCCCCATGCCCTGTGATAAGTTGCCGTTAATGGTGACGTTGCCATTCAGGATGATGTCAGGTGAGGTGATTTCGGTACCACCATTAGCAGTAGCGATAAGTTTTGCCGGTGTGATAACCGTGACATTATGACTATTGGGATCGAGTTCAATATACGCTGCGCCGTCATCACTTCTCAGTTGCGCGGTGTGAGTGCTAATGCCTGCTATTTTTCGCTGTTGAGACTGCGGACCGATAATAGCAAAGGCATCAGATAAGCTGTGTTGGCGGTCGTCTGCCGGTTCCTGTACGCCGCCAGATTGCCACCAGAAATCAATGCAGCGATCGGCAAATACCACCAGGCACTCATCACCCGCTTTTACCGGGAAGGTTAACGTCACGCCACCGCCCCTTGGGAAGATAACCGGCACGTCCACCAGCAGGGGCAAGGATACCGAGGTAGTTTTCCCTTCAGCATCAGCAATACCGCTTTTAATCGCAGGCTGAACAACACACGTGACCGCATCCGCATTAAATGACTGAATAATGCCGGGGATCGCAACTCTGAGCTGAGAAGAGAGAGAATGATTTATGGCTTTCAGTGTTTCGGATAAATCGCCGGTTCTGGATTCGGTTGATACGGGCATGGGAAAACTCCATAAAAAAACCTGCCGAAGCAGGTCTATATTTTTCTTGGTAAAAGGATTATGCGCTGACATGGTTAAGCAATTTCAATTCTTGCTCACTTAGGCACTGGAAAGAATCTTCTACCATGCGAATAAGTCTATTCATGAGCTTATCCATACGTGCGTGAGCATCAGGTATCACCACGGCTATAACTTGATAATGATTTTCGTAATACCAATGTTGGGCGTAAACCAGATAATTGTCACTTTTCCTGTTATGTAGCATCACATTTGCCGGCCACGGTTTTTCATTTAGGGGGCGAATATGTAATTTCCATATCCCTGACTCCATAGCCTTCATGTTGAACTCAAAGCGTCCTTGGCACCCAAGCCAACCTGAAACTTCTTCTGCATCACTCAGATATTTAGCTAGCATGGCCGCGTAATCATAAGCGGCTGTGTTGAAAAGCAGATCCTCTGCCACACTGACATAGACCATGCTTAACCCCATGTAGGTAATGTAATACCAAGCTTTTTATGCGAGAGATTCACCAATTCTTTATAGCTTTCCGCATCGGCTTTCGGTGTGTACTCACCTGCATTAGCTGGCAGGTACTGTTTTAACGTTACTGCAATACGCAATAAAACGTTTCTGTTGTTCGCAAAAACCCGCAACATTTCATGAGAATGCGCTTGGAATAGTTTGACGTGCGGCCCCCATGCGGGTGAATATTCCGCAAGAATACAGCTTAATTTCAAGAGATGAAGTTGACTCGTAACGATTTTTGCAGCGGATTCGTAACGCTCAGCGACATCACGAATATTTATACCGGACTCGATCCCGTCGCGGTCAATGGTTTCAAGCAACTCAAGGCCAATTTGGGCATTCTCTTTCAGGTAGGCAAGCGCCATTTTAGATTCAGAGAAATATGACATCGCCTCTTGAGCGGTCAGTATCTTTTGCCCTGATCTATCCTGTACCAGTTGCGTAATCGGCGCAGAAAGATATTCTGGCAATTTTGCTAACTGATTAGTATCAGGGAGCGGCGTTAGCAACATTACTAACGTTGTCATTCCTACTGCCATGTGAACCCCCTTATGAAACAAAATAGTACTAAAGAAGTACAGTATACTCACTTCCCATATCGCCGATAAGCTTATCTTTTAATTAATCCGCCACTTATCACTTTTACGTTTGCAAGAAAGGCTTCTTGAGCTTCTTTATTATTTAGGTTTAATGATAAGTTTCCGTTCTCATCAACAATTATCTTTCCATCACTTGCCGTGGTTCCGTGAGCGGAGGTTCTTGTGATCCGCATTAGAATTTTATCAGGAGGCGCAATAAAGTAACGCATCACTCTTGCTAATCTAGTCATAGTTCCCTCCTAACTCGCAATGGTGATAATAGTTCGATTGAACCACTAGTTCAACGCATTTAACAATCAAAGTTGTATTCTTATTGTTCTGTGATGTATCAAAATGTTTCAGATTTGCCACCCTTGGCCTGTGTGACCTCGCAATAAAAAACCGCACATAGCAGCATGGCTGATCAAATATCAGGATTTTCAAAAGAATTGACTGACGTATATTCATTATGCTTTACCAAAGTCCCTTCGATAGTCAGCGTAGCTTTTTCATTGAAAATAAGAATGCTGATAACTCTCAGCAAAGAAACAATCACTCTTAATTTACTGGCATAGGAGCCATTAAACGTTATGTCTAAACCGGTATTCACAATAAAACTCTCCAAAGCGGTTAGTGATGAGATTCTTACTGATTTAAAAAACCTTATTCCTGAAGAAGAAAGAAGCATATCAACTATCGTCAGAACAGGTGACTCTGTTAATGTCGTATCAGTTGTGCAAGCGGTTATTGTTGAGATCATTCACTCAAAACCCGCATGCCTTATGATTGCTTCGATACTGTGCGCATGGATTAAAGCCAAGCATGGGAAAAAGGTTAAAATTAAGAAAAACGGTGTAACTATGGAGTTCAAAAACCTAACATCCGCCGATCTTGCTAAAATATTAGAGCAAGAACCGGGGATTGAGCTGGCTGTGGAGGAAAATAAGGAACCTCAGGCCCCTACAGAAAAGTAAGACGCAAAGCCCTTTACGGGCTTTATAGTTTAATCCGCCACTTTCTTACAAGGAAACGAGCCAATAATTTTAGGCGCGTCCATCGCGTTCTGTAATAGCTGGACGTTCAGCCACGCTTTGCCATTACGCTTGATAAACTGGAAGCCATACATGTTGCCGTCGCGGGCGGGCATGAGGCCCATGTCTGTTTTAGTGTTGGCATAGTCACCCTGTGCTTTAATAAAGGCGATTTTTTGGGATGTTACCTTTTCCCCATTCACTCGAATCATTCCATCATTATCATTTACAGCTATATGATAACCAGAACATTGGAATGCTGCATTTGCTGTAGATATTGCTCCTGTAAGAGCAATCATAGTTAATACTAAAGTATTTAATTTCATTGCAATTAATTCGTTTTATTGAGATTAGAAGATGACCATAAATCCGCAGCCCCACGTGCCTCACACATCATTTCTTGGTACCACGTATTGCCGCGAGTATCACCAGTATACATAATGCCTCTGACAATATACACGCCGTCCGTTGCTATGCTTGCTGGAGGATTAGACACGCCGCTGACGTAAAGGTTCCCGTTATCGTTTTTTTCTACGAGTTTACTTTCCCGTTGCTGTTTATGATCTTGTTGCTCTTGTTGCTCATCACCCGATTTATTTACAACATCATTAGGCAACGCCGTTCTATATACCGAACCCTCATCTAACTGAATTAAGCCATTTACCCGGATATTCGGATTAATCAAGCACTTCACGTTAACACCTGCACCAATGGTCTGTTGCGGCATACCAATTAACCCGGTCCGGCTATTTAATACCACAACATTGTGTACGGCCATTTCATCATTGATCATCTCCACTTTACCATCCACAAATTGCCATTTGGCCTTACATTGCTGCGCGATATTGTCTAATACATATCGCGCCTTTTCGAAAAACATTTTTCCTCGCGGAAAGACGGTATCCGGCATTTTGGGTTTTGCCCCCGCGGTAATACCGTAAGGTTCAAGGCTGCGTAAAGCGAGGTTATAGACATCATTCAGGGTATACCCCGCCGCTAATGTTTGATTGACGAAAGCATGAATAAAGGCTTCATTGCCATCACACGCCTGAATGAGCGTATACGTATCAGTGGGGTTATCCCTCCCGGTCATCGTATAGCGAATATCCCCGCTGAAGATCTCACCATAATTTTTTCCGTCCCGATGTCCCGTTGTACCCGGCTCCACGTGTCTAGCTTTACCAACCTCGCTCTCTGGAACGGTAGGCGTTATTCCATCATAGCCAACAATTAACTTTATTTTTGAGAACTCACTACCTAATATGCGATTGCTGGTATTTTTGGAAAGATTGTAAATCTTTAACGTCGCCACACGTGGATTGCTAATATTGAACCACTCAATATTAAAGGTCACTCTAAAATCCGATAAAACGATCCCTTTACCCTGATCATCCAATAGCATTAATTCAAAGTGACGTAACCAATTCTGACTCATATTTTTACCTTATTGTTGTACAAAATAAAGATGGCTGGATAACCCAAGATTTGTGCTTGTTGGATATTCAGCGCTGTCGGCATCACTGGCAATAACTAACATCCCCTCTATGCCAAGATAAGGATATTGTTCCAACAGATTAATACCGGGTATGAGCGGTGCGCCCACCAGCATGTCTACCCCTGATTTATCCTGAATATCCATTACCCAACCGGCGCTGTCCCGGTAAATCAGGCGCATTTTCACATTCTGATCACCCAGCTTTATTGCAAAAAATTGGTTGCTTGCTGTGAGCGGAATTTCAGAGACTTGCATCAGCCGCCTCCTTTTACATAGCTTTTAAACGCATTAACGGCACTCTCTTTTATTTCTGACAAAACAGATTCATTAATGGGTTTCGGTGCTTTAGTACCCGAATTCTCAACAGCCGATGTACTCACCCCGGTCTTCATTGATTCCTTTTCTGCCACTTGTACAACCTGTGTAGATGAAATAATCACTTCACGTAATGTCAGAGTACACAGCAATACGTTCTCACTATGCCGGTCCGTCGTGACTTCAATCGCTTTGATTAGCATGTTTTCGTAAGTGCGTTTGCCGGTAATAACTTTAAACGGCTCCCGCAGCTCTTGGAGATCAAGAATTTTCTGATAGGTTTCTTTCGGGCTTAAGCCCATGTTCAAGCCAATCTTGGAGGTATCAACAAAGTCGAGAAGCGAACCCCCACCAGCAAATCCCAGTTCCATCGTGATTTCTGATGGCTTTTTGTAGGCGTGGTCACTGACCGCTGCCCCGATTTCCACCGGATGCTCGGTGATTTCCAGTGCGTCCGTATGCTTTTCAGCGATAACGACACTCGGCACAAGCAACATGCTTTCAGTGCCAAACGACCGGGTTTGTTGCTGAAAGATGGCAGATAAAATATCCATTAGCTCACCTGTTGTATCAGACGGGAATTTACTGTGACTTGACGATCCGCGATTTCATCCGCTGTGGCTTTCGCATCAGTGGCCCCATGCACTGTAATGTTAGTGGTTTGCTGAACACCGCCACTGCCTGCAATAGCGGCTTTACCCATCAGCTCACTAGAATAGGGGTTACGACCATTTTCATGATGGATGATGCCGTTCATCATGGCTGTCAGTGTCTGCGGGTCCTGCAAATTCAATTGTGCATTTTGATCAACACCTAACCATTTTGACATACCGGCAATATAAGCCTCAGTGTCATTTTCGCTCGGCGGCGCATATGTCGTGATAATGTCGCGTATCGTCGTGAGTCCACGACTGGCGTATAACGTCAATTGACGAGAGAGCGCTCGCAAACCCTCAAACGCCGTTTCAAATCGGGCAAACCGGCCACCGGGGCTTTCTAATGTTGCGCCGCGTTGCCCCACGAAATTCAAGTTGCCGGGGTTGTTATTGCGTAGCCCCATTTCTTTGTATTCGGGTGAAGGGGGCGGTGTAGGTGCGCCGGGCATACCGGGGATATCTGCTGTAACGGGATTGGGTAAGCCGCCCTGATGTTTGTTCGCCCAATCGTTGTCGATACCCAGCCATTTGCCAAAGTCCCCAATCCCGCGTTTTATCTGACGGGTATTGTAGTCCCACGATGATTCGGCACTTTGTTTGATATTGCCCCAGTCACTGTATAAGTATCCACCATAGGCCACCAGCCCTAACAACGGGGCAAGATCGGCGAGCAGGGGCGCTAATGCTGCGGCCACTTTCGCGAATCCCGCGAGCATTTTTCCCGCCCACGTAGTTGCAACAATCCCACCGAGAATTAAGAATGCAGTTTTCCAGCCGCCAATCGCTTTAACGCCTTTTTTAATCCACCTCCCGATTTCCTTAAACGCACTAATCGCGAGATCGATTTCTTTTTCCCATTGACCCCAGTCAATCAGACTTTTGCCACCCTCTTTCCATGTTTTATAATCATCGTAGAGGAGAAGAAGCGCCCCGATTAATACGGTTATCATGCCAATCGGTGACATCAGGAACGCGCTATTGAGTAGACGCCATGCAACGACGATAGCCCCGAACATAGCAATGAGCATCTTGCTGCTTTCATCCAGTCGCTTCCACCAATCGATAACATCTCCAATACCCTGAGCTACCCGGTAAACCATCCTGCTAAAGACATCAGCGAACCCTAGAATGCCTTTGATAATCTTGGTGAGTGTGGCTTCAATTTTTGGGAAGTTATCCAGTATCTTCTGACGTAACGCGTCGAAGGAACTCGCTAAACCACCCGCAAGATTGGCGCCAATCTTATCCCGAAGAATACCCAGTAGTGCGTTAAAGCCGTGTAATGCCGTGGTAAATTTATTCGCCTGTTGCGCGGCTTTATCGGCATTAAACCCGGTTTTCTGCAACATCATCTGATAATCAGCGGTGAAACCTGCCAATCCGCGCCGCATAGCCATTAAGGTATTTTCATCAATACCCAACATCTGGGCATACTGATTGGCCCGATAGTAAGGCATATTGCTAAGTTTCTGGCCGACCCCTGCCAATACGCTCGCAGCATCCCGCATCTGACCGGATGAGTCGCGAGTCTGAACACCAAGGCGATTCAGCCAGCCCTCAGCGCCGGGATTATTGCGCATAAACCGCGCCATGTTTTCTAACGCACTTTGCGCAGCTTCGGCGCTGCCCCCCATCTGTGCAACGGCATAACCGAGCGCTTTGATGCCCTCCACCGTAGCGCCGGTACGCTGTGACTGCCAGTAGAGCTTATCTAAGCCCATTGCAATTTTGGTTGTAAAGCCGACGATAGTCAGTGCGGCCCCTTCAACGGCTGCACCCACTTTCAGCACGTTGGCGGTAACGCCTTTTAACACGGCTTCAAACTTGTTTTTTCCTTTCTTGTCTACATCAAAACCCAGGCTAATAAGGAAGTCTTTAATTGTGTCAACATTACCGCTCATGGGTATCTCTCCAGCGTGCTATACGGGCCTCGTTATCGGCTTTTAAATCTAACCAGTCGTTCATGCGGGCGATATCAGACAGGTCAACAACGCCGCTTAAGAGATCGGGATATTGGATATAGCCGGCGTCAACGGGGCGCATCAGATAATCTTCCCCGTCCGGCAGGTAATCGAGCACTAAGCCGCTGGCGGGAGTGGCGTCTCGTTGTCGGGGAGTGCGTGCAAAAAATTTCCCAGTGAATCCCCGATCACTCTCGCGACTAGCTGCAACAATGTTGGCAGGTCAATGTCATCGAAGTGCAATGCCCCCTGCGAGAATACAGCAGTCCACCCTTTGCCATGTTGCCGCGATACAACTGATAAGCAGGGGTAGAGGATCGCATTACAATCTTCGTCGCTTAAGTCAGAAACGGCTTGTGCGATTTTAGGCAGCGCCTTCTCTAAAGCGCCCTCCATATTTCTATCTTGCGCCATTGTCTGTACGGCGCGAATATCTGATACCAGCCCCGCTAATACCGGCAGTAATTTACGCGATACTTTCAATTGATCGAACACACTCAGCTTTGCCGTGCGATATTGAATACCGTTAATTTCAAATTCCATCGTTAGAACTCCCCTAGTACCTGGTCTATTTTTATGCAGTCAAACACCCACGCGACAGTACCACCGTCTTTAGCATTGGTGTAATCCGGTTGCTTCTGAAAGGCACAGCCCCGCGCTGTCGTGATTTCCCCCGATACGTGGTTGCGAATAACAATCACGTTATTCCCCCATGTACCTGATGACAGCGATTGCGCGTTGTAAGCGAGTGACAATTTTTTATTGGTCGGCGAGGTTTTCAGTAAGTTCACTGTGATAGAGCCTGACTTACCCGCATGCAAGGAGTGCATCCCTTCACCATCCGCGCCGATAGTCATGGTGTTTTTGGCCTCGGTCATGGTGACGATGATCCCTTCTTCCGAAGTGGCTGACCCATATCCCACATCAATAACGCCGGTCGGCCCTGTCAGGGACGCCGAAACATCCATAAATGAATAGGTTGACATGTTTACCTCTTATCGAACGACATTAATCAGTACATCTGCATAGTGGACTGCACCCGCCAATTTGATAGCGCACTGAATAACCGGTGCTTTTCGGGCTTCCCTGTCAGCCTGTGCCTGTGTCGCAATTGCCGGTGCATAGACGTAATAACCCTTCGTTAATGTATCGCCGGATTGAATCTGTCCAATGTTCCCGCTATTCCAGATGCCCGGTGCCACCAGCCCATTAGTCACAGCCTGATCAAGTGACTGCTCAACGTTAGTCAGTAAGCGCGTCACTCCGGCATCAGTCTGTGGGATTTTGCCGGTACTGGTGTAAAGCAGGTTATAAAGATTGTTCTGAACGTAGTTCTGCAACCAGTCCAGACCGTGGCGCTCATCAATGAAATCCCCGTTCGCCATGACACCTTCCTGAATAATGGCCGTGTCGTTGTTGTATTTAACAAACACGTTGCCGTTTTTCTTCTTCAAAGCATTAGCTTGGGTTGCTGTGAGGCTTTCGGCGGTTACGGCCGGTTCCTGTTTAAATTTCAGGGTAATGGTGGTGTTATTACCGTTGAAGTTAACCGTAAACATACGACCCAACAGAGAAGCCACGGTACAGGGTTTACCCGATGAATACTGCCAGAGTGTGCGCTGATAGTTGCCCGCTTTCAATCTTGAGCCGATATCGGTATCAACATCAGCATCCAATGCCGCTGTTTTTTGTACGGTATGTCCATAGATACGGGACACAGATGTAGATTCGATGTAGTCGGCAACAGACAAAACATCTTCATCCGTCAATGTACCCTCAGCAACCACCAGCCCATACCAGCCACTTGACGTAGCGCCCAATGTTGCCACGGCCTCGGCAATAGTTTCTGCTTTGGCCGGTTCAATGGCGGTAGCGCCCGATCCTGGGTTCAACTTTAACAGGTCACCAATATATGTGCCGGTCGTTGCTGATGAGACATAACCTAGGGTACCCGATGCTTGCAGTGAAATAACAAAACGGGAGGTATCCCACGTCACCGCGCAATCTTTCAGCTTTTCCGCTACCCGTTGGGCCACACCATTAAGATTGGTCTCTTTACTCAAATCAATGCCGCTGTATACCGCTTCTTTACCGTTAATCGCTAACTTAAAAGAACCATCGGTGATAGCCGTAAAATTGCTGATGGCTTGCTGTTGCTTCGTCAGTATTGCACCTTGCAAAGAAGCTCCGACATTGCTTTTAGCCCAGCGGCCAATATATAAATCGACAGGACGTGGTGACTGGGAGTAATAAAGCGCTGCGGCCTGATACTCTGGGGTATCCAGCCCAAAATCAGCCCCGACGCCATCGATATCGGAATACAGGCGTAACCGCTCATGGGTATCAATCACATTGCTTGCACCCACAATCAATAATGCGCCGAAGTTTCGGGATTGCGCGGCTCGCGGGGCCATGTTTATCGTGACATTGACGATATTTGAAACAGGTAATCCCTGCATAATTTACTCTCCAAAGAATTTAACCGGCGCGTCCACCAGCGATTTAACACCGTATTCACGCTCGACTTTTCGCCGCAAGGTGACCGTCATGTCATAGCGACGCACCCACTGGTTATTGATAAGTTCGGGCGCTGAAAAAATACGGCTGTAGTGGCTGAGTGACAGACCGATTTGATTTAACTCGGCGTTGTTGGGGCTAAGCGTGATCCCGTCGCGGAATTGCGTGCAATGATGTTGCCCTGCTGGACCGTAGAACGAGATAAGGCATTCGATTTTCTCATGTCGCCACAATTCGGTACTTTTATCCGTTTGATTAACAAAAGCAGGATTATCATCGGAAACTATCGACGAAATCCCGAAGGCACACCAGTTAGCATCGTTACCCGGAAAAATCCGGGTTTCGTCGTTGGGTTGCCATTTCGGAAACATCATCTTCCCCGGCAAGTCACTCACCGAGCTTATCCAGCGTGACAGCTTCCTTTCTACTTCACGGTCATAGTCTGGGGCTGACAAAGGTGTGAGCCAGCCCGGTTGTTGTGTGCTATTACTCAACAGGTATCCCCCCATCAAAGGGCAACAATTCACAGTGAGCCTGCACGAACCCGGCCCCGTAAGCGGTATACGGATCAACAGATTTAACCAGATAATCCCGGTTTTGATACGTGACCACATCACCCGTTTTACCGGTTTCACCTGCGATTAGGCGTGTTGTTGTAATAATCAGAATATTACCGCTGACGACTTGCCCGGCTATTCGTATCTGGGCCTCAAGAGAGCGGTCAACGGTCACCACCCCGGCAAAACCTTTTGTGTTTTTTTCCGAAGTGGCGAACCCATCGTCATCGACAATGACCGTCCGCCTGGTATATTTCAGTGTCGTATCGCAGAAATCGGGATCAAATAAAACATCAGTGACGTCAAGAAGTGGCATTTTTGTTCCTCACAACATAGTTAATTGAGCGAAGCAAGTAGCCGTGAGCGTAAAGCGGCTTGTCGCCCGGTATCCCTTGCCTGCGCCGCGCTTCTTTTGTCGCGTCAGCAATCGGAGTCAGTCGGTCACCGTCGCTGATGACTTTCTTTGCCCCGTCACGGGCAATCTGTCCCGCCCGTTCCAGCTCACGGATAGCAGCATCCTGCTTTCCTTCCAGTGCAAATTCTGCCGCCGCTTTTAAATACAAGGCTGTGCGGTCCTTGGTGTCGTCAATACCGATCTCAAGGAATGGTCTGGGATGGAGCGTGACAGTTTCGCCATCCAGTTCCACTGTTGCCCCTGTAGATTGCAGATAGCCAATTTCTGCGTTGTTCAGCGCTTCCCCTTCTTCGCGCGTAGCATTTTCGGCCGGGATACCCACCAGCACATCAAGACCGGACAGCTTTTTGAGGGATTCCAGTACTGCTACCGCATTGTCCGCCTTGATAGTCAGACCACTTTTCATAACAGTTGTCTCCCACCCGCGCCGAACATAGACCACCACCAGAAGAACTCTCTTCCGTATGCTGTGTTATTCCAGAATCCCGCATCAGGGTTAATAATGCCCGACACGTCATAACTGACGCTGACTTTATCGACTGATTTTGACGTCGCCACGCCACCCGCTGCCGTGTTCACGCTGCCGCTGATAGCCGCACCTGCAATAGTTTTCCCTCTCAGTTCGACGTAATGTGCCGTGAAGAGTTCACAGAGATAGACGAACTGATCACCATGCATGTTCTGGTCGAGTAACTTATCTGCCTGGCTGAGATAGAAATTGATTGCTGCGTTGGGGTAGAAAGTTTCGTCGGAAAATTCGGGAAAGTCGGCGCGGAATTGATCAACTGTCGGAAGAAGGCTGTTTTTTACCATTGCCAGCCCCCGGTTTCTTTTCAGTATTGTGTTCTGTCAGGGTTTTGTCAGATTTAACTCCTATCTGAGCCTTCATTTCCTCTAAGGCATTATTCAATTCAGAAATGGTCACATCCTTAGCTTCTATCTGGGACTTAAGATCTTCATTCTCAGCAACCAGTTTCTCAATCACCTCTTCCAGAAAGGCCGAAGAGCTATTTACGTCCTTTTGTTTCAGCTCGTTTTCATCAATTGGCTGGGCGTGGGCTGAAAACGCCCAATGTTTAATGACTTCATCGTGAAAGCTGCTAATGCCCGGTTGCAGTTCTATTTGAGTGCCGTCTGCAAAATTCAGGATCGCTTTCTTTGATACAAGGTATTTCATGTCAATCTCCATAAAAGGCGGAGGAATCCCCGCCATTAATCAAGATGCCGGGATGTCAAGATAGGCGATAGTATTCGCATACGGCACTTCGACTTGCCCTAACCGTCCGTAGTAAGTTGTCAATTGATACAGGCCGCGAGGTTCAAGAGGCGTGTTCAACAAAGGCACCAGCGGGAAGCGGATATACTTCTCTTCTTGGGTATATGCTACGATACGATGGGCACCGCGTGCACCGCGCTTAGAAGCCCATTTCATTGAAACAATCTCTAGTGGCTCGCCGTTTTCCTGAAAAGCAATCGTGTTAATCTTGATATATTCCAGTACAGAGATATTGCCCGCGTCTGAAACTTTCTTGCTGACTAACAGACCGAACAGCTCCGGCGCTAACCCGATTTTGCGCGGACAGACAGCGTAGCCCGATGCCAGCCAGGCATCCGTCAGCAAGATGTTGATATCAGCAACGATATCGTCCGGGGGCGTTGCTTTCGTCCATGCCGCAGCCGCCGCGCGGGGGGTGACTTGAGGCAAATTAAGTAAACCGGTCATGCCCAGCTCGGCGTCACCAATATACACTTGCTCGTCAACGTCCATGTTCCATTTCAATTGCATGGCGTCGTATTTTTGAGTGTCAATTGGACGCCCCACCTGTTGAGCGGATGCTAATTCTGGCAGTGTCCAGCCGATTTCCATCCCCCACAGTGTTAAAGGTTGTGGAGTTTTCTCAATGTTCAGGCTGATACCGGCAACGGCAGTCGAGTTCTTGCCGATCCAGTTTTTGCCGTTCGGGTTAACCCCGCCCATTGCTGCTAAGTCGGTGTTAGTGAAAGATGAAACCTCATCTGCGATAGACACATCTGAACGGAGCGACATGTCGCGGTTCCATTTGAAAGAGACCAGCGGCAAATTAAGCGTCTGATCAACGCGCTCTAATTCCCCGGCAAGAAACACACCGGTGGAATCTCTCGTGGCTTTATCGATAGTAAACATAGCGTTCCTTATTAAATGTTATATGCAATTTCGATATGGCCTGATGCATCACCCGGCCCCATCACTTTGACTGCCGGTAGTTCCGGTGTATTTTCAGCGGTCTTATCCGGCATAATAAGAAACGATCCCAATGGACTGTCTGCTGTTGCGCCTTTCACGCGAACATAGACTTTTCCGCCTTTCTTTGCGCTTTCTGCACCTTTTACAGCGACCGCCATATAGCCACGCTTTAAGATGTCGCCAGTCGTGCTCGCTTTTATTCCAAGATGCGCCATATCCGCTTGTGACTGGATAGGGTAAGGACGAACCAAAATGCCCACTACGTCATCTACCGTGTCGCCATCGACTAGCGGTACGAATTTATCGCCGTTGTATTTACCCGCTAGCCCGTACTGTCCGAATACCTTTGTTTGGTCAAGAATTGCGGGTTCAGTGGTCAAATCGCGCAAACGAGTGACCGTTCCGTTAAAGCCAAGCGGCATACGGGTTAAATAGGATGTTCCTGCCATGTGTGATTACCTTATTTGTTGCGTTTCCAAAAGTCGGCGTAAACTTTGTTCAGTTCTGCCGGGGTGCGAGCGACCGGATGAGCGTGATCGCCTGTGCGTGTTGGAATGGGTTGGATATTGTTTTTTGCTTTATTAACTGCAACTGCCCCGTTGAAAACAGCATCGACAGTGACTTTCGGTGCCTTGGAATAATCTGAAATGCCGAACGATTTCAGATAAGAGCTATCACCGGTGCGTACAGCGTGATTAAGAACCTGACGCTTAAGCCCTTTATCCCCCGTAGGTTTAAAGCCCGGACAAATAATCTCCGCGTCAGCAATGATGTTGCGACGGTATGCAGCATCACCAGTGACTTTCGCATCTTCCTCTTCATCATCAGGGTTACTGTCCGCCGTTTTTCCTTCAAGCGTATCTAAACGGGTCGATATGGAATCCATGAATTTTTGCGCCCATTCTGGCACGTCGTTATCCTCTGTCTTTTTTTCAGGGTTGCCGGGCGTGTCATCAACCGTAGTACGCTCCGCAGTCGGTAATGCTGTTGCCTGCGCTGGTGTGTTCATATTGATAGTGACTCCGGGAATAGATGCCATCCCACTGGAGGGAAGTTCCGGCGCTTCATCGATAAGTTTATCTAACGCGTCGTCGTCTCGTGTCTTAAGGGCTTTCGCCACATTTTTAAACCATGACATAACAGGTTTTTCCTTCTTAAATTTGAATGGGGCTGAATCCCCGATGGCACAGCGACCACCAGCCCGGCCTTTTTTAACAATGGCAAGATGGTTTCCTGTGATTTGGTATTGCTTGCCCTTGCCTGGCGCTATCTGCTTATATTGCGCGTCATAGCCGCAACTAACGTCTGTCATCCCTGCGTTTATTGCATCGATGGCCTCTTGTCGCTTAACCAGCACGTCAGCGACCAGCAAATCCGACTTATCGCCGGTACCACGACGCACGTTTTGAATATGTCCGTGAGCCAGTTCAGAAAAGTTTAAGGGATTGACAAAAACAATATCCCCGTTCTCGTCTTCGGGATGGTCCAGAGTGACGGCCACCCCCTCGAATGACGCCATTGTCTCCGGTGAAAACACTTCATCTTCGGTGCGATAGACTGTGACCAATCCACTAGCATCGGGTTGTAAATCAATTTCTTCGGGCAGGTAAGTTTGCGTACCCGTGCGGGCTATCGGTACGTCTTTACACAGCAAAGAGCCATCGGCCTGTAGATAGCGTGTCTCTCCAAGCTTCGTCGTAAAAAAATATTTCATGGGTTACCTGCTAATTTCAGGCAATAAAAAAGCCGCTATTTGTGGCCTGTTATTCTCTCGGCGGTGGAATGTGAACTTCCGGCCAACATTTACAATTGGGTAGACATCCCGCATGGCCGGTCATGCCGTCCAATGTGGGCGGATCTTCCCATCGTACAAATTTATCTTTCATCTTTCTGTGCGAGGGTCGCGTTCCTGCCCCTTCAATGCGCCACCAATAACCCTCAGAACCCACAGAGAGAGCACGAGCCTGTGTAAGGGCCGTTGTCGCTCTGCCAATCTCCGTACGGGCTATCATCCTCGCCCGGCTCGCCGCGACGTTCCCAGACTCCATGATCATTTGATAAAGTTCATCTGGCCGTTCGCCATTGATAACGGCCTGTATTACCCTATCCTGAATCTCTTTAACACGTTCGGCAGCTTCGAGCGGTAGTGATTTCATCAGTTGGATTTGCCGATAAACAATATCTTGAGTGACCTGGCCTATCGGAGTATTTCCAACCACATCACGCAAACCCTCTGAAATCTCTTGCGACACAGAACGCCACTGACGCCACTCTTCACCCTCCACTTGCATGAACATTTTATGCGCGACGGAAGTAATCCAATCGTCAAGAACCTGCGAGTAGTCGATAAGATGACCGGAGATGGTATCCGCGCTAGCTTGAGAACCATCGTAAGAGCCAGTGATGATCTGATTTATTTTGCTGACTATCGCCTGTAGGCTTTTGTTGTATTGAATTTCCGAACGTCGGCGGAGGGCTGGTTTCAGATTCAGACTCCTCCCACTGCGTTTTCGCGCTTTCAATGTCTTCATCTGTGATTGAACCCCCGATGCCGATAATGTCAGCCATGTTGCGTAAATCCGTCATTGCCGCATGGATGGGTAAAATCTGCCGGTCAACAAGCGTTCCTATCGCAGACGCTACGTTGTTCGCCATTGTTGCCCTATCCGTGTCTGACATTTCCCAAAGTTTGTTGAACTCAAACGTAAAATCATTAGGAAGCGGCTCGCCGAATAGTGACCGATGCGAGATATCCAGCAACCATCTCAATGGGCGGCGGAGACGTCTTTCTTGTAGTGTGTTAACCCGACTGTAATAGTTCTCTAAGTCACCATCACCTGTGTTAAACCCGGATGGAGACTGACCAAACAAACGCACAAGCGGGATACCGGTAGCCCCAGAGACTTGTTCAGCAAAGCGCAGGATGACATCAGCGATACCGGCAAATGAATAGCTGTGCGTCTGAAATGTGTCGCTGGCATCCATGATCGTCATGCCTTCGATTGTCTGGTACTCGCGTATCATGTCCATATGTTTCATTAAACCTTCTTTCAGCGAGCCACCCGTCGCCAATATTTTCCTTAAGCCATCAATGCTATACGTCCGCAAGTGCGCTTTGTGAATGAGCTGAGTCGTGCCTACAGTGGCTGTGTCGAAAGCCTGAACTCGCTCGAAAATACGCTCTACAACCGACATCCCCCAGCCGTTTTCGGTCAACGCTTGCTGAAATGGCAGTGTGTCACCCTCCATTCTGATGACGCGGGAATGGTGAATCTTCCAAGGCGGAATTCCCTGTTGATTAATTACCACATTATAGAATTTGGGTTTTCCGAAGTGCGGGCCGTACTCTTTTACCAAGTCACTGTCTGTTGGCTTAACTATCCACCTGTCAAGACACATCACGCCTTTAAATTGTCCTTCCTTGATGGTTTCAAGATTAAGCTCTGTTGATGGGTCTTGTCCGTCAATCAGTACTACCAGCAATGCGCCGCCGTAGAGCCGCGACCATTTCAGTGTATTGTTTAGTTCGTCCCAAATCCCAATATCTTCCCAGAACGTTTCCAGCCTTCCTTTCGCATCCGGTTTCATCCGTGAACTGATTGATATGCCTTTGCGCGTCATATCATCCGCCATGGCGTCCACGCCCGCGCCAATTAAGAAGGAGCTGCGATAGCCAAACTCAATCTGTACTCTGTTGCGCGAGATATAACCGGGAATGTATGTGCCACCGGTTTGGATGTTCGAGGTATAGCTGCCCAGTTTTGCCGTAAAGTTATTGTACCCGTCAGCAGTCCTAACGGGCTTTTTTGCGTCGTTACGACGATTTTTGCGGGTCATAGCTCCCTCACTGAAATTTGTTAAAATTCGGCACTTTTTAACATAATGGTTCTTAGGCGCACTGCGCGATCAGTACTCATCACCCAATAGCAACAAGATGTTTATTTATCAGGGTCTTCGATTCAAAAATGACGAAAATTAATTGCATAAATCGTGCATAAAACAGGGGTAAAAATGCATAGCCGTTTTTAGGCTCCAAACGGCTATTTTTGACAGTTTTCTATTGTTGCTTTCCCAATGCCGCCCAGACGCCCAAATCACCCTCGCTGGTGATATAACCATCCAGCGAATAACGTACCGCATCCCATAAATGGTTATGTTTGTCGAGCACCACCGGCAGGACTTCACCGGTCAGTCGGTCAGTCTTGTATGAATAGAGTCTTGCCTCATCAATCATGTGCTTACAGCGTTCATGAATAATGATTTCTTCAAACCCTTTTAGGTAAGTGATCCCGTCCTCGACACTTCCGGGCCATTTTGTTGCGCCGTCAATGATGAACCCCTGACGCGATAAGTAGCTGATTGTTTCAGGTCGGCTGCAATCACCATGAATAGGCCACTTTCTAGCCTCTGGAATTGAGTCATAGAACTGGGGCATCTCGTCCAATTCAACTCCGACGCCATAGGCTTCATATTCAATATATAGTTTGGTACCGATGATGAAGCAGCGAATTAATGTTGACGGGTCATTAGCGAAACCGAAGTCAGCCCCATAGAAAAGCCGGTCGGCTTCTAGCCACAACTCATCAGAAAATGCTTCAACTCGGTACTTGCCAGAGAAAATAACCGCTTCACTGAGTGCTTTTGGCAATCCAAGCCAAATATGCTCATACGCTTCATAGTCGATGCGTTTGCAATATTCCATCTCTTGTCGGAGTACGTCAGGGAAAAAAGCGTTATCGCAATAGTTAACTTTTCGAATAATCACACCACCATCGGGCGGATCTTCCTGATGCCGGATCATCAGTTTGTATGTCGGGTCTTCCTCTTCGCGAGGATTAAAAGAAACCCAGACTTCGGATTTATTGGCGCGAACTGTCGGACCGAGGATATCCCAACTATCTTGTGATACCGTTTGAGCTTCCTCTACCCAACAGATCTTAATGCCATGCATCGACTTGATGCTTTGAATATTGTTTCGAAGACCTTTAAACGTGAAACGAGTGCCATTCCGACCTTCTATCTCGTTATTCTTGACTTTGTAGAAGTGGGACAGCCCAAGATCAATAACTTGTGCTTCAAGCAGCGCAAGGACGGAATCGTTAATAGAGTTTTGGAATTCGCGCGCGCAGAGAATAATCATTGGCTCTATTGCGCCCAACAATACCAGCGCACGGGCAATCTCTACCGATTTACCGCCACCCCGCCCGCCATACGTCCAACGCCAACGGACAGAACCTAATGCTCGGTCATATAAAACCTCTGTCGCCCAGTCACTACTAAAGGCGTACAGAACACCATCAATTATGACCGGGCTATCTGTTTTCCCTCACGGAGCTTCTCCATGTGAGAAGCCCACACATCAGCCGGGCAACTCGCAGGCGTGACAATACAGACTTTGCCATAACTCAGGCCAGCGAGATCAACATTGACCTCAGTTTTATTGCTGCTCATGTCGATACCGGTAAGTTGCGCGGCATTTTTAATATTTGGGGCAACCTGCCCGAATTTCTTATCTGCTAACGCTTCCTTCCCAGCACGAAACGACAATTCAGCCAAGTGTCCAGCATTGAATGAAACAAGCAACGCCGCTTCGTTTCTCAGTTCTCGAATGCGGGCTTTTATTTCCGGTCTGCGTATCAATATGGATGATTGAGAATCAGCACGGGCTGGAGAGTAACCCGCACAAATTGCCGCCTCTTTCATCAGCATACCCGCCGCTATGTTTTGAGCAAACTGTTCGTATTGCGGCTTTAGAATCCCTGCGGTTCCCTGCGAACTCTCTGCGAACTTTTCAGACTCCAAGATATTACTGGTGCTACTTGCTACCTGACTTTCCGCTTGGTTCGCATCAGGTTCGCACTGCGTACTTTCAACAATAGTGCGAACCCATCCCTCAGTTTTCGCTCTTTTTCGAATCGCTGCATCACTGATGCCATATTGTTTGGCAATCTCCCTGATTGAGAGAAGGCCGGAACGGTAATCACGCTCTATTCCCTCCCAGTCAGTATTTTTTGCCATCTCTTTCCCTTAAATAAAAAATGCCGCCGAAGCGACCTATTATCTGATTATATGCCTGCTTTGTTAACCCACTCAGGCGGTGCGGGTTTCTCGCTTTCCACAGTCAAGAAAAATTGATATGTTTGTCATTCCACAGTCAAATGAGGAGTAACCAAAATGGCTAATTACTTAGTTAGAGTAGAAATATATGATGCCGATTATAGTGACTATGAGACATTACATAAGAAAATGTTGGCAATTGGTTTTTACAAGTACATTAAATATTCGGACGGCAAGTCTCACGATTTACCTAGTGGCACATATTTTGGTAAATCTTCATTATCACCAAGTCAGATAAGAGATAAGGTGAAATCAGTAGCAAGTCCGCTATCTAGTAAAGATCCCTCTTTATTCGTTTGTAAATTCCAAGCCAGTGAGTGGTCCTCTTTACTTTACGCTTCAGAATGATTCGTTACATTCAGCTCTAGGCTCTTCACTCTCCAAGGCCACAAATGCTTTTCTTACATTGTGGCCTAGAAATCTAATCACATTAGGATCTAAACCAAGTTCATGTTGATATTTCATTCTCAGCATATCTGCTAATACTTCACGTGCCGTTACTTGTGACTCGATTGTTAAATCTTCAAATTTCATTTTAAACCCTCGCTAAACCAAAAACAGCTGTAATCAGAACTTTCTACTTTTCAGTCTGATAAATCCCCGGCATTTTAAATACCACACCGGAGTGAATAACTACTATCGAGCACTCTGTCAGCAGAATGCTCTGAATTAGTGACTACTCTTCATCTGCTGATGAAATCTCATCTTCATCAAACCAGCCCTCTGCCGCCCGACCGTCAGAGGCACGATAACTGATAAAGTAGTTATTGATGTGATTTGTATACTCAGCGCGACCTTTAACCTCACCCACTTCAATGCTGATATTGATTTTGACAGCCTGCTTTAAATTATATCTAAACATTTGATTTTTCCTGTTTCTGATAATAAAAGCCTCTGACTATTCAGAAGCTCATTAAGTTTTAAGTCTTTTCTTACGCTCTTACTTTTGGTTTCTCAGCCGAGTATTTACTCGCCCACGCTTTCGCTATGTTCAAACAGTCGTCATACATCTTACCTTTGCGACTTGCTGATGAGGCTCTGCGTTTAGAAATAGATGCGCGTGTGAATGCGCTAGATAATAAAAAGCCCCGGATTAAACGAGGCTATTACTGACACTCGGTTCTAAAATGATTCTCTATTGCTTCAGACATCCTTTTCATCCAGTCAGCCAGTTTTAAAGCGGCTTCATTCTCTGAATACAGTTTCGGAAAACCAGAAAACTCAATGCTTGCGATATATTTTCCGAACTCGTCTCTACTGATGACAAGTGTTTGTTCAAGAACGGTGTTTAAGTTGTTGTGTAATACGTAGTATTTACTGAGTTGCGTTCGCTCTTCTCTGTTTTTCTCAAAGTAAATCAAGTCAACTTCCGTCTGCATTTTTTCACCTACTGACACTGAGTTTTGATGTAGTCCTGCAAGCCTAATACCTGCTGATTGATTGCTGCTATTCGCTCTCTGAGGGTCCAATAATTTCGGATAGCGGTGTCAGCAGGTCTGGCGGTGGCTGCATCATCCATGCGGGCGCGGGAATCGGCTTCGCTCTTTGGACATGTGGCTTTGACGAACAAGCGCTTACGACCACTGGCAACATCATCACGAAGAGTATCAATTTCAGATTTGGCATTGGTAAGTTCCTGCGTGTGTTTAGTATCCAACTCAGACAAGCGTTTTATCCGCTCCTGCTGGCTGACAATTTCATTCTGTTGCTCCAACAGCCGACTCTGTAGCTGAACTGTTGCATCAAGCTGTTTGGTATACTGACCGTAATAGTGATACGCCAGCAATGAAACAAGAGCCAGAGCAATGATCGTGTAACTATGAGAATTAAACTTCATAATATCACCCTACAAAAGTGAAAAGGCTTTATCAATCACCTCATTGCTATAGGGCTGGCTACCATTTTCCACTGTAATAATGGCTTTAATCAGTTTGGTCATAAATGCCTGATTAAATACATCAACAACCTGGTCGCGGGTAACATCGGTGTCTTTACACACACGATTAATATAACCCGCCGTATTATTTTCTATCTCTGGCGCCCATCGTGAAATGATGCCGCTGACAGTATTGATCCCGTATTTCCTGTTGTAATTCCGAATGACCTTTATCATAGCCCGAATACCATATTCAGGACTGATAAACTGACAAAAAGATTTATCGGTACGCTGTGATTCAGGCACCAAACCTTGCCAATTATCCCCCCAGCGAATATTGCCGGGATTGTTGTTTCGTATACCCCTACTTTGCATCTGATACCCCGGCTTTACGATTCAAAGTCCCACGCATCAATTGGCCGAAAAAGTCCGTTCCCAGATAACCAATAATCACACTGCCGATGTAAGCCAGGTCCGTGCTCAAATTTAAAAAGACCAACAAATCACGGATAAACCACGCGATAAGTGCACACATCAGCGCGTCAATCATTGTCTTCCAGAACTTACCGCCGTTATATCGGCCTCTGAGGTAAGCCATTGTTGCAGCCAGTGCCGCGCCTAGCCCTTGCTCTTTGACTGATAACAGCCATAACCATAGCTGCATCCATATATCAGGCTGCTTGTCCATGAGTTTCATATTTCCACCCCCGACCTGGGGAATTTGAGTCCCGGCATTTGTCGGGTGTGAAAAGAAAAAGGCCGCGTCAGATCGCAGCCCTTGAAGTGTTGCCGGGTACTGCTCACGCCCGGCGCGTGTTTCCTGCTATACCCCTACAACAAGAAATCATCTAGAATTAACTCACCCCTACAATAATGTGAGACTAATATGATTACAGAAGCAGCCGCTGCTATTACAGCGACAAAGCAAGCTTTCGAATTGTTAAAAGTAATAAAAGATGCACGTGATGAAATTACTATCACTAACGCCATTGGCGAGCTCAGAGAAAAAATTAGCGAATTACAAATGGCTCATGCAGAGCTCTCCAGCCTTTACCTTGCTGAAAAGCAAATCACAATGAAGCTTACTGAGGAAAATGCCCAAATCAAGATGTTTGCTTTGCAGTCCAAGGATTATGAAATCTATACCACTGATGCCGGTTCGACGGTATACCGATTGAAGGCGCTTCCAGATTCTGATATCAAAACGCACTATCTTTGCGCACACTGTTTCCAGAAAAGAGAAATATCGATACTTCAACCAACAGGAGACACCGTATCGACTGCTAAAGGGTATTTTTTCCAGAGTCTTTGTCCTAATTGCTCTGTAAATATTCTTATGCATAAGATGATCCCAGTTAAGCCGAATTTTTCCGCTCTCTTGCCTCGCTGAAAATACTTGACCTGAGGCTATTTCTTACCGTTTTGATGATATTTTAGATGAGGACTGGGCTCCCAGGGAAAACTCAATTTACCTTCAAACTCATGTTTAAAGTTATCTAAAATCACATCAATCTCTGAGAGCCGTTGTTCCAGTGCGGCTCTTTCTTGTTTCAGTTTGTTGAAGTAAGTGACATGCAATCTTTGCTTATCTAACCAATCCTCCAAATGTTCAGAAGACATATTCGGATTGTAAAAGTACGGCTGGTTATCGCTCATGATAAATCTCCAGATACAAAAAAGGCCACACCATGCGCAGCCCTGAAAACAATATCGTATTTTAATCGCATTTTATTGACACAATACGATTAAAATCGTATTATCTAATCATCCCAAGCGGATAGGCTCTTTAACAAATGAGGAAACGATGGTTACGGTTCAATGGACGAGGAAAGCACGAAAACAGTTGCTTTCAATCGATACCAGATACCGGAAAGCTATCAATGAGAAGGTTAACCAACTTGAAACTTTCCCCGTAGTGATGTTGGACATCAAGAAGCTTCATGACCTTGATAACCAATACAGACTACGGGTTGGTGAATACAGGATAATCTTCGAAATCACTGACGGCGAGCCGGTTATCTGCTCGATAATGGCAGTCAAACGGAGAACATCGACAACGTACTAGGCGGGGCAACCCGCCATTTCCTCATTATTAAATTCACCGCGACTCTTGGCTACACGGATGAATATATGAAAATGCAATACATAAATGATGAAGCAGGAAAACCTCAATATGTTGTCCTGCCAGTAGCTGAATACGAAAAACTTCTCAGCACAAAGGAAGATTGGGAGGATGTGCCATACACTCCGTCAAAATATGATGAGGTGACCGTGCCTAACGGCGTCGTGTCTATTATGGTTGATCAGGATGTTTCTATTCTGGCAGCCTGGCGCATCTATCGTGGGCTGTCTCAGCATGAGGTAGCTGAAAAACTCAACACGGCTCAATCAACCGTGTCTCAGTGGGAGGCGTCAGATCGACCACAGAAGCGCACACGAGAAAAACTGGCTGCACTATACAACTGTACTCCAGAACAACTAATTCCATAACCCAACGGCCCCGATCAGGGGTCGTTTACTTTGGCTGTAAACCTTGAGTTTGCTACTGGTAGAAATAGAAAAACCCGCTCATCGGCGGGCCTGAATATTCTTTAGTGAGCATAGCTACAATTTCCCACTATCTGGAGAGATTACGCCAAGTTTATGCAAAACGCAAGCCCTCTCTTTTTTATCGCGTTACTTTGCTAAATTCAGATTCCGCTCTGCTTTCCTCGATATCACATTTCGCCACCAGCTTTTCATAGAATGGCTTCCAGTTACGCGACCAACTTGATTGTGTCAGCTCTGGCAGTAGAGCCTTAATTGCTGCATATGCCACTGATGACGGTACCCGACTATAACCACGGCCAGAACAACGCTCACAGATTTTAATTACTGGTGCACCCGTGGCTTTCGTTGCTTCACGGTCAACAACTTTCCCGGTACCGTTACAACGGCAACGACTGGATACAATCCCCTTGCCGTTACAAGGGGGGCAAAGTTCATCCACCCATTCCGTTTCTACCCGCTGCTCTATCACGTCCTTATATCCTGCATACTTAATCACATCACGCTGAACTGATGTTAGCCCGCGCCCATTGCAGTGAGCACATGAAGTGGTCGTTGCCGCTGACCGGGAATATTCCTCAAAGGCCATTTTTGCCAATATCACCAGGCATTTTCCCAGCCGGTTTCCACTGGCTTTGGTAATGAGTTTGGGGACCTGACGTCTGGCATACAAAGTCAGTTGCTCAACGGTTCGTATGGTATCTTCATTGCTGACGCCATGTTTACCCAAGAACGCAGCCATCCCAAACGTCGCTTTAGATTCAGCCATCCCTAATGCCGCCATCACATCCGTACCCGTGATCCGGTCCGTTGATGTGCATTTGGGAGAACTGTTGATTACCAGTCCTTTTGGGCTGAAATGTTTTAATGCTGATTCGAGTTTCATTATTCCACCCACTTCTTAAAAGACAGTTCACGTACTTCATCACCGTTAACGAGTACGTCATTGAAATCACCATGATCAGGCCAGCGAATACTGACCGTTTCTAAATCGTTTTTGGCAATGAGATTGCCTCTGGCGCACTCAAATGCTGCTGCGTGCCCGGTCGCTGAATACAGGTCCATATCAGCGAAAATAATTAAGTGTTTAACTCCTGCCGGCACTCTGAAACGCTTCATTAATGCGGCATTCATCACCGACCATGTATTACAGCCGTATATCTGTTTACATGAGAGAGCAGTTTCTATGCCTTCTGAGATACCTAGCGTTGATGAGACAGGGAATATACGAATAGCAACAGATCCCGCATGTTCTAAATAACTGTCGTTTTGGAGTGACAGCATTTTTTTAGCTGTAGGTGTATTGGCTTTTTTGTCACCGTCTAATAATGTCCTATGCAGATAACACAGCGCCCCTTTATCATCCGTAGCAAGAGAATACATAGCCTGAAAAGCTTTCGTTCCTACGGGTTGATGATGGCAATACCTGATTTGCTCGATGGGTAAACAGTTGATCCCCCGGTTGCGTAAATAGCTTTCGGCTGACGTTCCGCGCAGACTCACCAGTGTGGAATACTTCCCAATCACCTTGTCACGAAATGATGACCGGTCATCTTTATTGATAGAAGATTGAACGCTTTCAGGCTGATAGGCATACGTATTGCCAATAATTTCATCAACTTCTTTTGCCTGCGTTTTAAAATCTTTCTTCTGAGTTAGCCGAAGCAGCGCCCATCCATCACCAATATTACAGACGCAAATAAAAGTTCCCCGCCCATCGCGATCATCACAACGATATTTACCTTTATGGCCGCAAATGGGACACTTGCCTTTGTAATGCTTCTTTCCTGTCACAGGGGGCAGGCCATAATACTCAAAAACTTTAGCCCACTGTCCAATTACTGCATCCGTTGTTTTCATTCGCTGCCTCCCTGTGTGGCTGAACTGAGTTGTTTTTTCTCCTGCATCTTGGCCCATGCAATAAATTTAGATTTGATGAAATTATTCACTTCCGGGGTGATCTCTGCCGGATGGTCATTTAAGCCATTAGGGTACTCACTGAATTTGTCTCTAAAGGTATGCCTACACCAGCCATCGGAAATGGGTTTCCCCTGATTCGCCCGCTGGCGCTGGTAATATTTGATTTGTGACCACCAGCTTTGCTTTTCTTTCTTACTGTAGGTGCGGTCCTTGCCGTTGAGTTTTTTCAGTCCACGCGAGCAATCCACTTCCACATCTTCACCGCTTAAGGGCTTAAAACCGCATTTCAGGCAGGCATAAACGCCCACGGGCTTCATAAAGTGGCAACTGGGGCACTCTTTTGGGAGTCTTTCAGCTTTGTCACTGTCAGTACGGCGAGAAGCCTCTTTCATGCCGTCACTTTTTGAAGGCAATTTGTCATACTCGATGTCGTCGGGATAACCCAACCGATGAATTGAGCCGCTATGATCAAATATCATGCAGGTTTTTTTTCCGGGGGCGGTACGCAATCCGCGACCAAGACATTGGACCCAGCGGATTTCTGACTTCGTAGGCCGGGCATAAATGATGCAACGCACGTCACTGTCAAACCCCGCAATCAGTGTTCCTACGCTGACTAATATTCTTGTCACACCCTGCTCAAAGCGATGGATGATGATCTGTCTTTCTTCCGGGGGCGTCTCAGCAATGATGACCTCGGCATTAACACCGGCTTTGTTAAATTCGACTGTGATAAAATTGGCGTGGGCCACGTTGACGCAAAAGCAGATCGTCGGTTCATCATTACCATTCTCCAGCCAGTTCTTGACGATATCGCCCACCAGCATTGAATCACCCATGATCTCGGCTAGCTGGTCCTCTTTGTAATCCTGTCCAAAGTCATCACTGGAGGTCAGTTTTACGCCTTTCAGGTCCGGCTTGGTGGGCGCATAAAATTCATAGGTACTGAGTTCGCCTTTAGCGATAAGCTCCTTCATCGTGGTTGGTTTCAGGAGCTGTTGATAGTAGTTTCCCAGAAACGGAGAAAACGGCGTTCCTGACAGTCCAATCACTTTTACATCGGTGTTCTCTGCCAGATATTGAATCACTTCAAGCAGCTTTTTACGGCGTAAGTGAGCCTCGTCAATAATCAGCAAATCAATGTTGTCCGGGAAGTCGCGACGGATCAGCGTGTCAGCCGAGGCAATTTGAATCAGCCGGTTTGGGTCGTTAGGCTGGTAATCCCGCCACACATAACCAATTTCCTCCTCTGGCAGTCCGTACTGAATAAACCGGGTGGCAGTCTGACGAACCAAGGTCAGGTAAGGCGCGACGAACATCACCCGCATGCCGCGAGAGACGAAACCGGCTGTGATGAATGCCGATAAACCTGTTTTGCCGCTGCCGGTAGGCGCGTATACCATGAAGGTACTGTGCTGTTTCCAGTTCTGGCGCAACATAGACAATGCCCGGCTCTGAGTCGTGTTGGGGGTTATCGTCAGCATGTTTTACCTCCCCATTCCCTTAAGGCGGATTCAGTGACATAATTGCCTGTAGGCGCTGAACTCTGAGTGGTGCCTGCAAGAGCCGGTGCATGTCTCGCTAAAGTCTCCACCGGCTTCTTGCTCCCTTCTGAATATTTTTTTATCAAGCTACGGGCTATATTCTTCTGTCTGCCTGTTAGATATTTTCCACGCCGAAAATAACGGCTGAGTCCATTAATAAAGTCGTATTCCCATCTTGTCAGACCGGAACACCCTTTCACGGAAAGGAGCCGCTCTAAATCCCCAACAAGTTTTTCGCTGTTTTCCATTGCACCGCCCTCTGTTATTTCACTTTGCCAAGAGCACAGCCCTGACAGATATCAATTTAGCCTTTTAGACGTCTGGACGTATTTCGGCTTTTATACCCCTATAGTGATCTCCTATAAGATCTGAGTTGTTTTTCTTTGGCTGTGCCTTCCCTAACACCCCTTTCAAAGATCACCCCCCCTTACCCCCCTAGAAAGTTTTCCCCTCTTCCCCAAACCATCTAAACGTTTAGACGTCCAAACATCCATAATCTTTAAGCTCCTGTTTCTTTCACTAACTGCGGCTTCTCGGTATAACCCTGACTCGCCCTTGCATATTTCCTGACAAACTCCCTAAGCCGGATATTGGCCGCCCGCCTCGCTGCGTTATCTTTCCGGTACGAAATCGGTTCTTCATCCCAAGCCGCCTGATAAACCTCGGCATACCTGAAAGTGATTTTTGCCCGTGTAGCCGGATCAAGGCTCAGTAACATCTCCTGTATCCACTTGCCGTCATCAGGAAAATATTGAGATGGCATTGATACCTGAGCGTGAGGATTAATGAACATAGTTATAACTATTGAGATAAAATTTTTAACAAATTCATTTCTCTGCTCTTCGTATTGGGGCAAAAGCAAGACTTTCTTTTCGAATGGCCATATCGGGGCAAATCGCTACTGTTGCATCTTCAATCCTTTGCGAGAGAGATACAGACGGACGGCGAAAACCATGCGCGATTTGATTTAAATAGGCCGTGGTTGTTCCAGACATTTTGGCAATCTGGCTCCATTGGGCGGACGTGAGTTTTTGGCGAAGATTTAGTAATTCCCGATCCATTTATCACCTCTTCTGTTGATATAATTCATCATTAGCAATATGCTAACTATACAAACAGAGTGAAAGATTAGCAATACTGTAAATAGCATTTAGCTAATTAACGAGGTATTTTCAAAATGGAAACCAAAGATATTAGGCGTAAAAATTTAAAATCACTTATGGAATCAAGTGATCTATCCCAAGCATCATTTGCTATGCGCTGCGATTTATCGCCATCCATGATAAGCCAATTAATTAATGGATACAGGAACTTAGGGGATTCCCTATCTAGAAAGATAGAAGAAAAACTAAGCATAAAGCGCGGTTGGTTGGATGTTCCACATGATGAAATAATCAATTCAAATGAATTAACAGAGTCACCACTAGGCTCAATTGAAAGAGATAAAAAAATAACCCCACAAGAAGAGCATCTTGTAGACCTTTTTAGACAAATGCCAGAAAGGGAACAATCAAGAATAATCAACGAATTAAAGGAAAAGGCGGATGATTACGAACGGATCATTAACGAGTTACTGGAAAGGAGAAAACGCACACTGGGATGAATGATTCTAACGGCGCCGTTAAATTGGCGCTTCATTGCATAGTTTGTTTTTAAATTAATGTTATTAATAAACAACATGTTATCATTAATTTCAAAAAAATTAGCAATTTGCTATTGATAAAGAATTACCATGTAGCTATATTCAAATCATCCGGTACCACACATAAGAGGTGATTAGCATGACCGTAAATCAAGAGAATCAGGAAATTAGCGAAAAAGTAGAAATGCTTAGTTCAATTTTAGTTGGTTTGCAACGTCTGTTACTAAGCGGCGGCGTGTCAAAGAAAGACATAAATAACATAATTGGTTCAGCATTGAACATAAGCAATGAAATACATGTCAAGCTTGAAATTGACAATGGAAGCATGACTTATAATAAATGCGCAAACAAAAACATTAAAAGTCATACCAATGTCATTATTAGTGAATCTTATTTATCAAAATAAAGAATAGGTTGCGGTTAGAGATACACAGCTAAAAAATTACCAACATAACCTCAAAATCGATTACCGAGGTAAGCATGAAGCACAACAAGAAAAGACATTAATAAATTGCAAGTATCAAAGTATAAGCGAAATTTAATTGATTTAAAAATGGCTCTGGTGCTCGACACCAATCAAATACCAGAGCCTGAACAGAATAAACACTTTGAGGCATGATTACTATGTTCAACACAGATAATACCACAAAGACTTTTATTTTTGCAGTCAAAAAACACGCAGGTACTGAACAGCTCATTGTTAAGGTTAAATATGTGGCTGAAAGTTACCAGCAAGCCAAAAATTCATTATCCGAAATGTTTTCAGGATATTTTATTGTATGGATGGGGCAAATAAGCGAGGTGTGCAATGCGTAAACCAATTACTTTAGATGATGCAAAATACCGCTCAGGTTTGGCTATATCGCTATATGAAGTCATTACAGATATTGCAGCTAAAGAAGGGTGCTCAAACATTCTAACTGATCTAGTTGCACTTGCTTGTGATATTAATTTTGAGGTTTATCGTTCCCCTGAAGCAGCTTTAGCTAGTAGGGGTGAGGAATGAATAACAACTCTCTAAATAAGCTAAACAATATTCCTTATATTGGTTTAGCGGCAGATGATGCGTTCGGAAAAATCGAAGCTTTAGCAGCAGCGGCGGGTTATTTACTTGCTGATGACGGCCTAACTGAAATCGGGCTTGAACTTCTAGGTATTATCCAGACAATTGCCAGTGAAGCATCAAGGGGAAAATGATGAGTGACTTAGCTGATGATATCTCTGATATGAATTTAAAGGTCATGCAAATAGATGCGCTTCTCTGTATATGGCAAGAATCATTTAAAAAAGATTGTGATGAATCTTATTTCATCGGCGTACTACAGGGTTTAGTTTTCGAAGTGAAAAAAAAGCTGGATAAACTAGACGGGGCTTAAATTATGAAACCAAAAAAAATTGATTATTCCCATTTTTATGCTGATGGGATTATTAGTGGTAGCGGTATTGATGATGCATTCAGCGTGCATACATTACCCATCTATGTTGTTAGTCGTCATGGACGTTCTTACAAGCGCCAAAGTCGTAGTAGTGCCATTAATAAGCTAGCGCATATTATGACGCAGAAAGTATTTAGCCGGGCCGGACGAGATACCAACTACCCAGCCCGACCAATGGTTGGCGAAAACAATGTAGTAAACTGGACAGTAGGGGAATCACTGCCTGAATATATCGAGTGTCATAACAGAGCGGTACGGCGAATAAGATTGCTACTTAAACGTCGAAAAGAAATAGACGCACTGCGCATAAAATATATTTACGCTTTCGGTGAATATGAGCGATTAAAAAAAGAGTTTATTAACGCCACCAAGTAGCAGTCTAATAAAATTTTAATTACAGCTTAATGTCTGGGGATTATCTCAGCCTAAGCAAAGGGGTATCTGTGAGTAATCAAACATTAATTGAACGATACAGAAATCGCTTAATAGCTGCAAAACTCGATGCAATGACAGAGAAGACCAACAGCCATTGTATTACTGTTAGTCTTCACGATGGCTCTATGTGTACTGTTGAATTATCGAAGGAGATATTAAGAAAAGCTTTGCATGTGTTTTTCGAAGTGCCCGCTTATAACGAATATAAGCGAGATGAAGCTGATAAATATATTTTAGACAGCTATAGCAGTTACCTGTCAAAACACGGCGATAAATTAACGGGTGAGGGAAATGACTTTATGTGCGCTCTTATTAAGTTAATTGCAGAAAGAGCTAAGCACGGCGGATTTTCACCAGAATATACCTTTCAGTAAATAAGGACTCACAGTGAATATTACCCATTTTAATTTCTCACAAAGAGCTATTCAAAGTGAGCGTGAAGAAAAATACGAAACAGCGGCTATTTTTTGGAACAAAGCCGCTGAACATGCCAAGCACCAAGTTAACCGTGAATGGGCTGAATATCGTGCTGAACTGAATTCAAGTCGCCATACCTTACATAAGCGTCATGAAGAACTAAAAGCCCGCGCCAGTCAGCACCGTAAGGAAGAATGGGCAGCCAAAAAACTTGCTGCTGCCCTCAAGGCCCATATGAATAAAGAGGAGGCATCAGCATGAAAAGCTTTCACGAGTTAAAAGAGAAAGCCAAAGAGCTTGAAGAACACGGCCTGTTTAGACGCGCAGCTAATACCTATAGCGAGGCTATTGACTGGGCGCTGACAGATGAAGAACGCGAATGTTGCACTATTGATGCCAAACGTTGTGCAAGAAAAGCTCGGTCACCAAATAAAGCGGAGGGGATGTAATGAGCTGTCAAAATAAACCCCATACAGCCGGTGTGACTTCTGTTAGTCGGGACTCCAGAGTCACCCACAATCGCCGACAGGCACGCAAGTTAACACCGGAAGAGTTTTTATCACTGGATGCAGTGAAAGAGTATCTCGCGATTTATCCCGATAGTGTCAGACGTGATCCAGACACTGATGAAATCTGGTTAAACAAAACGCTAATGATAATGTACCTGGACATGTGCCAAGAGAAGAAACTTAAGAAATCTTTACTTAAGGCAATGAAAGAGCAAGGGGTATGAAAATGACCAATATAACTACCACCAGCAATCAAACGGCCGTGATGGGCAGCCGTGAAATCTCTGAATTAACAGATAAGCGCCACGATAACGTTATTCGTGACATCCGGGAAGTTCTGAAAGCCGTCTATAGCGTTGAATTCGATTCCTCATTTTTGAGGAATCATAGAAATCAACAAGTTATGTTTACCGCCGGGATTACTGTTGCTGTTGATGAGAGGGGTTTTATCAGTGAAATTTTCCTTGATCGCCGGAATACCGAAATCCTGATAACCGGATATGACGTAAGACGTCGTGCCGCCATCATTGACCGTTGGTTTGCTCTGGAGTCTGGCGCCACAAAACCAAAATCCCAAGCTGAACTTAACCTTGCCTACGCCTTAGCTCAAGTAGAACAGGAGCGCCGCCTTAATCAGGTTGAAGAAAAAGTTGAAGAGGTTTCTGAAACCATTGAGCAAATCAAGCAGGGAGTTATTCCCGTGGGTTGGATTGGGTTCTCTCTGGCTGCGACTGAATCAGGATTAACCAATGCCAAGTGCCGTACCTTGGCCGAACAGTACAACGTACCAACGGACAGCATCATCATAATGACACCAGACGGCCAGCCTCGCCCGATGAAAATCATATTTAAAGAGGACTTTATGAGCGCGTTCCGTCTGATGATGAGCGAAGCTGAACAGCGCAAATCCAAATGGTATCACGCCAAAATGGGCTTATTTCAGGTTATCGGGTGGGAGGGTAAATAATGATCAAACATCACACTAAGCCAGAATTTGATTACGGCAAGTATGGCGTCATTGTCATCACTGAGGACGCGAACAGCAAAGTCATGAGTTATGCGGAGGCGGTAGTATCACTGGACGCGGGTCAATATGACAATGATTTATTACTGGGCTTTGAATTGATAGCGGCTATTTTTCATGGCTGGAAAACAGGCTTCTATGCGCCAACCAGTGAACAACGGTTGATGTTTTGGCGGTGGATTGTCTCAGCCTCGTTTGTGCAAGAGCAAATAGACAGAAACGGCACCCTTGAAGTTGATAACGGCAAGGGAGGCACTGATACCGCAGCCCTCTACGATAATGGAACAGCAGCAATCACGATATACCCATTAGCAGAGCGCATGATGTTAGCAACCTATGTTGAGGGGATCGCCTTTGAAAAGGCCGGTAACGAAGACGGGGCGGATATGGCGGTCAGAATGTACATGGATTTTATCAATATGCAGCCAGAGATCGGCAACCGGCTATCTGAGAAAGGGCGCGAAGGGTTTTCTCTCTTGCACGATGACTTAATCAAAGCGGTAGAGGCTGGTGAGTTTAACACCATGCCGATTATTCATTGACAGGAGGCTCAGATGATAACAAAAAACTTTCATCTTAATGCACAGGCAAACACCTACGCCGCTATCTATCACGATGTAACAACCCGTAACGGTGGTGCCCACGGTGTAGATCTTAAAAAATTGTTCGGTACTGAAAATTTACAAGGAAAAAAATAATGATTATTGATTCTAGTTTACTACGAGCCGCTTTGGTTTGTGTGGCTAAGGTGAACAAGCACCCTCAATTAACGGGGGTACATATATCACCTAAGTATATTGAGGCAACCAATAGTCATGTTGCTGTTCGTATGGAGCACAACGTTGACACTGATATTGACCTAATTATTCGATTTGATGGTGATATTCCAGAAGCCGCTGAAAATACAAAAATAGACTTAGAAGGCGGCAGCAAGGCATTTCATTACGATGAAGATGGTCGCCTGTTTGGCTTTAATAATCTGAAAATACTGGATGGTCGGTTTCCTGATTTTGACAAAATCATCCCAACAGAGAAACTGGATGTTATGCCGTTCTTTCGTACCGAATATCTGTCCTACCCCTCTCGGATGTTTGACAGGTTAGGGGTAGTGATTATGGAACCATCCGGTATGAAGACAGCTTGCCGCTTTCGGTTCTGCCCTATAACGAACAAGTATTACGGCAACCCTGTGTTTATAGTCATGCCTTGCGAAGAGGATGTTTTCGAATTAATAACACGGGAAATGAAGAGCTGGTAACCATGAAAATCGACTATCAAGATAAGGGCAGCACTGCACAAATCGTCGTTACCAGTTTCATCACTGAACGCCGCAAACACAACCGTTGTATCGATGCCGCCCTGTTAATGGTACCTGTTCGTGCCTGGTCTACCGGCTTTCTATTAAGGAAAACCACTATCACGGGCAAAACAGTTCACGTACTGCGAGCCTACAGAATCATTTGCAGGGAGAGCGAACAGTGACAAACAAAGAACGATTTGAAAAATGGCTCATAGAAACTTATCCGTGGGGTGAGGAAGAGTTAGAAAAAGCTTTCTTTCATGATGAATGCGAATACTACATCAGTCGCAGCAGTGCATTGCATTTTGCGTGGGCAGGCTGGAAAGCTCGGAGTGAAGTTCGTGTGGAACTGCCAAATTATATTGATTGTGATGATGACGACGAACTGGGTATTGAATATAACAGAGGTATTTCTCACTGTGACACTCATCTGAAATCACAGGGAGTAAAAGTGAAGCTAATCCTTAGGGATGTAAAGGAGGAAAGCCATGATCAATAACTCATTCCACTTAACACAGGTAATCGCCTCGGCTTGGGGCGATCCATCTGATATTACAGATGCAGTTTGGGATGCCGGTTACAGAAAAGCCGACAGAACATCGGAAGAGATGGTATTGATGACACTTAAGGTCATCAAGGATTCTCATTACAGCGATATTCCATATGAGTATTGGCCCGAAGATTTAGAATCCGTACTTGTTGCTGAGCTAAGCCTCCTGATTGATGATTTGGTCTGGAGTGATAAAACAACTCCGGCAACAGTGGCAAGGATAATTTTGGAGAACGGTTATCAGAGAGGAGAAAAATAAATGGAAGAGTCCGAATATATTACAACAAGAGAACTGGCTAAAAAGTTACGTGTCACACCCCACACTATCAGGACGTGGTGTGGGGATGGGAAACAGAAAAAAGAAGGTTTCCCAAAACCCAGATTTCGCGGGAGAGAAAACAGCTTCTCTAGGAAAGACATTGAGGACTGGGAGAACGGGAAACAATTTTAGTCAACTTCGCCCACCAGCGCTCATATGCCTCTCTCTGTTCGTTAAGGTAGGTGTGCTTATCGTACACCTGCCACACCCCCGGCAATTTGTGACCAATCATAGTTTCAGCGACGTGCGGCGGTGTTAATTCAGAAACCCCGGTGCGCATTGTTCTGCGTAAGTCATGGATTGACCAGTGCATGTGGGGATCAAAATAGGGGGCCATCTTTTTGTTAAGTCTCTCAATTATATGTTTATGCGATCCTTGAGCAAAGGGTTTGCATCCAGATACAATAAAAAGGTATTCGTTGCCGTGATTTAACTTCTTTGCCTGTTCAATTAGTTTTTTAGCTTCTGAAATAATCGGTCTAACAATGGTTTTTTTAGATCTTCTCCCTGTTTTATGGTTTGCGGGAGGGATAACCCAAATATTTTTTTCATAATCAAAATCGCTAATTTTAGCTTTCAACAACTCACCAATGCGGCACCCAAACAGCAGGCAGAGCTTTACTATCAGTGCGTTCCGTGGGTTGTATTTGGGGGCATTGATAATACGAAAAAGAACCACTAATTCTTCCTCACTTAATGTCCTCTCCCCCATGTCAGTATCGACATCAATGTCAGTATCAAGCTCCTTTCCTTCTAGATCATGTGGCACCACATTAGCTAATGGGGTGATACTTGTCATTCCTCGACGAACGGCCCACTTATGCGCTTTCTTGGAATATGTCAATATACGTTCTCCAATTGACGGAAACCGTTTTGCGACTTCTTCAATTAAAGCAAGCCAAACATGAAGCGTTACTTCATCATGAGGCAATTTGCCAATTTTCGGGAAAACATGAATTTCGAAAGAGCGTAAAATTTCATCAGCGTTAACCTTCAAACCTTGCATGGTCGTTCTCCACCATTCTCGAATAAGCTTTTCCACAGCGACCGCGCTCAATGCAGATTCTTTTCGAACTCTCTTAACTATTTTGGGATTACGATGTTGCTCTAGTTCTCCGCGATAAGAAATCACCGAGTCACGAGCATCTTTTAAGCTCGTTGCTGGATAAGTGCCGATATCTATTCGATCCCCTTTTCCATCCCAGCGATATCTAAACTGAAATATAATTTTTCCTTTTGGGGTAACACGAACAGACAGACCGTCTCTATCGGACTTAGTAATCATTTTTTCCTGGGGTTTGCCACTGACTGAACGCAGCCATGAATCAGTAATTGCCATATTAATTTCCTCAAAAATAATACAGCCCTTAATGTAATTTATGTACATCAGCATGTACATAATTTTCATGACACAATATGGACATTTATGATTACCACTGATTAAGGAAGCCCAAAGAAAAATAAATATTTATTTAATATCAATTAGTTAAATTTATTATCATGACTAACAATGACCGTTAATGTTTAAAGATGATTACATAAGCGCATTTTTGACATGGATGGTTTGCTGATTGACTCTGAACCCTATTGAGCCCAAGGAGAGAAGGAAGTATTCGGTGAATTAGGCTTGGATCTATCTTTGGTGGAAAAACTACCAGATACTCTTGGATTACGTATTGACCATGTTGTAGAGCTATAGTATCAGGCTTCTCCGTGGCAAGGTGTACCGAAATCAGAAGTGGAACAGCGGATTATTGACCACGTTATCAATTTGATAAAAGAAAACCACCCCTTACTCCCAGGTACTGAACATGCTTTAAGCCTTTGCCGTGAACAGGAATTGAAAATCGGCCTAGCTTCAGCTTCCCCTCAATATATGTTGGAACAAGTGTTAGAAATGTTCAACTTGCGTCATTATTTCGATACTGTCGTTTCGGCTGCCAAATTACCTCATAGTAAACCCAATCCCGAAGTTTATTTACGTGCTGCTGAACAACTGGGGGTTGCCCCAATAAATTGTGTAGCTTTAGAAGATTCATTTAATGGAATGATAGCAACAAAAGCAGCAAGAATGCGTTCAATCGTTGTACCATCAGCTCATCATTTCAATGATCCACGTTGGGCATTAGCTGATATTAAACTGCATTCACTCGAACAACTAAGTGTAACGGATATCGTTTGACTCTGACTTTAACTGCCATTATCTGTTCAGATGGCAGTTCTTGATTGTTCACATAGCAGCCTTAGTGCTTATATCTTATTCTGTCAAATAAAAACTTGATTAAATATTAATGTTATTTATTAATAAATAAAATATTTTTGTTTTTCACCCTCTATCTTACCCGCATAAAACCCACTATACTCGCCCACTGTATGGATAGACAGTCACCAGTCAGAGGAATTTATGACCGCGGAAGGGCATCTTTTATTTTCAGTTGCCAGCATTATTCTGGCGCAAAAACTCAAAATAACACCAGAAATAGCTCATGGTGACTGGTTACATATGCTACCAGGAGTGCTTCTCACCGCATTGTTACCAGATATAGATCACCCAAATTCAACCCTAGGTAAATTATTCAGGTTTATCTCCATACCAATCGCCAAATTATGTGGACACAGAGGATTTACCCATAGTCTCCTTGCCCTCATATTAGGTGTTGCCTTATTTTGGTTAAAAATACCAGAAGAGTGGCTTATCCCAACTGATTTTTTCCATGCCATGATTGTTGGCTATCTAAGTCATCTGATTGCAGATATGCTGACTCCCGCTGGTGTACCGTTATTATGGCCAATAAAGATACGTTTTCGCTTACCTATGCTTGGTAAGCAGGGAAACAAGAAAGCAGAAAGATTTATTTCTGCTCTATTGATCGTTATTGCCATTTTCCTACCAGAACACATTGAATACTCCATATTTTTTTATATAGATTGCATTAAGGAACGCTATTTTTAATGCTCTGATTGACTGAAACTAAATCTTAATTATTACATTTGTTATATCAAATTCGATCTAATTATAAATAGGAATAATTTAAGCTGATATTATGTTTTACAACTGCTTGTTGTAATGTGTTCGTTCACAAACTTACACGATTCAATACAGCTTATTATCTAATTAATTGAATTCTGGAGTTTGGGAATGAATTTATCACTCATTCTGAATGTGCTCATCTTTGCAGCACTGCTTTTGCTATTGTCAAAAGCCAGTTCACATCAATGGAGTCTGTCGAAAAAAGTTCTTATCGGCCTTGCCATTGGTGTTATTTTTGGCCTAGCACTACAACTCATTTATGGTCCCGATAATGCCACAGTGAAAGAATCAGTATCATGGTTCAACATTGTTGGCAATGGTTACGTACAGCTTTTGCAAATGGTGATTATGCCGCTGGTATTTGCCTCTATTCTGAGCGCAATTGCCAAATTACATAAAGCATCTTCTTTAGGAAAAATCAGTTTTCTAACCATCGGAATGCTACTGTTCACTACAATGATCGCAGCGCTTGTCGGTATCATTATTACCAACCTGTTCGGCTTGACTGCAGAAGGTCTAGTTCAAGGAACCCAAGAAACAGCACGCCTGTCTGCTATCGAAAATAACTATATGGGCAAAGTCTCTGACTTGTCTGTGCCACAGTTAATTTTGTCTTTTATTCCTAAAAACCCATTTGCTGATTTAACTGGTGTCAATCCAACTTCTATTATCAGTGTTGTTATTTTTGCAACCTTCCTGGGTATTGCTGCGTTGCAAATGCTGAAAGATGATCACCAACGTGGTGAGCAAGTATTAGTCGCTATCGATACTATGCAAGCATGGACAATGAAATTGGTTCGTCTGGTTATGAGCCTGACGCCATATGGTGTCATGGCTCTGATGACTAAAGTTGTCGCTAACTCTAACATCCACGAAATCGTGAAACTGGGCAGTTTTGTTATCGCATCCTATATTGCACTAGCTCTGATGTTTGTTGTTCATGGGTTTCTGCTCTCTCTTACTGGCATCAATCCAGTAAAATTTTTCAGAAAAACCTGGCCAGCGCTAACCTTTGCATTCACCAGCCGTTCAAGTGCAGCCAGTATTCCACTGAATGTTGAAACCCAGACATTTCGTATCGGTGTACCTGAGTCTATCGCCAGTTTCTCTGCCTCTTTTGGTGCAACAATTGGTCAGAATGGTTGTGCCGGTATTTATCCTGCCATGCTGGCAACCATGGTTGCTCCAACAATAGGAATAAATCCATTTGACCCCATGTGGATCGCGACACTAGTTGGTATTGTAACTATCAGCTCTGCTGGCGTTGCCGGCGTAGGTGGAGGAGCCACATTTGCCGCATTAATCGTTTTACCGGCAATGGGGTTACCTGTAACGTTAATTGCCCTATTGATTTCTGTTGAGCCTCTTATTGATATGGGCCGCACCGCCTTGAATGTAAGTGGTTCAATAACCGCAGGTACAATTACCAGCCAATTGCTGGGGAAAACCGATACAGCCATATTCAATCAGGAAGAAGAAATTAGGTTAAATCAGCTATAAATTTTTAAAAGCTGGGAAACACTCCCAGCTTTTTTACTTCATTCACAATATTATTTATTCAGGTATTGACCACTACGCAGTGCTTCAATACGCTTATCTAATGGCGGGTGAGACAGAAACAGCTCACTGAATGTTTTAGATTTCCCATTAATACAGAACGCCATCATACTGCCCTCTTCTTGCGGCTCATAACTGGTTTTCAGACGCTGTAAGGCAGCAATCATCTTCTCACGGCCCACCAACTTGGCAGAACCTGCATCTGCATGGAATTCACGATAACGAGAAAACCACATAGTAATAATGCTCGCCAGAATACCGAATACTATTTCCAGCACCATTGAAACAACCATGTAAACAATCGGATTACCGGAGTTACTACTCTCTTCTTCGTTATCGTTGCCAGACAGAAAACTTGATACAGCCTGAGCCAACAAACGGGAGATAAAGATAACAAAAGTATTTACTATCCCTTGCAACAAAGTCATGGTCACCATATCACCATTAGCAATATGGCTAATCTCATGAGCGATAACAGCTTCCGCTTCTGCTCGGCTCATATTGTCCAATAGACCAGTACTGACAGCTACCAGCGAAGCATTACGACGCGCTCCGGTAGCAAATGCATTAATATCAGGTGCAGCATAAATCGCAACCTGTGGCATAGCAATATTGACTTGCTCTGCCTGACGACGAACAGTTTCTACCAACCAGTGTTCAATTTCATTTGTTGGCTGTTCTATAACCTGACCACCAACAGAACGCAGAGCCATCCATTTGGACATCAACAGAGAAACAAGTGCTCCCCCGAATCCGAACAGACCAGCCATAATCATCAGACCCTGTACACTACTTCCCTGAATTCCTGTCAGAGAAAGTATTATCCCGAACACCAACATAACAGCAAGGTTGGTGAGGAGGAACAAAGCAATTCGCATCATAATAAACGGGCTTCCTTTATTAATAATCAGTACATTTTCAGAGTTATCCTATAAATAAGGCTATTCTTGCTATATTCAAGGTTTTTAGCTCTTCAAACGATAAAATCAACACAACTTTACAAAATCGTAAAAAACCAACATTAGCCTAACACCTATTGGTTAAGCAAAATACTTTGATACCAAGTAACACAAGGAAATTGTGAAACAGCTCATCCTTCCCGAAAAATAAAAATCATCTCAAAAAAAACCGCTTATATACTGAAAGCTAGTATACCGTTCACTCAACGCATCTGAGATGAACGGTATTGGGCATTATTAAACTGGTTATTTAATCTATTGCTCTACTTAGATCGAGATAACACTTTCTCAGCAGGCTGGTGTGCCAAATCAAGCGCAATCTTCACTGACTCATCAAGATATGGATCTGGCCCTTGATAATCTTTAGGTAAATCATCCAGTGATACTAATGGTTTCTTTCCTTCTCGTTTAAAGCGATCATTAATCCGGTTCAATTTCAGAGCATCATCTTCTTTATTCTCTTTCTCTCTTTGTACATAGTTCAGAGAAACAATATTTTTATGCTCTTTCATCTCCTTATAGTGAGCAATGTCCTCATTGATATACTTAAATTCTGGATCATTTGCGATACGAGCATTATGGGCCACAGTTAACTGAGGAACTAACGCTGCAATAACTTTAGACCCCGTATAACGGGCAGGAGGAATGCTATCCCAAGGCAAAGCATTATCTTCAAAACTCTCTCCTGTTTCCGCCGGATCAACCCCCGTTGGCATCACAATATCAGGTGTCACACCTTTACGTTGAGTACTACCGCCATTTACACGATAGAATTTCTGAATCGTATACTGAACAGAACCCAGTGATGGCCAATCAGGCCGCATCATTTGATCGTAAATACGACTCAAAGAACGATATTGTTGAACAGTACCTTTACCAAAAGTTGGCTCCCCAACAATCAAGGCACGCCCATAATCCTGCATTGCAGCAGCAAAAATCTCAGAAGCAGAAGCACTAAAACGGTCTACCAGAACAACCAAAGGCCCTTTATAGTACACCACTTCATCAGTATCAGAATCCTGCCGAATTTTCCCGTTATTATCCCTGACTTGCACCACCGGACCACTTGGCAGAAATAGACCAGACAAAGAAACCGCTTCTGTCAGTGCACCACCACCGTTGCTACGCAGATCTATGACAATAGCACTAACATGTTGCTTAGTTAGTTTCTGTAATTGAGTTTTAACATTATCAGTCAAGCCAACATAAAAACCTGGGATATCAAGAACCCCCACTTTTTCTTTACCGATTGTCTTAACTGACATCTTCACTGCCCGGTCTTCCAGGCGAATCTGTTCACGAGTTAAAGTGACGGTACGTGGTTTCGCCCCTTTAGTATCAGAAATAACCTCAAGCCGTACTTTACTCCCTTTAGGACCTTTAATCAGTGCGACCACATCATCCAAACGCCAGCCAATAATATCCACCATTAGCTTTCCTGATTGACCGACACCGATAATCTTATCACCTACTTTTAGCTCTTTACTTTTGGCTGCGGGGCCACCAGCAACCATAGAATTTATGACAGTGTAGTCATCGTCTATCTGTAATACAGCACCAATTCCTTCAAGGGAAAGACTCATTTCTGAGTTAAATTGTTCAGTATTGCGTGGTGAAAGGTAATTGGTATGAGGATCAATTTCACGAGCAAACGCAGTCATAATCAATTGGAAAACATCTTCACTTTGGCTTTGTGTCAGACGTTTTAACGCAAACTGATAACGTTTGGTCAGCACTTCTTCAATCTCTTTATCATCTTTACCCGCGAGTTTGAGATTGAGCCAATCATATTTAACTTTAGCATCCCAAAGCCTATTCAGCTCTTCTATACTCTGTGGCCAAGGAGCTTTGGACCGATCAACATCAATTGTATCGTTACCATCAAAACTCATTGGCTGTTCAAGACGAGATAAAGCATACTGATAACGCTCAAAACGGCGTTTCTGTAACAGATTAAACAGGTCATACGGGATTTCCAGATTCCCGCTTTCCAATTCCTGGCCCAACAACTTTTTCTTATCAGCATACTGAGCTACATCTGACGCCAGCAATATATTATGGCTGTAGTCCAGTATATTGAGATAACGGTCAAAGATTTTTGCTGAGAAATCACCATCTAAATTAAATTGACGGTAATGAGAACGAATGAAGCGGGATGTTACCCGCTCGCTCACAGTTGAATGCTGAGGCTCTTGTTTCAATATAGGCAATTGCTCAATACGAACAGGGACAGTTGCTGGACTGTTTGTATTTGCATAACAAGTACCAAAAATTGAAACGCTTAAGACAAAAGCCAGTCTGACGAATTTGTTCATGCCTGGGTTGGCCTCCGTATCAGAACTGTAAATGTTCTGCGCGTACAATCATTGCCAGACCAGAAGGCAATTGTACTCGTACGCCATCTTTAGCGACTTCAAGCACAGAGGCATCCATCGAGCTTTTACCTACCCTGACTTTAATTTCCTGACCAATTTTCAGCAATGAAACATCAGCAATCTGAGTCGGTGTAGATTGATTAGGTTTAGCAACAGGTTTATGTGCTTGTTGCTGAGGGCGACTTTGTTGGCGTGGCTGCCGTTTTTCCCCTTCAGTATTATTAGCACGGCGACGAGGAGCCGGCTTCTTGGCAATTGGTCGCTCATTTTTTTCACCGGCAGCTGCATTTTCAGCTTCACGTTTTTTGGCTCTTTGCTCCACACGCTGGGCCTGAACCCGTGCTTTGGCTTCAGTCAGTTGCTGGAGAGCATGCTCAATATGTTCCGCTTCCAATTCACCGCATGGGTTACCATCAAGGTCAACACGTTGTGCTCCCTCTTTAACACCATACAGGTAACGCCAGCTTGATGTGTACAGACGCAAGGCAGAGCGCAATTGTGTTTTACTTAAACATTCTTCGTCCTGAATACGTTCAACGATATCCTGAAAGATACCGATCTTTAAAGGACGAGCTTCACCTTCGGCTACGAAGCAGAGCGGAAAGCGCTCAGCTAAAAAAGCAATGATTTCTTTACTACTATTCAACTTAGGTTGATTTTCCATGAAATTTCCTGATTACAACGGTTTTGCCAACCAGCATAGGCATGAACTGGCGTCATTATAATAGCGTTGCTGATAAATGCCACGTTATCCATATGTTAAGTTACATTCAACTCAACATATTTCGGCACAACGCACTGTTCTAAATGAGCACAGAGCCCATCAATAAGGGCTTGTAAGCCAAATTCATCTTCTTCATCAAACCGATGAAAAATTGTACTATCAATATCTAATACACCCATGATTCTATCGTTTACAAGCAATGGCAACACAATTTCTGCGTTACTAGCAGCATCACAGGCAATATGACCAGGGAACTCATGAACATCATTAACACGTTGAATACGCTTTTCTGATACAGCAGTTCCGCATACCCCTTTGCCAACAGGTATTCTGACACAGGCAACCTTTCCCTGAAATGGCCCCAGAATCAACGTATCACCATCAATCAGATAAAAACCGACCCAGTTAACGTCATTCAGACGTTCATACAGCAATGCACTAGCATTAGCGAGTGTCGCTATTAAGTCATACTCACCAGACAACAGAGCTTTTAAGTCTCCAGTAAGATCCCGATAGAACTCATTTTTATTCATATTGACCTATCCGATGAAATTTACAAAACGCATCTCTATTTTTATATCAAAAAAATATCAAATGCCCATAACAATAAGGTTAACAGCCTGTCACACTGACGTAAATTTTTTACTGTCTCTGTTAAGATATTCTTTATTATATTTATCGAACGTTTATCAAGGTTGGTGAGATATCACACCTCTTACCAAAACACCAAAAGGTGCGGTCAATATAAGTATAATGCATAGTAAACGCCTCTATACCTCCTACAATAAAAATCAGACTGTATTCTCTCACATTGCAAAGGTAAATTATCTGGGAACCAATCAGTAGAGTAGAGAAAAGCAAAACATTCAAACAATTTATCCGTAGAATTATTACACTTGCCATTCTATCATTAACGCTTTTGGCTCCGACAATTACACCAAATAAATATTTCCTACTGAATGTGGAAAAGGCCAAAGAATGACAAAGATGAAAAAAGCAATATTACAAAACTAAGTTTTAGCACAGATAGTTATAACAGCAATATCATCTAACGATTATCCAATACAGGAAATATTATTACTGGCAATCTCAGTCATTTGATCTATTCTCAAATGATGGCCTTACTGGTCGTACCTGTTAATTGAAATTAAGGAACCATCATGAACCAGACAAAATTGAGAATTTCCAGCTACGAAATTGACGATGCTATTCTGTCCCAACCTTCCGCAGAAGCAGAAGACGATACTACCATTAGCATTCCTTGTAATTCTGACCGCGAACTTTGTATGCAGTTAGATGGATGGGATGAACATACCAGTATCCCCGCCTTATTAAACGACAAACAAATTCTGTTATACAGAAAACATTATGACAAACAAAAACATGCATGGGTGATGAGGGTAGCCTGATGTCCGCAAAACTTCTGACAAAAAAAAGCCGAGTTGACTCCTCTACTCGGCCTAGGGAAAATGGCTCTTAAGAGCCGTGCGCTAAAAGTGTCATTGAGACGTAAAACAACTTATAACTTAAAGCGTAGCTGACATATTACGTTTAAACAACCCATTGGACAATAAATGGCCAAGATGGTGTTTATTAAGTCAAATATCACGATATGGCTTAACTCAATGACATTATTTTTTATCGCACTACTTTCTATCACATAGTGTTAAAGCTGCTCTCTGGAATGGTTCTATGCTCATTTTTTGATCCGGATTATTACTGTCATCTAATAGAATAATATCCAGAGATTTAGCATTCACTTTCCCTTCCCTGACCATCTCTGTGGCTATATCATTCAATGGGTATTGCACCAGTGTGCTTGGATTAATCACAAACAAAGCCTTATTGGCTCTGCAATCCAGCATCACTTCCTCCCGAGTAAATGCCCATTTATCACCAAATTGCAGCTTACTCACCGTTTCAATAGGTGCAGCAATACCTTGAAAAGCCAGACAGAATAAGAAAAGTAATAAAAATAAACGTTTCATAATAGTTACCAATGTGTAGATATAAGGGCAAACGAAGCAAATTATCCTCACGTACTACATGTGCGCTCCAATTTCTGCACGTTGTCCGTGTTCCACTATTTATTATCACCAATAAACTGCACCAATAACACCTACTGAAACAAGCTGCTAGTTATAAAAATCAAATCGGCTGATAAGTAGCAAAAACAGCAACACATAATAAAACCAATGCCCCAAAAATAATTTCAATCCAACTACTTATAATCAGCAGTTGATAGCGACCAGGTTGCCTTAGTTTAGGAACCAAGATATAACGGTTAATCAATGCAAGCATCACCATAGCCGCTACTAGCGCTATCTTCAGCCATAGCATTGACTGATACTCAGTACCGCTATACTCCGGCCAATCAGGGAGCAAAATTAAGCTACTTATCATGCCTGTAACGATAATAAGGATTACCGCGATATGACCATAAGTGGAAAAACGCATCATAGAAATCATAACCTGCCTATCCAACCCTACAGCTAGTTCATTCCGTATACGCAAAAATTGCAGGCATAACAAAAACGGCCATAATCCCCCAAACCAGTACCCAGCACTTAATAGGTGAATAACCTGATTAATCTGATGAAGGATACCCAACACGCCATCATGTATTACCGCATGACCTATAAAAGCATGGCAAGACAGCAAAATGGTAGAGCTGATTAACATCAGAATATTTCTGGCTTTTTGGTTATTGATAAACAAGAACCCTGTAGTAACTACTGCAACCAATATTTGCCACTGCCAGATCTTACCAAAGGTTGTTCCTAATACTGCCCGCCAGATTTCTGGATCATAAGTATCCTGCCAGCCATCCCCCATTAGCCCCGCTTGTATCACCAACCAGCCAATTGCTGTTATTAATGCTACAACTGTATTGATAATTACCCCCAAACGGAGGCGGGCATCAATTAGGACAGAGAAGCGATCAGGAACCAACATAGCAGTAAATATGCTGAGACCAAACATCAACATAACTGCCACGAAATGAGTGAAGCGACAAAAGATATAAAGTGCCGCCAGAGACATAATTATTTCACTGTAAAGCTGTAGATGCCTTTAGTCTTATGTCCATCAACCGAAACTACGCTCCAGTCAACATCATATTTACCTGCCACTAGCTTATCTTCGACAGGAAGGATAAGTTTTGTATTAGTTGCAGGATCAAGCCTCAATTGACCAGTTTTGATAGATTTATTTTCCGGGCCAGTCACTTTTACCTTACTGAAATTCAGTTCAATACCTTCTGAAAAGCTCAGAGTAATTACCTGTGGTGCATTTTCCACTGTGGTATCTTCTGCTGGAATTTGTTCTGTTAAATGCGCGTGAGCCAGAGCTTGCTGGCAAGACATACTGATAAACAAGACAACTAAAGCAGATAATTTCCGGCAAAAAGAACGAGTTTTGCTGATAGTCATAAATAACCTCTTAATTTTCAGGTATATTCCTATAAATTAAGGCTATCTTATAACAAAGAAATTATTTTATCCGCGATAACTTACAATGAGAATTTCGTCTTGTGAACTATCGCGCAAAAACAAAGGAAAACTGCGGCACTAGCCTTAAATACCTGAAGTCATTGCCAGCTACTGCCGTTGATTAATTCCGTTCATTCAGATAGGGTTGGCAGCGGCCAGACCTTTCAGATCCTTATCCAACAGGAAGAGCGCCTTACCATCCTCACCAACCATCTCCAGTTTATCAAGAATAGACTTGAACAACTTCTCTTCCTCATGCTGTTCTGCTACATACCATTGCAGGAAATTAAAAGTAGAATAATCCTGCGTTGTTATCGCCAGATGAGCGAGTTTATTAATTTCACTAGTAATAAATTTCTCGTGTTCGTAGGTTTTATTAAGTACATGAGACACGGATTCATAGTCTGTCGAAGGCGCATCAATCCGCCCTAAACGTGGCATCGTACCAGTATCACTCAGATAATCAAATAAGCGATGCATATGCTGCATTTCTTCCTGAGCATGCGATTTAAAAAATGCAGCGGCGCCAGCTAATCCTTTGTCACAGCACCATGCACTCATTTGTAGATATAAATTCGCAGAATAGAACTCCAAATTCATCTGCTCATTTAATTTATTAACCATTTCTTGATTTAGCATAACAAATACTCCCATCATTAATTTACCCGTATTATGCCAATTAAATTTAAATAAAAAAACCCAACAAACAAAAATAAATACAAAAATCATATTACACTGAAATATAACAACATTTTCAACAAAACAAAATAGAAATGAATCTCATTTAATATATTTAAATGAAAATGAATTTTATTTTCAAAATAATCCAACCAAATAAACTCCTATATTTAATGATAATGAATATTATTTATATTCATAAAATTATCGATTCAGTTCTTGCCAGAAAAACCAGTCTGGATTAGCTTTATCATTTTGTGAATTAGAATTTTAATTCAGGGAGACACTCATGGGACATAATCTGGCTGAACTTTCTACAGAAAAGATGGATAAAATCAATGTTGATCTGGCAGCATCTGGTGTAGCTTTTAAGGAACGTTACAATATGCCAGTACTTCCTGATGCGGTTGAGCAGGAACAACCCACATACCTTCGAGAGTATTTTCAACAACGTTTAGTGCATTATCGTCAATTATCCAAACAATTTTCCCGCTTACCCTACGACCCCAAAAATCGCTAGCCATCCAGCAAGAATTAATAACCACCGGATAACCGGTGGTTATATCAGATTACTGCTCAGCAAACTTATCCGTTGCACTAATAAGTTGATGTAAAATACCCGGCTCATCAAATGAATGTCCAGCTCCTTCAATGATGTGTAATTCTGCTTCTGGCCATGCCTGCGCTAGATCCCAAGCATTTTGCACTCGACAGGCCATATCATATCGACCATGAATAATAACTGCCGGAATATTCCTTATCGCGTCAATATTATTCAACAGTTGCTGCTGCTCATTCATAAAACCCTCATTAATAAAATAATGATTTTCAATTCGGGCAAATGCCAGGGCAAACTCATCTTCTGTAAAAGACTCCACATTATCCGAAGGAAGTAATGTTACCGTCTCCCCTTCCCACAAGCTCCAGAGGCGAGCGGCTTCTAATTGAATTTGACGATCATCACTAGTCAATCGTTTGTTATACGCACCAATAACATCCTTTCGTTCTTCCTCCGATAAAATAGAGACAGTTCGTTGCCATTTATCCGGGAAGAAATTAGAAGCGCCATCCTGATAATACCAATGTAGCTCTTGTGGCCTTAGCAGGAAAATCCCCCGAAGAATCAGTTCAGAAACTCGCTGAGGATGAGCCTGTGCGTAAACCAGAGATAAAGTTGAACCCCATGAGCCGCCAAATACCAGCCATTTTCCTACCCCCACCAATTGACGTAAACGTTCAATGTCTTCAACCAAATGCCAGGTAGTATTATTTTCCAGACTGGCATGAGGTTTTGAACGCCCACAACCACGCTGATCAAACAACATGACATGATATTTCTTAAGATCAAATAGTCGGCGGTGGTAAGACGCAATACCACCGCCCGGCCCGCCATGAATAAATACGGCGGGCTTACCCTCAGGATTACCACATAATTCCCAATAGATTTGGTGACCATCGCCTGTGTCCAAATAACCAGAACGGTAAGCTTCACAGGCCGGATATAACTTTCTCAATTCTGACATAACATCCCCTTTACTGGTTAACACCAGATCTGGTGTCCATCTGATGACGGTTAGAGATAACTATCAGAAAATGTTATTTCAGTTCGCTATAGCTAATTGTATTTTGCTGACAATCAACGATCACCCTGTAATCTTTGTCACGCTTAGAACCACGAACAGTAAGTGGAACTTTTAACACATCTTTATCACCCGTGATATTTTCTGCATTTACCCACGCCACCGGTGTAGAAGTTCCCAACTGTTTTCTATCTTCTGACCAACGGTTAATACGGTTTTGCAGAAAATCTCGCTTTACCTGAGCAGCAATCTGCGATTTGGTTAAATTATTGCAGGAAACAAATTTATCAACACGTTTGCTCTCTGACACAGCAAATACGGTAAATGAAACCGTAAACAAAAGCGCAGCACCTGATAAGCCAACTCTGTTAATGATATGACATGCTTTCATACTACCTCCTGTTAATATCTCAAAATAAGAGATTAAATATGGAGCTAACCTAACATGCTAGGTAAAAAAAATGTGTGATTATTGTTAAATAAATAATTTAATTATGTTCATTTTTAATCATCAAACACCACATTAACCTGCTCTTGACCTCTATGCTTCTCGCGAAGCTCCTGGGCAACCAGCGAAATGGCTTCTCCACTGCTCATTCCTTCAGCCATCAATTGCTGAATTTTTTCCACTGCCAGTTGCTGTTCCTGATGAGATAATGTTGGCATACCTGAAAACACGAGAATAACCTCAATAAATTGATCGACAACTAAGAGTATAGCGATTTTTAACTCAGGTAAGGAGTGAATTTCTATGTTAACCTCTGGTGATTAAAATTAATGACAACTTTTGCGTTGCTATTGTTAAAACCAACACCACAAATGAATACTTCATTGCAAAAACGACAATTACCTTATCAATCAAATGCCGCCATCAACTATTTCGCGACGATTTCAAACCAGCCCTGGGCAATGCTGCTCCATTCTGGCTCTGCAAACCATTCCCATAACCGGTTTGATATTCTGGTTGCAGAACCACTGATCACTCTCCTCAGTCAGGGTAAATCAACCGAAATAAATAAGTATGGCACTACCTCTATTGCTGAGGAAGATCCCTTTTACCTGCTAAAAAAACAGCTAGAAAATTTAAATATCACCGCAAAATTTAATTCTGATTTGCCATTTCAAGGCGGTGCATTAGGTTTATGGGGATATGACCTTGGACGTTGTATTGAGGAATTACCGTCACAAGCTAAAAATGAGCTGTCATTTCCAGATATGGCAATAGGTATTTATGACTGGGCTTTGATTGTCGATCATCACAAAAAAAAGGTGACTCTATTAAGTCACAGTGACGCTGATGCGCGTCTAAACTGGCTTATATCCCACGGAAACTCGCCAGAAACAACCTTTATGCTGACCACCGAGTGGCAATCAAATATGAGTGCGGAACAATATAATGAGAAAATTTGCCACATTCATGACTATCTGTTAAATGGTGACTGTTATCAAGTTAATCTGTCACAACGATTTTGCGCTGACTATCAGGGAAATGAATGGCAGGCATTCGTGAAACTTAATAAGAGCAATCGTGCACCTTTTTCTGCCTTTATCCGTTTACCAGAAAACAGCGTGATCAGCGTTTCTCCTGAACGTTTCTTACTCCTGGAAAATAAACAAATTCAAACTCGCCCTATCAAAGGCACATTACCGCGCTTAAATCAGACTGAAAAGGATACATTACAGGCTGAAAAACTAGCAACATCGAAAAAAGACCGAGCCGAAAACCTGATGATCGTCGATTTGTTGCGTAACGATATTGGTCGAGTAGCCACACCAGGTTCAGTTAAAGTTCCTGAACTATTTGTGGTTGAACAATTCCCTGCCGTTCATCATCTGGTCAGCACAATTACCGCAACACTACCCAATGAACAGCATGCCATAGATTTATTACGAGCCTGCTTTCCCGGCGGTTCTATCACTGGCGCCCCGAAAATCAGGGCAATGGAAATAATAGAAGAATTAGAGCCTCACCGCCGACATGGATATTGTGGTTCAATTGGCTATATTAGTTTCTGCGGCACAATGGATAGCAATATCACTATTCGTACCCTATTGACCGAGAAAGGAAAAATATATTGTTGGGCAGGTGGCGGAATTGTTGCAGATAGTATTGCTGAAAAAGAGTACCAGGAAACATTTGATAAATTGAATCGTATTTTGCCACAACTAGGGAAAATAAAATCGATATGATGCTACTATCTAATTTCATTAACAGATTTCAGTTACAACTTCCACCACATCCTAAACGGCCTTCAAATAACCGCCGCCATGCGGCGGTATTATTACCGATCATCAGCAAGCCGAGACCAACACTATTACTAACTCAACGCTCAATCACTTTACGATCACATGCCGGTCAAGTAGCCTTTCCAGGTGGTGGTGTTGATCCTGAAGATAAATCAATAATCGCCACAGCACTACGGGAAGCAGAAGAAGAAGTTAACATACCTCATCAGAAAGTTCAGGTTCTGGGGAAACTCCCTCCTTTAGACAGCATTAGCGGCTATCTAGTCACCCCAATTGTCGGATTATTACCCCCCGGACTGCCTTTCCATAACAATCCGGCAGAAGTTTCCAATATATTCGAAGTTCCTCTATCTGATGCACTTTCACTGTCGAATTACCATCATCTTGATGTTAGCCGCCGTGGTCAACAACATCGTATCTATTTTTATTGGCATCAAGGACAACACATTTGGGGCTTGACAGCAGCAATAATTCATCAATTAGCTCAACAGATTCAAGTTTGATCTGTATCATTAGAAATAATCAATTTGTGTTTTTTTCATCCATTTTTGTCACTGTTGCTATCATAATTCAAAAAAAGCTGTAAACTCCCTTATCAACACTACTAAATCACAGTAAAGTAGCGTACCTCAATATATATAACTATATCTCTATCTTTTTTAAGGAGTCTGGCGTGATTAGCGTTTTCGACATGTTTAAGGTCGGTATCGGCCCATCTAGCTCTCATACGGTTGGCCCGATGAAAGCCGGCAAACAGTTTGTCGACGATCTGGTAAACCAGGGACTAATGCCTTCTATCACGCGTGTAGCCGTCGATGTTTACGGCTCACTCTCATTAACCGGTAAGGGTCACCATACGGATATCGCCATTATCATGGGCCTGGCAGGCAACTTGCCAGCAACAGTTGATATTGATTCGATCCCCGGTTTTATTCGTGATGTAGAGCAAACTCAGCGTATTAAGCTGGCCAATGGTTTACATGAAGTCGATTTCCCACACGACAGCGGCATGGTTTTCCGTAGTGATAACCTATCGCTACATGAAAACGGTATGCAAATTCATGCATTCGCTGGTGACAAAAAAGTTTATAGCAAAACCTACTACTCAATTGGTGGTGGTTTTATTGTTGACGAAGAACATTTTGGTAAGCCATCTCAGGATACCAAACCTGTTTCATATCCATACAGCTCAGCAAAAGAATTACTGATGAATTGTAATAAAACCGGGCTGTCTGTCTCCGGTTTAATGATGAAAAACGAATTGGATCTCCACAGCCAGGAAGAGATTTATGCCTACTTTGCTGATGTTTGGGATACCATGCAGGCTTGTATTGAGCGTGGCCTGAACACAGAAGGCGTTCTGCCTGGCCCATTGCGTGTACCACGCCGGGCAGCAGCACTACACCGTATGCTGACTGCATCAAATAATCTGTCTAATGATCCAATGAATGTCGTAGATTTGATAAACATGTTTGCATTAGCAGTCAATGAAGAAAATGCTGCGGGTGGACGTGTTGTTACAGCACCAACCAATGGTGCTTGTGGAATTGTTCCCGCCGTACTTGCTTACTACAACCATTGCATTGAACCTGTAACACCAGAGCTGTACATCCGCTATTTCCTGGCCTCTGGTGCTATCGGTATTCTGTATAAAATGAATGCCTCTATTTCTGGCGCTGAAGTTGGTTGTCAGGGCGAAGTGGGGGTTGCTTGCTCAATGGCAGCAGCGGGTCTTACTGAATTACTCGGCGGTAGTGCTGAACAGGTTTGCATTGCGGCTGAAATCGGCATGGAACATAACCTTGGTCTTACTTGTGACCCGGTAGCAGGCCAAGTACAGGTTCCCTGTATTGAACGAAATGCAATTGCTTCAGTAAAAGCAATCAACGCTGCACGTATGGCTCTGCGCCGTACCAGTGAACCACGTGTTTCTCTCGATAAGGTTATTGAAACCATGTATGAAACAGGTAAAGACATGAACGCTAAATATCGTGAAACATCCCGTGGCGGTTTGGCGATTAAAGTTCAGTGTGATTAATCAAATAAGTAACCCGCTTTTTTAAGCAGCAAATCCTTCCACAACGAACATATCCCTGCCTTACGGCCGGGATATTTTTTATGCAAAATCCAAATCGGATATTTCTTAACCTAAAAAGATGAATATATTTTTAATTTTAAATTAATAAGATGTTACCGGGAACAGAATTAATAACCTTTTAAAGTTAAATTTAAGATAATTAAAATGAAATTTAACAATATTTAGTTTATTAAATTATTTTATTACTAATATGTTCACCTATTTCATTTTTTCTGACTGATAGCAATTTTTCTCTAGTGCCTCTGATGCTAATCTAATAGTGTGTTTTCTCAGCCAATAAGAGATAAAAGTCTAAATCAAGCCAAATATTCAGACACCAAATCAACAAAAGACTATTACTTATACAGGTGAATTTTTTGTTGGAAGAATGATTCATTAAAATTATTGGAGTAAATTTGTAATCATTCTGCATTTATATTACTAACAGAGGGGAAAATAGGTGAGTATAGCCATTATGATTGGCACACATGGAGCTGCGGCTGAGCAACTGCTTCGCACCGTAGAGATGTTAATTGGGGAACAAGAAAACGTTTCTTATATTGACTTTGTTCCTGGTGAAAATGCCGATACTTTATTTGAAAAATACAACAGCAAACTTGCAAAGCTCAGCACAGATAAAGGGGTGCTATTTTTTGTTGATACATGGGGAGGAAGTCCATTCAATGCAGCTAACCGTATCGCTGTAGATAAAGAAAATTATGAGATTATTACCGGGGTTAACGTCCCGATGCTAGTTGAAGCCTTTATGTGCCGTGATGATGATCCATCTTTAGAAGAATTGGTCTCAGTCGCTCTGGAAACAGGAAAAGAGGGTATCCGGGCCCTAAAAACAGAAGAAACACCAAAAGTTGAACCTGTCAAACCTGTAGCCCCTGCCCCCGTAGCGACACTTACATCAGCACCACCAACCGGTGGTCATATGAAAATCGCGCTGGCCCGAATTGATGACCGCCTTATTCATGGTCAGGTTGCTACCCGTTGGACAAAAGAAACCAATGTCAAACGGATTATTGTCGTCAGCGACGAAGTTGCAGCCGATACTGTTCGCTCCACTTTACTGAAACAGGTTGCTCCACCGGGGATTAGTGCTCACGTTGTTGATATCGCAAAATGTATTCGCGTTTACAACAACCCGAAATATGCTAATGAACGAGTCATGTTATTGTTCACAAATCCAACAGATGTTCTTCGTCTGGTCGAAAATGGTGTCAATATCACTTCTGTAAACATCGGGGGAATGGCATACCGACAGGGAAAAATACAAGTTAATAACGCAATATCTATTGATGAAACTGATATTAAAGCCTTCAAAAAATTGGATGAACGTAGCATTGAGCTAGAAGCCCGTAAAGTTGCCAGTGATACCCGTCTGCAAATGATGGATCTAATCCAGAAGGTCAAAAACGAAAATTAAACCAGAGCAATTTAACTATTACTCAATGGCAAAAATTTCTCACCAAATTTAATTTGGTTACAGGAGACAAACAATGGAAATTACCGTTGTTCAAATTTCATTGATATTCATCGTAGCCTGTATTGCAGGTATGGATTCCATTCTTGATGAATTTCAATTCCATCGCCCACTTGTGGCCTGTACTTTAATCGGAATCATTCTCGGTGACATGACAACTGGCGTCATTATTGGCGGTACGCTGGAGATGATCGCACTTGGCTGGATGAATATCGGTGCCGCAATTGCTCCGGATGCGGCTTTAGCATCAATCATTTCAACTATTTTGGTCATCGCAGGTGGACGAGATATCGGTGAAGGTATCGCACTGGCAATTCCTTTGGCAGCCGCAGGACAAGTTCTGACTATCATTGTCCGTACCATCACAGTTGCGTTCCAGCATGCCGCTGACAACGCAGCAGAACGTGGCAATCTTCGGGCTATCAGCCTTATCCATTTATCCGCATTACTGCTTCAAGCTATGCGTATTGCTATCCCTGCCCTGATTGTTGCCCTGTCCGTTGGGACCAACGAAGTCCAACAATTGCTCGCCTCTATTCCTGAAGTTGTAACAAACGGCCTGAATATTGCGGGTGGAATGATTGTGGTTGTAGGTTATGCAATGGTCATCAATATGATGCGTGCGGGCTACTTAATGCCATTCTTCTATCTCGGTTTCGTCACTGCGGCATTTACTGATTTCAACCTGGTTGCATTGGGTATTATTGGTATTGTTATGGCCGTGCTATACATTCAACTCAGCCCTAAATACAACAAATCTCAGGTGGTTGCTGCCCCTGGACACACCAATAACGATCTTGATAACGAATTAGACTAAGAGGATGAGCAACATGTTAGATACAACAAAAACGGCGGCTCAGACAGTCGGCCAGAAAAAACTGACACCAAGCGACATCCGCGGTGTATTCCTCCGCTCTAATGTGTTCCAAGGCTCATGGAACTTTGAACGTATGCAAGCGCTGGGTTTCTGTTTTTCTATGGTTCCAGCCCTCCGTCGTCTGTATCCAGAAAATACCGACGAGCGTAAACAAGCAATTAAACGTCATCTTGAATTCTTTAATACTCATCCTTACGTTGTCGCACCTGTATTGGGCGTCACGATGGCAATGGAAGAGCAGAGAGCTAATGGAGCAACAATTGATGATGGTGCTATCAACGGTATCAAAGTCGGTTTGATGGGGCCATTGGCCGGTGTGGGTGATCCAATTTTTTGGGGCACAGTCCGCCCGGTATTTGCTGCTTTGGGGGCGGGTCTAGCAATGAGCGGTAGCTGGCTTGGACCAGTACTATTCTTCTTTTTATTTAACTTGGTTCGCCTATTGGTTCTCTATTCAGGGATCTCTTATGGCTATAAGAAAGGGATTCATATCGTTCAGGATATGGGGGGAGGCTTCCTACAAAAAATGACGGAGGGTGCATCAATCCTTGGACTGTTTGTCATGGGAGCATTAGTTAATAAATGGACGAAAGTCAATATCCCGCTAGTCGTATCAGAAATCCCTAACCAACAAACAGGTGAAAAAACAATCACCACGGTTCAGAATATCCTTGATCAACTGATGCCGGGCCTTGTACCACTATTGCTGACATTTGCCTGTATGTGGCTATTAAGGCATAAAGTCAATGCCCTATGGATTATTATTGGCTTCTTTATTCTGGGGATTATTGGTGCCAGATTTGGGTTCCTCGGCCTATAGAAATAATCATCCCATTAATCATACGGGGAGAAATTCCTCCCCGTATTTTTTTTTTTACAACAACACAGAGATTAAAGAATGAGCCTCAATGATATGGTATTAGTGAGTTTAATTGTGCTAATGCTAGCTTTCGCTATCTATGACGAATTTGTGGTTAATCTACTGAAAGGAAAAACCTATTTACAAATAAAGCTAAAAAGAAAACATAAAATTGATGCTCTCATCTTTATTATCCTGATACTTATTGTTGTTTATAATAATATCATTGCTCATGGTAGTCGTTTAACCACATATTTATTGTTATTTACTATCCTGGTTACTATTTATATTGCCTATATACGCTCACCTAAATTGTTATTTAAAAGTAAAGGTTTTTTCTACGCAAATACGTTTATTTCTTATGACCGGATAAAAACCATAAATTTATCTGAAGATGGCATTCTGGTTATTGGTTTAGAAAATAAAAATTTATATGTCTCAGTCTGCCAACTTGATGATTTAGAAATGATTTATAAATTCCTTGTTGAAAATAGATAGATAAGAATAAATAATGGATAGAAAAATAAATAATAAACAATCAGCTTTATGCTGGTTTTTATTTTCTCCCACATGACAAATAGATAATGATAATTATTATCGGTATCATACTTTAACCCTAAAAATAATATTATTTTCTCTTTTTGAGTTATTATGCTATCTTTGAAAAAGTCATGGGGAGTAGCCTGTTTCAGAAAAATGATTTAGTTAATTTCTCTGAAAAACTCGTATCAACATACTCGTTTCAAAATAAAACGTGGTACGGGTAGCCTTTAAGGTTGGCAAGACCATAGGCATATAACACATCATTGGTTGGGGGTGAGTTATATGTATATGGAAACACCCAACCGAGGCTATTTTAATGAACTTATACGCAACCCTTATCCTAGCTTTAGCGCTCTCAATGGATGCTTTTGCTGCTGCAATCGGCAAAGGGGCCGCACTGCATAGACCACATTTTCGTGAAGCACTCCGTACTGGCCTGATATTTGGTGTGGTGGAAGCTTGTACTCCGCTGATTGGCTGGTCGATAGGACTTTATGCCAGTCAGTATATTATGGAGTGGGATCATTGGATTGCTTTCACTCTGCTGTTTATTCTAGGCTATAGAATGGTTACAGACAGTTTTAAAGCTAGCCCGGAAAAAAAGTGTGAACCACCCTGCCGCCACAATTCAATGGTATTAATAACAACCGCTATTGCTACCAGTCTGGATGCAATGGCAATTGGTGTCGGACTCGCTTTTCTTCAAGTCAATATCATACATACTGCGATGGCTATCGGTATAATGACAATGATTATGGCGACATTGGGGATGTTAATTGGCCGCTATATTGGCCCACTACTAGGCAAACGTGCTGAGCTTATTGGTGGGCTTATTCTGATTGCAATTGGCTTCAATATTTTATTTGAACACCTCGAATTATTTATGTACTCGAAATAACGCCTCTAGCCCAGAATATTTCTTTTCCAAAAATGATATTTTGGGCTAAATTCTAATTAATCAAGACGTTGATAAACCCGCAATATAAAATCAGTTTCGCATTCAAACAACGCTTTATCTGCCAATCCTTTTTTCACATCTTCTGTGGCCCGCCAGGCAAATGGTGTCATCTGTAATAAATGATGCGCCTGTATTCCATTTAATTTCATTGGATAAGATAATGATTCATCCGTTATCAATTCGAATCCTGCTAACTGTTCTGTCTTCAATGGATGAAGCTGAATATTCTGATAAATCAATTCCTTGAGCTGATAAAGATGGCGAGGACCGGGAGTGACTGTCAGAACAATTCCCTGTGGCTTAACAACCCTTGCCAGTTCTTCCGCTTTGCAAGGCGCGTAAATCCGTAGCACCCCGGCAAGAGATTCATCGGCAAATGGCAAACGATGGCTCGACGCGACACAAAAGCTGACAGCAGGATAGCGCTTAGCGCCATAACGAACTGCGATCTTAGCGACATCTAACCCATAGATTTTAAGATTACGTCTCTTGCTTAACTGCGCTTCAACCGCAGCGGTGTAATAACCTTCACCGCATCCTATGTCCAGTAAACTTTCTGCCTTTTCTGGCAGATACTTTTCCAGCAATTCCGAAACCTGTTGTTGTAATGGTTGATAATGCCCAGAATCCAAAAACGCCCTTCTTGATTGCATCATCTCTGGACTATCTCCCGGTTCTTTAGACCTTTTATGCTGAACAGGCATCAGATTGACATACCCTTCTTTCGCACAATCAAACTGATGATTATTCTCACAACGCCATTGCTGTCGAGTGAACAATAAAGATTGATGACATAAGGGGCATTGATACGACATAAGATTCCCAAAAATATAAGCAAAAACCAGCCAGCACTATAGCATATTCTGATACTTTTAGTCGTAAATCATACTCATTAATAGTTCCTATATAGACGATTAATAATTACCTTGAATGAAATTATATTCCATTATTTTCAGTTCTATTTTTGAGCCGGCTCGCAATATTTTTATGGAATAAATCTATTTATCAGGTATTATTATCCAATCAAAATCAAGAAAATATAATTGTAAATAAATCATTTAACTAATAGAAGCAACTAATAACACAGGTAATATGATGAACATTTTCATACAATATTTTAATAAATTAAGATCAATTTCACCGAGATTCGATATTATGCCCAATACAAACTATTTTGATCTTATCCCACAGAAGAGTGATGTTGATACTTTAGCAGATGATCTGGATAAAGTCCGTGCAGACTTTGCTGTTGTATTAAAGCAATTCAATGATGAAATCATATTATCTACAGGGAAAGAGACGATATATGAGAAAAATGGTCACCGGAAAACATCCGAAAATAGCTAAACAATCTAATCAAGGTGATATCAATCCATTATATTATCAATTGCCTGATTCGGAGATATTATCGCTTTATGAACAACATACAAAAGGAGCTGCAGATCGATTTCTAACCCTAATCGAACAACAACAACAGCACAGACACGAGATGGAAAAAGTCGCTTTAGAGCAAATGGTAAGAAAAAGTATAAGGGGACAAAGTTATGGATTATTACTCACTTTTATCTCTTTGTTTGTCGCTTTAATCTTGGGTTTAAATGGAAATAATTGGTTAGCAGGAATTATTGGAAGTGGCACTGTAACAACTATTCTAATTATTTATGTTTTAAATAGAAATCCACACCGATTTATAAGATAATTAATATAGATCAGGGTAAAAATGTCTTATTTTATATTGTCATAGATCTTTACTTTGCCTAAAATTTATAGATAAAAAATAAAATATCAGTTAATAAATTGATGACATTTATACCCAATAGATTTCAAGGTGCATCGCGACGGCAAGGGAGCGAATCCCCGGGAGCATAGATAACTCTGTGACTGGGGTAAGTGAAAACAACCAACAAAGCAACAACTTGAAGGATGAAAAGTATATCATTAATTTAACGGTTACATTCGCAAAATAGCAACGATTGGCCGATGAATTGATAATTAAATATCTGAACATAACTTGAAATGACATTATGAAAATAATCCAGCGGATCACAATATCTTCGGCTGTAACTGGAATAACTCTTAATGAATAAATTGGACATCCAAAAGTCTACAAACCATCTTTGCCACTTTCTACATCACTAATTAATAGAATAGCGTAAAATTGAATCATGGTTTGTAGCATTGGAGAAACAAGTGACCGTCAATATTGATACTAAAATTCGTCATGTAACACCAATTGGGAAAAATATTTTTTCTGAACTCGGCTTTGACGCACAAGAAGCACAACAACTTAATACTAATTCTTTATATGAAATCGCAAATACGTTAGCAATCAAAGAGAAACTGATAGGAGAAATTACACTGAATCGTAAACAAAAAACTGAACAGCTTCTCTGAGACTGTAACTTTGGATATTCCTGCAAATGAGGGATATTCTATACTTGGGATCTTTCTATTAAGGCAAAACGAATGAGCTCGATTTACTCAGAAGAATATCAGCACGTTATCCGATTATTACGCGAAACACGCTTGGAAAAAGGCATTACACAGGAAAAACTGGCGCAAGTATTTGGCCGTCCTCAATCATTTATAGCCAAAGTTGAAAATGGTGAAAGAAGACTGGATGTCGTGGAATGTATGCACATGGCCCATTTATTGTCACTAAACCCAATCCAAATTCTAAACAAAATAAAGCTGAAAAAACCAAGTTTTAACAATAATCTCAAGTGAATATCGAGTTTATTCTTTATATTCTTCAATCAACTTGTTAACCAACTCCGTGGCAGTTGTTTGCTCTGTTCAACACATACAGCTTTGTTATGGATCTCTACGGCTACGTTACTCATGAGTTAAGACCTCTTCAATCCAATCTCAGTTATATCCAACTGACGAATACAGTTCAGTGCATACCATAAACAAAAACACCAAAAAACGTTTTAGTTTTATTGATGTTTTTAATTTAGGCTTCAACCAATGTCTATAGACTCTGAGGGCTTATTCCCACTCAATAGTCGCAGGAGGTTTACCACTGACATCATAGACCACTCTTGATATCCCTTTGACTTCATTGATGATCCGGTTAGAAACCCGGCCAAGGAAATCATATGGCAAATGTGCCCAATGTGCGGTCATAAAATCAATAGTTTCTACTGCCCGTAACGAGACAACCCAGTCATACTTGCGGCCATCCCCCATAACGCCCACCGAACGAACCGGCAAGAATACAGTAAATGCCTGGCTGACTTTATTGTACAAATCAGCCTTGTGCAGCTCTTCAATAAAGATAGCATCTGCCCGACGTAGTAAATCGCAGTACTCTTTCTTCACTTCACCCAATACACGAACACCTAAGCCGGGACCTGGGAATGGATGGCGGTTCAACATGTCATAAGGCAATCCCAACGCCAAGCCAATCTTACGCACCTCATCTTTGAACAACTCTTTCAGAGGTTCTACCAATCCCAGTTTCATCTCTTCTGGCAAACCACCTACGTTATGATGAGATTTGATAACATGGGCTTTACCTGTCGCAGATGCCGCTGATTCGATGACATCCGGATAAATAGTACCTTGTGCCAGCCATTTAACCTGAGTCTGTTTACTTGCCTCTTCATCAAAGACTTCAACAAATACACGACCAATCGTTTTACGCTTCTCTTCCGGATCATTGATGCCAGCCAGTGCAGCAAGGAAACGATCTTCGGCGGGAACATGAACAATATTTAGCCCAAATTTGCCGGTAAACATTTCCATTACCTGATCAGCTTCATTCAAACGCAACAAACCGTTATCAACAAATACACAGGTCAGACGATTACCAATTGCGCGGTGCAGCAATAATGCGGTAACAGAGGAATCAACACCACCGGATAACCCCAAAATAACGTGATCCTCACCAACCTGTTCGCGTAAGCGTACAACGGTATCTTCGATAATAGAATCAGGAGCCCACAGCGCTTCACATTGACATATATCCAGTACAAAACGTTCCAGTATGCGCTGCCCCTGACGAGTATGAGTGACTTCCGGGTGGAATTGTACGCCATAAAAACGTTTTTCTTCATTCGCTATAATGGCAAATGGACAGGTATCAGTGCTGGCGATCGTAATAAAGTCCGCAGGAATTGCCGTGACTTTATCACCGTGACTCATCCATACATCCAGTAATGGTTGACCTTGCTCATTTAATGAATCCTGAATCCCACGGAATAGTGCACTTTCCGATTTAATTCCGACCTGAGCATAACCAAATTCACGCTCAATAGAACTTTCAACCTTACCACCAAACTGCATTGACATAGTTTGCATACCATAGCAAACACCCAATACAGGAATACCCGCGTTAAAAACATATTCAGGTGCCAGTGGACTTCCCTGCTCTGTGGTGCTTTCCGGGCCACCGGAAAGAATGATACCGCTTGGATTAAAGCTGCGGATTTGTTCTTCAGTGACATCCCATGCCCAAAGTTCACAGTAAACCCCGATTTCACGGATACGACGAGCAATCAACTGAGTATATTGTGAACCAAAATCGAGGATAAGAATGCGGTGCTGATGGATATTAGTTGTCATGTGCGGGGAATTCCAAAAACAAGTAGTAAAAATAAAAAAGGTTCAGTGGCCTTATTCAGGCCACATAAATATGAATTACAAACCTAAACGGTAGTTTGGAGACTCTTTGGTAATGGTCACATCATGAACGTGGCTTTCCTGAATACCAGCACCACTAATGCGAACAAATTCTGCTTTAGTTCTCAATTCATCAATGGTTCCACAGCCTGTCAATCCCATGCAAGAGCGCAAGCCCCCCATTTGCTGATGGACAATGTTTTTCAGCAAGCCTTTATAGGCAACACGGCCTTCAATACCTTCCGGTACCAGCTTATCTGCGGCATTATCAGTTTGGAAATATCGATCAGAAGAGCCTTTAGACATCGCCCCCAACGATCCCATACCACGATAAGATTTAAATGAACGTCCCTGGAACAGCTCAATTTCTCCTGGTGACTCTTCTGTCCCTGCGAACATAGAACCCACCATAACACAAGACGCTCCCGCAGCGATGGCTTTGGCAATATCGCCAGAGAAACGAATACCACCATCAGCAATAACCGGAATACCGGTGCCTTCCAACGCTGCAACCGCGTCAGAGATAGCAGTAATTTGTGGTACACCTACACCGGTAACAATGCGGGTAGTACAGATAGAACCGGGACCGATACCGACTTTAACAGCATTGACTCCAGCCGCTACCAGCGCTTTTGCTCCTTCCCCAGTTGCCACGTTACCGCCAATAATTTGTAGATTTGGGTATTTAGCGCGGGTTTCACGAATACGTTGCAATACACCTTCAGAATGACCATGTGATGAATCAATCAGCAGAACATCAATACCAGCGGCAACCAACGCATCAATACGCTCCTCATTGCCGGCACCAGCACCAACCGCTGCACCAACACGTAAACGGCCATGCTCATCTTTACAAGCATTAGGTTTACGCTCTGCTTTCTGGAAATCTTTAACTGTGATCATGCCAAGCAGATGAAAGTTTTCATTAACTACCAGTGCTTTTTCGACACGTTTTTCATGCATTTTCTGCAATACAACTTCGCGAGCTTCGCCCTCTTTTACCGTTACTAAACACTCTTTAGGTGTCATTACAGCAGTAACTGGCTGATCCAGATCAGTAACGAAACGTACATCACGGCCAGTAATAATACCAACTAACTCATTTCCTTCAGTCACAACAGGATAACCAGCAAAACCATTACGTTCAGTTAGAGCTTGAACTTCACGCAGCGTTGTTTTAGGAGTCACAGTGACAGGATCTGTCACAACACCACTCTCATGTTTCTTCACCCGACTCACTTCTTCTGCTTGACGCTCAATCGACATATTTTTATGGATGAAACCCATTCCCCCCTCCTGAGCCAACGCAATAGCTAAAGCGGATTCAGTCACGGTATCCATAGCCGCAGATAGCATAGGAACCTTCAGAAGGATAGTGGGGGTCAGTTGAGTAGACAAGTCAGCAGTGTTAGGCAGAACAGTAGAATGGGCAGGAACTAACAGAACATCGTCAAAGGTTAAAGCTTCTTTTTTTATTCGTAACATAAGCAATATCTCACCAAGCTGCTGAAAATTTAAGGAATAAAATATTGCCGCGGCATTATACAGAACGTAATCGGTTGCCTCCAGCATTTTATTAAAAAATTTCTTGCTTACTTCATCATGAAGGTTAGTATCAGTATATTAAGTTCTTGTTTTGAAATTTGATCTTTCTCATATGTCACTACCTTTTAATACTGAAATTTTTTCTGTCAGTCGCCTCAATCAGACGATTCGACAACTGCTCGAAATGGAAATGGGCAGAATTTGGCTAAGCGCTGAAATATCTAACTTTTCTCAACCTTCTTCTGGTCACTGGTATTTCACACTGAAAGACGAACGTGCCCAAGTGCGAGCAGCTATGTTTCGCAATAGCAACCAACGTGTGACATTCAGACCACAAAATGGTCAGCAGGTATTAGTGCGCGCTGCAATTACACTTTATGAACCAAGAGGAGACTATCAGCTCATTGTTGAAAGTATGCAACCCGCCGGTGATGGCCTGTTACAACAACAGTTTGAATTATTGAAACAAAAACTCAGTGCTGAAGGATTATTTGACCAAAGCTATAAAAAACCCTTGCCATCTCCTGCTCAACAGCTTGGTGTGATTACTTCAACCAATGGTGCTGCTCTGCATGATATTTTGAATATTTTAAAGCGTCGTGATCCATCATTACCCATCATCATTTATCCAACAGCCGTCCAGGGTACAGAAGCACCGTTACAGATTATCAGGGCTATTGAATTAGCTAACGAAAGGCAAGAATGTGATGTATTGATTGTTGGACGTGGTGGCGGCTCGCTAGAAGATTTATGGAGTTTCAACGATGAACATGTTGCCAGAGCGATTTTTCACAGTGATATTCCGATAGTCAGTGCTGTAGGTCATGAAACGGATATCACCATTGCTGATTTTGTGGCAGATTTACGCGCTCCTACACCATCAGCAGCAGCTGAGTTAGTCAGCCGTAATCAGCTTGAATTATTACGTCAAATTCAATCACAACAACAACGGCTGGAAATGGCAATGGATTATTTCTTTGCCCAGAAACAACATGTTTTTAGTTTGTTATCTCATCGTTTACAGCAGCAACATCCCCATTTACGACTGGCTCGTCAGCAAAACATACTGGTCAGTTTACGCCAACGACTCACTGACAGCTTGCAACAGCATCTACGACAAAGCAATCTGGCTTATGAGAAATTGCAGCAACGCCTCTGGCATTCAGAGCCTAGTCAGCAGATCCACCAGTATAGCCAACAAATCCAACAACAGGATTTCCGGCTAAAACAAGCGATTGAACGACAACTCAGCCGTTCCAGAGAAAAATTTGCCGTTTCCTGTTCACGAATGGAAGCCGTCAGCCCACTAGCAACTCTGGCTCGTGGTTACAATATCAGTGAAACATCTGATGGAAAATTACTGAAACAAACCAAACAAGTACGTGTTGGTGATGCTCTGAAAACCCGTTTACAAGATGGTTGGATTGAAAGTGAAGTTATTAAAGTGAAGAAAAAACGCCAGAAACGGCGAGCAAATCAGGAATAATGGCATTCCCTTGCCACTTTTTCTTACATCAGAAACGAATTTCTGCACCTGCAATATAGGTACGCCCTCTGGCGGTTTGCATAGCTGAAGTTTGTTCGGTCATTAATGGAGAAGAATTTACACGATTAAGTGCTTCAGAATAGTTTTTGTTTGCCAGGTTCTGTACTGAAAATTTCAACAATACGTTTTTATTTATCTGATAATCACTATAAAGATCAACTATCGTCGGGATTTTAGGCTCTTTTTGTAGTACAACCCGCCCATCACTATCCACATTATATTGATCTGGGTCCAGTCTATGAGAATCGCCAGTGTATTTAACAATCGCACCAATACGGAATTTTTCATCAAATAAACGAACACCTGTATCCAGAGTCATAAAACTATCAGGTAATTGTGACACGGGATCAGCACCAAAATGCGCTGTAGCTGCCGAAGTTGGCTGGCGCGTTTTTTGCCAGCTATAAGCCAATTTGCTATAAAACACCCCCGCATCATAATCAGCAGCAACTTCATACCCACGTATTGTCACCGGCGTCAAGCTATTGTGATAGATATACATTTTGATGTTAGGATCGACTGTATCGTAGTTGTCCAATGAACTATCGTATTTACATGTTTTCCTGTTGCCACAAATAATCCAGATATCACTGAGAATATAATTTTTTACTTTAGAGTGATACCAGGCGGCTTTCAAGCGGAAAATATCTCCCTTAACAATCAAATCTGGGCGAAAACTATTAAAACCAATTTCATAAGTATCTGATGTTTCTCCCTTCAAAAATGGATTCATGGAACCACCACCTTCATTACTATAGAAAGTTTCCTGAATGTTTGGTGCTCTCATTGAGCGAGCATAACTGACGAATGGCTGAAATTCAGGAATAATTTCTGCTGATAGTAAAATGCCAGGATTAAATCCATGTTCTTTCAAATTCAATTCGGTTGCCCACTGAGGGAAACAAGGAATCCGCAGATCACAAGCCGGTTTATGGCCTTTAACATTGTAGTCCATATAATTAAAGGTAATATTGGCCTGATAAATCCCACGATTTATTTTCAGCCCACCATAAATACTGGCAATATCTTGTTTACCACTTGGTGCAAAGACATTATTTTCTTTTGCTTCCCTATCCGTTTTATCATATTTTTTCTTTTCTTCCTCATTTTGACCTTTACCAGAATAAGTACTATCTGTTATTTTGCTATATTCGGTTTTCATCAATTTACTGCCAAATGTTAGCTCAAAATTTGTATTGCCATAGTCGAATCGACTAATGTTACTAATATCTATTGCATCTGACTTGTTTTTGGCTCTGCTATTTATCAAATCAAAAAGTGAATCACCTTCATAACGTTGACTACTCTCACTGGTGCTGGCCAATAATTTCATATCAACCCATTCACTAAATGGTGTGTAATTGTATTTTAGATAAACATCCCGACTGTCAATATGACGGCGGGTAAATTTATTATGATAATTGCGCCCACTGAGTTCCATATCATGAAATTCGTTTGGTTTAATATTTATTTTCATTAACTGCGAATTGGGTTTTTGCTTAAATGATTTATTGGTAGCAAACTCATCACTTAATACACCGTCGCCATTCTTATAATGCGCATCAATTGAATGTCCGCTGCCAGCCAACATAGCACCTATTGAACCCTCAGAACTAAAAGCCGGTATTTTACCCGCAACCGCTATCATGCCATTATGACCAATGCCATTATCGCCATAAGTTGCTTTTGTGCGTACTCCTAGCGAATTCCCAGCAAATATTACATCATCTATGCCAATTGTGCGGAAATTAGCACTACCTACCAAGGCATTAACGCTATTTGAACCATCAGATTGACCACGGTTAACATCAACGCCCACGATAAAATTAGGATCAATTAGTGCCCCGAATTGGTTATAAGTCAAACCATGAATTGGATTCGTCGGAGATGTACCATAAAAGCTCTGGCTAACACCATCAACCATCATATTAACCCGGCCAAAGCCACTTAATCCACGGATATTTACACTCACCGTCCCCTGTCCCGGATCTATTTGCGTATAGGTTCCTGGCATACTGCGCAATATATTATCTATTGACTGAAGTTTAGTATCTTCGCCTTTAGAACTATAAGAACCGGGCCTTTCCATTGCCCGCACTTCGGCATTATCCTGCGAACCTGAAACCTTAAGACTGCTGAATTTCATTACCTTATCTGATTTCTTCTCTTGTTTTTCTTCACCATAAGCAAGCCCTTGAAGCCCAATCAACACAACACTGGCTCCTGCTATTTGTGTCATTATTCTCATTTCAATCATCCCAAATTCATAAAAATAAATTATTTGCTCACATGTCAGTCTTCAAAAAAAGAATAAAAAGATTCAGCACTGATAAATAATTATCAGTGCTTTAAATAACAAACTTATATTTATAATTTCTTTCAGTTATCTCTTAATTGTGGAAAGTATTTCTTAGCATCATCCAACATTAAAATAAAACTGTAATCCAATGCAGTATCTTTCAAACGATTAAAACGGCCTGATTTACCATCATGCCCCGCACTCATATTGGTTTCCAGTAATAAAACAGTGTCATCTTTCTTCATATCCCGTAATTTTGCGACCCATTTAGCTGGCTCCCAATATTGAACCTGTGAATCATGTAATCCACTCGTAACCAATAAATTGGGATAGCGCTGAGATTTTATATTATCATATGGGCTATATGATTTAATTCGGAAATAATCATCTTTGTTTTCGGGATTACCCCACTCTTCATATTCTCCTACTGTCAGTGGAATAGAAGGATCGAGCATGGTTGTAACAGCATCAACAAATGGAACCTGAGTAACAACACCACGATATAATTCCGGTGCCTGATTAATTACTGCTCCCATCAGCAAACCACCAGCACTGCCTCCCATAGCATAAACACGCTTACTGTCACCATATTTCTGAGCAATCAGATCCTTGGTCACATCGATAAAGTCATTAAAACTATTCATTTTATTTTCGACTTTACCTTGCAGATACCACTGCTTGCCCAATTCACCGCCACCACGCACATGCACCAATGCGTAAACAAAACCTCTGTCCAACAGACTCAATCGTGATGAGCTGAATGCCGGGTCCATACTCGAACCATAAGCCCCATATCCATATATCAATATTGGGTTATGGCCTTTTTTGAACAGTGATTTACGATAAACCAGAGAGACTGGAACTTCCACACCATCACGAGCTTTCACCCAAATACGCTGGCTCTCATAATTATGTTTATCGAATCCTTTTACTTCCTGCTGCTTAAGTAATTCCCGCTCACCTGTTTTCATATTCCACTGGAATGTTGAACTTGGTGTAGTCATGGACGAATAACCATAACGTACAAAATCAGTATCTGGCTCAGGGTTGTAATCAATCCATGCCATATAACTCGGATCATCAAATTTAATCTGTTTTTCTTGCTGTGTTTCCCAATTAATCTGACGAATTGTCGGCAATCCTTTTGTTCGCTCCTGTACAACTAACCAGTTATTGAACAATACGAAATCTTCAAGATCACTATCCTGCTGTGGAGCAATAACTGTTTTCCACGGTGTATTTATTGCATCAGTCTGATAAAGCCCATAAGTTTCATTTTCATGATTTGAACGGATGTAAAAATAATCACGGAAATGGTCTATATCATATTCCCGACCTTCTTGACGGGGAGAAAATACTTGAAGTTCAGCTTGTGGTTTATTTGCATCAATCAGTAAATATTCCGAAGTCGAAGTGCTGGTTATCGACAACATAATATAATCACGGGAAGAACTTTTAGAGAGTTCTAAGTAAAATCGCTCATCTTTTTCCTGATATATTTTCTGATCTTCAGTAGTATTTGTACCATATTGGTGACGAAATACTTGGTATGGCAACAACGTTTGAGAATTCCTGCGCACATAAAATAGTGTGTTGTTATCATTTGCCCAGACAATATCGCCAGAAGTATTGTTTATTACGCCATTATTCCACTGTTTATCATTGATCTCTTTAAAGGAGATCTGATAATTACGGCGCCCCTGAGTATCTTCGGCAATCGCAATATGTTTATTATCAGGCGTGATAGCAAAATCACTCAGTTGGTAATATTCATGCCCTTTAGCTCTTTCATTACCATCAACCAGAATCTGCCAATCTGATGAACTATCAACCGGTTTACGCTGATAAATCGGAAAATCTTTTCCAGCTTCATAAATTGTACGATAAATATACCCGTTATAAGTGTATGGCACGGATTGATCATCCTGTTTCATCCGACTAATCATTTCTTCATATAACGTATCCCGCAATTGCTCACCGGGTTTCAACATCTGTTCAGTATATTTATTTTCGGCTATCAAATGATCAATAATTTTTTGATCCTGACGATTATCATCCCTCATCCAGTAATAATCATCTGTACGAGTATCACCATGAATAATCATCTGATGTGGTTGTTTAATTGCCTTTGGTGGCATAATTCCTTCCTCTGCCGCAGCTGAACTCAACCAGCCACTTAATAAAAATGTTAACAACAGCCCTTTAGTTTTCAGGGCAAACTGCGCTTGCTGCCTTAACATAATATATACTGTCCTTAAGTCATTAAAGATATTAATTGACTAAACTAAAATCAATTGGAAGTTCTATCGTAATTTCATTGCCGTTTAAAATAATATTGGGAGGAGCTGGCAATGGCTGCGCTCTTGCCAAAACTTGTTTCGCTTCCCTGTCCAGAGAATGGGTACCTGAACGATGAACCAAAACGCTGTTAGTAACATATCCGTGTTTATCAATAGTGAACCTGACCGTAGGCCGGCCAGTGCGGTTTCTTCTCTGTGCATCCTCAGGATAGCGTTTATAACGGTTTAAATGCCCGATAACTTCAGCTCGCCATGCAGCGCCTGCATCAACAATAGCATTTGAATCACTATCATAAGAAGCAGCAACTCGCGAAGTTAGATTAACCGAAGTGGCAGTACTGCTCACAGGAGCAGCACTACTTTGAGATTTTTCACTCTCTTGTTCTTCTACCTGTTGGCGCTTTACTGGCGGTGTTTTTTTAAGCTCTTCGAGGTTCTTTTTCTGTTTTTTAAGCTTATGTACCAAAATCTGCGCTTGTTCATCTTTAATAAGCTCAGGCGCTTTAATCTCATTAATCGCACTTTCTTGTTGTCGGCTGGCAACAGAAAGTTGCTGTTCAATACCAATAGGTTGTTTTTGTACCTGATGTATCGCTTCTGTCAGTAATGAAAGCTCCATCATCACCGCCGGAGGTGACATCAATTCATCAACAGAAATTTCTTCTGACTGGTAGATAATCCATCCAGCCCAAATGAGATGAACAGCAAGAGCAAAAACAAGTCCTTTTTTAAAATGACTTGTTTGAAAGACAGGGTGTGTCAACGTTAACATTAGTTACAGCGCATAATTTTAATTATCATTTGGTAATGATAATTAATTCCATATGTTAATGAAAATTATTTTTGCATATATCGTTAACTTGCGCACATCCATGTACCAGAACCCTTTAAATACAGCCTAAAAAACAGCTAATTATGTAAAATATCTATAGTTTTTTTACTGGTGTATACCAGATATAATCAGCATGTTGACTATCCAGTACATTTGCTTTCTCAGCGAGAATCAGCACAACAAGATCCTCCCGTGGTGACAAATCTTTAATATGCAGAGGAACACCCATCACTTTCGTTGCATGGTATCCACCCGCAATCAATGTAGCAGGAACAGGTGCTTTAATTAATTGCTCTGCCATTCTGCGATCCCGCATTTGCTGAATCGTTGTCATTGCAGATAACTGTTGCTCTGTTATTTCACCACCATGGGCATCTTTAATCGTCGCTGCAATCTGTGCTTTCACATTTTCAGCAACAGAAATATTTCCCTGTAAAATAGGGGGATTGCTGTAAGCAGCCTTAATTTCACTGCGAGCCAAATTTGCAGCCAAGAGCGGATAAGGCTGATACATAAGCTCCAAGACCAGCTCACCATACAATTCCCACGGCCATCCAGCATTCCACGCCAGCAAATCTTTTATACGGCTTTCACGCACAGTAGGCTTAGTTTGCAACCAGTTTTTGACTTTGTTCACTTTTTCCTGCTGGTCAGGAGTAATCATTTCCAACAGTACCGAACCATGTTCTCTCTTGAGAAGAAGTTGCTGAACCAGCCAAAGCTCAATTTGATGATGATATGGATTATCATGTTTTTCACCCACAACTATTCGCTGATGTGAGGCCAATCGATTGATCAATTCATCAGGAGTAAGCGCGTTGCCGGTTTTAAGATCGATAACAACCCCTTGCTGGGTCAATTCCGGCGAAAGTATTTGCAGAGTTGGCTTTTGTTGTACAGATATGCATCCAGATAAGAGCAGTAAGCCACAGGTAATCAGAAAGGATTTTACAGCTGTGAATAATTTCATAATGTTCGTTATCCATATAATATTTTGCGCATCATATAGATAATAAGAATTATTTACAATAAACAGCCCGGCTCCCTACAGGAAACCGCGGCTGTTTTAATCTGCTTATTAAGATCTATCTTTACAATGGATGAGTTTGCGCTTCAACTGCTGCTAAAGCGACCATATTGACGATACGACGTACAGAAGCAATTGGCGTCAAAATGTGTACCGGTTTTGAAACTCCCATAAGAACCGGACCAACGGTAACTCCCTCCGAGCTGGTGACACGTAGCAAATTATAACTGATACGGGCGGCTTCCATATTCGGCATAATTAACAGATTCGCCGCACCTTTCAATGGACTATCTGGCATAACGTCACGACGAATACTTTCAACCAACGCGGCATCACCGTGCATTTCACCATCAATTTCAAGTGAAGGTGACATCTTATTGACCAATGCCAATGTCTGACGCATTTTCTGCGCGGAAAGACAATCTGTAGAACCAAAGCTTGAATGAGAAAGCAACGCAACTTTTGGTTCGATACCAAAACGTCGAATGGTCTCTGCGGCCATGAGAGTAATCTCGGCCAGTTGTTCAGGCGTTGGATTATTATTGACATAGGTATCTGCAATAAAAGTATTACCACTTGGCAACATCAATGCGTTCATTGCACCCGCAGTATGGACCCCCTCTCGGAAGCCAAATACATCTCTCATCACATCATAGTGTTCACTGTAACTGCCAACGGTACCACAAATCAGACCATCAGCCTCACCACGTAACACCATAATCGCCCCAATCAGGGTTGGATTACCAATAACGGCTCGGCGTGCTTGTTCAGGAGAAATACCACGACGTTTCATAATGTTATGATATTCTTGCCAATACTCTTTAAAGCGTGGATCATTCTCATTATTGACGACTTCAAAATCTTTACCCGCTTCGATATGCAGCCCTAATTTCTGGATACGCTTTTCGATAACACTTGGACGGCCAATCAAGATCGGATAAGCCAACCCAAGAGAAATCAGCTCCTGAGTCGCATGCAGCACCCGAACTTCTTCCCCTTCGGCCAGAACAATGCGCTTTTTCACTTTCTTTGCCTGAGAGAAAATAGGTTTCATAAACAAGTTCGTTTTGTAGACAAACTCATTCAGTTTTTCTATGTATGCACTAAAATCTTTAATCGGACGCGTTGCTACACCGGAATCCATAGCCGCTTTAGCCACTGCCGGGGCAATTTTAACAATCAGACGCGGATCAAATGGTTTGGGAATAATATACTCCGGGCCAAAAAACAGATCCTGATCATTATATGCAGAAGCGACTTCTTCACTCTGTTCTGCCAGTGCCAAATCAGCAATAGCGTGGACGCAGGCAAGTTTCATCTCTTCGTTGATAGTTGTTGCCCCAACATCTAACGCACCACGGAAAATAAATGGGAAACAAAGAACGTTATTAACCTGGTTCGGATAATCCGAACGACCAGTACAAATAATAGCATCAGGGCGAACTTGTTTAGCCAATGGTGGCAAAATTTCTGGCTCAGGGTTTGCCAGCGCCATGATGAGAGGATCTTTTGCCATGGTTTTCACCATATCCTGAGTCAGCACGCCAGGACCAGAACATCCCAGAAAAATATCTGCACCAGGGATAACATCACCTAATGTACGACTGCCATTATCTTCAATAGCATAGGCGGCTTTAGTTCCTTCCATATTTTCATCGCGACCACGATAAATAACCCCTTTAGAGTCACATACCACGATGTTTTCGCGTTTCAGCCCAAGCGCAACCAGTAAATTCATACAAGCAATCGATGCAGCACCGGCACCAGAAACAACCAGACGAACGGCTGAAATCTCTTTTTTCATAATCCGTAAACCATTTAGAACGGCAGCAGTACAAATAATTGCCGTGCCATGCTGATCATCATGGAATACTGGAATATTCATTTTTTCCCGGAGTTTTTGTTCAATATAAAAACATTCCGGTGCTTTGATATCTTCGAGATTAATTCCCCCAAAAGTCGGCTCCAATGCCGCAATGATGTCAATCAATTTATCAGGATCAGACTCATCTACTTCGATATCGAATACATCAATCCCTGAGAACTTTTTAAACAGTACACCTTTTCCTTCCATCACTGGCTTACCTGCCAGTGCACCAATATTCCCTAACCCTAAGACTGCACTACCGTTAGAAATCACCGCAACAAGATTGCCGCGCGCCGTATATTTGTAAGCCGCTAATGGATCTTCTGCAATTTCCAGACAAGGCGCAGCAACACCTGGTGAATAAGCTAAGGCCAAATCGCGCTGAGTTGTCAGAGGCTTGGTTGGAGTAACCATGATTTTTCCTGGTTGTGGAAACTGGTGAAAATCCAATGCACTCTGCTTTAATTTTTCGTCCATCGTCGGGTCCTTTATATACATTATCTGGAGTAAGCACAGAACCAGTATAATGGGTATGGTGTGTTAAATCATAACTTTGACAGTATTTTACCCATAAACCAGCACTTTTCTGCTCAAAAAAAACACTGGTAAATTTATCCATCAATGTCATATGCTAGGTATGGAGAATATAAACACGGAAATATTACTGACTATATAATATCATTATAATTATAATAACTTTGATAATTATAAACAATAAAAACTCTCAATATAAATTCAATTAAAATAAATTTTATAAAAGAAAACAAATTTAATAACTGGATTTATAACAAATTGATTTACAATATTATTTTTTATAGAAAAGTTATACGTTTTTTGTGAAAATTACTCATCTTCTTCTTTTACTTATCAAACTAATTTGCGCTATTTATTTTTTTATATCAGGATGTGTTTTCTGGACTTACAGAGATATCAACTTTGTAATTCAATCGGTTTTTGTGAAATTTTTTTATAGCAATTTAATTTAGGGCAGACTCATTCATTACTGCCTATTAATCGAATTAAAAGTCTGAATTTCGTGGCTTTACCTATAAGGGAGAAGGACAATGTATAACCATTCAGTGATGATAGTTGATGACCACCCTCTCATTCGCCATGGCCTGAAACAGATTGTAGAGCTCGACCGTGCACTTACCGTCACTGCGGAAGCTGACAACGGTGAAGAAGCAATAAACATTGCGTGCAAGCTCAAACCTGATGTCATTATGATAGACCTTAATATGAATGGTCTTTCAGGCGTGGACACAATTAAATCTATTCGTAGGAAAGGGATCAACTCTTATGTGCTGGTATTATCCGTTTCAGATGACCGAAACGATGTTTATGCAGCCATTGACGCTGGCGCCAATGGCTATTTACTTAAAGACAGCGATTTAGATTCGCTGTTAAGCAGTATTCGTCATGCAGCTCGTGGACAAACTGTATTTAGTGAAAAAATATATCAACATTTGGCTAACCGCCATAAACACGTTGATCCTTTATCTGAATTGACCAAGCGTGAGTTAGATGTATTAAAAGAAGTTTCCAGTGGCATGACCAATAAGGAAGTTGCTGATGTACTCTTTATTTCTGAAGAAACAGTAAAAGTACATATCAGAAACTTGTTAAAAAAACTGAACGTACGTTCCCGTTTGGCAGCAACAATTATGTATCTGCAACATAGGAAAAATGGGATAGCTTAATATTTTTATCTGAGCCGTTCTCTTAGGTTTATACCCGGGGACCGGCTCTTGCGGTTATCGTGCAACAAAATAGCCTCCACAAGACAAACTGCTCCCTCCTTTCTCAGATAATAAAAATCAGGATACCGTCTAGATAAAACTGACATTTTCCAGCATTATGTTTAGGTATTTAGACTTTTTAGGGATCTCTTATATTATGTCGGATAAACCTTCTCAATCTATCTTTACTCTCTACGGGATAAAAAACTGCGACACCATAAAAAAAGCCCGTCATTGGCTGGAAGAACAGAAAATCACTTACCTGTTTCATGATTATCGTGTAGATGGATTAAATGAAACACTTTTACAATCGTTTATTGACAAACTTGGCTGGGAATCACTGATTAATACCCGTGGCACAACCTGGCGTAAACTGACTGACCAACAGAGAGCAGCAATCAATAATGCTGATGCAGCAAAAGTGTTAATGTTAGAACAGCCCGCTCTTATCAAGCGTCCATTATTAGTTTCTGCTAAAGGCAACTGTCTGTTAGGTTATAAAGCAGATGAATATCAGCAATTTTTTGCTGAGGGATGCTGAGATGACTTGTCCTGTAATTGAACTTGCTCAACAACTCATCAAGCAGCCATCTGTCAGTCCAGACGATAAAGGTTGTCAGGATATTATGATCGCCCGTCTGCAAGCGATTGGCTTCACCGTCGAACTGATGCCTTTCGGCGATACAAGCAATTTCTGGGCTTATCGTGGTACAGGTTCAACGCTGGCCTTTGCCGGACACACCGATGTTGTTCCTGCAGGTGACGGATCTCAATGGGAACATCCACCTTTTGAGCCGACCATTCGTAATGGCATGCTATACGGCCGGGGTGCAGCAGATATGAAAGGTTCGCTGGCCGCTATGGTTGTCGCCGCCGAACGCTTTGTTACCAGTCACCCTAATCACAATGGTCGCCTGGCTTTTCTTGTTACCTCAGACGAAGAAGCAAAAGCCACCGATGGTACAGTTAAAGTAGTTGAAGCATTGATGTCCCGCAATGAACAACTAGATTATTGTCTGATTGGTGAACCCTCTAGCCAATATTGCCTCGGTGATATGGTGAAAAATGGCCGTCGTGGTTCCCTTACAGCTAATTTGACTGTCCATGGCATTCAGGGCCATGTTGCCTATCCACATTTAGCTGATAACCCGATTCACCGGGCTATTCCAGCCTTACAAGAATTGGTCAGTACACATTGGGATGAAGGAAATGAATTTTTCCCAGCGACCAGTATGCAAATTGCCAATATTCATGCCGGAACAGGCAGCCATAACGTGATCCCAGGGAATTTACAGGTTCAATTCAACTTCCGCTTCAGTACAGAGCTAACCGATAGCCAAATCCGTAAACGGGTTGAAACCATCCTAAAAAACCACGACCTGGATTACACCATTGAGTGGATATTACCAGGAGAGCCTTTCCTGACAGCCAAAGGCAAGTTAGTCGATGCAGTCGTACAAGCAATAGACCACTACTGTGGCTATAAGCCTGAATTATCCACCAGCGGCGGTACATCAGACGGGCGATTTATTGCCAAGATGGGTGCTCAGGTTGTCGAATTGGGGCCATTAAACTCAACTATTCATAAAGTTAATGAGTCTGTCAGTGCCGCAGATCTGCAACAACTTAGCCGAATTTACCAGCGTGTTATGGAGCTGCTAATCCAGTGACAACAGCAAATATGTTAACCGGCCTGACTACCGAGCATCTGGTTTCGCTCTCTGGCAACCATCAGTTGCAACCAGAAGCAGCGAAAGCTTTTTTATCCATGCAGCAGGCCGCCGCAAGCGCAGGATTTAATTTGCAACCTGCCAGCACTTTCCGCGATTTCCAGCGCCAACAGACTATCTGGAATGGCAAATTCCGGGGCAAACGCCCTGTATTGGATGAAAATAGCCAACCAATGGATATTACTCCATTAACCGAAGGTGAACTCTGTAAGGCTATTCTTCGCTGGTCTGCCTTGCCCGGTGCCAGCCGTCATCATTGGGGAACAGAGCTGGATATTTATGATCCAACCATGCTGCCGGAAAACCAGAAATTGCAACTGGAACCCTGGGAATATGAAAAAGACGGTTACTTTGAACCATTAACTCACTGGTTAACAGAGAATATGGCCCATTTTGGCTTTTATCGCCCTTTTGTCGGTAACAGTGGTATCGCCTATGAGCCATGGCATATCAGCTATCGGCCATTATCTGAACAATTGGAGAAATTGCTAACTGAACAGATTTTACTGGATGTCTGGCAACATCATGATATCGCAGGGATCGACTGGTTATCTGCTAACCTACCTTATCTATTTGAAAATTACCTCCGTATTCCACAGGAGACAACCCGATGCAATGGTTAGCTGATTACTGGTGGATTATTTTAGTTTTGCTGGTTGGCGTTTTGCTCAATGCCATTAAAGAATTACGCCGTCTGGACGTCAAAAAATTTCTGGATAATAAACCGGAACTCCCCCCTCACCGGGATCTTAATGACAAATGGGATGATGAAGACGATTGGCCTCAGAAAAAACAGTAGCCCACTCTTGCCAGTACATAGCAAGTTTTTTATCAAGGTTTACCAATGCCTGCGTGGTTTCTTGCCGCCAAAGCAATGTTAATGCCTTATACCCGCTTAACTTTAACTCAGTAACACACTGCTCAATACTCATTTCCCACTGGAGATGATTTCTCAGTGCTATCAGCGGCAAATCACAATTCAGTAACAATCGTTGCAAAGCTGGCAATGAAGCAGACAATGGCCGGTGAGCAAATGCAAAACCTGCAAGCTCCTGCCAGTCATTTTGATTAAGACGTTGATCAGCTTGATAATCAACAGGCAAGCGGAACCCAATCTGTGATTCCAGCCAATGTGCATCACGAGCAAACTGTTTTTGTGCCCGAACACAAAGTGCAATCCCTTGTTGGCTCAGTGGAAAAATTGCCATTGCGGTATAACAACCGCTGCTGGCTTCCTGATGGGTACCCATCCGTACCAATTGAAAACCGCACTTTTGCCATAACGCCCAAAGCTCCGCGGTATAACCAAAGCTAACAGAAATAAAATCCATTCCCTGCGCTTCCGCCCTTTCTCGTTGAAACGCAATCATTCCCTGAGCAATACCCTGTCTGCGACTGTTAACCTGCACAGCAACCCGGCTAATTCGCTGAGATTTCAGAACAGCCGCTTGGGATAAACCACTGTGAGCCGCTAATGATTGAGCAACCAAATTTCCTCTTGGACGACGTCTTCCCGCCCATACTTCATGTGCCAGTTCAGACGATAATCCACCTTCTTCAACCATCCACAAAGCACCGATCAAGGCATTATTTCCAAGAGCCGCAACAAATTGCATACCTTTAGCATCCAGTAAACGTCGCAAATCCAAAGGTGACGTTTTGTAGTGAGCGCGGGTTAATATGCCGTAAAACTGTTTCAACAATTCAGGCTGTTTAATCCATTGTTGCTGATGATAGACGTGATAACGAATCGCCTTATCAGAATCGTTGACAGGAATTGCATCCTTAAACAATAAAGCGTTTTCCAACCAGTTTTCCAGTGGATCATTTTCAGCCCAACGTACAGGTGCTGTCAGGCTCAGGATATGACTATCAGGAATCCCAACGCAAAATTTAAGTAAAAATCCGCGCCCTGTACCTTCATATCCCTGCACGGTTGTGGTCAACAATATTCGGGGAAAATAACTGATCAACTCAGCTAACTGAGGCATTGGAATAGCCGCGGCTTCGTCGATAAGCAACCAATCAATATCCGATACGCTATTTTGTCTACAATATTTCAGCAAATTATCTACTGCCCAGAATTGACCCTTTTCTCCTGAATAGCACCTGATAACTTCAGTTGTTGCTTTTGCTGGTGCTGTCAACCAGCAATTTCCTTGCCATTGCTGCATTAACATACCTGCAAGCGTCGATTTCCCTCGCCCTCTTGAAGCCGTAATTACCCATATCCCCTGATTTGCCCGCAAAAGTTGCGCCAAAATGGCATTCTGGCGGGCCGTTGGTTTGCCATCAGGCAACTGCCATTCTCTATATCGCGGAAATTTAGGGATGTAAAAGGGATCATTTTGCCGCCATAACAAAACTTGAGGATCGCTAACAATTTGCCGTTGAATATGCTGAATAAAGTTCGGAGTTGGAATAACACCTGATTGTTCATTCCAGCGAATACTGTCACGGTCTGGTTGATAATCCCATTGATACCAAGATGGAACCATCATTACCAACCAACTTCCTGCTTTCAATGTGCCCACTACTATCGCTAATGCTTCCGCATTAAAACCTTCAGTAGCATCAAATATTCCATGCAGATATTCCTGACCTAGTAAACCCGCCGATTTTTCTGGTAATACAGCCTTCTCTTTACGATAAGAGATCCATAACCAATCACCGGTAAATCGCTGCTGTAACTCATGAGCCTGTTGGTAGCACCAATTATGATCTCCACTCAACACCAGCAAACGACGTAATCCTTGCTGCTGCATTTCCGCCTGGATTGCACTTAATTCTAGAAACATAACTATTACGATTTACCAATCAGCAATGACAAAATCCCCGCAGCAATCAACGGCCCAACTGGAACACCTTTAAACATGGCAACACCCAGCACGGTTCCCACTAGCAAACCAGCAACAGTCGATGGTTGATTAGACATCAGGGAAACACCGCGACTACCCAACCATGAGACTAAAACCCCTATCAATATTGCCAATAACGATTTCCAATTCATAAATGAGTTGAGGACCGTTTGTACAGTGATTTTTCCACTGGCAATAGGCGCCATCACTCCCACAGTCAAAATAAGCACACCAATAGTCAGCCCATATTTTTCTACCCACGGGAAGAACTGATTCAACGGCGTTATGCGAATAACCAATAGGAACAGCATGGCAAGGGTGACGGTCATATTGTGGCTGATAATACCCAGTGCCGCCAGCACCAACAATACGAGTAAAGTAGGATCGATATGGCTCATAGACGTTAATGCCCTAATATACCCTTCATCTTTCAAGCTGCTGCTTTGTTGGCTGCTTTCACTTACCCCAGTCACATCGTTATCTATGCTCCTAGGGATGCGTTCTCTTGCCGTCTCAATGCATCTTGAAATCTATTAGGTATAGCTACCTAAACTCGATTAGGCCAGGGCGATTTTTCCTTGTATTACATTACAAAACTAATTTTTCACTTACAATATTAATAAGTATTTCTAAATAATCAACTATTCAATTCCTCACCACCATCAACAACAATTATATTACTTAAGATGCCCGGTAACCGTTTTTTTTCATCATCATCTGTTTTTCACATGAGCGCTGCATATGAGTATCCCTCGAATCAGACGACACGCCATTATAGCTACTTTTCCTGAAAGCAACAGTTGCTGAGAGCAAATAATTTCTACCCTTTCAGGATCGTTAATATCGAGTTTTATATATTCATATAGCATCAATAATTTCAAAATAATCCAGCTACTTGTAGTATAACTAAATAAAACACTAATCCCATTTTCAGCAATAAAAAGTATAATAAAAAATTCAGCCACATTGGGAAGTTATATTATTTCAGCATCACCTTTTTTATTCCTGCGAAAATTAAATTCGCAGTTAATGAGGGAAATTGTGTTCAATATGCCAGTTAAAGACTTGCCAGACTAATAACCTTTTTCATGATAAACCTTCGCTAATTCGGCTGGTTACAGTGTAAATCCAACACACATAGTCATATTCCTTATAATGATATAAAAATGCATTCGGCGACAGTAGCTCACGAATTATTCCCTCTTACTTTATCCTCCATAATAAATATTTCTGCCCCCTATTTTGTGATCATCCTCTAAATAAGCATATTTTTAACACGTCATACTTAGCCTAAACACTCAAAATACGAATTTAATTAACCAATGCATTGCAAAATGAATTCATACTGCTAATAGTGAATATCGCCTAACCATTAATCTAACCGGGGGTAAATTATGTCATGCTTTCCTACTGGATATTGGGAAAAATATCCGAATACAGCCACGGTAATCACAACATATACTTGCAATGCCGCTTGCAAAGAATGTTGTTTTGAATGTAATCCTTCAGTGAAAGCACGCCTCAGCCTGGATGAAATTAAACAATTTATTGCACATTCAAAAGCTAATTTCCCAGGACTAAAGTTAGTCGTTTTTAGTGGTGGAGAGTGTTTCCTGTTAGGCAAAGATCTCATGGAAGCTATCCGTTTTGCCTCGGAACATGGCTTATTGACCCGTTGCGTGACCAATGGTTATTGGGGAAAAAATCGGGAAAAGGCGCAAAAAATCGCCCAAGATTTAACAGATGCCGGTATCACAGAGATAAACATCAGTACCGGGAAAGATCACAGCGAATGGGTGCCAATCGACAACGTAGTTGCAGCAGCGGAAGCGTTGGCCGGGCAAAACATTACGACACTGATTACAGTGGAACAGGACACCGCAGATTCCGCCATTGCAACACAAATTACCCAAAATCCGATCATTAAACGTCTCAAAGCACAAAACAAGATTAGCTTACAGCGAAACACCTGGATGCCATTCTATGATACCAGTGAAGAACGGAAAAACGTGCCGAACCGAGATGAACAACTGACAAAAGGGTGTGATCAGGTCTTTGAAAATATCGTGCTGACACCACATGGTGAAATTTCCGCCTGCTGTGGTCTGACATTAGAGCATATCCCGGAAATGAAACTTGGTCGGTTACAAGGAGGGGATTTAGCCCAACTTTTCAAAGGGCAAGAAGAAGACTTTATGAAAGTCTGGTTACGGACAGAGGGGCCGTACAAGATTCTAAAAAAATATCGTCCACAAGATAGCAACATTAATCTGGAAAAAATCGTTCATCCCTGCCAAGCCTGTGCCTACCTACATAAGGACGAAGGAACACGCCAGAATTTATTAGATAATTATCATGGGGAAATTATTCCAGTAATCAAAAAATTTAATGCTAAGGAAAGATTGGATCTTCTGATATATCAATCAGCAGCAGAAAACGCCGTTGATTCAATATAAGGAGTGAATAATGAAACGACGTACATTTATTGGCGCAGCCGCCAGAGCAGCCATTGGTAGTGTTATACCTACCGTTAACGCAAAGGCTAACAGTAATCGTCTATTTGGAGTACCACGTTCATTACTTTCTCCGGGAGAGAATTTCCGCCAGCGCAGTCTCCATTCATCTTGCCAGAATCTACAACAACCCAAAAATGGTCGATACGCTGGTCAAAGAAACCACCCAGAGGGAAATTACCGCTTGCCTGTTTGCCGCACAAAAATGTGGTTATATTAACCTTCCAGCGACTCGGGCAGAACGCAAAGAAGTCATTGACCTCTTTACCGAATTGTCTTTAAAAATGATAACAGCATGAACAATATTACAGAATTGAATCCAAACCTTTACCCTATGGATTTCAAGGTGGATCGCGACGGCCAGGGAGCGTATCCCCGGGAGCATAGATAACTATGTCATAGAGAACTCTGTGACCGGGGTGAGAGAGTGCAGCCAACAAAGAGGCAACTTGAAAGATAACGGGTATTAGCATTACTACTAACAAATATCGCCATAATAAGGACTTTTCGACTATAAAATTTTTATTAGATGAAGTGGTAATCAAGGAAAGGAAATAATTTATTATCCTTTATGAATATTTCCACCCCCTATTTTGTGAGCAGGCTCCAAATAAACACACTTTATGCCAAGATATATTTAGCCTAAACACCCAAAATATAAATTTAATCAACTAACCTATTGCAAAATTGAGCTATCCAGCTAATAGTTAGTAGCATCTAACCTTTAATCGAACGGAGGGTGAATTATTCTATGTTTCCTCACCTAGCATGAGAATAATATCCAGATATTGTTACGGTAATCACAATATATACTGACAATGAGTATCGTTGGTAAAAAATTTTAGCTAGATAATTACGTCATGAAATTGTATCAGTGATGAAGAACTTAATAAGAAAAGGTTAAATTTCGTCTTATATATCCAATAGATTTCAAATTGCAGCTCGGCGGCAAGTGAACACATCTCTAGGAGCATAGATAACGATGTAGCTGGGGTAAGTGAAAGCAGCCAACAAAGCAACAACTTGAAAGATGAAGGGTATAACACTCAGTAAAAAAAGAATTCCGTTAACTTATAAAGGAACGAATGATGAAAAGACGTACATTTATTGGCGTAGCCGCCGGAGCAGCCATTGGCAGTGTCATACCTACCGTTAACGCCAGTACTGACAGCACTCGTCTCTTTGGCGTGCCACGTTCATTACTTTCCCCAGGAGAAGTCGAGGAAAACAAGCTGAGATTGTCAATGTCAAACGCAAAACTCCCGGTAGAAGTTTGGGAAGAGATCATCACCTATAACCGATTTTGGGAAACCATAAAACAACAACCTACTTTGGCATTAGAATATAGAGAATCACCCGAAAAAGTATTGGATGAATTCGGTATAGACAAAGATATTGTTAGCCCCGGCTCCGCTGAGGAATTACTGTTGTTTATCACTTATGATAAAGATTTAATGAATTCAGTAAAAACCAACGATTATGAAACGCTCTTTTCCCGACTAAAAACCTATGGTTTAAATGAAAAAGGCTCAAGCCTGAGAAGCCGAATCAATTATCACCTCAATCAAGACGCCAGTCTTGTTGCACATTTTAAAGAGCATATCGAATCCTATCAGCTGCAAGATACAGACAGTCCTCCTCTTATCCGGTTAAAGGAAATTCTGGAACCCTTAAACAGCGAAGACGATACCCGCATTGAGATTGCCCGCCTGGTCGTCGGAGCAAATGTGGTTGCTGCGGTTAACGTGGCTGTCGGCACCAGAGTCGTCGCGGCGGTAAATGCAGCAGCAGCGGTTAACGTAGCAGCCTATTTAAGTCTGGCAGTACAAACAGCCGTTACTGTCTGTATGGCAAATTATCTACCTAAAATTGACCATAGCGACCTCTCAACTGGCACAGCTTCTCTTCATCTTGCCAGACTCTATAACAATCAAGAAATGGTTGACACTCTGGTGAAAGAAGCTATCCGGCGGGAAATCACAGCTTGCCTGTTTGCAGCACAAAAGTGTGGTTATATTAATCTGCCGGAAACTCGCGAAGGGCGTAAAGAAGTGATTCATCTTTTTACCGAATTATCTTTAGGAATGGCAGTAGCATGAATAATATCGTGGGATTAAATCCAGACTTCAAAGTCATATTAATGAACGTCGCCATGTTCGTCCTTATTGCTCTGGTTTTTCTGCCAGTACCATACTGGCTCAATAGCAGTAATCCCAATAAATTGGTGGCAGGCATTACAACCACTCTCTTTGTCATCATCACCCTATTTGTGGGCTATCAACTGTTATCAAATAAGGCAGTAGTCAAGGAAGGGAAATTATTGATGAAGTCAGGAGTATATTCACACGAATGGACTATTTCCTCATTGCGCCGGGAAGAAGGAACTTCCCTGGACGACTTTCATCGCAGTAATGGTATACATATTATCCATTATTCATCTGGATACTATCAAAAGAAACGAAACAAATATTTTATTCTGCGTACCAGCAAACGTCCCCTGATATGTTTTAGTGCAGAAGGCAATATTGGGTTATGCATGGATGAATCTATTTTCGAAAAAATAAAGAGCGAGTTGCAAAATAAAATATAGAGTGGAGTAGCAGGATAATGGAATATAGTGAAAATTATTGGCCATTGAACTATACACAGCTCCGTTTAGCCATTGCTAATACTGTAGCTGACGATAAATCTGTCTTCAATGTCGGCGAATTCATCAGTTTCAATGACTGTATTAGTCTGGAAAGACTAGAACAGGCCATTATGACTATTCACAGTTTTAATGATGGTTTTTCTTTACGTTATCGTCTTTCTGAACAAAACATTTTTCAAGATCGAGGATCTGCACCGATTGAAATCATACGGATAGAACGGTCAGATTCAATGATAGAACAAGCAGCTAAAACTGATTTTAAAAAGAGATCAACTGAACCACTGGACATCGAAAATGGCGTTACAATCAGACATTATCTTTATTTTAATGATATTGGATGCTATTTTTGGGGAATCGTTGCTCATCATATTGCTACAGATTATTGGGGAATTGGACAATTAATTCATGATGTTCTATCCTGCTATGAAGAAACCCTATCCCCCCCAATATTAGAATCTGTTTTTACCTATCACGCTTACCTTAATGATGTTAAATATAAGGCAAGCATATATTATACCAACGACAAAAACTATTGGGATAATTATCTTAACCAACTTCCCATATTAGAAGATTATGCACGTAAACGTTTATTTCCTTCCAAAGCGATTAAAGTTAGCCGACCACTCACCACCAATAACGGTAGTTTCACTTTTAATGATAAGTTGATGATGATATTGGCTTTATGCTTACAAATGACCAAACAGGGCCACTCATCAACAAGTATTATCAATTTACCTTTCTCCAATAGACGAGGCAAAGGAGAATACCGTTATTATCGCCCGGCTATGAACACTTTGCCTCTTATGGTTTCTTTATCTCCAGGGGCAACGATAAAACAAATCCTTATAGAAATGCAATCTCAGATCAGCCTGCATAGCAAACATAGTCGTATTGATATAAATGATTTAAACGATGGTGCGATAAGTCGAGCGGATCAATTAACTTCTGCGCCCTATGTTAACCTGTTACATGAGCTTGAACATGGTTTCATGAAAAATAACCGCGCTACTCGCGGCTGTATGATTTCCGGAGCAGTAAATAATTATGGCATTAATATCCGATTCTCCTCTGATGGAAAACCGGCATTAGTTGAATTGGATGCAGGGAGCCGCCTGTATAGTGTTTCTACCGCACATGCTTTGATTGATGAATATTTACATATCTATAACACTATGACGATAAATATCAATGAAACTATCGAAACATATTGGAAAAAATATAAATCGATAGAAACAGATGACAATATTACATCAGGCATATGGGCTATAGAAAATATTATCATTAATCACCCTATCAAAGAGAACATTATTTCCAAAATAGCGAAAATAGCCGAGACATCTCCAGATAAGAAAGCAGTAATTTGTGGAAGTCAGCCCATAATAAACGCTGCACATTACCTTAATTACCGTGAGCTTTACTGTAAGCTATTAAATCTCAGCCAACTGCTATTATCTTATCCGATGCAAAACCAAAGGGTAGCAGTATTATTACCAAGGGGAATGGAATCCTTATTATCCATATTAGCAATCCATGCTGCTGGGTTATGCTTTGTTCCAATCAACATGACATTCGGACGAGAAGAAATCAGTAGTATATTACGTGGGCTAGATATCTCTTTCTTGATAACTACACAGAATTACCATGATAAAGTGGATGGCATTAATCATACTCATATTTTCTTTATTGAGGATATAGATATTCTGCCCGCTAGAATATCTCTGGAACATAACATAAAACGCCCTGCGACCAAAGAAGACGAAGCCTACATCTTTTTTACATCAGGAACCACTGGCGTACCAAAAGCGGTACCGATAACTTTCAAGGGACTTTATGCTTATTTGGCCGCAATGACAGATAAGTATGGCATTAAACAGGATGATGTTATTCTTAATTTCAGCACGCCGGTTTTCGATGCTTATATTGAAGAAGTGTTCGGATGTTTTTATCAGGGAGCTACTCTGACAATTGCTAGCGATCAAATGATCGCTGAGCTTGATACACTGTTTTCATTTTGTCATGCTCAATCGGTCACTATAATTAATTTCCCTACGAATTACTGGCATCAAATTGTCTTTTTCCTACACGCAGCCATTAAAGAATTGTCGCCTTCAATCAGAATGGCAATTATCGGTGGTGATTTAGCAATGGATAAAGCTATCCACCATTGGTTAGAAAAAGTAGGCTGTGGAATATCTCTAATTAACTCTTATGGCCCAACAGAATGTTGTGTTGTGGCTAGCTGCCATAAAATAGATGATGAATTTCACCCCGGAAATATCATTGGTAAAGCATTGGCAAATACCTCTATCGTCATTCGGGAATATGGAACTGATAAAATCATCAACGGTAGCAGTGGAGAAATATGCATCCGTGGCGATTCTATATGTACTGGATATATTAACGATGACGAATCAACTTCATGTAAATTCTTACAGTTGAACGATGGAAAAATCTATTATTTAACCGGGGATCGTGGGTTTTACGATGTCCTGGGAAATTTAAATTTCGTGGGTCGATTGGATAAAGAGCGAAAAATTGATGGAAAACGTGTCGATCTGGAAGAAATGCATAAATTACTTGCAGCCGCTTTTGATATTGATGAAATTTATTTAACGCTAAAAGAAAGTGAAACTGGGTACCAGTATATTAATATATTTATACCTCATGATGTATACCCGATAGATCGCCACGAAATAGTCTCCTTCCTGCGCGGATGTTATCCAAAATTGCAGGTACCTTTTATTGTCGAATTAAGCTCATCCGATCAATCTGTTCCAGAGACAGATTTAAGTAAAAGAAATAATATGTCACAAATTGAAGGAGAAAAACGCGAAATATTTTTTACATTATGGCGAGAAGTCTTTGGCGACAGCGACAAAATAGTTAATGAGGATACCGATTTCTTTGACGCAGGCGGTACCTCACTTAAAGCATTGTTGCTAATTAATAAGATCCAACAACATTTTGATTGTACTATCCGGCTGGAAGATTTCTATCAGTCCCCCAGATTAGGTTATTTATTGCAATCCGTCATTCAACAGGGACAAATGCCGGTTTTAACCAATAAAAATAACACTTGCCTGACAGAACAGCACGACCAATATTATTGGATAATTGACACTATTTCTAACCGTTCAGGGGCACACAATATCCCGTTATATTATCATCTTGTCGGTAATATCGATTTAAAGAAATTACATTGCGCTTTGCTGTATACCATGCAATGTTTCCCTGCCCTCTGCCAGAAAGTAACAATGGCAGAAGGGCAACTCTCTTTATCCTTTTTACCTATTACCGAAGAAGATTTACCCTTCGAATATATCGACCTGACTCATACTACAGGTATCAATATTGAGATTGCATTACGCAAGATATTAAATGATCTGGCCTTCAAACCAATGTCATTACAGGAAAATCCACCGGTATGTTTTAAGTTGCTGAAAGTGGCGGAGAATGAATATTACCTTTTGTTAAATTTCCACCATGCATTTTGTGATGGAATGTCAATTGCTCATGTGTTGCAAAAATTATCTTCAATTTATGCCGATAATATACCGAATATAGAAGCCGTTACGGAAACAAAAGTTGCGGTAATTAATCCACATATGTCAGATGAAACATTAAATTTTTGGACCGAAAAACTGTTCAACGTGCTTTCTATCACCGGACAACATCATTCTGTACCAGAGGCTAATCTTCGGGTTCGTGGTCGACGTTACTCGATGACATTGTCCCCTCAATTAATTGCGACATTGTCTTCTGTACAGAAAAAACATGCAGTGACTCTGGAACATATCGTGATTGGGGCATTTTTAATGACCATCAAATCATTACTCAATAAAGACGAGCTAATAATGGGCATCCCTTGCGCCAACCGTGTTCCTCCTGTGCCATTTGATAGCGTCGGAAGCTTTGCAACAACCTTGCTATTGCCCTATGCTACCACTGAAACTTCGCTAATTAACGTATCCAAGTATGTCCGTGATTTCCTGATAGACGCGAATGCACATTCCAATATTTCGCTGGCGTACTTGAAACAACATCTTTACCACTACCACGGTATGCAGCTACCAGAAATCGCTTATTATTTCTCTTCTCAAATCGGATTCTCCACCAGTTTGTATCTTGGTGAAACCCGTTGCACAAAGGAAAAAGTCAAGGGGCTTAAACCTAAAGGGGATATCGCGCTCGAGTTGGTAAACACCCCAACCGGATTGGGTCTGGAATGGCTCTACGACGATGATATTTTCTCTGAAAATATTATTAGCGACATGGGACTATTTTTGATTGATTTATTGGATTGCATGGGTACTCAGCATTACCTGACACCTGGCGACATGAAACTATAGCAAATACTAAGACGGATACTGATTGTGCTGATCAAAAAAAAGAAATGGGCAATTATCACTATCGTTATGATCATTTTTATCGCCGTGGTTTATTACACATTCAACCGGAAAGAAACACCTGCTGTGATGGCAGAGCAAATCATCACAGGAACGTTAGGGGATGTTATTTCTACGGTAGGTGCAGCCGGTGTTATACAACCGACTAGCCAGGTTAACGTTGGTAGTCAAATCTCTGGCCAGTTAATCAAGTTATACGTTGAAGTCGGGGATATCGTCGAAGCAGGTAAGCGGGTTGCCAGCATTGATGATACTTTTTATCGTACTAAAGTTGAGGCAAGCCGCGCGCGATTGGAAAAATTGCGGGCCATATTGAAGGAAGAACAATACACCTACCAGTTCCTGGTCATTACCGAAAAACGCCAAAGACAGCTTAGTCTACACTCTGCAACCAGCCAACAATTACTGGATGAGGCGACTTTCGGCGTAAAGAAAAGTCTGGCAAGAATTGAAAACCTTAAAGCAGATATCAGACAAAATGAACATATTTTACATAGCGAAGAAGTCAGCCTCAGTTATACCCAAATCTATGCACCTATCGCCGGCGTAGTGACTGCAATCTATGTTGATCCAGGTCAAACCCTCAATGTTAATCAACAGACACCTGTTCTCATGCAAATTGCCGATCTCAAGAATATGACCGTTTATGCAAAAGTTTCTGAGGCAGATATTAACCAAATCGTGACCGGGCAAAAAGCTTCCTTCAAGATCTATAGTGCAAATCAGCATATATGGCACGGTAATGTTAAGAAGATCATGTATAAACCTGACCTAATTAATAATGCAGTTTATTATACAGTGCTGTTTGATGTGATTAATGACAATTTCCTGCTAAAACCTAGCATGAGTGCTGATGTCACTATTGTGACACATGAAAGTACTGCGGTAGTGACCATACCCAATGACGTACTGAATAACAAACGACATCAACCTGTAAATGATAATCTAACCGCCTATTTTTTACGTGAGATGAAAGATGGAAATATCGTAATAAGGAAATTGATTGTCGGTCATAACGATGGAATACACTCAGTTGTTGTCAGCGGATTGCAGAATAATGAACAGATCGTTGTACTTTCCAAACAAGATAATCTTGGTGGTAAAGATGATAACCCTAAATAATATCTGCAAGATCTACGGCAATGAGAACAAAAAGCATTTTGTGCTGAAAGATATTTGTTTAACTATCGATCCACATGACTACGTTGCTATTCTTGGTCGCTCTGGCTCAGGGAAAAGTACTTTATTGAATATAATCGGGCTTTTGGATACCGCCAGTACGGGAAAATATCTTATTAATGACCTGGAAATGACGCAGAAAAAGACTCACTCATTGGCGCTTTTGCGGCGGAAATATTTTGGTTTTGTCTTTCAGAACTACAACCTGCTCGATCATTACCGGATTGATGAAAATATCTTAATGCCGATGTACTACTTAAAAAGAGATTTCAATTACGACAGAAAGTACTTCAATTACTTAATAGAACGCCTCCAACTTAATAATTTATTGGATAAATACCCGCGTCATCTTTCTGGCGGAGAACAGCAGCGCGTTGCTGTAGCCCGTGCATTAATCAATAATCCGAAGTTTATTATTGCCGATGAACCTACCGGCGCATTAGATACCGCTAATGCGACCAATCTGATGCAGCTTTTTACTGAATTACATGATAATGGATGTGGCATCATTCTCGTGACACACGATCAAACTGTTGCTGGATACGCAAAGCGTAAGTTGTGCCTGGATAACGGTTCTTTGGTGACACAATGGGCATAATGAAAATACCCCTAAAGCTTGACATTTATTCTACTGTTATCCTATTTAACCTCAGGATGGCAACACGCTCCCTCGCGGCACATAAGACACGAGTTTTCTTAACTTTGTTATGCATTGCCATCGGAGTCGCTTCAATTGTGATTATGCAGGCTATCGGGATGGCAACCAAGGATCACATTGTCAAAGCTGTTTCCTCAATGGGAAGTAACATCATCTCAGTAAAATACAAAGGACAAGAAAACGGTGCTTTCGATTCCCATAATAATTATCTGACCCAAAAAGATATCACGTCACTTTCAGGTAATCCGCATATTAGCCACAGCACCCTTTTTTCCACCGCTTCAGGAACGATAGTTTCTCCACAAGGCACGACTAATGCTCAATTGCTCGGTGCTAATGCGGATATAGCGATTATCCGTAATCTGGTCATTGAACACGGGCGTTTTTATACACCAGAAGAAGATGATACTCTGGCAAACGTCGTCGTTTTAGGGGTTTCCCTAGCCGAACGACTATTTCCCCATAAAGAAGCCGCATTTGAACAGAATATTAAAATTAACGACATCTCTATGCGAGTCATCGGCATCCTGGCGCAGAAAGGTGAAGGCATGGATGCGGGAGTTGATAACACTGTATTTTTACCAAGAAATAGCTTTCTGGTGAGGCTATTCGGTAATACACCTCCCAGCGGTATTGTGTTGAAAGCCAAGGACGCTACTCATGTCGAACCGGTTAAGCGCGCTGTTGAAGAACGGTTATCACAGTTTAAACGTCAGCAAAGCTATGAGATACGTAATACCACGGAATTGTTGAAAACGTTGAATGAAACTCAGACAAAAATTAACCTTTTCCTGCTATCAATATCATCAGTAACGCTCTTTGTTGCGGGAGTTAGTGTGATGAATACTATTTTGATCAGTGTCAGAGAGCGCAGAAGAGAAATTGGTATACGACTTGCGGTAGGAGCAAGTTATTCCGATATTTTTTATCAATTTCTTACCGAAGCATTTTTGATTTCATTATTGGGAGCACTATTAGGATTATTATTATCATTTATCGGTTTCAAGGTCTTATCGCTATTTGATATTGCCGTTGGCTTCTCATTTTATTCATTTTTATTGGCTTCCCTCTCGGCATGTTTCATTACGGTGGTGTTTGGTGTATATCCATCACATCGTGCAGCAGCATCCACACCGATCGACGGGATCAGGGAATTGTAGCCTATTTTTTAATACAACTTTGGAGGCACGATGAAAAATCAACTTTTATATGAAATTTTACTCCGGGAAATCAAAGCCCTTCACTCAGAAGCAGAAACCATTCCAGCAGACGAGAATCTTTTTGATATTGGTTTCGATTCGATAAAAATGTTGATGCTGGTTGATCGGCTAAAATATGCTGGTTATCCAGTCAACTTTGCGGATTTGGTCCGGTGGCCGACAATAAATGACTGGATCAATCTGATCGCAAAAGACTAACTGAGCTACCTTTCGTTTCATAATGAGCGAAGGATAAGCCATGTGGCAAGATCAGTAATCAGCTGCCCCGGGATTTGGTTTGGTTGCAAATAATCCTCTCCGCTGGTGCATCCTGTCGTAGGCAATAAAATATGATTCAACCCGGTATAAAGTTTGAACTCCGCATCTTTATTGCTGTGCAGTGCAGTTTTCCACATTGTAAAGTCAATATCATACGGAACTTGAAAATCCTGATCTCCTTGAGCCAAGAATAAAGGTATTGAGGGCAAATTTTTTAAGCAAGTAAATGCATGGTAGTCCTCAAGCTGTTTGAGATAGCTTTCCGGTACTGCCAGCAAGTTCGCAAGAGATGTCGTCTCTTTCTCTTTGCCACTGGATAATTGGGATAAAATCACCTGGAGTAAATGACGAAAGGGCGTCGCCAGCATTGCAATGCCCGCAACATCTAGACCCGATTTTTGCCGTAAATTTTTTGCAATCAACGGGCTAACATATCCGCCAAAACTGTGCCCAACAAGGAATACCGGCACATTGTGGAATTCAGCATGTTCCATCAAACCAGTTAAAATATGACACGCATCATCAACAACTTCTGCATCGAGATCGATGGACTCTGGATCAGTATTTCCCTGCCAATAACGGTAATAGCGTTTGTCAAACCGCACACTGGCGATACCGTATTGGCTTAATTCATGTGCCAACATACGAAACAGTGGATTAGGGCCAATATCATAATCCATTGAATGCGGACCAGAACCCGCAAGCAATAATACCAATGCTTTAACATTAGGTGATGGCAGACATACCAAACCATCAGGAAGCGCTTCAAGGCCAAACTCCCTTAGCGTTTTTTCAGTGAAGATGCCTGGTTTTTCATACACATCGGGTATCGGGCATGGAGCCAGCGTAAGCGCGTCAATCTGCTGATCTTTAAGCCCAATATAAAGGTTAAATTTTCCATTGAGGGTACTTAGCCGTAAATGGCAAGCGTTTTGCTGCTGGAAAATAATATCGATATCTGAGTTATACAAACTATCTGCCAGTACGGTTAATGTCGCGTCATCAGCCGCTATGCGCAACGGCTCACTCATCAACGCCCTAACCGCTTCCCACTGCTCGTCAAGCAAAGCAGTTATTAATACGGCTATTTCCTCATCCAACGCGGTAATTAATCTCTTAACAAGCATGCCATTTCTCAAATAATGGTGATTTGCTTTTTTATATCAATTTTTGCTCAATCATCCCAGTCTTTGGTGTTTTTGATATGAAAAGTCCGATATGAAGTTATGCAGATTAAATTTAGTAATTGTGATAACAGTTATCTGACTCCGGCGAAACGAATTCTAAGCACAACTTTTCACTTGTGGATAATCAGCAATTTTTACCATAACAACCTCTCCTTTCATATTTCAGTATAGCTGAATGAACCTTCAACTCAGCCACATTGCAAGTGCCTACATTCTTTATACATTGAAACTCACCAGGCTAAAGTCAGGTGATTCTTGTCGTCATTGGCAATCGCATGGCAATATACCCGTTATCTTTCAAGTTGCCTCTTGGTTGGCTGTACTCTCTCACCCCGGTCACAGAATTATCTATGACATAGTTATCTATGCTCCCGGGGATTCGCTCCCTTGCCGTCGCGATCCATCTTGAAATCCATTGGGTATATACAATTGCTTTAGTCTTACATTGCCTCTGACAAGCGTTTAACGTATCGGTATTCCCTACCGCCACAAGCACATCATTAAGCTAGAAATATCCCTCACGCAGTACAACTTATTTTCCAGGGATCACGCCAACTCCCTCCGCCGTTGAACAGTAACAATATGGTCAGCTTTAGCGAGAAAGTCAGCATTGCATGAAACAACAATCCACAGACCGGGCCAGCGCTCAGGTAAAGTGGACCACAAGTGACGAGCCGTAGCCGCATCTAATGATGAATCACAGTTATCAACAACATAAACATCAGCTGGACGGCATAACATTCGAGCCAATGCCAAACGCTGACGCTGGCCACCAGATAGTTGCCGGGCGCTACCAGAATTAATGACAGTATCAAGCCCTTCTGGCAACTCATATGAACCGGGGGTCAACCCTACCGCCTCCAAAGCCTGCACCATGACATCATCATCAATATCCGTATCGCCCAATGCGAGATTTTGTCTTACTGTTCCACCAAAAAAACCCGCTTTCTGTCTGGCATAACCGATACGTGGATTCCGCCACCAGTTTTCATTCCCCAGAACCTCTCTGTTATTCCAAAGCACACTGCCAGAACTGGACTTTTCCAGACCGATCAAATAACGCAAAAAGGTGGTTTTACCCGCTCCCATCTCACCAACGATTCCAACGACCTGATTAGTTGTCGCTTCAAATGAAACAGGAAGCTGAGTATTTGAATACGCAAGATGATTAACACTAAGCTTATAGAGGACCTCACCTTGCTCATATTCTTTTGTTTCTTTTTTATCTGCCAATAGCTGTTTGATACGCTCATAACACACATCAGCATTTTTATAATTAGCAATAGACCGACCAAAGAAAAATATCTGTTCACTGATCCAGCCGATATAAGTCAGAAATAACGCCAGGTTACCCACGGTAAAACTGCCATCAACGATTCGTTTACTCACTATCAATAAAACAGCTGACGTTCCGATTATGACAATATTTTTAAACAGGCCAGAAAGAAGGTCAGTAAATACCTGATGTTTGGCTTGAATAGCCCGCCGACTAACAAATTTCTGCGACAACCTCTCAATCTGACCTTCAATTTTGTTGCTAAGGCGCAGATCACGTATTCCCGTTAAAACATCAGTAATCTGACCAGCGATATCTCCCTGTGATTGACGTTTGCTCTCTTGTAAATTACCTACTTTGCGTTTAAGTATCGCGCCAACCCAGAGACCTACAATCATCGGCATAAGAGCCAGCGTGGTTATTGGATCAGTGTTGATAAGCACAACTAATGCGATCATTAAAAGTAATGCCCGGTAGATAAAATCAGAGGTCCAACTCAAGAATTCCGCAATTTCATCACTGTCATCACGAATGCGATTCAAAATATCGCCTTGTGAAAAAGCGTGCCTTTGATTGTGAGAACAATGACTCACTCCGCGCAAAACCCTCTCCTTCAAATAAGCACTTACTTTAAATATCAACGTAAAGTCCAAGCTTAATCCCATGAAGAGAATTAGCGATCGCAAAACCATTACAGCAATCGCAGAGGCAAGCAACCACCAGACTGTAGGGTTAGTCGGTTCATTTATTGCACTATCCAGTAATTTACTGATTAAGTAACCAACCAATAAAGGAAAACCGTGCATAAGCGTCCAGACAAACATCGTGATGAAATAGATAGGTGCAAATCTTTTCACCAGATCAATCAATGCCGGTAACATCTTAGGTTTAGTTGATACACGGGATATAGTCATACAATAAGTCCATGATTGCTGGTTGACATTGCGATTTCTGTTTCTGGAATTCGCTGTTTAATCCGCCCATCATCAATAATGATGATTTCATCAACGGCTGAAAGTGTATGAAGACGGTGTGCGACCATCACTACGGTGCGATTGCGGCTTAATTTTTCAAGTAGTTTCAACCAACTCTCTTCAGTCTGAGGATCGAGTTGAGATGTTCCTTCATCAATAATCACCAACGAGCAATGCCGTAACATCACCCTGGCTCCCGCTATCATTTGAATTTCCCCTTCTGACATTATCCGGCCATTAGCCCCGACCGGTGTATCAAGACCATCTGGTAATGCTTTGGCCCATTCAAGTGCATCTAATTCTTGCAGAACATCCCAAATATGATTGTCAGATATTTCATGACTGAATAGCGTTAAATTTTCCCGCAGTGTTGCGGAAAATAAATGAGAACGCTGACTAAGGACGGCAACCTTTTTCGCAAATTCTTCAGGTCTGATTGTTGAAACATCAATATTTCCAATTGTCACCCTTCCCGAATCAGGTTGTGCAAATCCACACATCAAATTAAGAATGGTACTTTTCCCCGCTCCCGTTCTACCAATGATGCCAATTTTACTCCCTGGAGCGACGTAAAAATTAACGCTATGCAAAACCTGTGTATCTTCCCCACCATAACTGAAATCAACATTATCGAAATGGATAGAAAGAGGCCCATCAGGCAATAAATTATCCGCTGATTTATCTGAAGCCCCTTCATTTAAAGTTTTAGCCGCAAGTAATAAAGCAGCAAATAACTTCTGTAATAGCTCTATTTCTGATGACATGTCTTCCACGGGTTCCCGAAGTTTGTCAACATAGAGATAAACCATTGTTAATGTCCCGATACTGATACTGTCCTGACCAAGTAACTGAAGCCCGAAACCAAAACCGATACCAAAACATAATGCAAAAAAGAGCTGAGTAATTGGCCAGAAAGCCCTACCGCCGATATAAGCACTGCGTTCAATTTTGAGCAATGTTGACAACATCTTACGAAATGCAACAGAAGGCCAATGAGCCTGTGACAATGGTTGCAAATCATCCATTGCATGCAGTGAATCACCGATAAAACCAAAGATCTTCGCTTTCTCAGTTCGCGCAATTAGCCAGCGACGAACAGCAAGTCTGGTCAATTGAGTCAGTACATATGCCACCAATATAATAACCACAGCCATGGCAATACCTGCCTGGGGCATGACATTGAATATAATGATCAATGTACCGAGTGCCAGAGCTGAATTACCAATGGCCTTGAAGCCAGCTTTAGAAATCGTTTTCCCTATAATGTCAGCGTTTCCTTCGACACTTTCCAACAGCTCTCCCTGCGATCTTCTCTCTATTTCCAATACGGGTAAAACCGTCATCACATGATGAAAGAGTTTGTATCTAATAGTATCTGCGATACCCCAACCAGCCTTGGTGCTCATGTAACTGGTGACCAGACTACCGATGACACCAATCGAGGCGATGAAAAGATAAATTATTGCCAACATAATAAGCTGATCAGCAGTGGTTCCTGACGTCGCCCTATCGACGTAATTCCTTATAATATAGGGGCCACCCAGATCGCATAATAATGTGAAGGTTAAGGCCAGAAAAGCACACATAACCGTTCCCTTAAACGGTATGGCACTACGTAACAGTATCTGCCATGCGGTTAAATTCTTTGACATAATGTTTTCCATCTTTGGGTTATATCACCTCAGTAAAATTAGGGATGTTATTCGTAACATCAATATATGGATATGCAGCTAGTGCCGCCCTTAATTAATAACAAATCGGTCACAACAGTAACATCTTGTTTGCATTTGGAAAAATGCAATTATCTCAAAATATTCACGTTTATCACTACATGATTGAGATCTTTATAAACGCTATCACAAGAAAATAGCCAGAAAATAAAATTTATACCCTTCATCTTTCAAGCTGCTGCTTTGTTGGCTGCGTTTACTTACCCCAGTCACATAGTTATCTATGCTCCTGGGGATGCGTTCACTTGCCGCCGCACTGCAACTTGAAATCTATTGGGTATATATCTCATTTTATATTGTCAATACCTTTTAAGGGTTACTCCATATCCCAAGGGGGCCGCAAGTATATTGTCAATAGATAACATATTCCAGACAATGCGTCATAAGCGAATAAAAAACCAACAGAAAACCCAATAAATTATCATGGTGTTTACAAATTCACAACAATACAATTGTATTTCTGGTTAATTTTGGTTGTTCTCTGTATTTTCTAAACTTTAACCATTTATTACTAATAAAATGAAAAATTACCCTTATTGAATTAATATCCAATTAATTAAAATAAGCTAAATAAATATAAGTTAATTTATATCAGCTATAATCCTATCCAATAATATTAATTACTAAAAACAAAGTGAGAAATTATAACCAGCATCACTTTATGCTAATAAAAAGGGCCTTTCGGCCCAGGTAATCGTTTGCGTAATTAGTCTAAAATAACACCGATACGATGTGCTACCTCTTCATACGCTTCAATCAGACCACCAAGACTTTGGCGAAAACGGTCTTTATCCATTTTATCCAATGTCTCTTTATCCCATAAACGGCTTCCATCCGGAGAGAATTCATCCCCCAGAACCACTTGCCCTTTAAATAAACCAAACTCAAGTTTAAAATCAACCAGAAGTAAACCCGCATCATCAAACAATTTGCTCAAGACTTCATTAGCCCTATAACTCAGTTTTTTCATTTCAGCCAAGTGTTCTTTACTGACCCAACCAAAAGTTTCGCAATAGGATTCATTCACCATTGGATCGTGCATGGCGTCATTTTTGAGAAACAGATCGAACAGAGGTGGATTCAATACCAAACCTTCTTCAATACCAAGGCGTCTGACTAACGAACCAGCAGCCCGGTTTCGGATAACACATTCAACTGGCACCATATCCAGCTTTTTGACCAACACTTCCGTGTCCGATAACAGACGTTCCATTTGCGTCGGAATACCCGCTTCTTCCAGTTTGCTCATGATGAAATGGTTGAATTTATTATTCACCATTCCTTTACGCTCAAACTGTTCAATCCGTTCGCCATCCAATGCTGATGTATCATTACGGAACTCCAACACGAGTAAATCAGGATCATCAGTGGTGTACACCGTTTTTGCCTTTCCACGATACAGCTCAGCTTTTTTTTGCATCTTATTACACTCCAAGATATCACTACGAAAAATAATTGTCCGAAATAGCTATAACTATAAATAGTAAAGGGGCTTTACGCCCCTTTACTTACATTTAAAACTATAATCCTGCCGTCTGGCTGAAAGCTGCTATCAACACTGCAACCAACTCATCATTTTGTACTTGAGTTAACGGTTTACCTTTATCACTAATAAACTGTAAGCTGCTTCGGTTATTCAAATCACCAACTTGTAATTTATAATCCCCTTCGCTAATGGAAGGCTCATTAACACCCATTGATTTCCAATCAGATGTACTAAGACCTTTATAGTTCACAGTGACAGAACCCGTAGAACGGCTGCGGCTACCTACTTGCATTCCCACTTTTTCCAGTGCTGCCGGTAGCCGGTCCCAAAGGATATTATATGGTGCCCGAACAATTATCTGTGGCAACCCAGAAGTATCACCACCACTCTGTACATCCAATGGCCCGAAATTGCGTGCAGTAGTGTTATCACTAATACGTTCACGTTGCTGGTTCACGCCTTCAATCAGCTGATTAAGCATCAGTGCGTTATAACGCTGGATTTCAATAGGATCAGTTATCTGTTGACCCGCTTGTCTCAATCCTTCGTTAACAACTGATAATTCAATCTGATAGCTCTGGCGGGCAAGACTGATACGGTAACGCGTTTGATATGGAACATTTTCATCTGCACGTTGCCATTCAATCCAATCCGTTGTCAGTGTTTGATTGGCATCATCACGCTGGCTAACTTTGTAACCTTTTTTCTGCATAACATGATTAATCTGCGACCACAGATTGCTGTTCTCAGGGGTATTTTCAAGTAGCAACTTACTGTTTTTTGCACTGTTTTCAGTACGAGAACCACTCAACAAAGTCAATGCCTGAGATGGCGGGCGAATATCAAGTTCTTTCCCAACCAGCCCCTTAGAGATCGTTGGTGGAATATCATATTCACCATTCTGTAATGGCAATATCATACCCGCAGGAATATTCAGTGCTTTCAGAGGAGGCGTATCAAGATACGCATCATTACCATTGACCTCACGCTTATAACTTTGGTCGCTGGAACACGCTGCCAGTAACATTGCCAATGACATACCAGCAACCTTCATGACCTTTGATTTTTGCAACAATATTGCCATTAAAATTCCCTAAATTTTACAGTAATCCGGCCGTTCTCAATGCCTTTTCGACTGAGACTTTTCCTGCCTCTGTCAATGGCGTCATCGGCAGACGCATAGTGTCATCAGCAATCAGACCTAATTTGTGACATCCCCACTTAACCGGAATTGGGTTAGGTTCAACAAATAGCTGACAGTGTAAATCCATCAGGCGGTTATTCAGCTTACGCGCTTCTGTAAACTGACCACTCAATGCCAATTCACAAAGCCTGGCAATTTCAGGAGCTGCAATATTTGCAGTAACAGAAATTACTCCCTTGCCTCCAAGCTGGATAAAATCCAACCCACTTGCGTCATCACCGCTCAATAAGATGAAACTATCATCATTAACCAACTCTTGGATTTGACTAACGCGATTTAAGTTCCCTGTAGCTTCTTTAATTGCGACAATATTTTTGATCTTCGCCAAACGAGCTACAGTTGATGGCAGTAAATCACATCCCGTACGAGAAGGCACATTATACAGAATTTGCGGCAAATCAGTATTTTCAGCAATAGTTTTAAAATGCTGATATAAACCTTCTTGTGAAGGCTTATTATAATAGGGTGTTACCGTCAGGCAACCAGCAACACCACTATTTTCAAAACGCTTCGTCAGGGATATCGCTTCAGCAGTCGCATTCGCACCTGTTCCAGCAATGACCGGAATACGTCCGTCAGCCAATTCTATGGTTGTCAAAACAACATCACCGTGTTCATCGTGACTCAATGTAGCCGATTCTCCAGTTGTTCCTACCGAAACAATCGCCGATGTACCACTGGCAACATGGTAATCGACTAACTTTTTCAAACTAGCCTTATCAACATGACCATTAGCATCCATTGGTGTCACCAATGCAACAATACTGCCTGTGAATTTAAAACTCCCACTAGACATTACATAACCCCCTATACAAACAAGAGTTCCATGGTACTTTCTAGTCATACAGAAGGAAACTATTTAACGTCGGATTTCAATGAATTTTGTTAATACCAGAGAACCTTTGTTAAAGAGAAGTGATAAGCGAAGTAATTTGTTGAAATTCAAAGATAGGGAATAGTTGGGTAATGAGAGCAATCGAACAACTTTGATACAATTGACCTTGGCAGTATAGGCTTTTTGTGTTTACCTTAAATAAACTACAGCAGAGAAGGAAAAGTGACTTTGCCACAATCAGAACAACATTTTTTAGTTATAACCGCTTTAGGTGCTGACCGCCCTGGCATCGTCAACACGATTACTCGTCTTGTGAGTGAATGTGGTTGTAACATTGAAGACAGCCGCTTAGCGATGTTTGGTGAGGAGTTCACCTTCATTATGCTACTTTCCGGCAGTTGGAATGCAATCACCATGATTGAATCAACGCTGCCACAGAAAGGGGCCGAACTCGATCTTCTTATCGTCATGAAGCGTACAAAGTGTGATACTCATACAACATTTCCTTCCACGGTTTTCGTCAAGGTTGATGTTGATGATTCACCCGGCATTGTTGAACAGTTTACCAATTTGTTTACCACCCAAGATTTTAATATTGCTGAACTGGTATCAAAAACACAACCACGAGAAGGTAATATCCCCGCCCGATTACAAATCCAAATTACTGCTCACAGCCTGTTAGATGATGATGGCATAATTATTAAGCAAGCGTTTAATAAGCTATGTACAGATCTCAATGCACAAGGCAGTATTAGTATTCTTGAACCACTTTAGTAGAAAGATTAAACGGAGAATACGTGATGAACCCATTGAAAGCCGGTGATAAGGCCCCCCTGTTTAGCCTTCCTGACCAAGATGGAGAAACAATCAATTTGTCTGATTTCGAAGGTCAGCGTGTTTTAGTTTATTTTTATCCTAAAGCAATGACTCCCGGCTGTACTGTACAAGCTTGTGGTCTACGCGATGAAATGGATACATTAAAGGCATCTGGTGTTGAAGTGCTGGGTATTAGCACTGATCATCCAAGTAAACTGTCACGCTTTGTGGAGAAAGAAATGCTGAACTTCACATTACTGTCTGACGAAGATCATCAAGTCGCTGAACAGTTTGGTGTCTGGGGCAAAAAACAGTTTATGGGGAAAACCTATGATGGTATGCACCGTATCAGTTTTCTGATTGATACCACAGGTAATATTGAACACGTTTTTGATAAATTTAAAACCAGTGATCACCACCAAATCGTGGCGGATTATCTGAAACAACATTCTTAAGAAAATGGCAAGAATTCAATCATATTTATCTAATATTACCCAATAGATTTCAAGAGGCAACTTGAAAGATAACAGGTATAGATAAATATATTCGAGGCAGGTACGGGAGGATTCCCCCCGTACTTCCCTAATGGTAGAATTAACATCAATCAATGAGAATAAATATAAAGACAATTTTCAATATCGAAAGAAAACCTAGTCTTTCATCTCAGCATCTTCTGTTATCACTATCTCTTCCGGCCATGCATGAATAACCGCTTTGATCAGTGTCGCCAGTGGAATAGCAAAAAATATGCCCCAAAATCCCCATAAGCCACCAAAAGTAATTACAGAAAGAATAATAACCAGAGGATGTAGATTTACTGCTTCAGAGAACAAAATCGGTACCAGTAAATTACCATCCAATCCCTGAACAATTAGATAAGCAATAATCAATGTCCAGAAATCTGTCCCTACCCCCCACTGAAACAAAGCAACCAATACGACTGGAATCGTGACAATCAACGCTCCAACATAAGGAATTAATACTGACAACCCGACCAAGACAGAAAGTAGTAATGAATACTCCAATCCAAGAAATGCAAATACAGCGTAGGTACAGATACCGACAATGACCATCTCAGTGACTTTACCTCGGATATAGTTAGTGATTTGCTGATTCATCTCACGCCATACCTGCCCGGCCAAAATGCGGTTACGCGGCAGAACTCGTTGTAACGCTTGCAGCATCTGATTTTTATCTTTCAGCAAGAAGAATGCCATCAACGGTACAAGTATCAGATAGATAGCCAGTGTCAGTAAACCAATCAATGAAGCTACTGAAAACTTCACCACGGACTCTCCAGCAGTTGAAATCTTACTACGCAAATTCTCCGCCATCATATCAATGATGCCGGCATCAACCAAAACCGGATAACGTGTCGGTAATGTCTGAGCATATTCATTAAAACGGTTAAGCATATTAGGTATATCTGACAATAGATTAAGCCCTTGTTGCCACGCAGTGGGGGCCACAATCAGAATGACCAGAGCACTGATCCCAGAAAAAATAATCAGCACAATACAAACAGCAACTGTTCGTGAACATCCCAATTTTTCAAGCATAGAAGTTGGCCATTCCAACAAATAGGCAAGAACAATCGCTACCAATAATGGTGCTAAAATGCCATGCAAAAAATAAATAATACAAAACCCAACCACAAGAATGACAAATAACGCAATAACTTGTGGATCAGTAAACCGACGGCGATACCACTGTATAATCATGTCCAGCATTGACCAGGCTCCTTAATAGCAGTATTCGGAATTTCTATTTTTCTTAAAAATTGTACTAATTGGTTAATTTTAAGGTACCCTTGTTCATCATACACGCATTATCTAAAAACTATGGCCAAATGAGATCATTTTTGTTTTATGAAAATAATGTCTAATAAATCTTTGGCAGCAATACTCGTCAGTACACTATTGCTAACAAGTTCCCCTGTTCCCAGTGCCTCTATTGAAGATTCGTTACCGGATATAGGTACCACCGCAGGTTCAATCCTGAGTATTAATCAGGAACTGGCAATGGGAGATTTTTACGCCCGCCAGATGCGGGCTAACGCCCCACTAATTTATGACCCATTATTAACTCAATATATCAATACTCTTGGGCGAAAATTGGTAGCCCATGCAGATTCAGTTAAAACGCCTTTTCATTTCTATCTGGTCGATAACCCAAAGATCAACGCTTATGCTTTCTTCGGCGGGAACATCGTCCTCCATGCTGCACTTTTCCGTTATAGTCGTGATGAAAGTGAACTTGCATCCGTTATAGCTCACGAAATTTCTCATGTCACACAACGCCATCTGGCTCGAATGATGGAAGATCAGCAGCGTACAGCGCCGCTGGCTTGGGCAGGTGCATTGGGTTCCATCCTCTTACTCATGGCTAACCCACAAGCAGGAATGGCCGCACTCAGCGGTACTATTGCCGGTGTACAGCAAGGGATGATCAGCTTCACCCAATCCAATGAACAAGAAGCTGACCGGATTGGTATGCAGACGCTCCGCAAAGCCGGTTTTGATCCTAAAGGTATGCCAGATTTTATGCAGCTTCTTGCAGATCAGACCCGCTACAGCTCTAAACCACCAGAAATGTTGCTAACTCACCCATTACCTGACAGCCGTCTTGCTGATGCCCGTAACCGCGCTAACCAGTATCCAGCAAAGCATGTTCCACAATCTCAAGATTTTCTATTCGCTAAAGTCCGTATTATGGGAATGTACACTACGGAGCAACGTAGCTACCTAGAGCAAGTTTTGGAAAATTATCGTAAAGGTACAGCTCAAGAGCAACTTGCCGCAACTTATGGTAAAGCCATCTTGCTTTCTCAAGATAAAAAATATGCTGAAGCCCGGGCTATTCTGGAACCATTACTCGCAAAACAACCAGATAATATCTGGTTTATCGATGTGATGACCGATATCGATCTTGAGCAAAACCGGACTGCTCAAGCCATCACTCGGTTACAAAACGCCTTACAGAAACAAAAAGATAATTTGGTATTACAGATTAATTTGGCAAATGCGCTTATTCGCGCAAAGCAATATCAACAAGCTGAAAAACTGCTTTACCACTATACGTTCAATAATCCCGATGATCTAAATGGTTGGCGCCTGATGGCTGAAACCGCCGCCCAACAAGGCAAACGCTATGAAGAATTATCAGCTTACGCTGAAGAAATGGCGCTTCGTGGTCAATTTGACAACGCGATTAAATACCTCAGTAATGCCAGTTCACTGGTAAAATTAGGCAGTTACGATCAGGCACGTTATGATGCCCGTATCGATCAGTTACGCCAGCTACAACAGCGTTACAGTCAATACAAACGTTAAGGAACTCTCATGCAACAGGTGACCATTTATCACAACCCACGCTGCTCCAAAAGCCGTGAAACGTTGGCTCTTATTGAAGAACAGGGAATTAACCCACAGATTATTCTCTATCTAGAGGTACCGCCAACTGTGGAGCAATTATCTGCTTTGTTAGAACAGCTTGGTTTTAATGATGCTCGCCAGTTGATGCGGACTAAAGAAGATTTATACAAAGAATTAAATCTGGCCGATGAACAACTCACTCAGAATGATTTGCTGAAAATAATGGTGGCAAATCCTAAACTGATTGAACGCCCTATTGTTGTTTGTGGTGATAAAGCCAAACTAGGGCGCCCGCCGGAACAAGTAAAAGAAATTCTCGGCTAATCGGACAAATGTGATGATGGTGAAATCACCATCATCTTTAAAGGTGCAAGATATCCTTCACAAACGGAATCGTCAGCTTACGCTGAGCAACTATCGAAGCATGATCTAACTGGTTCAATGTCATAAACAGAGTTCGCATTTCTCTATCCAATCTTTTCAGTAAGAAACGCCCCACATCTTCTGGCAATTCAAAACCGCGTAACTTTGCCCGCAGTTGCAAAGCTTGTAATTTCTCATCATCGGAAAGCGGTTGTAACTTATAAATTTGTCCCCAATCCAGACGGGAAGCCAAATCAGGTAACATAAGATCAATCTGGCGAGGTGGACGATCTCCACTGATCAGCAGACAAGTGCGACCAATCTCCAGAATACGATTATAAAGATTAAAAATCGCCATTTCCCATTCTTCATCACCCGCAATACATTCAATATTATCGATACAAACCAGTGATAAATGTTCCATGCCATCAAGTACTTCTGGGATAAAATAAGCACGTTTATCCAGAGGAACATAGCCCACAGCTTCATCTTTTAAGGACAATTCAGCGCACGCGGCATGCAATAAGTGACTTCGTCCCCCACTTTCACGGGACCAGAAATAAATATAGCTGCCATGCTGCTGACTAATGGCCAATTTGATTGCAGCTAACAGGGTAGCGTTCTCCCCCGGAAAAAAACTGGCAAAAGTTTCGTCATCGGGAAGATATAAAGGTAATGAAAGCTGCGACGGTGTGTTCAGAAGCGCCTCAAACAGAGCTGGTAACAAACGCAAATAAGTTTATCACAGAAAATAGTTGTAAATGAACTGTATAGGTAAATAATAAAAAAACTATTTTTAAGATTCAACAAGTTAAATCCGTTTCAGAAGCAAAATCCTCTAATAAAACACAACATTTCACTATAAATAGCTCATATACAGAACAATCTACAAACGTCTGTGAAATATCTCGAATGCTAAGAATGACAGAAAACAGGAACGGTTTAAATTTTGAGCTTGATACTATTTCAAATAAAAAACCAGATAACAGGTTGTCTAGTTCCTGAAAAATCAGTGTAGTCGCTATTATGCTATCTGCATACAGATGAAGATCACATTTTACTCCCATCTGTCAACATATTCTTATCAATATGCGAATAAAATCCCAGCGAATTTAACATAAGTTGCTAGTCTTATAAAAAGTGATAGTGCATCCATTGACTACTATCCCATTAGAAACGACATAATAACGAGAGGCCAAGCTATGAAAAAAATCCTACTGTGTTGTGCTGCCGGTATGTCCACCAGCATGTTGGTACAACGTATGCAGGCAGAAGTGACAAAACGAGCATTGGACATTGAGATCAAAGCAGTACCCACCTTTGAGTTAGAACATCTAATAACCGATGCCGACGTTGTTTTACTTGGTCCGCAGGTAAGATACCAACTAGCCCATTTCGCCGCTATCGCCAAACCACTTGGCAAGCCAATAGACGTTATTGACATGATGGATTACGGCGCTCTTCGTGGTGACAAAGTTCTCGATAAGGCATTAAGCCTATTGGAATAATCAATTTCATCATCCCGACGGAGTGCCCTATGAGCCTCTATACTTCTTTCATGCACATTGTAGAAAGTCATATTGCGCCCCTTGCCGGTCGAATCGGCAGCCAACGGCATATTATTGCGATACGTGACGGCTTTATCTCGGCTATGCCGTTTTTGATCATCGGCAGTATTATGTTAATTGTGGCAAATCCTCCATTCGATCCACAGACTTCATCATCATTCGGCCAGGTTTGGTTATCCTTTACCAGAACCCACTGGGAAACTATCACCATGCCTTACTTTATGACGATGGGACTCATGAGCGTATTCGTTTCGGTCGGCACGGCTTACAGCTTAGCTAAATCCTACGGTATGGACGGATTAACTTCTGCTTTACTATCACTAATGGCATTTCTGCTAGCAGCCGCACCACAGGTAGAAAACAAAATAGCACTCGACTTTCTCGGTGGCTCAGGCGTGTTTACTTCGTTGATTTGCGCTGTCTGGTCCGTTGAACTGACGCGTTTATTAAAGAAATATAACATCACTATCCATATGCCAGCACAAGTACCACCAGCAATTGCCCGCTCTTTTGAACTTCTATACCCAGTTATAGGTATACTATTGACGGTTTATCCTGTCAGTCTGCTATTGCAAAGTGAATTCAATCTGCTTATTCCTGCCGCTATAATGCAAGTATTTCAACCTCTCATTTCCGTTGGTGATACTCTGCCTGCCATTATGCTAGCACTGCTGATTGCTAATCTGCTGTGGTTTGCCGGTATCCACGGTGACAACATTGTCGTTGGCCTGCTAAGTCCTATCTTTATGGCAAATATCGCCACTAATGCGGCATTAATGGCTCAAGGGGTTGCTGCAACACAAATTCTCACCAATCCTTACTGGGCATTTTATGTGTGTATCGGTGGCTCCGGCTCTACGCTAGTTCTGGCTATTCTTTATCTACGCAGTCGTTCTATACACTTGCGTACTATCGGAAAGTTGAGTGTGGTTCCTGCCATATTCAATATTAACGAGCCGCTGTTATTTGGTTCACCGATTGTTATGAATCCAAGCTTATTAATTCCACTACTGATTGTGCCGTTGGTCAATACCGTATTGTCCTACAGCGCTCTGCATCTCGATCTGGTACAAAAAATGGTCGCTATTTCTCCCTGGACTACACCTGCTCCACTTGGTGCACTAATTTCTACCGCCTGGGATTACCGTGCGGTAGTACTGGTTATCGTGCTAATAACAATCGATCTGCTTATCTGGTATCCCTTCTTTAAAATTTATGAAAAACAATTGATTAACGAAGAGTACAAACAGCAAGGAAGCGATACATCCACCAACACAGGAACTCCGTCTCAGCAATAATCTTCGGAGGATTTATACATGGATTTAGAACAAACTATTATAGAGCTATTAGTCCATGCCGGGAGTGCACGCAGTAATGCATTGATGGCATTACAACATGCCAGAAACGGCGACTTTCAGGCCGCACAAGCGCTGATGGTTGAATCCCAACAGGCAATCAGGAAGGCTCATACCATTCAGACCACCTTAATCGGGCAGGATGAAGGCTGCAATAAACTACCTGTCAATCTGATTACCATACATGCACAAGATCATTTAATGAACGCTATGGTTATTCAAGATCTTGCCGGCGACATGATTGAACTCTACCGCAGGATACCGTTGGAGAAAAATATATGAAACAGATAAAAATAGCCGTTATTGGCGGCGGTAGCAGCTACACCCCTGAATTAGTTGAAGGGCTTATTCAGCGCTACAAAAGTATTCCATTATCTGAATTGGCGTTAGTTGACATTGACAGCGGAAAACAGAAAGTAGAAATCATCGCTGCACTTACCCGCCGCATGCTAGCCCGTCACGGCATGGAGCAAGTGACTGTCAGCGTACATTTCACACCAGATAATGCTATCCGGGGCGCCAATTTTATTTTGACTCAATTACGTGTCGGCCAGCTACCCGCACGAGTTGCGGACGAGCGTTTAGGGCTGAAATACGGTTTGATTGGTCAAGAGACTACAGGTGTAGGTGGATTTGCCAAGGCTTTGCGCACCATTCCAGTTTTACTGGATATCGCCCACAAAATTGAACAACTTGCGCCAGATGCATGGATGATTAATTTTACCAATCCAGCCGGGATCGTCACCGAAGCCATTTCCCGCCATAGTAAGGTAAAAATTATCGGCCTGTGTAATGTCCCCGTCACAATGCATCACATGATAGCCAATATGCTGCAACGCCCATATGAGGATGTACAACTACACTTTGCAGGGCTTAATCACATGGTCTGGGTACATCAGGTGTTAGTCTCAGGGAAGAATGAAACTCAGCGAGTGCTGGATATGCTATGTAATGGTGTAGCATTAACCATGAATAATATTAAAGAAGCGCCCTGGCCCCCACCATTACTCAGAGCATTAGGCGCGATCCCCTGCCCTTATCATCGTTACTTCTACCAAACCCGCAGCATGTTGCAGGAAGAGCGCGAAGCCGCAGCCAAACAGGGCACACGGGCTGAACAAGTCATGAAAGTGGAACGGGAACTGTTTGAATTATATGCTGGGCCAGAACTTGATCACAAACCAGAACAACTTAGTTTCCGCGGTGGCTCATTCTATTCCGAAGTTGCACTGGATCTGATTTGCGCTATTCATAACAATCTTGGTAGCCAATTGGTGGTCAATACCATTAACCATGGTGCTATTCAGGGTTTGCCAGACGATGCAGTTATTGAAACCAATTGTATCATTGATGCAGAAGGCGCCCATCCGCTGACATTTGGTCGCCTGCCCAACAGCATGCATTCTTTGACACAACAGATAAAAACCTACGAACGTTTAACGATTAAAGCAGCAGTTCATGGTGATCGTAACGCTGCACTATTGGCACTGATCACCAACCCACTGGTTGCCGATGCAGACATTGCTTCACCACTACTGGATGATGTATTAGCAATCAATCGTGATTATTTACCACAATTCCAATGAGTAATCTGAGTCTGGTTAATTAATTTAAGATCAGAACAGTCATAAAATTAAAGCGATATCCGTTATTTCTGACTAACAGATGTCGCTAGCTGATTTTTATAACCTCTTTTTTTGCGGCGCCGCACGCATTTATCTTTCACGGTGACTGCTCCCCGCCGTAAAGAGGGTGTCGCAAAAGACTGGCATTGAAAATAAACCCACAGAGATTGATTGCCTGTTATTGGGACTGACAACCCATAACAGGCTAAAAATAGCCCATAATATCAGGGCAACTGCCCTTGATAAGTTA
>NZ_RCWA01000013.1 GCF_018448905.1 Photorhabdus heterorhabditis | reverse complement strand
TAAGGTTCATCAGGCGCGGAACTCATCGAGGCGCAGGTTCCTTGCCTATAGTGACGCCGGATAGATTTAAGCAAGCCCAAAATTCATCAAAATGAGTGTTGCAAAAACGAGGGCGACCATAGATTTTACGCTCTCCCCGATAGGGTTCGCAAGTGAAGTATCAACAAAGTTGACACTTAAAATAATCACTGATAGAGTATCTTCATTGTTGATACTTAGAGGATTTAAACATGGCACAAGTCGTCGTGAAAAAATGGGGTAATAGCCCTTCTGTACGTCTTCCGGTCGCTATTATGCAAGCTGCTTCACTTAGTATTGATGATACGGTTGATATTGCTGTCGAAGATGGTCGAATTATCATTATTCCGGTCAAGGCGAAAGAATATTCTCTCGATGCGCTATTAGCTGGGATTACCCCCGAAAATATTCATGAAAAAATGGATTTTGGTTCTCCAGTAGGTAAGGAATTGATCTAATGGTTTCTCGTTTTGTGCCTGATTCTGGCGATATTATTTGGATTGACTTTGATCCTGTGGCTGGACACGAGCAAGGAGGTCATCGCCCCGCAGTAGTGCTGAGTCCATTTGCCTATAATAATAAAGTGGGATTACTGCTCTGTGTTCCTTGTACAACGAAGGCGAAAGATTATCCTTTTGAAGTTGAATTATCAGGAAGCCGTGACAGTGTTGCCTTAGCTGATCAGGTGACATGTGTTGATTGGCGAGCTAGAAAAGTAACAAAGAAAGGTCATGTTAATTCTTCAGAGCTGGAGGATATAAAGGCTAAAGCAAAGGCGCTTATCGGATAACAGGACAGTTTATGGGGCTTATCAGCCCCTTAAGTGGGTTGACTTGGAACATTATAGTTATAAGGGAGACCATAAAAATCTATGGTCTCCCGAAACAGCCACAGAATGCACTGGAAAAATAGGATTTCTCGGTATCGAAAAAGTGTTTCTTTGTGCAATAAATGCCAAAATCAACACCGAAGTCATCAATATTTCCCAACCGAATTAAAGCGATAACATAAGGCTATCTTAGTCTTTTACTTGCCAGTTCATATGCTTCATTCCGTTCGCGTTTACCCACTGCGACAACAGCAATAATCAGCACATCATCCATGACCTCATAAACCAAGCGAAAACCAGAAGCGCGTAATTTTATTTTATAGCAATTCGGTATGCCGCGAAGTTTAGCTGATGGAATATGAGGCTCAACACAACACTTTTTTAGCTTTTTAGCAAATTGTTGCTGGATTGATTTATCAAGCCTCTTCCACTCTTTAAATGCATCTTCCCTGAATTTCACGTTATAGGGTATAGATAATGATCCAAATCTACATCGACCAATATCTGTTTTCTACGCTCATTGACGAGTCGAACGAGTTCTTGATCGTCCAAAGCATCAAGTATCTGTTCGTAAAGTTCAGCCGGAATGCAATAAAACGCTGGCTGGTTACGATTTAGGATAGCAACAGGGTATCCAGCCCCAGCGTTAACAGTCGCCATCGGGTTCTTTTTAAGTTCACTAATGCTTGCGCTAGTATCTGATAAGATTATGTTAGCCATAGAAATACTCCAAAAGACTTGTTAATAGGTTTTACATTAGCCCTTCCTGTTGAAAACAACAACAAAAAAGACCATTTAACAGGTCTTTTTAATGACTAGGGAGTAATGCCCCAAAATCAGCACCGAAATCATCAATATTCGGTGCTGTTTACTCAGAATAAAATGCTCAGCTGCGATAAGAATCTTTAACCGAACAACTTTATCATCAGCAGCATCAGCGGATGGGAATCAATATTGCGCCCTGTTCCTGCAATGTTACTGACATTACAGCGCTTCTGCTTCACAATTCACTGCCAACGCTCTGCTTAAGGTCTTAGCCAAAATAGTTTTATTCTCACTATCTTCCATCAAACTAAAATGGTCACCGGGTATAGAAGTGAGTTGTAGCGAAGAGTCAGGCATTATCTGCTCCCAACCTAGTGACGGCTCCATATTTAAAGACTGTAATGCAACATCGGTAACGAAAGGAATCTGTGGGTAAGATTCCATTGCATAGAATTGATGTAGCTTGATCGCGACTGCTTGTGGTTCATAATCTTTGACCATTTGTACATAATTTCCCATCTGTTCCCACCGTTTTGCAATCAAGTCAGGACGCAGATTTGACGGATACAATTCCAGCTTCTGCGCTGCTGCAATAAATTGCACCAAGTCCAGTTCATCCATTTTCTGGTGCAATGCTTCAATCTTCTGGGGATGTTTATCCACTGACTGCCTTGCCAATTCCGCAAGAAATTGAAGTTTTGGCTGAATGACACGGGTCTTGAAGCGGTGAGGCGCTGGCGTGTCAATCAAGCCTAAGAAGTTCACCATTTCACCGGCGTTCAGAAGCTGCTGAGCAATGGCATAAGCCAATACGCCACCAGAAGAGTAACCATATATTCGGTACGGCCCTTGCTGTTGAACGGCCTTCATAAAGGTGATCATTCTGGTAGCCAATTCCTCAATAGTCGATGCCTGTTCTTCATTAATGGATGGCCAGGGTAACGCATAAATCGGGTAATCCGACTGGATATGCTGAGCCAGCCCAAAGACATAGGAATAATCATCCATGCCGCTAGGAACAAAGAATAGTGGTGGCTCAATTCCGTCAGGTCGCACCGGTATCGCACTTCTTTTCGATGGAGTTAGCGATTCTGATGTGATTTCTGCTACCAGTTCAGCCAACACAGGAAATTGGAACAGATTATTCAATGAGCAAATCAAACCTCGCTCCGCAGCAAGGTTTATCATTCGCATAGCAAGCAGCGAGTGTCCACCCAGCGCAAAGAAATTGTCATATCGGCCTATCTGCTTAACTCCCAGCAATTTACTCCAGACAGCGGCCAGCACGATCTCAACTTCTCCTCGCGGCGCTTCATAGATTTGACGAGCAAAAGCACTCTGATCAGGCACTGGCAGCGCCCGACGATCCAGCTTGCCGTTAGGTGTCAACGGGAAGGCATCCAGACGCACAAAAGCTGTCGGCACCATGTAGTCAGGCAATAGTGTTCTCAGATGACTATGCAAATGGGTAATCAATCTGTTATCTGCTTCTGCTACCACATAGGCAACCAGCCGTTTGTCCTGTCCATCCCCCAGAGCCATAACGATAGCCTCACGTACCGCAGGATATTCAGTCAACCGGGCTTCGATTTCACCGGGTTCAATCCGAAAACCGCGAATTTTAACCTGCTGATCGTTACGGCCTACAAACACTAAATTGCCATCCGGCAAGTAACGCGCCAAATCCCCGGTTCGGTACATACGGGCATCCGGTGTGTCACTAAATGGATCAGTCAGGAAACGTTCAGCGGTCAAGTCAGAGCGATTAAGATAACCGCGCGCTACACCGATACCCCCGAGATATAATTCCCCCACTGCCCCCAATGGTACAGGCTGGCCATAAGCGTCCAGCAGATAAACATAGGTGTTGGCCGTTGGGCGGCCAATAGGGATTAATGTCTCCGTATAATCAGGCGGACAACGCCAGGTAGTGGCGCACACAGTGATTTCTGTCGGACCATAGGCATTGAACACGGTTGCCCGCCCACGCAGCGCCTGAAGCAGAGCCGTACCCGGTGCTTCACCACCTAATATCAATGTCGGTTTTATTGCTATCTCCGGTAAATCAGCACCATCCCGAAGCAGAGCCGGTGTCAAGCAAGCGTGAGTCACCGCCTGTTGTTCCAGATAATGCCAGAGACGAAGTGGGTCCTGACGAACTGTATCGGCGGGAATGTCCAACGTGGCACCACCACACAGCGCGATCATGATTTCCAAGACGCTGGCATCGAAACCAAATGAGGCAAACTGTAACATCCGACTCTCCGCGCGAATATCAAACTGAGTGATTTTATCCCGAATAAGGTTAACTAACCCTCGATGCTCAAGCATCACGCCTTTTGGTGTACCGGTAGAACCCGAGGTGTAAATCACATACGCCAGATGCCGCGAGGTTAGCGCAGGTATGTGCGGGTTGTTGTCCGGCTGATTAGGCAAGATATTCGGATCAAGTACAGTGAATTTTGTCAGCACTTGTTCATCCAGCGCAGCACGTCCAGTCTCATCCGCCAGTACTACTGACGGGGCAGCTTCATCCAGCATATAAGCCAGACGATCCCCCGGATAAGTGGGATCTAATGGTACATAGGCTCCGCCAGCTTTTAGTACTGCCAGCAACCCTACTACCATTGCCAGTGAACGGGTCACACAAATCGCCACCCGTTGCTCTGGTGTTATCCCCAGAGCAATCAATTGGTGAGCCAGTCGGTTAGCACAAGCATTCAATTGCGTATAGCTGAGGGTTTGTTCTTCATACACCAGCGCCGTCGTATCCGGTTTTTGTTCCGTTTGCTGTTCAAACAGTTGATGAATACATAATTTCTCAGGACACACAGTTTTAGGGGCGTTCCAACTTTCCAGCAACAATGTGCGCTCCGCAGGTGCCAAAATATCAATATCCCTGACAGGCTGTTTTGGGTCAGCGACCATAGCTTTCAGTACCGTTTGTAAATACGTCACGTATCGCTCTATGGTCTGTTGATCAAACAATGCCGTTGCATAGCCCAGATATCCCACAATCCCGCCATCTTCTTCAAACAAGTTCAGTTCAAGATCAAACTTGACCATATAAAAAACTTGCTCGGTAGATAACAATTCCAGTTCCGGTAGTTTCCATTCCGTATTCTCATTATTCTGCCAGGCAAACATCACTTGGAATAACGGCGTATGGGCCAGTCTGCGCGGCGGTTGCACAATTTCCAGCACCTGTTCAAACGGCAGATCCTGATTGTCCTGTGCCGTTAGCGTGGTTTGCCGCACGCGCGCTAGCAGCTCAGACACATCCGGCTCTCCTGATAAATCAATGCGTAAAGCCAATACATTAACAAAGAAGCCCACCAGAGATTCAATCTCCTGACGACCACGACCTGCGCTGGGTGTACCGATAACCAGATCATTTTGGCCTGACAGGCGCGACAGGACCGTGGCCCACGCGGATAGAATAGTCATGAATAACGTCGTGCCCTGCTGTTCACTCAGACGTTTGAGGGATTGTGTTAATTCTGCATCCAGATTGATAGACCATATTCTCCCAGTAAACGACTGCCGAGGGGGGCGTGGTCGATCGGTTGGCAAATCAAGTAGTACCGGCGTACCCGTCAACATAGTACGCCAACAGTCGGATTGAGATTGTAAGCGTTCAATGGAAAGCCACTGACGCTGCCACGCAGCATAATCAGGGTACTGAATCGTCAACGGAGGCAACGGATCAGGTTCCCCTGCCAAAAAAGCCGCATAGAGGGCACTTAGTTCTGATTTCAGTATCCCTAAAGACCAACCATCGAAAATAATATGATGCAAGGTCAACAGAAATACGTAATCCCCATCTGCCAGTTGTATCAAACTGGAACGAATTAAGGGGCCGTGGGCGAGATCAAACGATGCCCCAGACTCTTCCAGACACAAACGCTTGAGCTGCTCATCGGCATCAGTAGCGCCTCTCAAATCATATTTTTTCATGGGTATACCGGATTTAGCCGGTAACAATTCGACCTGTGGTTGACCCTCAACCGTCACAAAGACAGAACGTAAAGCCTCGTGACGGGCAAACAGACCATCAAGCGCCCGCTGCCAAGCCCCAATATCAAGCTGACCACGCAAACGCTGTATGACAGGAATATGGTAGGTATCACTCACCCCCTCCAACTGTGCAAGGAACCACAGATGCTGCTGACTAAACGACAATGGCAGAGCGCTACCACGAGATACCGGAGTAATTTCAGGCAATCTGTGACTATTTTCATTACATTGTGCACAGATCTTCTCTGCAAAAGCAGAAAGTGACGGTGACATAAACAAGGCTACGAGCGGCAATTCGACGCCTAAAGCCGCTACCCGGTTCATCACCCGTACCGCCAACAGTGAATGACCGCCCAGTGCAAAGAAATTATCATGCCGGCTTATCGGGTCAATCCCAAGCAATTCACGCCAGATAGCCGCCAGGGCTATTTCCATTTCCCCTTGTGGCGCTTCGTAAACCTGACGGGCAAAAGCTTCTTCGCCCAACCCCGGTAATGCCTGACGGTTCAGCTTGCCATTAGGCGTCAGTGGGAATGAATCCAAACGTACAAAAGCGGCTGGCACCATATAATCAGGCAGGATTGAACTCAGGTGAGTACGCAAGCTATTTGATAATCCCTCATCCGGCTCCGCCGCCACATAAGCAACCAGACGTTTGTCTTGCCCGTCATCCTGTGCCAGCACCGCCGCCTCACGCACCGCAGGATATTCCATCAACCGGGCTTCGATTTCTCCCGGCTCCACCCGGAAACCCCGGATTTTAACCTGTTGATCGTTACGACCCAGAAATTCCAGATTGCCATCCGGCAGGTAGCGCGCTAAATCCCCGGTCTTGTACATCCGCGCTTCTGCCTCATCACTAAACGGATCAGCAAGGAAACGCTCGGCAGTCAAATCCGGGCGATTAAGATAACCGCTGGCTACCCCTTCTCCGCCCACATAAATCTCACCGATCACCCCCAACGGCACCGGGTGATTGTCCGCATCCAACAGATAAACTCGCGTGTTGGCGATAGGACGGCCAATCCGGATCTTCGTTGCTCCCGGCGCTAACGCCGTAATACGGTATGTTGTGGTAAAGGTCGTGCCTTCGGTCGGTCCATAGCCATTCAGTAACTGTTGGGGCGGATTATTGCGCAGAATCTGGCCGATCACCGACGGATCGAGCACATCTCCGCCGACAATCAGGCTCTTGATCTGAGGAAGAACCGGCGACAAATCCTCAGCCAGCCGATTAAACAGCCCGACACTCAGCCACAGAATCGTGATTCGATAATCCTGTAACGCCTGTACAAACGCCTTCGGCGTCAATAACGTGGCATGATCAATCACCACTAATGTTCCGCCATTGAGCAAGGGGCTCCAGACTTCGAAGGTGCTGGCATCAAACGCAGGGTTAGCGGCGAAGACCACCCGATCATCCCGTCCGATTTCAACGTACCCATTATTAATGACCAGCCGGACTACCGCCCGATGAGACACGATCACCCCTTTTGGGGTGCCAGTCGAGCCGGAGGTATACATGATATACGCTGATTCGGTACTGGAACGAGGTAAGTCAGGATTGATGTCCGCTTTTTCCCCGATGCTCTGTGTCTCACCCGTGCAACGCAGCACAGGAAGAGCCAGGTCAGTTGGGATAGTTACCTGCCCCCCCGTGATCAACAACTTCGCTGAACAGTCACTCATCAACCCATTTTTCCGTTCATCCGGCACGTTGAGATCTATCGGCACGTAAACAGCACCAGCCTTGAGAATAGCCAATTGTGCCACTATCAGTTCAACAGAGCGTTCTAACAGGATCGCAATGTGGTTATCCGGGTGTATCCCCTGTTCGATCAGTTGATGGGCCAGTCGGTTAGCCCGGGTGTTCAGTTCCGCATAACTGAGGGTTTGATCTCCGGCTATCAGTGCTGTGGCATCCGGGGTTTTCGCTGCCTGTTGTTCAAACAATTGATGGAGACATAACTGCTTAGGATAAGCGATTTCAGTGGCGTTCCAGGTATTCAGCAATAATCTGCGTTCAGTTTCAGGCAAAATGTTCAGTGTCCGAACTGGCGTTTCCGGCGCCTGTTCAAGCGCATCAGCCAGACTTTCCAGCGCCTGTTGCATATAACCGCATATCCGTGCTGGATCAAACGGTTGTACCACCTGAGCCGTTATCCCCAGATCGGAACCTCCATCCTCCACCGACAATACAAACGGATAGTTAGTACGCTCTTTAGCACCAAGGAATTCAATCCCGCTCATCATTTCATGCGGGGTTATTGGCTGTTCATTATGCCGGTAGTTCAACAGCGCATTGAAAAGCGGTGTACCACTGGCTACACCACTGCAACGCTGAGCCAACGCCAAAGATGCGTGTTCATGTTCCAACAAACCTGCTAACCGAGTATGTGCCGTACGTACACTGTCACGTACCGGGGTATCATCCATATTCAGCCGCAACGGTAAGGTATTGATAAATAATCCCATACCGCTATCAGAACCTTCACCTGCCTGCATACGTCCAAACAATACAGTGCCGAACACCACTTGCGCCTGTCCACTGGTTCGCGACAACACCTGTGCCCAAGCCAGATGACACAGAGCTGCCATACTGACGCCTAAACGCCGAGCCTGACTACGTAAGCGATTATTCAACCCAGTTGTCAGCATCCGATGCGACTCCACCACTTGAGAGCCATCATGGTGTACTTCCGCTAAACCAAATGGTAGCGTTGGTTCATCCACTTCAGCCAACATGTCGGTAAAGAAGCGAGTATGTTCTTCTTGACTGACGCCCAACTGGGCCTGAGCCACCAAATTACGGAAAGGGACCGGAGCCGGCAGACTGTCTACCTGCCCGGTAAGATATGCCTGCACTTCGCTGTTCATCACTTCCAGCGTGGTGTGATCGCCAATCAAATGATGCAGCAATTGCAGTAGAATCCAGCGACCATCAGGTTCCTGTGCGACGACAAAGCGCAATAACGGTGCCTGACTCAAGTCGATACGATACCGACACGAGTCAAAACGTTGGGACAATTGGTCACTAATAAGACCATCAGCCGGATCAAGTATCAGTTCAGTCACGGATAAAGGTATCTGGCGGCAAACCACCTGAGCCGGAACAGACAATCCTTGCCAAACAAAAGCCGTGCGCAAGATATCATGGCGGTCAACTACCTGCTGAACGGCTGCCAGATAACGGTCCAGCAAATGCCGATCTGCAAAAGCTTGTTGGGTGATTAGCAGATAAGGATCACCCTCGTTTGCCAGCAAATGGTGGAACAAAATGCCATCCTGCAACGGTGACAGCGCATAGATATCCTGAATATTGGTTATCCCACCCGGTATTTGATCAACAATGCGATCAATTTCAGGCTGAGTCAGATCAATCAGCGGCAACATCTCCGGTGTCAGTACAGGTGTATCCGGTGTAATACGGTTATCAGGCACTCTAATCTCATGACTCTGAGACAATGACTGAGCCAGCACACTCAATGTCGGATGCTGGAATAGTGCCTGAACCGATACACCCAGTCCAATCCGCCGCAAACGTTCAATCATCCTGACAGCAAGGAGCGAATGCCCCCCCAAGGCAAAGAAGCTGTCGTACCGGCTGATTTGTTTAACTCCCAGTAATTCACTCCAGATAGTCGCCAATGCGGTTTCAATTTCCCCTTGCGGCGCTTGGTAAATCTGACGAGCAAAGGCGTTCTGATCAGGCACTGGCAGCGCCCGGCGATCCAATTTGCCATTCGGAGTCAGCGGGAAAGTATCTAAACGCACAAAAGCCGCCGGCACCATATAATCAGGCAAAATTGCACTCAGATGTTCACGCAGTTTGTTCGCCAGTCCATCGTCTGCTTCTGCCACTACATAGGCAATCAAGCGCTTATCCTGCTCATCACCCAATGCTAATACCAGAGCTTCACTCACCGCTGGGTATTCGGTCAACCGGGCCTCAATTTCTCCCGGTTCAATGCGGAAACCACGGATTTTAACCTGCTGGTCATTACGGCCAACAAACACTAAATTGCCATCCGGCAAGTAACGGGCCAAATCCCCGGTTCGGTACATGCGGGCATCCGGTGTATCACTAAACGGATCAGTCAGGAAACGTTCAGCGGTCAAGTCAGGGCGATTGAGATAACCACGCGCTACACCCGCGCCACCAATATATAACTCACCTACTGCCCCTAATGGCACTGGCTGATTGTGGTCATCCAATAAATAAACACGCATATTGGCTGTCGGACGCCCAATAGGAATAGTCTCATCTAGATAGTTTGAAGGGCAACGCCAAGCTGTGGCGCAAACCGTTATCTCTGTCGGACCATAAGCATTGAACACGGTTGCCCGACCACATAGTGCTTGAAGCAGTGCCGTACTGGGCGCTTCACCACCCAGTATCAACGTCGGTTTTATAGTCATCACCGGTAAATCAGTACCATCCCGGAGTAAAGCCGGGGTCAGGCAAGCGTGTGTCACCGCCTGATTTTCCAGGTAACACCAGAGACTATGCGGGTCCTGACGAACAGTATCATCAGGAATAATCAGGCTGGCACCACCACACAGCGTCATCATGACTTCCCAGACACTGGCATCAAAGCCAAATGAGGCGAACTGCAACATCCTGCTATAGCTGCGAATATCAAACTGGGCGATTTTATCTTGAATAAGATTAACCAACCCACGATGTTCAACCATGACCCCTTTTGGCGTGCCGGTAGAACCCGAGGTGTAAATCACATACGCCAGATGACGGGAGGTCAATGCCGGTACCTGCGGGTTACCGTCCGGCTGGTCGGGCAGCACATTTGGATCAAGTACAGTCAGCCCCGAAAGCATCTCTTCACCCAACGCTGTACATCCGGCGTTGTCTGCCAGCAAAATAGCCGGCGCAGCATCAGCCAAAATATATGACAGACGTTCACCCGGATAAGCTGGGTCCAACGGCACATAAGCCCCACCCGCTTTCAATACAGCCAGCAACCCGACCACCCGGGCGAGTGAACGTGCCGCACAAATCGCTACCCGATGATCCGGTTTCACGCCGAGTACAATAAGCTGATGAGCCAGCCGATTAGCACGGGTATTGAGTTCCGCATAGCTCAGCGTCTGGTTTTCATATTTCACTGCTATGGCATCTGGGGTCTTCTCTGCCTGTTGTTCAAATAATTGGTGAACACACAACGGCTCAGGATATGGCTCTTCGGTCGCGTTCCAGCTTTCCAACAATAATGTCCGCTCATTGGGTGACAAGATATCGACAACTGTGACAAGTTGTTGAGGATTGTTCACCATTGCTCGCAACATGGCCTGCAAATAGCCAACCTGCCTTTCAATCGTTTCCAGGTCGAACAAGGCAGAAGAATAAGTTAACGTCCCAACAACCTCTCCATCCTTCTCCATCAATTCCAGTTGCAAATCGAATTTAGCGATATCATATCCCTGCCCGATGGGTGCCACTTCCAATCCTGGTAATTGCCATTCCTCTGTTTCACCGTCCTGCCAGGCAAACATCACCTGGAACAGCGGAGTATGTTCTGGTCTGCGTGGTGGTTGTACGATCTCAACAACTTGTTCGAAAGGCAGATCCTGATGATCCTGCGCCGCCAGCGCGATTTTCCGCACACGCGTCAGCAATTCCGTCACATTCGGAGCGCCCGATAAATCGATACGCAAGGCCAGCGTATTGACAAAGAAACCGATCAGGGATTCCACCTCCTGACGACTGCGACCCGCGCTCGGCGTACCTATTATCAGATCTTCCTGACCGGACAGACGTGACAAGACCGTGGCCCAAGCTGACAACAGAGTCATGAATAACGTACCCCCTTGCTGTTCACTCAGGCGCTTAAGTGATGTTGTTAATTCTGCATCCAGATTGATAGGCAAGACGTTACCGGCAAATGACTGTTGAGGCGGACGGGGTCGGTCAGTCGGCAAATCCAGCAGGACCGGTGCATCAGCCAGCGTAATACGCCAATAGTCAGATTGAACTTGTACCCGCTCAGCCGACAGCCATTGACGCTGCCATGCAGCATAATCAGGATACTGGATCGCTAATGGAGGTAACGGATCACGTTGTCCTACCAGAAAAGCGGTGTAAAGCACGTTCAGTTCACGTATCAGCACATTAACAGACCAGCCGTCTGAAACAATGTGATGCTGAGTCAGTAAAAATACATAATCATCATCAGCCCGTTGTATCAAAACAGAGCGGATTAATGGCCCTTGAACGAGATCAAACGGAGCCTCAGCTTCATGTGTGCATACATGCTTAAGCTGTTCGTCCACGTCCGGGGCTTGACGCAGATCGTATTTTTTCATTAGTAAACCCGATTCAGCCGGCAACAGTTCAATCTGAGGTTGACCATCAACGGAAACGAATACGGAACGTAATGCTTCATGGCGGGTCAACAGCGTATCAAGCGCCCACTGCCAAGCCGCAATATCAAGCTGACCCCGCAAACGCAGTGCCAGAGGAATATGATAGGTATCACTCACCCCCTCAAGCTGCGCCAGGAACCATAGCCGTTGTTGGGCGAATGACAGAGGCAGCTCACCCTCACGGGATATCGGTATGATAGCCGGAAGTATCTTGCTTTGTTCACCAAGTTCACCAAGCCGGGTATTCATCACCTGAGCAAAAGCCGTCAATGAAGGGGATTCAAATAAGCGGGTCAGCGACAGTTCAATACCTAAAGCTGCTACCCGGTTCATCACCCGTACCGCCAACAGTGAATGACCGCCCAGTGCAAAGAAATTATCATGCCGGCTTATCGGGTCAATCCCAAGCAATTCACGCCAGATAGCCGCCAGGGCTATTTCCATTTCCCCTTGTGGCGCTTCGTAAACCTGACGGGCAAAAGCTTCTTCGCCCAACCCCGGTAATGCCTGACGGTTCAGCTTGCCATTAGGCGTCAGTGGGAATGAATCCAAACGTACAAAAGCGGCTGGCACCATATAATCAGGCAGGATTGAACTCAGGTGAGTACGCAAGCTATTTGATAATCCCTCATCCGGCTCCGCCGCCACATAAGCAACCAGACGTTTGTCTTGCCCGTCATCCTGTGCCAGCACCGCCGCCTCACGCACCGCAGGATATTCCATCAACCGGGCTTCGATTTCTCCCGGCTCCACCCGGAAACCCCGGATTTTAACCTGTTGATCGTTACGACCCAGAAATTCCAGATTGCCATCCGGCAGGTAGCGCGCTAAATCCCCGGTCTTGTACATCCGCGCTTCTGCCTCATCACTAAACGGATCAGCAAGGAAACGCTCGGCAGTCAAATCCGGGCGATTAAGATAACCGCTGGCTACCCCTTCTCCGCCCACATAAATCTCACCGATCACCCCCAACGGCACCGGGTGATTGTCCGCATCCAACAGATAAACTCGCGTGTTGGCGATAGGACGGCCAATCGGGATCTTCGTTGCTCCCGGCGCTAACGCCGTAATACGGTATGTTGTGGTAAAGGTCGTGCCTTCGGTCGGTCCATAGCCATTCAGTAACTGTTGGGGCGGATTATTGCGCAGAATCTGGCCGATCACCGACGGATCGAGCACATCTCCGCCGACAATCAGGCTCTTGATCTGAGGAAGAACCGGCGACAAATCCTCAGCCAGCCGATTAAACAGCCCGACACTCAGCCACAGAATCGTGATTCGATAATCCTGTAACGCCTGTACAAACGCCTTCGGCGTCAATAACGTGGCATGATCAATCACCACTAATGTTCCGCCATTGAGCAAGGGGCTCCAGACTTCGAAGGTGCTGGCATCAAACGCAGGGTTAGCGGCGAAGACCACCCGATCATCCCGTCCGATTTCAACGTACCCATTATTAATGACCAGCCGGACTACCGCCCGATGAGACACGATCACCCCTTTTGGGGTGCCAGTCGAGCCGGAGGTATACATGATATACGCTGATTCGGTACTGGAACGAGGTAAGTCAGGATTGATGTCCGCTTTTTCCCCGATGCTCTGTGTCTCACCCGTGCAACGCAGCACAGGAAGAGCCAGGTCAGTTGGGATAGTTACCTGCCCCCCCGTGATCAACAACTTCGCTGAACAGTCACTCATCAACCCATTTTTCCGTTCATCCGGCACGTTGAGATCTATCGGCACGTAAACAGCACCAGCCTTGAGAATAGCCAATTGTGCCACTATCAGTTCAACAGAGCGTTCTAACAGGATCGCAATGTGGTTATCCGGGTGTATCCCCTGTTCGATCAGTTGATGGGCCAGTCGGTTAGCCCGGGTGTTCAGTTCCGCATAACTGAGGGTTTGATCTCCGGCTATCAGTGCTGTGGCATCCGGGGTTTTCGCTGCCTGTTGTTCAAACAATTGATGGAGACATAACTGCTTAGGATAAGCGATTTCAGTGGCGTTCCAGGTATTCAGCAATAATCTGCGTTCAGTTTCAGGCAAAATGTTCAGTGTCCGAACTGGCGTTTCCGGCGCCTGTTCAAGCGCATCAGCCAGACTTTCCAGCGCCTGTTGCATATAACCGCATATCCGTGCTGGATCAAACGGTTGTACCACCTGAGCAGTCAGTCCCAGTGTAGAACCCCCGTCCTCTACCGACAGCACAAACGGGTAGTTGGTACACTCCTGTTCCCCAAGGAATTCAATCCCGTTCATGATTTCATGCGGGGTTATCGGCTGTTCATTATGCCGGTAGTTTAGCAAGGCACTAAAAAGCGGTGTTCCACTCTGCACCCCACTGCAACGCTGGGCCAGCGCCAATGAAGCATATTCATGATCCAGTAATCCAGCCAGCCGGGTATGTGCCACTCTGACACTCTTCTGCACCGGGGTATCGTCCATATCCAACCGCAACGGCAGAGTATTGATAAACAGTCCCATGCCACTGTCAGCGCCTTCCCCCGCAGCCATGCGCCCAAACAGCACCGTACCAAAGACGACTTTCTCCTGACCGCTGGTACGTGATAGGACCTGTGCCCAAGCCAGATGGCATAAGGCCGCCAGACTGACACCAAGACGCCGAGCCTGACCACGCAAGCGATCATTCAGTATCGGTGATAGCGGCTGATGCGATTGTGTCACCTGCGAACCATCACGATGTACTTCGGTTAGTCCAAACGGCAACGTTGGCTCCTCCACCTCCGCCAACATGTCAGTAAAGAAATGAGAATATTCTTCCTGCCTCATCCCCAGTCGAGCCTGAGCCACCAAATTGCGGAAAGGAACTGGAGCTCGCAAGTTATCCCCCTGACCAGCAAAATACGCCTGCACTTCCCGATTCATCACTTCCATTGTTGTATGATCACCAATGAGGTGATGCTGCAATTGCAGGGCTACCCAATGACCATCGGTTTCCTGAGCGACGACAAAACGCAACAACGGAGCCTGACTCAGGTCAAGACGGTGTTGTCGCGGGTCAAAACGTTGAGCCAATTGTTCATTAACTGGGCCATCCGCCGGGTTCAGCGTCAGTTCAGTGACTGACAATGCAGCTTGACGCCAAACCACCTGAGCCGGAACAGACAACCCTTGCCAAACAAAGGCCGTGCGCAAGATATCATGGCGGTCAATCACCTGTTGAACCGCTACCAGATAACGATCCAGTAGAGTCCGATTAGCAAAGGTCATCGGGTAGACCAACAGATAGGGGTCGCCTTTATTTGCCAGCAGATGGTGGAACAGGATACCGTCCTGCAATGGCGACAACGCATAGATATCCTGAATATTGGTTATCCCGCCCGGCACTTGTCCGACGATACGGTCAATGTCTGGTTGAGTCAGCTCAATCAGCGGTAACATCTCTGGTGTCAGCGTCGTAGTCGTCGGTGTAATGACATTAGGCGGCAACACCACAGACTGATGTTGCCCCAACGTTTGAGCAAGCTCCAACAGAACCGGCGACTGAAACAGGTCACGTGCTGCCAGTGTCAACCCAAGCTGACGCAAACGTTCAATCATTCGCACACCTAGCAGTGAGTGGCCGCCCAGTGCAAAGAAACTGTCATGCCGACTAATCTGTTCAATCCCCAGTAATTCACGCCAGAGAGTTGCCAGTACAGTTTCCATCTCCCCTTGTGGCGCAGCATAAACTTGACGGGCAAAGGCTTCTTTCCCCGGAGTCGGCAACGCACGGCGATCCAATTTACCATTTGGGGTTAACGGGAATTCATCCAAACACACAAAAGCCACCGGTATCATGTAATCAGGCAACCGGGCACTCAGGTGGTCACGCAAGTGGGCGGCCAATCCATCCTCTGCTTGCGCCAACACATAGGCAACCAGATGTTTGTCCTGACCATCACCCAGCGCCAGCACAACCGCTTCATGTACTGTCGGGTATTCTACCAACCCAGCCTCAATTTCCCCCGGTTCAATCCGAAAGCCGCGGATTTTAACCTGTTGATCGTTACGCCCAAGGAATTCCAGATTGCCATCCGGCAGATAACGAGCCAAATCCCCGGTGCGGTACATTCTCGCACCCGGTGAATCACTAAATGGATCTGTCAGGAAAAGTTCCACCGTCAATTCAGGTCGATTAAGATAACCACAAGCTACCCCGTCTCCACCCACATAAATCTCACCAACCTCCCCTAAAGGTACCGGCTGACCATCAGTGTCCAGCAAATAAACTCGTGTGTTAGCGATTGGTTGACCAATGGGAATACTGATTGTTCCCTCCGGTAACGATTCAATACGGTATGTCGTGGTAAAGGTAGTGCCTTCAGTTGGGCCATAAGCATTTAACAACTGTTGTGGAGGATTATGGCGCAATACTTGAGCAATAACATGCGGGTCGAGGGCATCTCCTCCGACTAACAGCATTCTAAGCTGAGGCAACACCGGGGACAGTTCCGTTGCCAGCCGGTTAAACAACCCGACACTTAGCCACAGGATAGTGATGTGATGTTGTTGTAATACCTGCACAAAATCTGGCGGGGTCAATAAGGTGAGGTGATCGATAACCACCAGCGCAGCACCATTAAGTAACGGCGCCCAAACTTCAAATGTGCTGGCATCGAAAGCGGGGTTAGCAGCAAAAGCCATCCGATCATCCGGCCCAATTTCAGCATAGCCATTATTAATGACCAATCGGACAACGGCGCGGTGAGGCACTACCACGCCTTTTGGCATGCCAGTCGAACCGGAGGTGTACATAATATACGCGGCTTGGCTACTGGAACGCGATAAGTCAGGATTGAAATAATCTTCCTCCCTACCCGTATTTACTTTATCGGAGAGACGAAATAATGGAACAGCAAGGTCAACCGGAATATCAAAATGCATATCAGTAATCAATAAATTAGCTGAGTAATCATTTATCAGCCAATTCTTTCGTTCGTCCGGTACACTGGGGTCTATAGGCATGTAAACAGCACCAGCCTTAAGGATAGCCAACTGGGCCACCACCAGATCAATGGATCGTTCTAACAAAATTGCAACATGGTCACCCGGGTAAATCCCCTGTTCAATCAGTTGATGGGCCAACCAATTAGCATTAGCATTCAGTTCCGCGTAACTGAGGATCTGCTGTCCCGCTATCAGTGCCGTAGCTGCCGGGGTTTTCGCTGCCTGTTGTTCAAACAACTGATGGAGGCACAACTGGTTAGGATACGGTGTTTCAGTCGCGTTCCAGGTTTCCCGTAACAGCGTGCGTTCAGCCTCAGACAATAAATTAGGCTTCTGGACAGATATATCGCCATCCCGCTCTTCTAACGACACTTGAACTAATTCAGCTTCAAGGATACTTCCCTTTCTCGCGATACTCTCTTTCATCTACTTACTACCTCAAAATATTTAAAAACTGTTATTTCCAGCAACCATCAAAAATGTTTTTCTTTTACTTTTAGGAGAAATAACAACGAGCACACCTGACATCGAAAGATGCTCAGGCAATATTTTCTCTCAGGCGCTGGATGTCATATTCCGGTTAATAGCCGCATAATTAACAATTCTGCAACGATAATTTTCCTAACCGTGGAATAAACAGTTCATCTGGTGAACCTAAAAAAGCATTCCATTTTTGTTCCTGTTTTTTAGATAAGCGCCTTTGATTTACTGCAATTTTTTATTAGCAGACGCTGAACTCCATAACTAAATAAAAATGGATCTATTGGATATATATACTGGCATGAGAGCTAAATCCTTGCTGTATTTTGTCCATTTGATATTAATATCTGATGTAAACTATTTCAGGAAAAACCAGATACTAGAAAGATGAATTCACTTTCCTGACTTTTAATTAACAATGGGTTTGCTTTGATAATTATGTGCAAATCAGTCACTCCCTTCCAACAGCAAACAAAAAAACCATACTTATCAGAAATTTAATGCTTAATCAGATATATCTTAACATGCAAAAATATAAACTAGCTTCATTACATATTATTTTATAATAATCAAATTATACAACTGATGTAAACGCTAATTATATTTAACACTCAGACGAAACAATTTCAAACAAAAACTAATTTTTATATATATTTTTTCGTAATAAAAAAATAATACAACCAATACATATGTCAGTTATTTTTAATACCATAAATAAATAGTTTTAAATTAAAAATAAATTATTTGTTTATTATTCTTATGAAAGAAAATCACATAATTAATTACTTATTCAAATGTATCTTTAAATTCTATATAACAGAAAAATGAATGATGCTAATTTCAGCTTAAAGTCAAATTAGTTTGACATGGTTTATCCAATCATCATTTGATCCGTAAAATTAATATCGCTATTTATTCCAAATTTATTCTCAATAATGCTGTTGCTTACGGTTATTAAGCCGCGGTCCCCAAAAGTGTATATACCCTTCATCCTTCAAATCGCTGCTTTGTTGGCTGCGTTCACTTGCCGCCACGCTGCGGCTTGAAATCTATTGGGTATAAAAGTTATTTTTATATAAATTTATTAATTTTTACTACCTATTATTATTTTTTTGAATTAACTGCTGAAAGAAAAATAGTAGAGATAACTATTGAAGAAATTAATAATATTGTAAATCCAGTAATAATTTCTTCAAGACCAACACCTAAGTAAATAGTATAAAGGAGAATAATCATAGTAACAAATACATAAATCCCTGACTGCATACCCAAAGTATAAAGAGAATTTTTTGAATATAACCCCAGATAAGAGAAAAAAACAGGTTGCATAATTGTATTAGCTAAAAACACCATAATTGTGAATAGCAAATAGAGTATGCCAGAATTTATAATAATGCCAAGTGAACAAAATCCGAGAGAAAATAATTGAATGATATTACCTACCATAATTCTTTTTGTTAAAATTACGGATTTCATGACTTTCATGATACCAAATGCACTGGGGAACCATATAATCAGTAGTATGATATACATTTGAACCATATCAATATGTTCAAAATATTTTGTTCGCATAGCGGGCATAATCATTAAAGAGAGGAAAAAGCAAACATTGATTATGACTAAACTTGAAAAGGAGAAGAAAACAACTAATTTATTGGTTGTTTTCGCAGAACCCTTAATATCGAGTTTTTGTTTTTTTAAATTATTGCTTTTAAAGCCCGTATAATAGATAATTGAAGCAATAGAATAAATAAAAGCAGCAAAAAAATCTGCTGATGCACGGGAATTTAAACCGAAGAAAGAAAAAATGACTGGAATTATAAATGGCAGGCTTAATAGCGCCAGGCTTAAGATAGAAAAATCCTTACTCGTCTTCTTTTCATTTCCTTCAGTTATAAGAATATTTCTTCCTATTATGACAATAAATCCACTTATTACTCCCCATAATATTCTATGCAGAGCATCCAGCCAAACTGAAATAAGAGTTGTTTCTCTTGAAAAGAGAATGCAGTTTATAGTTGCTAAGAATAAGAAAAATCCAAAAATATTTTTTCCAAAAAGAGCAATATTCATTTTTCGAATGAGGAAGGATATGGTCATACACCCCAAAGATAATCCCAATAAATAGGAAAAAACAGGAATATAAGCGTATAAAATCATGCCGACCCTGTAAATAAAATTCTTCATAATACATATGAACAACATACTCAGGGGCTTTATTAGACCACTACAGCTTGCTCTCTATAGATATTAGGTGTGACAATTTATTTAACACCCAACTAATCAGATAGAGAGCATCAAATACCCAATCTCACAAAGTAATTTCTTGCTAGCTTTTTTGTCCGGTATACTAACTAACAATTTTATTACCCTCACTTTCCCTATCAGCTTTCGTAGTACCTAATACTTACACTATCCTATCTAAACTGGCTTAACACGTCCTTCCCTCTGCGTTTTCACAATAGCTTTTCTGCATTACCGGTTCATCACGCTTTATCACAAGAAATATATAAAATAAACCTATATGCATACGGAGTTAAATTGATTTTATGAACAGAAAAATTCAATATCCATCAACTTTAGGACAGAATACAAACTATACGTTTTTATTTATCCTTTCAGTCACCATATTCCTCGTCGGTGCGACCGAATTCATGTTATCGTCTATGCTTACCCCTCTGGCAATAGCCTTTGAGACGACCACCGTCGGAGCATCCTGGCTAGTGTCTGGTTATGCATTTTCCTATGCTCTGGCAGCCCCCGTACTCGGATATTTTTCAGATCGAGTTAATCGGAGCAGATTACTTCTAGGTTCCTTATTGTTTTTTGCCGTAGATGGTCTTGCTATCATTTTTGCACCCACGCTTGAAATCGCAGTCGCACTGCGGATTTTTGGCGGTATAGCATCAGCGGTCATCATACCGACAGTATTTGCCTTGATCGCCGATATCGTTCCTTATAACTGCCAGGCTGGAGCAATGGGAGTCGTTATGCTTGGCATGACTTTCGGTATTGCATTTGGCCCAGCCTTAGCGGGAATACTTACTGACCTCATTAGTTGGCAAGCACCATTTTTATTTAGCTCGCTTGGCTGCACCGTCACATTTATCGCAGGGTTTTACTGTCTTCCGACACACATTGCGTCAAAAGAGCTTATAAGCCGGCAATTAATCTGGTTTCGGCAATGGTCGATTGTCAGGCCACTCATTGCAAAAGGGGCCTGGAATGGTGCCGGTGTCTCTGCTTTTCTTCTGTCGGGAGAAGTTTTACGTCAACGGTACGGATTTGGCCCAACCGAAATCGGTTTGACTGTTATAGCCTTTGGCACCGGTCTGGGGATAGGGAATATCTCAGCTGGTGGGCTTCGCAAGCTTTGCGGTCGAGAAGAAGCGACTTTAGTCGTTGTCAGTCTGCTACTAACTGGTGTGATCTCAGTTTTTATGCTCGTTCCAATTACACTCTTCGGCTCATTGGGATGTTTGATATTTTGGGGAATTGCGCTTGGTGCTGGAGCACCTTCAAGTACAGTGGTTTTGGTGACAAGAGCAAGTGCTAATAAAGGTATGGTTCTGGCCTTTGCAGAAACGTTCAATAATCTGGGCATTTTGAGCTTGGTACCATTAGCGATGATAGGACTGGCAAAGGGAGGTCCCCCCGCAGCCATGATTGTGTTATCGATAGGATTGGTTATCGGTATTTCATTGACAATATTAGATTTCTGGCTGACTCGTTCCAAAAGTTCAGCAAGCTCTTTGATATAAATGCTTTGCCCTCGGGCTTTATTTCCCCGCCTAATGTATTAGGTGGGGAATGTTATTGTGGCTTTAGCCAGTTTAAGTAGCGTCAGCTTCTTAAACATAAAACCACCCGCTATGCGCTGAGGAATCCCCAGAAAATAGACAGACATAGCGTTGTGTGATCTACTGATTATCCCACCAAGTCAATAAGGTCACTGCTATGCCTGCACGTAAAGTCTGTCATAACTTTTTCAAAGATTCCTTAGCGCCGTTTCATAAATATCGTCAGAATGCATTAATCGATGCCACCATAGCTTTGATTAATGGTGCTTCTCTTACGTTAACCAGTATTGGGCGTTTTTTTACCAGGACATGTTTACGTCAAACATAAAATTAAACGCGTTGACCGACTACTTGGTAATGAAGCACTCCGTAGGGATATTCCTGATATTTTTCTGATAATGGGTCTCTGGGAAATGTCAAAAACAGCTATCCAATATTCCCTTCTCCCTCAATTATCAATTGATTAGTCACTACCAAGGCACATACCCCGTGGTAAATTATCCTTCCATATCCCCGATATCAAGAATTACTGAACGACAAGCCACGAAAATACTTTGGGAATTAAACAGCCAAAAGTCATTTTTGACGAGTTACGTTAGATAAACATAGCGTTGCACTTGATAATTCAATCCACCATGAATTAAACTGGATAATATATATCTGAACCTTTGTGAAAAAAATGACAATAACCACCATTATTATCTCCGTCATTGCTATAGGACTTATCGGCTGGGGGATCACAATTTATAACCGTCTGGTTGCCTTGAAAAAACAGACAGACAATACATTTGCCAATATCGATGTTATTTTAAAACAGCGTGCTGAACAGATCCCGCAGCTTGTGACATTACTGGAAAAGTCCATGGAACATGAGCGTGATATTTTCACTCGGTTAAGTGATGCACGACAGGGATATTTTAATGCCGATACCCTCACAGATAAAATCAAAGCTTCCAATGAAATGACCAATGCATTCCGCTCTGTACTCGCCATCGCCGAAAATTATCCGACACTGATTTCAGGTTCCCAGTTTTCACAGTTGCAAACAGCAGTGGCAGATCTAGAAAATAAAATTGCTCATCGTCGTGAAATGTTCAATGATGCAGTAACGGAGTATAATACGGCAATTTATCTATTTCCTGATCTGATTTTTGCCCACATGTTCCATTATCAGGAACTACCTTTATTAGAAATCCGTCAGGAAGAAAAAGCCTATGACGGCATCAAGTTTAAATAAGTCAGATGATAAATCCTGTGATAGGTAATTTGAACCATGGCCTTTTTTATTTTTGCTTTCTCCTGCATATTAATCTATCTCATTGACTTCCTTTTAAAAGAAGTGGTGGGATTTAAACGCCTCCACTGGCTTTCCATTCCTTTATCCGCATTGATCGTTACCAGCACAGTTTGCTATTTCGATGATCCTTTTAAGTCATTTTTCTATATATTTTTTTGCACCTTTCTTTTTATCCTTGCCATAATGATCCCGATAATCATCATTTCATTCGGAAAAAGTGCCGCAAGACGTTACAAACAAGCCCGACAGTCCGGTGAATCCGCCAGCAAGGTAACCTGGAAAGTGATTTTAGGCTCGTCGGTTTTTGTCATTTTCTTAATTGCCTTTTTTGTTTCACCCTATGCCTTATTTGGTTTACTTGTCCTACTGTTTATATCTAGCCGACTGAAAACAACACCGAAAAATAACTTCCTTAAATTTCAACAGATTTTACCCACATCAAAAATCCGTTCAATCGCTATGGGTCTGGTGGAAATAGAAGGAAAAATAACAAATGGAAAACAATTCAAAAGTCCACTGAGTAAAAAGTTATGCTATGGTTATCGTTATTATGAATATGATGTCAGCAGGGATTCTGAAGGCAGCAAACGTTATTCTCTGCGCCATTCGGAAGAAAAAATCAGTCAGTTCACTTTAACCGATGATTCAGGATCAGTCTGTATTGAGGCAACACCAGAGACGCTGACATTTGTGAATTTTTCTTCTTATCAGAATTATGAAACCAATTCCATATCTTACCAAGAATACCTGTTATTTCCAGATGAAGAATATCTCATTATTGGTACAGCGGTTGAAAAAGACGATCAGGTTGTTATTACTCAGACCGCTCCTCATCAATTACTGGGGATTACTTCGACGAGATATTTAGAAACCTGGAATGAAGTTGCACCAATGCGCCGTAATCTTGCGATTACCGTCATTAGTGCAGCAATATTAATTGCCTTTATTCTGACTGTTCCCTATAAATATCACTCTCATCATTTAACGGTTTTTTATCGTGAATCTCCGTTATTGCAATGGTTATTTTAGAGATATAGCAATGGATAAATATATTCTCTCTTTTCTTATTCTAGCCATTATTCTGCTTGTCACGGTTCGTTATCTTCTGGGGATTTTTAATAAAATTGTCATGCTAAAAAAATACCGGGATAAAGCATTCGCTAATATTGATGTTTTACTGAAAAAGCAGGCTGATTTAATTCCACAGCTTATCACAATCGCGGAACAGGCAATGATCCATGAAAAATCATTCTTTCTGCAACTATCAGCAGTCAGGAAAAATTATCTCGGTACAAAAATAATCGATGAAAAAGTGAAGATAGGTAATGCATTAGAACATCAGTTGTCGTTATTGCTGATGCTGGCAGAGAATTATCCGACCCTAATCAGTCAACCGACTTTTCAACATTTGCAAGCGCAGATTACTCTGCTGGAAAATCAGATTGCAGACAGACGTGAATTCTTTAATAAAAGCGTTGCCCTTTACAATATGGGTATCAGGCAGTTTCCCAATATAATTTTTGCCCGGATATTAAGATATAAACCCAGTTCGATGCTGAAACCTATGCAAGGATAAAGTCCATGTTTACCATTCCATTTGATTTATTCGGATTTGTTGATGCTATCCGTAGTAACCACGGTATTTTAATAACCATTGCGATTTTTGGCCCTATAGGTATGATACTCTGCCTAAGTCCCTTTATCTATACGCGGGGAATTAGCCAGGTTATTCAAACACTGGCTATCAGTTTATTAACCTCTGTCTTTATCAATTTACTCTGTGTCGCTGTCATCTATTTAACCTTCACAAAAGATATTATCCGCCTGTTTTGGAGCCTAATTGTTGTCCAGACGGCCTGTCTGTCTTTTTGGTTTATCAATAAAAAAGCGGTTCTTAAACTAGCTGGACAGTTTGGAGCCATACGTCAGCGACATCCGGAAACCGAAACTAAAACTGAAACTGAAACTGAAAATAAAAGCAAGGTGAAGAAAAAGAAAAAAAAGAAAAAAAAGCGGAAAAAATAAATTTATATTTATTTAATCACAGTACGGTTTCAATCAGCAAAATATATTATATTAAATAGGTTGGTGTTATTTTCATATAATAGTTTGGTTTTCTTGGGGGGAATTTAGGGGGAATATTAAAATAAATATCTTGTAATATTTTCCCTACCCTTTAGATTTATGGTTATCATTTTTCACAGCTTTTACCAACGGATATCCATAAGGAGAGCAATAACAAATCTCATCGAGAGAAACGTGTAAAATTATCGGTCACTCCGTTCCCTCAGTTCAACGTCAAACTCGTCAAATATTGCCGTCAATCCTGCTTTAATTTATACCCAATAGATTTCAAGTTGCAGCGCGGCGGCAAGTGAACGCAGCCAACAAAGAGGCAACTTGAAAGATAACAGGTATATTCAATGAACAGGAGATTCAATAGCATACTCAATAACAACCTATTGGTTATCCTTTAATTTAAGTATGCTATCTACTTTACGACAACTTTTTTACTTATCTTATAGCGAAATTAATCAGGCAAATTTTCCTTTTCCCATCACGGTATCCGTCCACGCTGTTGTAATGACCGCTTTCGCCTTACTATCCAGACTTTCAATAAAACCATTATCACCGGCTGTCGGAGCAAAACCGCTCATTGCCTGGATTAATGAATCAACCGCATTATCAGAAAGTGCCGTGAATTCACGTTGCTCTGAAGAGTCTTTATTCTCCATATGAATCACCATCTTGGCACGATGACCATTAAAGTAATCATTAAAGGTGATTGAACCCACCGATTCAAAGAGTCCCTGAGCCGTTTTATCCTGAGTACGACGGTTCACTGATAACACTAAATCGTATCCACTACGCTGGAACCATAGGTTTTGCCAATCAATTCCGTTAAAGACAATCATATCTTCTGCATTGATATCATCAACCTGACTGTCAATCACCTTACCGCTGACCACAAAGCTGTCTACGCCTGCCCCGCCCCGGAAGCGGTTCTGATATCCCCCCAGAACCAGCAGATCTTGACCATCACCACCGTCAAACTGGCTGAATTTCGAAATGGTGGCTGCTATCAGGTTATCATCACCTTCTCCACCATTAATCACCGCATGGTAGCCCATCAGTTTAATGACATCGTCACCCGTGTTGCCATCAATTCGGTTAGCATTACCAAACACTCGGCCAAAGTCATTGCCTTCACCTAACTCAACCCGGTTGTTATTACCGATGGTCACAGCATAGTCCTGATCTTCACCAGTATCCACCCGGTTATAGTTACCGGAGGTGACAACATAGTCTTGTCCATTACCGGCATCAATAAAGCCACCTTCACCAAAGACAAAGGATTGATCATTACCTTCGCCCATAAATACCTGGTTAATGCGCCCGGCGACCACGGCGGTATCATCACCCTTACCGCCAAACATCCAATTTTCACGTCCCATCAGAACGCCCAAGTCATCACCTTCACCACCGGTAAAAATGTTAGAGGTGCCAATTGAGTAATAAACATCATCACCACGACCTCCCCAGAAATTGTTGTTATCGCCCAGATAAGCACCGAGATCTTTACCGTCACCGCCCCAGTTGAAATTGTAGTTCCCCAACGATACATGGATATCGCTATCCCCTTGCAGATGACCACTGTTATGCAAGAAATCAAACGTTTTCTGCTCCATATTGAGCAGATCTGCGGTTAGATTTTCTTTCAGATTGCTCACTAACGATTTCATCTCTTGTTGTTTATCTTCGCTGAATATCGTCGCAAACAGATTAGGCAAATTCAGCGAATTAAAGCCCAATGCACGCTCTGGTTTGTCATTCGCCTGAATATTCCTATTGTTGATGGCAGCCAGCACACTCTTTTCCCGATTTTCATCAGGCGCTTTCTCTTTTAGCCCGTGGGTGACAAAAAATGATTCAATACTATCCGCACTCATATCGGCGTTCTGTTTCAAATTATCGATCAATTTATCCGGATCAGTGAAAGCACGTAGTTGATCACCACCAAACTTGTTAATAACTTCCAGCATTTCTTTCAGAATCGCCTCGCCATCAACGGGTTCGCCAGTACGGCAAACAATCTGTCCTTCAGGGGTGTAATCCACAGCAAAAATATCCGCTAAAGTGGTATCTGCATTCACACTGGCTAACCGACCAAGCAATTTGTTTTTAAGTTGACGCGGTAAGTCTTGTAGCGTGTAGGTAAATGTTGTCTTCGCCATGCCCGTTGTTGAATACTGCTGCGTCATCAAACCAAACAGTGAACCCAGATTGGTATCCAGAATCGATTGAATATGATCACCGAACATAAAGTTCCAGCTACCTGTTGTAACCTGAATATCCGCACCCTGACCACCTACCGCAAAATTGAAGGATAATTTTTCATTGGCCTGACGGAATTTACCCGCACGACTTATTTTGCCCGTTTCAGTATTGTTGCCGTTGCTACTTAACCATTGGTGGTATTTCTTATTCAATGCTGCTTCCGTGTCACTTTTCAAACCACGGCTACTGCGTTCATGCTGCGAATCCAGATCAGCCAGTGTTTTGTAGTCCACGCTACTAGTTTGGTCTAAGCCAGACATATCCTGCACAAACTTCTTTGCCCCAGATAACGTCCACTGCCGCTCTTGCGCCGTCAACCAGTTCCCCTCTTCGCTGGAACGAGCAATCGACTTCAATACGCCAGTAATACGAACCGCACCATCAAATGGATTAACTAACGGTGGCGTTGGGATAGATTTATCCATCATGACAATCAAGTCATTACTGCGCCCCCGATTGAAACTGACGTTACGATTACCAATAAACATCTGCGCCCCTTCAAGTGCTTGATAGCCGCCAAGATTAACGCTGTGCTTACTTTCACCATCACCAATGTGCACCATCACATTGTTATCACCGAAAGCCAGTGATTTAAAACCACCGGTACCCACTTTGATACCCACGTTCGATGTTCCCCAGTTGACCGCAGTAAACTCACCGTCACCCACGTTTACCTGTATATTACCGGTGTAACTCAGCGGCTTATCCGATTGAGGGTTGGAGCTGATCTCTATTCTGTTTTTATGCTTTCCTGGCGCAGTGAAAATATGATGATTATCCGCAATTGCTCCTTTAGCTACCGAATCAGCGTCTGTGTACCCCACCCTGGCGAGGTTGATATCGCTTTCAGCCACACCACGACGCAATTTTTCTGTTGTGGTTGTTAGTTCACCCTGTTCATTCCAGCGCAATACCAGTTTGTTATCATCCAATTTGTTAACCCACTGATTCTTTTTATCGCGGGTAAATTTACGGCCCGTTGCATCAACAGCCACTTCACTACGACGCGCTGAAACATCACTACGGATGCCCTGTTCATCTAAAGCGGTAATAAAACGATAGGCAAAACCGTTCCGCTTATCATCACTAATCAGTGAACAACCCACAATGCTGATACGATCAGGTTTACCTGCCGGCTCAAAGTTCTGACTGAACTGCTTTAGTTTTATTGCCAATTCATCGGCACTGTAACCACTTAAGCGCGTGTTATTGTGTTCCGATTCATCACGGCCATGACCAACAATCTGCCAACGTAACTTACCTGATAAGCTGTCAGGATCACCGTAAATGACATGATATTTGCCGTCAGAATCGAATTTAACAATGACGCTATAATCCGGGTGTTTACCCGCCAGATTGAGTGCTGCCTTTTCTACAATCGGGTCATTTTCCATCTGAATAATGATCTGACCACCAAAACGCATTTCACGATCCCCCCTCTTTTGCAGCGAATTCTTTACCGTATCCCGATTTTTATGTTGATAACCGGAGACTAACTCTGATGTTTTATTTTTGCCCGATAACGCTTGCAATGCATCCACCGAAGAGTCGTTCTGTTCTCTCTCTGGGGTATTTTCTCGATAAAGATGTTGGGTCTTCTCAAATGCACTATTTAATGCCTGATTTATCCATAGTTCTCCTTTATCTCCGGCAATATCCATCAGATCCCTATAACTAGCAGTGTAGTTTTGCAGTACCTGCCGGCGCTCATCACCGGTCTCCTGCAACGCTTTGTAGACCACCAAACTTTCATTAACCGAATGACCACCATCAAATACCAGAAACACCAAAGTATTAAGATATGCCTGCTCCTGCGAGAAAGTGGGATCTTGACTAGCAATATAGTTATTGAGGTGAACCATGATATTGGTTGATCCAGAGGCTCCCGTCACCACGGAATGCCCTTGTACCAGTGCGTTACGCTCAAGTGCGGTTTCCTGTCCGGGCGTCAGTATTCTGCCCGCTGCAACCTTTCTGCCATATAGAAAATCTTCATATTGATCACCAGATGGCTGGTAAGGTAGTGCAATACCATAATCATTAGTTTGCTGTTCAGATAACTTCACTTTGTAAGTAACATCAGCCATATTCGTTAACTTACTACTGGTGGAACGAGCCTTATAGACTTCATCCCGATAGAAAATATCCGCTTCCGCCTTCCATTGAGATAAATGTAACCCCATACCATCAGTGTTCGACATTTTTACCGCCAGAAACGGAATTTTGATCATTTCAAAACCGTTATCCACCTTGGTCATCATAATCTTAAAATTATCAAAGGTCGGTTTTTGCAAGAATGTAGTCAGTTCAGGTACTCGACTGAACCAAGGACGAATATCCTTTTTAATTTTTTCGGCAAAAGCTTGCATCCTGATAGCAATCTGCCGGTCATGCTCGGTTGAGCCAGAAGTACTTTGCATATATAACTCAAACTCCTGCACCAGAAACTGACCTATCCGCCTGGAGGCGGCTATCACATCCGGTGATGCGGTTTTCACCAACGTATGCGCCAATTCAGAATCAAAACGACGGCCAAATAAGTTGTCAATATATTGGGTAGTTGACTTTTCTCTGTGAGCGTCAGCCTGTAATGACAATACCAAACCATGTAACTCAGGGTATGCATGTAACTGGCTAACCGCATCATTAAATAACCGGATGGTTTCTTGAGATGTGACTTGTCCGGTGAGCCAGAGTTCCCTGGCCCGTTCAATCAAAGGCCCCGCTTCCGGGATATTCGCGGCTTCCAATCGGCTCATGAAAACAATGAGGCTTTCACTTTCGGTCTTAGGTGCCTCCCGTTCAGCAGTCGAGTTTTTTCGAGTTAAAGGTGTAATTTTCCATTTAACAAGTTGATTAATTTCGTCTTGGGTGACACTACCTTGCAAACCGACAATACGTCCGGTTCCATCAAATATGACTCGTTGATTAAGTCGTTCAACATGTTGAGGCGCCACGGCGATCCCAAGGACGCCAGCAGATTCGGCGCGCTGGGCCTGCAAGTGCTCCATCATCCGGCCCATCCTAAAACGTATTAAGTTCACTTGACTGATACGCAGAGCAAATTCCTTTGAGTTACTCTGTTGCCAATGAGAAAGTGCCTGCTCAAACTGCATCACATGCTCTTCATCAAAATGGCTCATCGTTTTATAGAAAATATCCCGTACAGCCGTCAGCGCTTTACTGAGTTGCCTTTTCCGCCTCAATGTTCGTACATTTGGATTGATAAATAGCTTATTTCCCTCTTTCAATAAATTAAATTTTGCACTTTCAAATATAGCGGAATTTTTCTGCTCTATTTTGACATCATTCCCCAACGATTCCAGATTAATGCCTGAAATTCGCGGCACTTTTCTGACAAGCTCATCTGAGCTGTTCGAAGTTGGCATCACTACGTCGTCAGATTGTGCTTTGGCAGATTGTGCTTTGGCAAATTTTGAAGTAGTTAAAACGCGGGTATTTTCTGCGCGAATACCGGCATTTATCTGTAGACGATCAACCGCTTGTTTGGCACCATCCAACGCTTGTAGCTCTTCTTCGGTCAATCCCTTGTAGAATTTTTTTTCAGCTTCCGGTATTAATTCGGGATCAATATAACGACTTGTTTCCCCTGCTCCTGTCGATTCGTAGGCTTTGCCAGACAAACCACTACCACCAGCACCAGTACGATCAGGTCTGGAATCACTCTGTTTTGCCTCTTTAGCATCTGCCTGTACTTGAGCAATCTTACTTGCAGCCGCAGCAATATCACGTTTACCCCGATATTCCGCCCCTTGATGGGCAATATTTGCGTCATTTTCCGCTTCTTTGGCCCGTTGTTGTTGCAATAATGCTTCTTCTTTTCTTAACGCTGCTTTTTTCTGAGCCTCTGCAATATCTTGTTTTGCACTGGCATGATGCTGTTCACTTTGCGCTACGCCGACCTCGGATTTCTTAACTGCTTCTTTTACTTGTTGTTGGTTATCCGTAATAGATTGTCGGACATTCGTTAATTTTCGCTGTGCAATAAATTTGGTGTCATTCAACTTATCCTGAATATGGTCCAGGAATTGGCTAGCAAACTGATTGCGCCACGGGTTACCTGATTGACCGCTGTAATTGGCATAGTTATCAAGTATATCCAAACCTTGCGTCATGGAAATCAGTTTGTCAGTCTCCGCCTGTGCTTCTGCTTCTATCGCATTACGCTGTATCAGCCCACTTTGGTTAAGCGCAGCCTGATCCGTTAATTCTAATTGGGATTGCGATTTTGCAATGGCTGCCAGTTGTTTCTCTTTTTCCTGTTCCAGTAGTTGGCGATCTTTTTCCGCTTTTTCTTTATCACTTAACGCATTTTGCGCCGCTTTATCCTGTTTCACATGTTCGGTAACAACATTGGTTTCTCGTGGATTCTTAGATCTCGCAATAATGTTATCCACAATATAGCCTATGCCATCATTCAAACCGGTTCCTTTAAACTCAATGCGGTTCCTGCCGGCTGTTGCCGTTAATTTCAGCGTTTTATTTTGCCATTTCGCAGTATCTCCAGACGTTGAGAATATCTGTTTTCCGTTCCAAAAAACCTCCATACCACTTTGAGTAATATAAGCATCTGGACGATTAGTAAAATCAAAGCTCAGTGAAATCACTTCTCCTTCAGACAAGTCTTGCAAGTCCTGGTAAATCGTGGTGTTTTTATCGACATCAAGTTCACTAACTCGCTCACCATGGCCGGCGTTATCAAGACCATAGGTATTCGCTGAACCATATGCTTCTATACCATTGGTTGATTGCCAACCCCGATCACCTTGTTCAAAGTCACCATTAATGATCAGATTTTCATTCTGAGCTGATACAGATCGCGTTTTTCGATTCAAAGCACTTTCTATTGACCCCACATCCGGGGTTTCCACAGCGGTTACAGCACCATTGAGACGATGGTTTAAATCTGAATTTACCGGCGAAATTTCATCCATCTGAAAGCCATCAATAGCAGAAACTTCCGCTAAATTAATCGCGCCTCTGCCTTGATGTGTCCCGGACGTGTTAGCTTCATCCCCTTGAATCAGATAGTTGATGGCCTGACTGCCTCCTACACCTAATGCTGTCTGTTTGATATTCTCAAAAAGGGAAGGGAGTTTATTGCTTTCTGCCACAGAAAAACTGTAAAAATCACCGTTACCAATTTTAATCGCCACATTATTACGTGCATAAAAGGCGTTGATACCCAGACCATCACCAACATGAATATTGGTATTGCCTTTACCCTTCATGACCGCAATATTAAGGCCATCTCCAACTGTGGTGTTGACGTTATATTTCCCCCACGCCACATTAACTGAAACACCATTACCCACTTTGGTATTTACATTAAGATCACCCTGCGTTGCGGTCACACTTAAACCATTTCCCGCCATGGTCGTGATGTTAGCTTTACCTTTTGCCGCAATAACCTGTACACCATCACCGACTTTAGTGACGATATTTCCTTCACTCCATAAGGCATTAAAACTGTCGCCCTTACCCACCTGAGTGACAATGTTAGCTTTACCTTTGGCAAGCACAACATTACGCCCATCTCCCACTTTAGTGATAACGTTGGCTTCGCCCCAAGCTCCAGTGTAATCATCACCATTGCCAACATGGGTAATGATATTAGCAGCCCCCTGGACGACCGTGACTTCCTGCTTATCTCCCACTTTGGTAATGATGTTTGCTTTACCTTTAGCGAAGTTGTAACGGTTGCCATCACCGACATGAGTCAGGATATTAGCTTCTCCCCAAACGGCGTTAATCCCAGTACCATTCCCCACTTTGGTTATGATATTGGCTTTACCTTTGGCGAAACCCACGGTCAAACCATTGCCGACATGAGTCATAACATTACCCATATCGGAAATAAGCAGGCCAACTGTCGTACCATTCCCCACTTTGGTCAGAATATTGCCCTTGCCAAGCAGTACGCCAGCAGTTGTCGCGTCGCCGACATGCGTAATAACATTCGCTCTCGCCGCTGCAACGACTCCCATAAAATCATCACCCACTTTGGTAACGATATTGGCCTCACCCAGTGCTAACACGCCGGTTAAGCCATCTCCCACATGGGTCATAATATTGGCTTTACCAAACATTGCCGCCAATGTCGTACCATCACCGACTTTGGTCATCACGTTCAGTTCACCAGCGAACAAGCCAATACTGGTACCATTACCCACATGCGAATAGATATTGGCTTTACCCATCATTAAGGCGGCAGTCATGTCATTACCAACTTTAGTCAGCACATTGGCACCTCCGATCATGGCAGCAAAGGTATTGCCATCACCCACATGAGTAAACACATTGGCTTTGCCAATCATCCCTGACAGAGTTATGCCGTTACCCACTTTGGTCGCGATATTGCCTTTTGCCAGCATCAGGGCAACACTTGTGCCATCACCAATATGGGTGAACACGTTGCCAGCCGCGATCATTAGTGCCAGCGCATTACCGTCACCCACTTTGGTAAAGATGTTTACTGCACCGCCCATCAACGCCCACGCATCCCCCTTGCCAACATGGGTAAAGAGGTTGCCCGCGCCAACCATAGCCGCAATAGATGTACCATCCCCGACTTTAGTGAAGATATTGCCTGCTGCTGCCATCACGCCCAATGTCAAGCCACCGCCAACATGGGTCAATACGTTACCAATGCCGAACAAGATGCCAGTCGTGTCACCCTGTCCGACTTTGGTCAAGATATTTGCGCCACCTAACATAATGCCCGTGGTATTACCGTCACCAACATGTGTAAGGACATTTGTACCACCGCCCATTATCGTCAGTGCATTACCTTTCCCTTTTTTAGTCAGGATATTGGCTCCGCCAAATGTTATGGCTGTGGTGTTTGACGTTTCAGTCTCATCACTGAGATGCGTGATAATATTGGCACCACCAAGCATGCCAGAAACCAGATCACCCGTGCCGAGCTTAGTCAACACATTAGCGCCGCCCAAAAGTACAGAGGAGATATCCCCTTTTCCCGCTTGGGTGATGACGTTAAAACCGCCCACCCCAGACCAATCCGCGCTACCATCACCTATTTGGGTATGAGTATTGTATCCCCCCAACATCAGTACTCGACTGTTACCGTTGCCTTTGTGAATTGAGATATTGCCATAAGCCAGAAGATGAGCCAGATATCGCCCATCCCCGACCCGCACGAGAACATTTGCTGCACCACCAGCGTCAATATCCATTTCTCCATTCTGGCTTTGGTGAACAATGACGTTTGCTAAACCAGCACCACGGAACGATAGATCGCCCTCTTCACCACTTTTTACAATCACATTAGCAGCACCGCCGCCTTCAAAATGCGTATTACCAAATGTTGAATTGTGCAGAATAACGTTAGCCGCACCCGCTCCGGTGAAATTAATATTACCGTGCGTCACATTGGATATAATAATGTTTCCACCACCTACACCGTTGAAATAAATATCACCAGCACTATTACCACCCGTTCTTGATAATTTGATAAGATCTTGCTCAGAATAACCTTCAAGATTAGTCAAAGAATCAGTGACATCGTGTTTTACATTTAGATCATAATGAAGCTGACTTAAGGTATAGCCAGCACCTATTGATTTGTAACCATGAGGATAGGAAAACGTTTCATTTACTAAACGATCTGTATGGTTACCCTTTTTATACCAAGCTCTTGCAATATATTTCAGTTTTCCTGTTTCAGGATCATTTTTCAGATTAACCGCAACCACTTTGGTATAGGGCTCCAAAAATGCCGCATACACATAAGTATTCGGTTGAACGTTCGATTTAACCGCGGAAACATCGACTTTAAAACCGTCTGAACCAATTGCATATCCGCCCATTTTGGCATCATTCAGTGTGACATCTTCTGCTTTAACATTCGTACCACCAGCATAAGTCACCCATTTATCTGTTAATAATGCTTCCTCAACACCCTGTATCGTGTTTTTTTGTCGATATATAAGGTTAATATTAGAGAGAGTGATAGCCCCTTCGTATTTAATCGGGAAAAATCCGTTGTTTACAGAGATATTTTCCGCTGCCAAGTTCTTAAGATGGTGACCTTTCTTATACCAAGAAGTGGAGTCATAACGGAGCTCACCGGTATCAGGATTATTCTGTAGCCGCACAGCAACAACTTTGGTATTAACTTCATCAGCAAATGCAAAAAGATAAGTATCTGGCTCTATGGTGGATTTAATCGCTGTAACTTGCTGAGATTGCTCAATCCAACGGCCCTCCACTGTTGCCGATGTCATGATAATATCTTTAGCCCGAGCAAATTCTATTTCATTTTTCACACCGGTTCGGGTAATTTTGTTATAAGCCCCGGCACCAGTAAAATAAATATTGCCGTGGGCAATATCAGAATAGAGTTTGTTATAACCACCCGCACCTTCAAGAGTAATATCACCTTGTGTCTGTTCATACACATCTTCACTATGGCGTATACGTTCAATGCGATTTGATGCGCCCGCACCACGCAAGATAATGTTACCTTTTCTACCTCTACGCACAATATGATTATCAGCGCCAATACCATTCAAAGTGATATCGCCACTTTCTACTCGCGAACTGATATTATTTGCAGCACCTGCACCATTAAATGTCACATCTCCTTGAGTGCCTTGATAACGGTTAAACCAAGTACGGTCAATTTCGTTAGCAACTCCTGCACCAGCAAAATACAAATCGCCTTGGTTAGTTTCATGCCATAACTGATTATATCCACCAGCACCTTTAAAACTGGTATCACCAGATAAACCTTTACGAACTAGTTTGTTATAGCCAGCCGCACCCGAATAATATAAATTCCCCGTTTCACCGGTGTGATCAATAAAAGCCGTCCCGGCTGCACCTGCAAATGACAGGCCGCCATTTCCCGTTTTACGAATACCGGTATAACCTGAAGCTCCCTTTACCGAAAGTTCACCATTCGTATGGTATACATCGACCTTTAATGAACCCACAATAACATCATCATCTCCGCCATAAGCATAAACTTCACCACCAACACCAATAGCAGTAATACTATTACCATTATTATCGTCGTAATATTTTCCAGTAAAGAAGTACTCTGTACTTCTATTTGATGATTTCCCCATCAATCGTCCTTTAATTTATCGTTGAAATTAAGACCAAAACCATACATCTAACGAATGTAGCGATTGCTTTGAATATTCAATTTCTTATATACCCAATAGATTTCAAATTGCAGCGCGGCGGCAAGAGAACGCATCCCCAGGAGCATAGATAACTATGTGACTGGGGTAAGTGAACGCAGCCAACAAAGCAGCAACTTGAAAGATGACGGGTATAAAATAGGGCAAACCCTCTGACCTTTTAATAGTCAAAAAAATAATGAAAAATCAATTAGATATCCTTTAAAAGCTTGTTTGATTCATGATTATTATCATTCTATTCTCTATAAAGTTTTATCTCTGTTTAATTAAACAAAGAGAAAAGATACCGTTATTATCATTAACATTAGAGATTATTTGCACAAATTTCTTAGGCACACCTTTATCCCAAAAATAATTTATTAATAAAACGTGTATAACAAGAAAAATATCAAGTCCAGAAAAAATTTAAACTGATACATCTATAAACACATTTTAAAAAACATCGCTGAGATAAAAAAATCAAAAAAGATATTTAACGCGGATATGTTTTTCCACGAAAATATAGAAAAAACAGGAGATGCAATAAAGTAACGAATAAACCAAAACATAAATCACATTAATTAAAATCAATTATTTCATTCCACTATCATTAAAACATTGAACATTATAACCATTAAAAAAATATAAGTAAATGAGATAATAATTTCCTACTATTTTAGTAGGAAATAATAATAGCCAATAAAGTTACTATTACCTACCACCGGAACAAAACTGTTCATTATCTGGGGTAATGATGTAAACCACATTGTATGTATCGGCATTTTGGTTTCATCTAATTTCGACGTCTTAATAGATAATTTTCTATTCCTGGGGTTAATCTCAGACGAAAAGTCTCAGACGAATCAACTATACCTGTTATCTTTCAAGTTGCTTCTTTGTTGGCTGCACTCACTCACCCCGGTCACATAGTTATCTATGCTCCCGGGGATTCGCTCCCTTGCCGTCGCGATGCATCTTGAAATCTATTGGGTATATAGCTCTGTAAGAAAATTCTGTTTGAACACCCCCAACCAAGACAGTTAAACCTGCATAGAGAAATGACCCACTTTTCAATGAGCCACTTTTTATTATTAAATAATACTAAAATTAAACAAAGAACCACTGTACCTGACGGATACAACGATTATTTTGAGTATCAAGTTTTCCGCGGACAGTACAAGCTTTCTGGCCTTTCCATGGCAAAAAGACACGGCGGCGTAAATCTCTGGCAACTTCACGCCCATGACCAAAAGGCGCAATCATTTCGGGAAAAAAGATATATGGACCTGAACGCCAATCCGTATGAGTAAGCTCTCTTTCTCCCGCAAGCAGTTCCTCCCGATTTTGTTCCGACAAAAAAGCCCAATTACAGAAAGCAATAGGGCGCCCATGTTCATCTTCATAGTAGCAAAACTGATTGAGTTCAAATGCAGGCAAAATACGCTGCTGCCATTCAGACACCAAATATCTGCGATGAAGAGGAGAATGCTGGCTCAATAGCATCACTCCTCCGATCATTGCCTGTATTTCTGCGGTATTCAGTTTCACTGGCTGATGTATAATCGCCATGCGTTATTCAACCATCAGATGTTATTTTTCGTTTTTAGCTGCACGTTTCTTCGCATTCGCAGGTTCTTCCACCATAACTTCAGCTTCTGATGTAATCTGTTCTTCCGGCAATTGCGGCGCCGGTAAAAACCCTGCCGCTATCAATTTATCAAATTCAGCCGCCATGCGTGGATCTTCCAACATATTTTTAACCATCGACACCATATACATAAATCCCGATGCTGGCATATGAATAACTTGTTTTAATTCAAGTTCATTGTCATTTTCCGCCATTACTCCATTCGCCATACGATTGGATTCCTGACCAACAAAATAAAGAGAGAAAACGCCCTTGTTATAATTGACGCTAGAGACAGTTTGTACAAATTTTTCAGACATATTTATTTACCAAAAAACAAACAACTTATTAATAAGATTGTACAATACGTACAACAGTGAAAGCATTAAATACAAAGATATTATGAAGTTATCTAGCTATAAATGCTTTTATATGAGTGAATCAAATAAAATAATATAGAGCAAAAATTCAAAGACAATATTTATATATCAGAAAGTCTTTTTACCCCCCATACATAGTCCTATTTACCTACACACCGTTACCAGCAACAAATATAAGATAATAAAGTGACAATTAAATGAAAACATAACAAACAGGCAACATAATGCTCTGTTCTTATTAATACTCTATGCAAATTCTAAAGATGTTTTTTCATGAATGAGATTGAAAAATTAACCATATCATCATTAAAGTTAATATTGATGATATGTAATGGAAAAAACAATACTATTGATATTGATAATCTAAAAGACGCGAGTTGTTACCAATCTTATATAAGAGATATAGAGAAAAAATTTAACTTATCTCTTGCAAATAAGACGTCTGTAAGAAAAAAACACAATGACATACCATTACCAGCAATCTTGTTTGATAATAATGGCCTACCTTTTGTTTTAGCCAAATCGGATAAAGAAAGCTCACTCATTCAGAAGGTGAATAAAGAAACCCCAGAAATATGGTCTGCTAAAAAACTGACGGAAGAATGGAATGGAAAATGGATTAAGATAAAACAAAAACAATCAAAATTTGATATTAGTTGGTTTATTCCAGAGTTTATGGCACAAAAGAAAAACTTGGGTGAAATATTGCTATTTTCTTTTGTACTACAAGTTCTTGCACTCATTTCTCCCTTAGTCATTCAAGTGGTTATGGATAAGGTATTAATCCATCAGGCGTTATCGACCCTTGATGTATTAATCTTTGGCTTAATTATCGCCGGAATCATAGAGGTGATGTTAAGGGGATTGCGCGAATACCAATACGCTCATACCGCAAACCGTATCGATATCAAACTGGGATTAAAGCTGGTCCGGCATCTGTTCGGGCTACCTTTGCTCTTTTTTAAATCCCGTCAGGTAGGGGCAATTGTCACACGGGTGCGCGAACTGGATACTGTCAGGGAATTTCTGACCGGTTCAATGTTCACCTTATCCGTCGATGTGCTGTTTATGTTTGTTTTCATCTATGTGATGAGCCTGTTATCCAGCACGCTGACCTGGGTTTTTATCGCCACAATTCCTTTTTATGCCATTCTGGCATGGTGGCTGACGCCTAGCATGGAAAAAGCCGTTGAAGAACAATTCACTCATGCAGCAATCAATACTTCTTTTCTGACGGAAACCGTTTCCGGTTCCGAAACCCTTAAAAGCCTGGCAGTAGAACCGAGATTTGTTCGCCGCTGGGATAGCCAAACTGAGAAGATGATTAATACCAGTTATGCAGTACAGCAACTTGGTAATCGTTCAAACCATATTGTTATGCTACTGCAAAAAGTTACCAATGCCGCGATTCTCTGGTTAGGTGCATCAGAAGTTTTATCACTACAAATGACCATTGGTCAGTTAATCGCTTTTAATATGATGGTAAACCATACTTCCCAACCATTAGCCAGGCTGGTAGAGCTTTGGGGGCAATTTATCAGAACGCGGGTAGCCGTAGATAAATTAGGCGATATGTTAAACCTACCAACCGAGCAGCAATCCGGCCAACAGCCCATCACTCTGCAAGGGGCGGTCTCATTTAACAATGTTGTCTTTCGTTATCAACCCGATATTCCTCCCACCATTAAAGGATTTAATCTTGATATAAGCGCTGGAGAAACCATTGGTATCGTAGGCACTTCCGGCTCAGGCAAAAGCACGTTAGCACGTTTATTACTCCGCCTTTACTCACCGGAAACAGGCGCGATCACCTTAGATGGAATTCCATTGCAAAATATAGGTATCGAAACACTCAGGCAACAAGTTGGAGTGGTTCTGCAAGAAAATTTCTTATTTAACAAAACAGTATATGAAAATATTGCTCAATCAAAACCCGATGCCAGCCTGGAATCAGTGATTAAAGTCGCCAAACTAGCGGGCGCTCATGAATTCATTCTCAGACTGCCGATGGGATATGACACAATCATAGCAGAAGGAGGGCAATCTCTATCCGGCGGTCAGCGTCAGAGGCTTGCCATTGCTCGGACCATACTTGCAGGCTCCAAAATTCTCATTCTCGATGAAGCAACCAGTGCGCTTGATGATGAGTCACAATCACTCATTCAATCAAATATGGCAGAAATTGCACAGAGCAGAACCGTCATCACTATCGCACATCGGCTTTCAACTGTGCGTCATTGTGATCGCATCATTGTTCTTAATCAGGGGGAAATTATTGAACAAGGCTCGCATGAGCAACTACTTAAGCACGGCAAGCAGTACCGGAAGCTCTGGCAACTGCAACAGGAATTGAAACAGGAGGTGCCTTATCATGCTTAAGGCGTTTAAGGATAAAATTAAAACCCGGTTGGGCTTTTGCCCACAGCACTATGATTTCTTGCCAACACATTTAGCATTATCTCAGCGTCCTCCTTCACCTTTTGCCCGCTACACCGCAATCATGCTTAGTGTAGGCATCATCATAGCGCTGCTCTGGGCATATCTGGGTAAATTGGATGTTCAGGCAACAGCAACTGGCCGCCTGATTGTCTCCGGCCGCTCTCAGATAATTCAAGCGTATGAACAAAGCCGAGTGACAGCTATCCATGTTCAGAACGGACAGCAGGTGATTAAAGATACACCACTCCTGACATTAGATACACTTGGCGTTAATCAAGATATCGCCAGATTACTCAAGCAGATTGAATATCAAGTCCATGAAAAGATTCGTTATCAAGCTTTGACTGAGGAACAAGAACCAGCAGAACAGGAACTGTTTCAAACATTGCCAATATCTCAACAAACACAAATTATTGAAAACTATTCCCGTGAGAAAAGAGAATATGAAGCGGGCATAACAAATCTGAAAGCAGAGATGAACGTCAATCTCGCTTCTCAACAAGCACGAAAAAGTGACATTAATGCGCTCACTAAGCTTAGGCAGAATATTAGCCAGCGTTTAAAGGCACGCCAAACCTTAAGTGAGAAACAAGTGATCAGTAAAGTTGAATATCTTGAACAGGAAAAAGAGTTCCTGGAAACAGAACGTCTGATTGCTCAGCAAAGTGCCGAACTTAATGTTCTGCAATCACAATATATTAACCTTGAAAAACGACTAAACAGCCTGAAAACACAAAAAGAACGCGAATGGTTTGATAAAAGAAAACAGGCCGAAGTTCAATTGGTCGTCTTAGAACAAGAACTTTCAAAAGCTCAGGTACGGGAACAACTCGAAGTCATTCGCTCCCCCGTCACAGGAACTGTGCAACAACTCAGTGTGCATACTTTAGGTGCGGTACTGCAACCGGCACAAAACTTAATGGTAATTGTACCTGATGACGATGTACAACTGGCAGAAGTGCAAATTTTAAACAAAGATGCTGGGTTTGTTTATCCCGGACAGCAGGTCACCGTTAAGGTAGACGCCTTCCCCTACACACGTTATGGCACTATCGACGGCGAATTGATGAGCATATCCAGAGATTCAACCACTGATGAACAATTAGGGCTGGTCTTTCCTGCTCAGGTAAGCCTTAAAAGTAGTCATATTGTCATAGACAATACCAGTGTTGAAATTACCCCGGGTATGTCAATTGTCGCAGAAATCAAAACTGATCAACGCCGCGTTATCGATTATCTCCTGAGTCCTATCAGAGAGTATCAGTCTGAAGCATTGAGGGAGAAATAATCGTGAACGTATTGCTATCTTCTACTACCAGTTCCAACGATTACGCCCATAATAATCAGGCGCTGGATTGCATCGTCTATGTGGGGAAACAATTTCATAAATCAGCCACAGTCGATCAACTTCAACACAGCCTTGGTTTTGATTCTCTCTATCTGAGTGATTTACAACTACGTGAAGCCGCCGACACCATCGGACTGCACAGTAAAATTGAACGCTTAACTGCCAATACCGGACCAACTTTGCCCTTACCCGCATTGATCGAACTGGAGCAACAGTGGTGGGTGCTTATTGAAATCAATAACGCCAATATGACAGTTCTCGATCCTGTTACTGAGCAAATACGGTTACTCTCTTTACCCGATGATACCAAAGAAAATTTATATAAAATTCTTTTGATCGCAGATCAGGAATTAATTAAAAAGCATATCAAATTCAGCTTGAGTTGGTTTTATCCCTCAATTTTCCGGCAGAAAAATCAAATAAGAGATCTGTTTTTATTTGCTATTGTTCTTCAACTCTTTGCACTGATCAGCCCAATTCTGTTTGAGAACATCATTGATAAGGTGTTGGTAGGACGAAGTTTATCCAGTCTTCATGTATTAGGTATGGCTATGCTCGCCATTGCCCTTGCAGAACCTTTATATAGCTTTATGCGCAATACTGTCTTTGGGCATATGGCAAGCCAGATAAATTCTGAACTATCCGGGAGATTATATCGTCATCTGACAGGTTTACCGTTGCAATATTTTAAACAACGACAAACAGGGCAGATCATTGCCAGAGTCAGAGAAATGTCACAAATCCGCCAGTTCTTGACCGGTTCTACTTTGATGCTGTTACTGGATCTCATCTTTGTCATCATGTTTATTGGCATTATGTTTTATTATGCCTGGATACTGACCTGGATTGTCATTGGTTCACTCTTCGTTTATTTCGTACTCTGGATAATTGCCGGACCGGTTATTCGTCGCAAGGTAGAAGCAGAATATGAAAGTGATGCCAATGCAACAAGTTTTCTGACTGAAGCCGTCACAGGGATTGAAACCATTAAAACAACCGCCACTGAAAACCGTTTTTTACATCAGTGGCAACGCATTCTCAGCCAACAGTTAACGAAAAGCTTCGCAGCACAGAAAAGTGGTCTAATCGCCGGACAGGGAATCGATTTTGTCCAAAAATTTACCGCAGCCATCCTCTTATGGTGGGGAGTAACCGAAGTCTTACGTGGTGAACTGACCCCTGGGCAGCTCATTGCTTTTAATATGCTTGCCGGACATGTCACCCAACCTATCCTCCGGCTCGCACAAGTTTGGCAGGATTTTCAACATACATTAATCGCCCTGAAACGTGTGGGTGATATTCTTGATGAGCCGATGGAAAACAGTAAACAGGGGCTGGCTTCCGTACCTGAGCTGGAAGGCCAGATTGAATTCAGAAATATCCGTTTCCGCTATCATGATGACACGCCGGAAGTGCTGGCAAACCTTTCGTTATCCATAAAATCCGGCGAATTTATTGGTATAACAGGGCCATCTGGTTCAGGTAAAAGTACTCTTACCCGTTTGTTACAAAGACTCTATGTACCTCAACATGGGCAAGTTCTGGTCGATGGTATGGATTTAGCCATTGCTGATCCCGTCTCTTTACGCCGCAATATGAGTGTTGTACTCCAGGAAAGTATTTTGTTTTCCGGTAGCATCACCGATAACATCCGGCTATGTAAACCCAACGCAACCGATGAAGAAGTCTATCGAGCAGCTGAGTTATCCGGTGCTATTGAATTTATTCAATCTCTTCCTCACGGTTTTGCACATCCAGTCGGAGAAAAGGGTTCAAATCTCTCTGGCGGTCAAAGACAGAGAATCGCATTGGCAAGGGCACTTCTCGTCAACCCAACTATTCTGATCCTCGATGAAGCTACCTCCGCACTAGACTATGAATCCGAAGCGGCAATCATGGCAAATATGGATGAAATATGCCGCAATAGAACAGTCATTAGCATAGCTCACAGACTCAATACCATTCGCCATGCCGATAAAATTTGTGTGTTAGATCAGGGACAAATCGTCGAATTTGCTTCACATGACCAACTGCTTCAGCAAGGAGGTTTATACGCTCATTTATGGAATCAGCAAGTTGGCAAAAGCTAAGTTGTAACAATCCAGCTTAATTTCCAACAAGAAATATACCCTATGGATTTCAAGATGCATCGCGGCGGCAAGGGAACGAATCCCCGAGAGCATAGATAACTATGTGACCGGGGTGAGTGAGTGCAGCCAACAAAGAAGCAACTGGAAAGATGACGGGTATAGATGAATTTTGGCCCAAACTGTATCTATTTCTATACTATTTGTTTCAAAAAACAATAGAATGTAACTAAATCATTTAAATTGTAACAGTCAGTTATTAATATATTAGGTAAATCAAATACCTTTATACCTCTTAATTTTTAAGTTGGAGAATTCTTATGGACAGGAATCCAGTTTCTTTAAGCGCTTTAGTATTTTCAGGAGGATCTCTGACTTCTATTACCGGCCCGATAGAAATCCTAACCACTGCCGCTCATTTAGCCGGAGCACCAGAGCCAGAAATAAATATCGTCACACCGGATAATCAAGATGCTGTTGGGCTGGGAGGAGTACGGTTAAAACCCAATAAACTTATCGGAGAAATTAAACAAACAGATATTGTGCTCGTTGGTTCAATTGGAATCCCCTACAACAACTTGGATTCTTGTACCCAGGAAACCTTAGATTGGCTTCAAATGATGGAAGAAAAAAATATTCCTATTGTTTCTATTTGCTCTGGCTCCTTTGTCCTGGCTAAAGCTAATTTGCTCAATAATCGCAAAGCCACCACACACTGGCTGCTTACCAACTTATTTAAGGATATGTTTCCGCAAGTGCAGTTACATTCGGAAATAAAAGTCACCAGCGATAACAATATTTTCTGTACTTCCGGCACCTATGAATACAATGATGTAATGATGCACATTGTCGAGCAGATATATGGTCAAAATACCAGAGAAACCTGTAGCCAACTAATATTTGGTGATATGGAAGGCGCTCCTCCACATACTCTGGCAAGTTTTGTACCCTACCGCCAACATTCAGACACGCTAATCCACAAGCTACAGGATTGGATGCATTCCTCCCCATCAGACATATTATCTGTTGGCGATTTAGCAAACAAAATTCACCTGTGCGAAAGGCAAATGAAGCGACGTTTTAAAACCGCGACCGGCCAGACACCGATTCAATATATCCAGCAAATCCGGTTATCTCTGGCGAAATGCCGGTTAGAAAAATCAAATAAAACCATAGAAGAGATTAGTCATGAAGTTGGCTATGAAGATACTCGCTATTTTAGAGAGTTATTTAAGAAACTTAATGGGTTAACACCGATAGAATACCGTAGAAAATACCAGTACCGCTAAAGCGGGTACTCATTGACAATCTTTTGCAGATAAACAATTACACTGCTTTTTATCTTTGTCAGGCAGTAGCGATACATTGGAAGCTGGGGTATCATGGCGTGCTATATTTTATGGTATACGCCCTTTATTAATTGAATTTATGGCAAAAGAACAAATGGACCGCACCACTCTGGATTTGTTCGCAAATGAACGCAGACCGGGGCGCCCAAAAACCAACCCACTTTCCAGGGATGAACAGCTTAAAGTCAATAAACGTAATCAGCTTCGCCGTGATAAGGTACGAGGCTTGCGTCGTGTGGAGCTGAAAATAAATGCTGACGCAGTAGATGCACTGAACTTTCTTGCACAACAACGCAATATCAGCCGCAGTGAACTCATTGAGCAAATTCTGCTAGCCCAGTTAGCAGAAAGTGACATCACTGCATCATAGTATTGAAAGCACAGCACCACACAAATTTGACAGAATTGTCCTTGCTGTTTGGTCAAAATAGGACTTTATTTTTTTATTAATGCAATCAGAAACTTTCTGCTGATTTCGACATTTTATATACGTATATCTCAAACAGAAATACACAGATAAAACAAGAGGTTATATCATTTCATGGCAATTATAGGTATATTCTTTGGCAGCGATACTGGCAATACAGAAAATATTGCCAAAAAGATCCAGAAAATTCTGGGTTCTGACGTTGCTGAAGTCCATGATATTGCCAAAAGCAGCAAAGAAGATATCGAACAGTTCGATATTCTGCTGCTAGGCATCCCTACCTGGTACTACGGTGAAGCACAGTGTGACTGGGATGATTTCTTCCCGACTCTGGAAGAGATCAATTTTGACGGGAAATTGGTCGCCCTTTTTGGTTGTGGTGATCAAGAGGATTACGCAGAGTATTTCTGTGATGCCATGGGAACTATCCGTGACATTATTGAACCTCGCGGAGCCATCATCGTCGGTCACTGGCCAACCGAAGGTTATCACTTCGAGGAATCAAAAGGTCTGGCTGATGATAACCACTTCATCGGACTTGCTATCGATGAAGACCGCCAACCAGAGTTAACAGACGAACGAGTCAATTCCTGGACCAAACAGATCCGTGAAGAGATGAGTTTGTCAGAAATTCTTGGAGAATAATCGCCTACCTCAGTAGGCGTTTATTGGTGCTAACCATTCTTATCAATGGTGAACACGGACAGCGTGCAAAATTTGGAGTGTACACGCGTATTGGGGCACATTGCTTTTCTCACCCTGCGAGCCGCGCGCAGTTCTATCAAAAGCTATCGCTTTTGCCAGAACACAACACTGCCCAGATTCGCTTTTTATGATGAAGAATGGCAAATAAAATGACCGAATAGAATAGACCCAATAGATTTCAAGTTGCAGGGCGGCGGCAAGTGAACGCATCCAACAAAGCAGCATCTTGAAAGATGAAGGGTATAGACGGTAAAGCTATTCCAGCGTTTTACAAATGATTATTCTGGCAAAATGTGTAATGATAGTTATGGTTAACGTGGTTTTCATTTTCATTAGCCATGCCTATAATTATAATCTGATAACTAACTGGTACTTTTTGAAGTATCGCTACTTTCACTTTACTGAGTAACAGGACTGAATCCGCATGACCGACAACAATAAGGCATTAAAAGATGCTGGACTTAAAGTAACACTTCCTCGTCTGAAAATACTGGAAGTATTACAAGATCCTGAATACCACCACGTCAGTGCGGAAGATCTCTACAAGAAACTGATTGATAACAGTGAAGAGATTGGCCTTGCTACTGTCTATCGCGTGTTGAATCAGTTTGATGACGCCGGGATTGTCACCCGTCATAATTTCGAAGGTGGCAAATCGGTTTTTGAACTCACTCAACAACATCATCACGACCATTTAATCTGCTTGGATTGTGGTAGAGTCATTGAATTCAGTGACAAATATATCGAAAAACGCCAGAAGAATATTGCTGAACGTTATGGGATTAAACTCTCAAACCACAGCCTTTACCTATATGGTCACTGTTCTGCTGGTAATTGCCGCGAAGATAGTAGTGCACATGACGAGAAGTAATTCACTCCTGATCCGCTAACTTTTATCATAGAAAGGAACCCATCAGGGTTCCCTTCTTACTTGATATCACATAATCATGCCTTTACATTATCAATCCGGCTGTAACGTTTACCATCTGGGCTAACAGAACGGATTAACACATCACCTTTCACCTTCGGGCGTTTATGATTGTCATAAATTTTCCAACTATTACCGCCATCAGTTGAATACTGGATTACCAGCCCCGGCAGAGCAATATTGGCCCTCAGAACACCGTATTTTACTTTGGCCCCTGGAACCGGTAAGCGGTAAGCAATACCTGCTCTATCCAGTTTGACAAGTTCGCGTTGCCCTATCAGGTTAGCGAACCGTGTCCAGTCACGGTTAAGTGCATCAATATCGACTCTATATGTTTCACCTTTCTTATATTCCTTGCCTGGAACATAATCTTGTTCCCAACCAGCACGGTGCCACGCCCGCTCTGCCAGCGGTAACAAACGCGGAAAAAGCATATATTCCATCTGCTCATCAGTTCGAACTGTTTCACTCCATCCCTGACCTGAAAGCCCATAAGCGCCCGGCCATGGTTTATCACTTTTCGCACTAAAGACATTACCATCACGGTCAACGGAAGTTTCAGCATTTTGCGGCATATTATTTGGCGCAAAACTAAAAATCTTGGCTTCATCATTAAAACGGGTGGCCCAATAATATCCCCGCTCCTGCGGATGCACTTCATATGGCATATCCAAATAGACATAATCTGGGTTGGATACGATCACTTCATATCCTTTATTCGCCCAATCATTGATTGAATCAAAACCACCCCAGTAGAGAGCATCCCAGAAATTTACACCAACGCGTTTGGTTGCAAAATCTTTAACGCTAGTAGCATGCTTTAATCCATCCTGCCACGCCTGCATCCTGTCGATACCATTGGCATTCACAATCTTACTTACTTCAATTGCGAAATAACTAGCAAGATGCTCAACATCTTTCACAATGCCTTGTTCTACCATCTTCTGGCAAACTTGAGATTTAGCCCATGGCTTATCTTCTATACTCTTATCGATGATACCTTTACCCGGTTCTATAGGACCATTTTTATCCTGAAAACCATCTCCCAAACGGATATTCTTCGCTTCATCACCGCCGAAATGCCAGGTTTCCAATGGTAAGCCAGCTGTTCTATGCATAGCAGCAACTTCACTAATGATTTTCTCAACAAATCGTTTTGAAGAATCCATACATGGGTTTAAATAACTACGACGATCATAGAGTTGAACGGATGTTGCCCGGGTCGTATCAGTTGGGTCCAGCAAGCGATATTCATTCGCCCCTTTTACATTCCCCTGAGCCATCAACTTGTTATAGCGAGCTTCCATAGAAACCACTGCGGCACGGGCATGAGCCGGCATATCAATTTCAGGAATAACTTCAATATAACGGGCTTTGGCATATTTCAGAATATCAATGTAGTCCTGACGACTGAAGAATCCGCTACCCATGTTGTTGTTATCAGGGCCAGAACCCAGTTGTGGTAACAAGCATTTGGTTTCACTCAAATCATGACAACGCTGACTACCCACTTCTGTCAACTCTGGCAATCCTGGGATTTCAAGACGCCAGCCTTCATCATCAGACAGATGGAAATGGAATTTATTCAGCTTGTAACTTGCCATTTGGTCAAGTAAACGCAAAACAGCCTGCTTACTGTGGAAATTACGTCCCACATCCAAGAGAGCACCACGATACTCAAAACGTGGAGCATCTTTTACCGTCAGAGTCGCAATCTTCCTGCTATCATCAGTAGGAATCAATGACAACAAAGACTGAAGACCGTAAAACACACCAGATTGGTCAAAAGCAACAATCTGGGCGCCATTCTGGGTAACATTCAGTCGGTAAGCACCTTTAACCTTCCAATCGTCAGTAAAATCTGAAGAAACAATCTGCGTCGCAACCAGATAGCCACCATTCTCTAATTTAATTCCCTGATCAGTAAAACGTTTTCTGACAAGAATAACCGCCTCGTCATTCAAACCACCTAGTTCCAGCCTGACACCTCTCGATAAATCGGCATCCTGTGCATAAATTTGAATCTCTCTTGGTGTCGGAATAATTTGCCCACGCAGATTTTCTGATCCTATTTTTTGGACCTGTAAATTCTTGGCATAACGATTCTCAGGGGTCATCAGAATATTGTTATCTGTTTTTATACGTTTCCACTGATCACCAGTGAAAGCAGATAAAAATTCTCTCAAATCTTCCGTATCCGTATTAACAAGTACTTTAGGTTTTGCATCACCTGACGTTGCATACCAACGGGGCAGAAAATCAGTGCTATAAATTTGCCAGTATTCTCCAGTAATAGGCAGTTTTATCTGCTGATTAGCTTTAATACCGGTGAATTTCTCAGTTGGTTCCAGTTTATGTAAGTCACCAGTGATGCGCGTGATTTTGAACTGCTCATTATCTACGTCCAGAACCTGGCGAATACTATGGAAATAAATCGCCCAGTCAGAAGAGTTAATCGCCTGATTACCATTTGTTAAAGTAATATCTACTCGGTTACAAGCGGCCCAATCTGCCCCCAGTACAGCACAATTAACACCATGACTTCCTGCCTGATTATCAATAACCTTATAATTAACTTTTAATTGACTCAGTGAATCAACCAACTGCTGCGCTGCATCCGTGGCATATGCAGACCCCATAAGTCCAACAGTTGCAGTTAATGCTGCTAGTGTACGCAATTTAAATTTCTTCATTGTTACCTCTTTCAAACGCAAAAGTTGTGTAAGGTAAGCCACCGCCCAGAAACGCTAAAGCAGCGACAAGGGACCCTATTAGAAGATAGTAAATGGCATGATGATGTTGAATTGAATCTCTCTTTCATTCGGAAAATATTGCTGAAACCACTATCACAATCTGGAAATATCCATGTGATTGTCATACATAGCGTAATCCAATTTAGACACCATACTTAACCATAAAATTAATTCCTTTTTAACTATACCCTTCATCTTTCAAGTTGCTGCTTTGTTGGCTGCACTCACTCACCCCGGTCACATAGTTATCTATGCTCTCGGGGATTCGCTCCCTTGCCGCCGCGCTGCAATTTGAAATCTATTGGGTATAAAACCAATCATGCAAAAAAATGTGAAATAAAATCCCAACTGAAAAAAACTTAAAACTATTTAATAAACATATATACAGATTATTTTTCTCATCATGAATTATCAATAATAAAAAATGTTTTTTTTGCATAACATGACAAAGAACACATTAATAAAAATACAATTAAAACTATATATGAAATTGATATTAAAATAAAAAATCATACAACACGGAAAATTTAATAATATAACAACCACATTAAAAAATAGCTTTTTCAATATAAATACTTTCCAACAAAAATAAATTCATAATTATTTATCAATGATAATTTTTTAGCAAAAATTCATTAACTTCAACTTATTTAATCTATTATAATGATGGATAATAAACTATAAAATCAAGAATAAGATAAAATTTATAAAATAAAAAAGCGTAACAATTAAATTGTCACGCTTTTTAAATACACCAGAATCTAATTAATCCTGAGAAATTTTTGCCCAAGTATCACGCAGGCCAACGGTACGGTTAAATACCAAATGTTCTGCACTAGAGTGGCCGCTATCAGCACAGAAATAACCTTCACGCTCAAACTGATAAGTCTCTTCTGACCTGGCATCAGCTAAACCTGGCTCCACAAATCCCTGACGAATTACCAGCGATTCAGGGTTAATAGCCGCCAGAAAATCATCTTCTGCGCCTGGGTTTGGCACACTGAACAGACGATCATACAAGCGGAATTCAGCAGGAACAGCATGAGTAGCACTAACCCAATGAATAACACCTTTCACTTTACGTCCGTCTGCCGGGTCTTTATTCAAAGTCTGCTCATCGTAACTGCAATAGATTGTCGTGATATTGCCGTCGGCATCTTTTTCAACACGTTCTGCTTTGATGATATAGGCATTACGCAAACGAACTTCTTTACCTAATACCAAACGCTTATATTGACGATTCGCTTCTTCACGGAAATCTGCCCGATCAATATAGATCTCACTGCTAAATGGCACTTCACGGCTACCCATCTCTGGTTTATTCGGATGATTAGGCATACTCAGAATCTGCCCTCCTTCTGGCCTATTTTCGATCACCAATTTAACTGGATCGAGAACAACCATAGCGCGAGGTGCATTTTCATTCAGATCATCCCGAATACAGGATTCCAATGCGGCCATTTCCACATTATTGTCCTGCTTGGTGACACCGATACGACGGCAGAATTCACGAATGGAAGAAGCCGTATAACCACGACGACGCAATCCTGAGATAGTTGGCATACGTGGGTCATCCCAACCTTCAACAATCTTGTCAGTCACCAGCAGATTCAATTTACGCTTGGACATAACAGTGTATTCAAGATTCAGACGCGAGAATTCATACTGACGCGGATGACAATCAATTGTGATATTATCCAGCACCCAATCGTACAGGCGACGGTTATCCTGAAATTCCAGCGTACACAGCGAATGTGTAATACCTTCCAGCGCATCAGAAATACAGTGAGTAAAATCATACATCGGATAGATGCACCATTTATTACCGGACTGATGATGCTCTGCAAATTTAATACGATACAGAACCGGATCACGCATCACAATAAAGGGTGACGCCATGTCAATTTTGGCACGTAAGCAAGCTTTGCCTTCGCCAAACTCACCGGCGCGCATTTTTTCAAACAGAGCCAGATTTTCTTCAATACTGCGGTCACGATACGGGCTGTTTTTACCTGGCTCTTTCAACGTACCACGATATTCACGGATATCTTCCGGACTCAATTCATCAACATAAGCCAGACCTTTATTGATCAATTCAATCGCATACTGATACAACGTATCAAAATAATTGGAAGAGTAACGAATATCACCACTCCACTCAAAACCTAACCACTGAACGTCATTTTTAATAGAATCGACATACTCAACATCTTCTTTAACTGGGTTGGTATCGTCAAAACGCAAATTGCACTGCCCCTGGTAATCCTTTGCAATGCCAAAGTTCAGACAGATAGATTTCGCATGACCAATATGCAGATAGCCATTTGGCTCAGGGGGGAAACGGGTATGTACGGATGTATGTTTACCAATTGCCAAATCTTCGTCAATAATCTGACGAATAAAGTTCGTCGGGCGGGCATCTGCCTCACTCATTGTTTTTACCTCAATAATGCCAAAAACACGTCACATAACCGCCTATAATCCAACAAGCAGTGATGAGAAACAACCGTTTGTTCATGCAAAATCGCGATTCAGAGCAAAATTGAAACGAAAAAGCAAGAAGGACAGCACTCTTCCCGTTACATACCTCCAACTTATATATTTCAATAAGTTTATATTCACCCAATACGTTGATTAATTCGTTTGCATGGTTGCGAATAGACTCCTTATCCCATTATTTGTGCTCCGCAAAAACCTTTACGAAGCACAAAAACAAATTTGTTAATGAACCACCACAACTTTGCCATCAACGATAGAGAGATAAGGATTATAGAAAAAAACATCGTCACCCTTTTCTAATTCTATCGGTGAAACTCTGTCGTAATCATATTCAAAACGAAATATTCGGTTGTTTTTGTAGGTATAAAATTCATATTTATCCCAGCTAATAGGAACAGCTTTATAACCTTTTTCAAAAAAACCTTTAAAATCCATAGAGTCCCACATAAAATCAGGCGAAGCACCTCTCTCTTTCCCCATTATTTCCCAGGCTGCTTTTGTCATTGACCGAATTTTTTTGAGGTCTTGCTGAGCAAAGGCTTGTTGTAATTCTTCATAAAATACTTTGACTTTGGGGATATCAGCTTTCGTAACAGGTGTGGCTTTTGTCCATTCCCAATCAGGTAAATCTTCTGCGTAAAAATCTTTAGTGGCTTCTCTTGTGTCATCTTCGTAGTGACGTTCCGTCTTACCAAAAGCATTTACTGGAGGTGGATAGAAATCTTTATCTACAGTAACATTTCCATTCTTGTCCACAATTAGCTTGATACCGGTAACCGTTTGTTCTTCGCCAAATTGATTAATTGTTTTTAGAAGCACCGAACACCACATATCAGGAGTCGGTTTCTTCTCTGGTTCACCCCATAGTGCATTATGCATAGATACCGTCAGGGTATTTTTACCGTTTTCCAGAATAGAGCTGATGGTTTGTCCTGCTGAGTAATTACCTCCAACAGAATCACCACTATCCATCACCAAAATATCGTTAACTTTAGCCAAACAAAAAGCCGCATTGGTATTAAAATTAATGGTGTAATTAACTTTCATTGTTTCCACAGCCTGAGAGCAAGAAATGATATTTGCACATATGCCAAACATTAGCGCTAATTTTTTAATCCAAAGACCAACGCCATGTCGATTCTTTTTTGGATAGTGCCGGGTAAATAGTCCATTTTTCATTTTTTAATTTAGCCTCCTCACTTTTTTTGGACGTAGTAGTTTTATTACCTATTCCTGGTTTAACCTTTTTTTATCAGTTTTACCCACTTGAACAACATAATAAAGTTGTTTAAATGTAAATCGAATAATCGCCAATCCGTTTTCATCAAAGGCATAACCAACAGAGAGCATAAAAAACCTTGGGGCATTTATGTGGCAAAGCAGCTAAAGAAGCCACTTTAACGTATACCTTTATGGATACCGATCATCCTACCCGCTACAGCCCTATGACGATGGGTTCCATTTCCGGTGCATCAAGGTTAAGCCGGCTTAATTGGCGATTAACCTTTCGGCGGTTGAATCGGACAGTATCCAGTTCATCTATCAATGGGCGGATTTTTCTGACGTGTGTTGTGTCATCAGCATGAATAATTGCATTGAGTAATGCCAGTGTTTTCGTCGCTTCATCCTCTGACGCAGGGCGGGATCTCACATTTTCTATATGGTTATTGTGGATAAAAACAACCCTCTACTAGCTCAATAAATGTTCATGCCAGATATCAAAACCTATCAATAAAATCGTATTGAATGTGAGAAATTATCAATATCTGCGAAATGTATAATTTTTACGCAAAGTAGAATCCCGCCCTGTCCTCTGACGTGGCACCGGGCATTCTGTTTCCGACCAGACAAAAAGGGGACTTCAGGCGAGAGTTTTCGAGAACCGTTTCAATATGGATATCGTGAAGCTAGGGCTCGAAAAAGTTGTACTCGTAGGTAAAGTGGTCACCGGCATCAAATTCAAAATCATCCAGTGTAATTTTGTAGGGATTATCTGAAAACCCGATCCCACCCTCGTAGGAAATACCGTAATTTTTGCCATAAATACGGAATTGATGCAGATGGTCATCCTGCCATCCTTGCGCGATCTGAATGATATAGTGCAAAGCCGCTAAAGACGTTTCGCCTGACAATCTGAATCGGCGCCAGACCATTGGACTGATACCTCGAAGGGCGATTTTCACAATATAAGTTTTCATGGTGAGGTGTTTGATAGAATGATGTTCCTTTGCTCATTCTATCGCCGATTTAACACCGTGCCCCGCAGATTTTTATGCTCTCTACCAGACCATCATGCTGTTTAAACCCCCTTCCAAAACGTCAACAGCCTCTAGTCAATTTAACATCATCAATCCATGACAAATTTTTCAACCTAACATGCAAAAAGATAACTTTGAGTAATTCTTCAACAGTTAGCATAGCCAAAATTGAAATATAAGTACAGTTTAGGTGTATTATAAGAATAGTTGAAATTGGTATGGATACTAACCATTGGCAGATAAAATTCAACTTTAGGTTATTTTTCGTATCACCGCAATTTTGAAGTATAGTTAGATAATATACAGATATGCATTTTAGCAAAAAAATCAATGGGAAAAACAATAGATATGTAAAATCATATCTTACATTATAATATATTGAAAAATAATAAAGCACTATAAAGAAAGTCACGCTAGTTACCAATGAATATAAGTAAACTGATAACTTCTGCTTTTTTAAATATCTATCTAGCTCAGCTATGCTATATCCATATCCTAGTCTTCTAGCAACTAATATCCCAGATGAAGTAGCTACTCCCCAAGATATTGCTAAGAATGCGGATTCTATGGAGGAAATAACAGAGTGTAGAGCTATATAATCAACTCCTAGTTTTCCAATGAGAAACTGATACGTAGCGATTCCAAGCGACCATATTATATTGGTTAATAAAATAGGTAGAAACTTTGAAAAATAATCAACAACTAGTGGCTTAAAAGAATTTAAATATATTGTACTTATAAAATACTTATAGGTGTAAATTTTTACTAATATATAAGAACCAACAATTGTTCTGATTATTCTAGCTATTGTTGTTGATAAAGCTGCACCTATGATACCCATCTCAGGAAATGATAAATTTCCATATATCATAACCCAGTTTAAGAAAACCGCAATTATGACCTCTAGAATGGTTATTTTTGTTGATATGGATGGTTTTTTATGACACCTATTGATTGTGTCAATAATTAGTGATAGTGAACTAAATAAATATAAAGGTGAAGTGTATTTTAAATAAGTTGAACAAAGAAGCGAGACTTCTAAATTATCGGTAAAAATAGAAGATACATGATAAGAAAACAATGCCTGAATAATAGACTGTATTGTAGATACTGTTAATAAAAACAATAGAGATATTTGTATTATTGAAGTTTGGCTTTTTACATTTCCCGAACCAACATAATTCGATAAAAATATAGATAAAGTGGCAGTTAACGATATGAGCAATGTAATGTTTAGCCATGTTACTTTAGCCGCAATTCCAATTGCGGCGACATTGGCCTCCCCTAGCTTAGATACCATAAAAATATCGATATAACCTAAGCAAGAGAAAACCAAACTCTGAATTGAAATGGGGATGGCTAGTCTTAATATTTCACTAATCTTCATAGTTTTATACTATAAACTTAGAGTATGTCTATCACTATTTTACAAGTAGAATAGATTCACTGACTGAGTTTAACTTTATCTTATTTATCTCATTGTTTTGAGTGTATACTTCTTGGAAGTTATATTTTGAATAATTTATTCTTTCCAGAAGTTTAATTAAATTATTGTCATTGTATAAAATGGACGAATAGAGTATTGAGAAAGAGAATGCTTTTTCAACACCCAACTCATTCACTCTAGATATAATGTCATCATTATCTATTTTTTTTGACAAAAAGTAGTAATACTCTCTAACATCACAAAATTTTATTAAATTGATATCTTGAGCAAAATTTTCCCATGCTTCGTTTGAAGCCTCCTTATATAAATGAGTGCATAAATGGATAAAAAAATCAATATTGGATAATGTTTTTTTGTTATTTAGAATAGAATCAGTTGATAGAATTTTTTCATTAATGTCTTTATTGTCAGAAAATGATAGTCCAAAAGTAAAATCTATAGATATAATATCAACAGTGGGTTCTGAGTGGATTTTACAAAATGGTGGAAGGTTAAACATCTTTACTTTCCACATTAATTTGTCTTCACGACTAAGTTCAGTTAACGTTTTGTCATTAACATTATACTCTCCTTGAATATAACCTAAATTATTCATAATTTTTGGCAATCTTTTTAAGTCATTTTTGCTAACAAAAAAATCTAAGTCGTTTAGTGTTCGTGTACCATAGTCGGTATATATCAAATCCAACAAAACAGAGCCTTTTAGAGGCCTTATATCAATTCCTTCCTCCTTAAATGCCGTTAAAATAGTAATCAATTCATCCATAAGCACCTGATTTCTCTTGGTTGTTGCTAAATAAATATATTTTATAGCACTTGCTACTCTATAAGGCACTAGATGGAGTAATTTCATTTCAGACAGAGATTTATAGACGATGCCTACAATTTTTTGCCTATTGACTACTGAAAGGAACCGATCCCAAGGAAATTCCGTACGATTCATAATATCAATCAATTGACTTTTATTCACATTTTCATAATCAGTTCTACATAAGGAAGTTAATGTGTATAAAATTTTTGAATTTGTAACTGTAGTATTCATATCATATACCTCTTTATTTAATAATTACTGTATATATCTGACATCTCTTAAGGTAGGACCCGCTTAGATCGACGATGCTAGAATTTTTAACTTTTTCTACTGAATAAATCACAAAAAATTTATTACATTTAGAGCTCTGCCTAAGTTTATCGATTATCGAGAATTGTTCAGTGAGTCGAACATCAAGAGAGGGTAGTGTTTTTTCGTTCTGCCCTCCAGGTGTACTGGTTTCTTTTTCCGTTTCCGAGTTCCTCTGGCGCTACCTTTTTTTATTTCACGTTTAAATACGCCGAGTATGCTCTTGTCATAACGTCACCTATTTATCTATGAAGCGGATTCGAATACCTCCATTATATCCATTATATAGGTCGCCAAATTCATATGCACTACACAACCAATTCTCTTGGAAAGAGACTGTTTCTTAGATTACTTAGATTACTTAGATTACTTAGATTACTTAGATTACTTAGATTACTTAGATGGGCAAGATATTGAAAAGAGAATAAATCATATATGTGACTGGTTTCACATTATTGTTATTTCCTATGGTTCAATTTTAATAAATTATTCTAAAGTGTTGAGAATGATGTTAATTGTAGTGTTGATCATGTTAAAGAGGGGGTTCATATTGATGGGAATATTAAATTTATAAGGTTAACGATATCTCTAGTTATTAATATTGTTAGATAACTATGATCTATAACTTTCCATACTTTGTGAATCGTGTTTCTGCATTGATAGTGAAATGTAAAAAATATAATGGTAGTTAGTATCATATATGTGTCCCCAATTTAATTATATGAGGGAAAAATTATGAAAATTTCAGTAATAATTCCAACAATTAATAGGCCATCAATGCTACTGAATGCAGTTAACAGCGTTAATTCACAGAAATTCTTGAATAAAGAAATTATCATAGTTAATGATGCAGAAAAATCTATTGGTAACATTTTTTTACATATACCTAATGTGACAGTTATTGAAAGTAACTTAGGTAAAGGTCCAGGTTTTTGTCGAAGTATTGGATGTAAACATGCAAGTGGAGATTATATAACTTTCCTAGATGATGATGACATAATGTTACCTAATTATTTGGAAAGATTACATAATGAAATTTTAAATAGCGTTGATAAATCTTGTTTTTATTGGTCAAGCGTGAAAGTTTTAGATCGAGTATCCGAATCTTGTGTAAGTCAATTCGATATAAAATTTCCTATTGAATATGATAGTTTTTCAGATTTGGTAGTGACAGCTTTAAGGATTGGAACTGGATATGGACTTACTTGCGCAAGAGAAGCACTTAAGGATATCGGATACTTTAATCCAAAATACAGATATATAGAAGATACAGAACTAGTTATTCGCTTGCTAAAGAACAATATTCATCCGGTACCTATAAATCAGATTTACATTGAGGTCAACAAGCATTCTATTAATCAGTTAACATCAAGTAAATTCAATGAAAAAAGAATTAAAGAATGTCACAAATTACTTTGTGAACAGTCTGATTTTTTCGATAAATTTCCGACAGCAAAGGCACAGCTAAATAGACAAATATTAAGGTTGGAAAATGAAGTGATGTGAATTTACAAATGAGTTGTATTCTATCTACTGACGGTAGTTAATTAAGAATTAATTACCAACTTGCACTCTAGTGTAATAATTTATTAATGATAAACCCGTTTGGAGTGAGTGATGGATTACTACTTAAATATACTATCAAATCGAGTTACTTTTATAGATCGCCGTAATTCTGAGTTTTACAAATGGCTATCAACAACACCAGAATTTCATATATATGGTGATGATGCAAAAGAAAAACTCAATTCTAACTTATCTAGGCTGTCGAAAATATGCCCTGAGTTATTTGTTCACTACACGATAACAACTGACTTGCGTGTTAAACCTGTAGGTGAAGTAAAAATAAAGATAATGGCTTATGAAGATTATGAACATGAAATGTTATCTGATTATAATTTGATAAAACCACTTACTTTATTTTTAAAAGAAACCACTAATGGCTTAAGTTTTTTCTTTGCCGTAAATCATTTCTTATCTGATGCACTTTCCAATGGAATGATTTCAAATCTGTTATCTGGAGAGGATACTAACTGGGATTTATATGAGAAGAACCATATTAAAAACTTTGTATCTTCTAAACTGGGTAAGAAATCAAGAAATAACAAATATAATTTAGGTTTCATAAAAGAATATTGTGAGTTAAAAATTCATAACTCTGAGAAATCAAGATTTCCAATTAGAGATATGAAATTAGAGTCCAGTACCTCAGTTCTTCGTCATAAAGTTTTAAGATCTACATCAGACAATATGATTACAGCCCATTTAATTAAAGCCATTGCATCGTCATTTGATGAGTTTTTTGGAGGAGAACACTTATATATAGGGTTAAATCAACATGGAAGAGAACCTACTTATTCGATAGATCCTAGATATACATTAGGATGGTTGAATGAGATACGGCCGTTGATAATAAAAAAGAGCGAAAATGGTTACTGTGTCAATGATATCAGATCCAGAGTGCTAATGAATACTCTATATGGTGGCGATACTAATACTCTGCTTGCTAGTAAAACTGAATATGGAGAGGTTGGTATACAATTCCCATCAATTTGCCTAAATGTAATAAATAAAAAATGGTTTATAGGAAAAATTAACACACAGTACAAACATAAAATTTTAGTCAATGATCGTGGAGCATGTCGAATTATGCATATAGGTATTGGACTTATTATTGATTCTGAATATTGTGATTTAATTCTAGACTTCTCTTCTCTTGATTACGAAGAGTATTATATTAGAGGGTTATTTTATTTGTTAATTGAAAATTTTAATAATTCACATAATCTAAATTTTAAATAATATGATAAACGCTAAATACGATATATTAAAGAATATTCTTTACAAAGAATCTGGGATAAACCCTGATTATTTGGATATATATAAAAAAGGCTTTAATTCTAGAGATGCTGTCAAGTATTTCTTGGTTAAGAAGCCCGGAGAACTAATAAGAAATCCAATTAATGGAGCTCCTGTTTTAACATTCATGTCATATGAGCAATACTTTAATAGTTTAGGAGTTAATATTACTTATGATGATTTGAGTCATTATTCTCTAGAAAAGAATTGTTTTAGAGTGATTAATCCTTGGGGATTTGTAGGCATACAGATTGGTGAGTCTGCTTTGTTCTCTTTAGGAGTATACAACCCTAAAGATATGGAAATAAATGGTAGAAATTATAAGGTTTACTATGATTTCGTTCACCCTGAATATATATGGAAAGGAAATAATAAATTCGAACTATTTGACTATCCTAAAGGTGAATCATTCATATGTACATCATATAATACATGGCAAGGTGATTTTACAGGAAAATTTGGGGTTAATAATTTGCAAGATCTATATGAACCAAATAAACAGACCACTATTATTTATGCCATATGGGCTAGCGGGATTAATAAATTATGTAACCTTATAGGTATGAATTTTGACTTGGTTCACTTAGTGAAATATATAAACAATGAAAAGAAGTTTCCTTTTGAAGTGTCCGAAAGTGGTATTCTCGCAGCTATTCATTTAGTTGGCCCATATAAATTATTTGAAGTAATAGGTAATGGTGGCTTTATAACTGACGAAATAGGAACAAGTGCTTTCTCCTATATTGAGGGATTTTCATTCTTGGAGATTGATCCCATGTTCAATCATGTAATGGAGGAACTATGTCATTCAATGTAATTGAATATTTGTACTATTCATCAAATAATTTTTCTCAGTCTATTTTTTATAGAGACCATCCCATTGAAATTACATATGGTGAGTTCCTTTCCAAAGTTGTTTATTTTTCAGATTACTTCTCTGAAGTGATAGAGAAAGTAGTTGCTATTGATATTGAAAGAAAGGATATAAATATGTATTCTGTTTTTTCGGCAATGTGGAAAAACAAGAATACGATAGTTCCTTTGATTTCAGATTGGGATGATGAATATAAAGAGCGAATAATTAATGCAGTTAAAGCTGATATCAGGCTCAATCAAGATCTTAGTGTATATCATATAAAACATAAAGCAGATAGAAACGATTCAGTTATTATGCCAGCAAAAACTGCATACATATTGTTCACATCAGGATCTACTGGTTTACCTAAAGGAGTTCCGATTACACATTTAGCCTTAAAACATTATATTGATAATATCTATGAAGAATTGGAAATTGAAAAAGGCATCGAACGATTAACTAATACATTTTCTCCAGCTTTTGATCTTTTTTATCATGATCTATTTCTAAGTTGGAAGAGTGCAAGCTCCATAACTCCTGTAGAAACCAAAAAAATTGGACAATTACTAAATAAGGTGGAAAATAATAAACTCACTTATTGGTTTTCTGTTCCTACACTCGCTCAGATGCTGATTTCTCTCAAACCAAAATCACATCAACTGTCTAGTTTAAAAGTTTCTTTGTTTTGCGGAGAATTATTAAGAAAACACGTCGTAACCTCTTGGGCACAAATATCTAATTGCCAGAAGATATTTAATTTATATGGACCAACTGAAACAACAATCGCATGTATGATAAGTGATGTGGGTATTGAAGGCCCACCTAGTCTTGGCCGAGCTTTAGGGGATATGTCATACAAAACTGAGCATTTATCTGGCAATCTATATAAATTATTATTGTCAGGACCTCAAATTTTTAATGGATATATAGGTACTTCAAAGAATAGCTTTGTGAAAGTCGATGGTAAAGTGTATTACGATACAGGAGATTTAGTAACTATATTAGATGGTGAGGTATATTTTGAGGGAAGAATAGATCGGCAGACTAAGATTATGGGGCATAGAGTTGATCTTCAAGGTCTTGAAGAACAATTAAGAGTAAAGAACAATAATCCTTTGGTTTTTGTTGTTCTTTATTATGACAAAAATATAGATTGCAATACTGGAATTACAATTTTTTATCAACCTAAAAACGAAGGCGAAATATTTGATTGCGGATTCATTAAGAATGTTAAAGTGAAAGGAATTTTTTGTATCGAATCTGTACCTACATTAATAAGTGGAAAAGTAAATTATAAAAAGTTGGAATTATGGGCAAAAAATCAAATTTAGATATTGAAATAATAGTAATTGAGTTTATGAAGAAATCTGAAATAAAATCACTTGATGACTTGGATTCATTTCAAATTGTTTCTTTGATTATTAATTTGGAAAATGAGCTTGATATCAACCTACTAGATGAAGATCTTACGTTTGATGATTTTTCTGATATGAATTCAATTATTGTCTTAGTAAATAAATGTCTTATTTAATGTGTTTTATCAACTTATCATAAATTGGTTAGGAATTGATAAGGTTAATGATAAAGGAAAGCTCTATATAATGGGCATGAGGTTAATGTTTTTTTATGTGATTTTATAATTCATAAACAGGTGTAAATAAGCTTAGATTGTGCAATGAAATTATTGTAATAATTACATCCATTAATAATATTGTTTATTTCAATGGTTCTATGAAATAGAATATATGTAACAAGAGAAGGTGAACAAAGTATCAATTTGCATTAGTTTTTATTCCATTCTATTTGGCTTTTTCTTCGAGGAGAAGAAACAATGAAAAAATCTAAAGTAATTGATTCATACTATAATTATTGTCTAAATGGTTGGTTGCCTGAAGCAATTAAGAAGTACATATCGGTCTTAAACAAAGAGTCTGCCTTCCAAGAGAAGATTCTATCAATGTTTGTATATGCAACCGGCCAGAGTAGCGAAGAGTATTGTCATATTGAAAATGAAAAGAGAGAAAAATCGATCGTACTTAACGATATCGCTAAATCCTCAGAACTAAAAAATTCTGTTCTAGTTTTGAAGGGGTTATCTGTAGAGCGCTTTTACCATGAAAGTGCCTCGCGATTCGCTTTTGACGCAGATTTGGTAGTATTAGAAGATCACTTACCATTGCTTGATGCTTTGTTGATTAAGCATGGGTACGATATATATTTCAGTACTATTTGGATAAAAGATGTTGTTACAGAAAAAGTTTATAAATCATTCCGATATACGAAAGGGAAAGATGATGATCGTGGATTTGAAATCCATGTTGATCACTACCCAATCGATGATAATGGTTCGAGAATATTACTACAGTCGTTATATTCTGGCTGCTACAACACTATTTTGAGAGGGACATATGTCAATGTAGTTAGTGATCTTAATTCTATATTGATAATACTTATTCAAATTTACAACAAAGATTATTTAACAATTAGGGACTTTGTGGATCTTCTCATTCTGCTTGAAAATAGCGATTTTAAAGCATGTGAGCACATAGTGAGAACACTAATTAGTTCGCATGGATTAGGTCCTGCTATTGCAAAGCTTCGTAAATATATTGAAGCTAATGAAATTGATGTTAGCAAGTATCCAAGTGGTGCGGACATAGTCAAAATGGTTTCATGGGAACTTAGTACTCCGGACGTTTCTCAATTTGATAAAAAGTGCGTTGCATTAATATCAGACGATCCAACCGCCAAATCACGAGAACTGTTTGATAGGGGCACTCCTACAAGATTCTACCGTTTGTTTAAAAATGAGAAGGTAGACGAAAGTAATAGCTTCAAAATGGAAACAAATATTGGTTGTTTTTACGGGCAAGTAACAGGAGATTTTGTTGTCTATGAATAACACCAAAATACTCTTAGAATTAAGTGCTAAAGGTTGGGTGTGTGTTGATACACCTTCATGCCTTGGCCACAGTGATGATATGTTCACTAATTATATTCGAGACACTATAGGCATGCATACCTTCGGCTTTCGGTCTGAGATTTTAGGGGATGTCGCGTCTATCCTATCCCCTAAAGAAGGTATTGTTCAATCTAGAAAAAAGTTAAGAGGTCACACTGATGCAAGCTTTCTTCCATTCGATACCGAGTGGAAGAAAGTTAGAGGTCTGTCGATAATCCCAAACTATGTAGCACTTCTTTCTATTTGTGGCAGTGATGTGGGAACCACAGTCTGTCATATCGAAGAAATCTTATATCACATGAATGATGATGAAATTTGCGAGCTTAGTTCACCAAATTATGTATTTGAGTGGCAAAAATCATTTGTTATGGAGTCCAACGAGTTAGATAGTTCTTGGAAGCCTATCCTTCATTTTTCTGATGGTTTTTTTCAAGTTCGATTCTCTAACTCAATAAAGACTTATAAAACAGAGAAAGCAAAAAAATGTGCGATAAAGCTTTCTTCATTATATCAACGCTTGTGCCAGAAGATTGCGTTGAAAACCGACCAGTTACTCATCGTAAACAACAGAAGGTGCATTCATGGTCGAGAGTTTATTTCTGAGGAAAGCTTTAGTAGAAAGTTGCATCGATATTACCTCTATGAAAAAGAGGACCTAGTGGTTAAAACGGATATTAAGGGGATTGTATTACCATGAAAATTAATGACAGTTATAAAAAGAAACCTCATAGCAACGATCTGATTGAGCTGGAAAAAGTATTGGATCTCGGTAAGCTTTCAGGGAAAAGTGATACTGTTGAGCAATTTGAGAAAAAAATAGCAGAGTTGTTCGAAGTTGATGATGTAGTGTGTTGTTCTAGTGGAACGAGCGCACTTATTGCTAGCCTAATGGCTGAAGACATTTCTGCTGATGATGAAGTTTTAGTTCCGTGTTATACGACGATACCTACAACGTTCCCGATCCTATCAGTTGGAGCTAAGCCTGTATTTATTGATACCAAAACGTCACATACAACTGAACTATCGATTGACGATTTACTAAGTAAAATAAATGATAAAACTAAGGCTATAATAGCTGTCCCTCTATGGGGATATCCAGTCAATTATGATGAGATTGCTGAAGTTTGTAAGAGTCGAGGCATCATTGTTATTGATGACGCTGCGCAAGCTCACTTCAGTACATTTAAGACTGGTCGTCTGGTTGGAACTTTCTCTGATTATGGTTGCTTCTCGCTTCATGATAAGAAAATCCTTTCTACTGGAGAAGGTGGCTTTATCATTCCTTCGTCTCCTCAAAGAACTAAGCGTTTGCGAGAAATAGTCAACCTTGGGAACCTTAATGGCTTGTCATTTGGCTTGAATTTCAAGCTAGGTTCACTCCAAGCGGCTTTAGGTATCTCAAGATGTACACGAGTGTATGATGAACTTACTATTCGTAGAGAAAACGCCGAGAAAATCAAGGAGGGCATAGTGAGCACGAGATTTGAAGAAATTGATTGCCTGGGACAACCTAACTACTACAACCTAGTACTTAAAGATAAAGATCATAGAGACCTTGGCAATGTTCATGAGGTACTAAAAGATATGGGATTTGAAACGGACTTTGTAAAATATGGGGAGGCTAAGTATAAGTTTGGTATCCTCAATAAATTTTATGATGGCAGTATTGAGAAAGGAGATACTGTCCTCAAAAACCTGATAACCATTCCTACCCATCCAGATCTTTCTCAGGAAGGAATCGACTATATAATTGAAATTCTGGAGAAGGTTTCATGCTAGAAAAAAGCTTTATTTTAATCAAGCCGGATGCTGTTCATCGAGGGCTTGTAGGGAAAATTATCACTGAGTTCGAAGAAAAAGGATTCAAAATACATAATATCCGTTCTTTGGTGCTAAATGACGAAGACTTCTACTTCTTATATCCCAAAATTTTGGGTAAACCCTTTCATAAGCAGTTCAAAACGGTAATGCAGTCAGCTCCATCAACTTTGCTGGTTCTGAGTGGACATAATGCTTTAGGAAGTATATTTAACTTCGCCGGAGCTTACTCAAACCCAGAAGAAGACACTACACGTTCAATAAGACAAAAATATAGTGTCTGGACAGGTGCAGATGTAATCCATAGAGCAGCTGATTCCAACGAAGCGGTGAAGCAAATTGCCTATTTCTTTGATGAAGTTTGCGAGTATAGACATAATAATGAAGCTTTTATGGCTAAAGAGTATTGGGAGCCTAACGTCTAAAATAGCTGGTTCTGTCCCTTAGTTCAATGAAGTGAGAGCTCAAATGAAGTTATCCTACCAACATTATCAGTTCTGTTAGAATAAAGTTGGTAGGTACATCTTGACCTGACCTCGAGAACTAATGCTAAATTTCTTTAGTAATAACCGTTATGTTACTGTTGATTAATCCTGTTATTGTGGTCGTTACAAACTCAGACAGAGTTGGGTAAGAGACTTTTTTCATTCATTGGAGAGATTTTGACTATATTATCTTTTTCACCTTTTGAAAATTTAGCTCAACAATTGTTACCTATAGCTATAGAAAGCGATGACGGTGCTCATGATATTGCTCATCTCTATCGAGTATGGAGAAACGCACAAAAAATTTGTGAAGCAGAATCTGGTAACTTGCGGCTCGTATTCACCGCAGTGTTGCTGCATGACTGTGTAAGTGTTGAAAAAAACTCGCCAAACCGTCATCTGGCTTCTCGTATGGCGGCAGAAAAAGCAGCATTAATATTGAAAGAGTTAAAGTGGAGTGAGGAAGATATTACCGCCGTTTGCCATGCCATTGAAGCACATAGTTTTTCTGCGGCACTAACCCCCAGAACATTAGAAGCTCAAATAGTACAAGATGCTGATCGGTTGGATTCTATTGGTTTGATTGGTGTTATCCGCTGTTTTTATACCTCTGGCCGCATGGGTTCTTCATTGTATGATTTTCATGATCCTCTGGCAAAACAGCGTGAATATGATGATAAGACCTATGCTGTCGATCATTTCTATACCAAACTATTTAAGATTGAGTCTGGATTTCAGACTCAATCAGGTAAACAGATGGCCCATGAGAGGGTTGCGAGTATGAAGAAGTTCCTCGATTCTTTTATTGATGAAATTCAGGTTGATCCAACCAATTGAGATTAATGAACAATATTAATGATGACCTGTTATAATAAACTGGATTTTCATAAGCAAGAAAACATGCAGTGACAGAGATAGAGACAGTGACCGGCAAGCTAAGAGAGCATAAAAATTTGTGGGGCACAGTGTTAAATCGGCGATAGAATGAGCAAAGGAACATCATTCTATCAAACACCTCACCATGAAAACTTATATTGTGAAAATCGCCCTTCGAGGTATCAGTCCAATGGTCTGGCGCCGATTCAGATTGTCAGGCGAAACGTCTTTAGCGGCTTTGCACTATATCATTCAGATCGCGCAAGGATGGCAGGATGACCATCTGCATCAATTCCGTATTTATGGCAAAAATTACGGTATTTCCTACGAGGGTGGGATCGGGTTTTCAGATAATCCCTACAAAATTACACTGGATGATTTTGAATTTGATGCCGGTGACCACTTTACCTACGAGTACAACTTTTTCGAGCCCTAGCTTCACGATATCCATATTGAAACGGTTCTCGAAAACTCTCGCCTGAAGTCCCCTTTTTGTCTGGTCGGAAACAGAATGCCCGGTGCCACGTCAGAGGATGAAGCGACGAAAACACTGGCATTACTCAATGCAATTATTCATGCTGATGACACAACACACGTCAGAAAAATCCGCCCATTGATAGATGAACTGGATACTGTCCGATTCAACCGCCGAAAGGTTAATCGCCAATTAAGCCGGCTTAACCTTGATGCACCGGAAATGGAACCCATCGTCATAGGGCTGTAGTGGGTAGGATGATCGGTATCCATAAAGGTATACGTTAAAGTGGCTTCTTTAGCTGCTTTACCACATAAATGCCCCAAGGTTTTTTATGCTCTCTAACCAACAGGACAATCCAGGTTTTCGAAAACGCAATTTTTAGAGATTGAACTGAAGTGAGATTTTTCAGTTTCAGAGAGATTCGAAAAAAGTACTATCAACCAGTGTAAACTCAACCTAATGGTTAAATCTTTTGTTAAGTACTTCTTCAATATACCGCATACCACTTTTTATTTACCGAATTTAATTGTTGCTTCAAGGGTTAATATCAGTTTGGTATTTAGTGATTAAACTGCAACATTCGATCTTATTTACTATATCTACGTTTCGCTTTGTTGGAAAATCCGAGAGGAACACAAGCGGGGCTATGCCAATCTCAATGGGAAGAGAAATCCTCTTCCCATCACTTATTTTGTATAGCTGTTAAAAATCTATTTGTTGTTTATCTCAGTATATCAAACAACTTTGTCTTTCCAGCTTCTACCGGACCTTTTGCCAGAATATTAACACCGATATAATCACCAATATTACTGACAATAACCGGACTAATCATAGAGTTAGCATTAGCATTCAGATAATCAAGATCCAAATTCAGTACAGGCTCCCCAACTTTCACGATTGCGCCTTCATTCACCAATCGTTTAAAACCTTTACCATTTAGAGAAATCGTATCAATACCCAAATGGACAATCAATTCCACACCTTCCTCAGTTTCAATACAGAAAGCATGATTGGTATCGAAAATTTTCACAATCGTGCCAGACACTGGTGCAAGCACAATATTCGATGTTGGCTTGATAGCAATTCCATCACCGACAATTTTGCTAGAAAAAGCTTCATCAGGAACTTCTTTCAAATCAATTAGCTGACCACTGACTGGCGCAACCAGAGTTAGGAAAACCTCACCTTTATTTTCAACTTTCTTCTTTTTTAATATTGCCTCAGGTTGATGATTTTCAGTCACAGCCGCTATCGGCCCCTTTGCCAAAACATCACGCATGGCACTAGCAATCAATTCTGCTCGAGTACCAACAATAATTTGTACACTTTGTTTATTCAGACGAATAATACCGGAAGCACCAAGGTGTTTGACCAAACTGTCATTGACTTGATCAGCATTTTTTACAGATAGACGTAAACGAGTAATACAAGCATCGATACCCACCAAATTATCTGAACCACCAATTGCTGCAACATATTGATGAGCTTCTTTATGGATATCACCCGCTGCTACTTTACCATTTTCGTTCACATCAACATCATAGCCATCTGTTTCACCATCGGCGGCCAGTTCACGACCTGGAGTCATCAGGTTGAATTTCTTAATAGTAAATCTAAATACAGAATAGTACAGGAAGAAGAAAACCAAACCTTGCGGGATCAGCATGTACCAATGTGTCGCTAGTGGGTTACGGGAAGATAGCACCATATCCACTAAACCAGCACTGAAACCAAAACCAGCAATCCACTGCATCGTCGCTGCGATAAACACAGAAATACCTGTCAAGATCGCATGCAACACATAAAGCACCGGGGCAACAAACATGAAAGCGAATTCCAAAGGTTCAGTAATACCCGTGAAAAACGCAGCAAATGAACCCGCTATCATAATACCAGCAACTTTGACTCTATTTTCAGGACGTGCACAGTGATACATCGCTAATGCAGCACCAGGCAAACCAAACATCATAACGGGGAAGAAACCAGCCTGATAACGACCAGTAATACCCACAATTGCAGTGCCATCTACAATGGATTTCTGACCACCAAGGAAGTTAGGAATATCGTTAATACCAGCAACATCAAACCAGAATACAGAGTTCAGTGCATGATGCAGGCCAACAGGAATAAGCAAACGGTTGAAGAAGGCATAGATACCAGCACCTGTAGCACCGAGATCTTTAATACTTTCGCCAAAAGTTACCAATGCATTATAAACCACCGGCCATACATACATCAGGATAAAAGCAACCAAAATCATTAGGAAAGAGGTAAGGATCGGGACCAAACGGCGGCCACTGAAGAATGACAACGCTTTCGGCAGTTCAACACTACTAAAGCGGTTATACAACTCAGCAGATATCACACCAACCAAAATGCCAACAAATTGGTTATCAATTTTACTAAAGGCTTTTGGTACATCGTCAATCGGAATACCCAAGATCAGAGATACCGCTGCCGGAGAACAAAGCGTAGTTAACACTAAAAAACCGACAAAACCTGTCAGGGCTGCCGCACCATCCTTGTCTTTGGACATACCATAAGCGACACCAATAGCAAACAACGATGGCATATTCTTAATAATGGCTTCACCCGATTTAATCAGCAAAGCCGCCAATGCATTATCAGCTCCCCACCCTAGCGGGTCGATCCAGTAACCTATCCCCATTAGTATTGCAGCAGCAGGTAATGTAGCAACTGGCACCATCAATGCCCGGCCCACCCTTTGCAAATAATTCAGAATGTTCACATTACTCCCCCTTATTATCTTCAATTATTGGAGTTTTTTTACCGCTTATAAAATTAATCAATAAGAATATTTATTCTACAATTTTCAGTGTAGGAGATTTATTTTTCGTCGCAAATTAATTAATAACAAAATGTGATGATAGTCACTATATTATCCATAAATATGGTCAAAATGCTCGCTAACACACAAATCTTATTTTATTATGAAAAATATCTTACTCCGCATAGTGTCTCTGTTACTGAAAATGGTTTAATATCTTGTATATAGAAGATTAACTAACTGAATAATGTATAACGCTAAATATTTAATCACGATGATTTCTAAGAGGTATTTATGAGACTAATCCCCCTAACGAATGCAAGTGATGTTGGTAAATGGGCTGCACACTATATCGTTAGCAAAATCAATGCATTTAACCCAACCGCAGAACATCCTTTTATCTTGGGCCTGCCAACTGGCAGCACTCCCCTGGCAACTTATAAGGAATTGATTGCTCTGCACAAAGCAGGAGAGGTCAGTTTTAAATATGTCGTCACATTCAATATGGATGAATATGTAGGTATTGCTGAAGATCACCCGCAAAGCTATTACAGTTTTATGCATCAAAATTTCTTTGATCACATTGATATACAAAAAGAAAATATAAATTTACTCAACGGCAATGCACCTGATGTTGATGCAGAATGCCAACGTTATGAAGACAAAATTAAGTCTTATGGTCAAATTCATCTGTTTATGGGAGGCGTCGGTAATGACGGTCATATTGCTTTCAATGAACCCGCATCATCCTTAACTTCACGTACTCGCATTAAAACACTCACAGTAGAAACCCGCACTGCCAACTCCCGTTTCTTTGGTAATGATATTAATCAGGTACCTAAATATGCCCTGACGGTAGGAGTAGGTACACTAATGGATGCAAAAGAAATTATGATCCTGGCAACGGGTCTAAATAAAGCACAGGCAATTCAGGCTGCAATTGAAGGTAATATCAACCATATGTGGACGGTAAGCTGCCTGCAAATGCATCCTAAATCCATCATTGTCTGTGATGAACCCGCGACCATGGAATTGAAAGTAAAAACAGTCAAATATTTCCATCAATTAGAAGCAGATATTATCGGCAAATTTGCCAGCAAAAAATAAGAATCTACATCAGCCTAAAACCCATTTAGGCTGATTACATAGCAATCTCAATTTACATTCTCAATCATTAATCATCTCCCGATTCCATAGGAGGCTAAAATGTATGCTTTAACCAACTGCATTATATATACTGGTCATAATAGACTGGATAATCATGCAGTTATAATTACAGGCGACTTAATTAAACAAGTTTGCCCAACAGAAGTGTTACCCGAAAATATTGAAAAATGCGATCTGCATGGCGCAATCCTTTCCCCCGGTTTTATTGACCTGCAAGTTAATGGTTGCGGGGGTGTTCAGTTCAATGACTGGCTAGAAGATATTTCAGAAAAAACATTGGATATCATGCAAAAAGCCAATGAACGCTCAGGCTGCACCAGCTACTTACCAACACTCATTACAAGCACCGATGAACTGATGATCGCCGCTGTCGAAGCCATGCGCTCTTATCTGGCTAAACATCAGTATCAAGCATTGGGGCTGCATCTGGAAGGCCCTTACCTTAATCCGATAAAAAAAGGGACTCACAATCCAGAACTCATTCGTAAGCCTACACCTGAAATGATAAATTTCTTGTGCGATAACGCTGATGTCATCACTAAATTGACCCTCGCACCAGAAATGGTTGAGCAAAAATATATTCAGCAATTAGTAGAAGCAGGTATTGTGATTTCTGCTGGTCATTCAAATGCCAGTTATGAAGAGGCCCGGCAAGGATTCCAGAATGGAATTACCATCTCAACCCATCTCTATAACGCAATGCCCTATATTTCTGGCCGCCAACCTGGCCTGATTGGTGCTATCTTTGATACACCAGAAATTTACGCAAGTATTATTCCCGATGGTTTGCATGTCTTATGGCCAAACATCCGTAATGCCAAGCATCTAAAAAAAGATAAATTAATTCTGGTCACAGATGCCATACTTCCTGCCGGGCTGAATGTTTCCACCAATAAAATGGGGCACTTCACCTTTGCCGGTAAAACCATATATTATCGGGACGGATTATGTGTCGATGAAAACGGCACTTTAAGCGGTTCATCTATTACTATGATAGACGCCGTTAAAAATAGTGTTGAACACGTTGGTATTGCTCTGGATGAAGCTCTGAGGATGGCAACACTCTACCCTGCCCGCGCAATTGGTGTTGATAAATATATTGGTACCATTGAAACCGGTAAGATTGCTAACCTCACTGTTTTCAGTCATGACTTTAAAATCTGCAAAACCATTGTTAACGGAAAAGAAACTGATCTTTAATGGACAAAATAACCGATGAGTCATAGCAGCACACAAAAACAAATTGGTAATATTGACCTTGTAAAGCAACTCAACGGCGCAGTGGTATACCGGTTGATTGATCAGCAAGGGCCAATATCTCGTATTCAGATTGCAGAACAAAGTCAACTTGCCCCAGCCAGTGTGACTAAAATTACCCGTCAGTTACTTGAGCGTGGCCTAATCAAAGAAGTCGAGCAGCAAGCTTCTACCGGAGGCCGCCGCGCAATTTCAATCGTTACAGAAAATCGCAATTTCCATACTATTGGTGTACGCCTTGGCCGTCACGATGCCACTCTTGCTCTTTATGATATGAGTGGCAAAACGCTGGTTGAAGAGCATTATCCACTACCTGAAACCACTCAGCAGAAAGTCGAAAATCTGCTTATCAGCGCAATAGAAAATTTTATTCAACAAAACCAACGCAAAGTCCGCGAATTAATCGCTATTTCAGTTATCCTGCCAGGACTAGTTGACCCAAATAGAGGTATCGTTCGTTATATGCCTCATATTAAAGTGACGAACTGGACTCTGGTCGATACTCTAAAAAAACATTTCAATATCACCTGCTTTATCGGTCATGACATCCGCAGTTTAGCACTGGCTGAACGCTATTTCGGCGCTACTCGTGATTGTGAAGACTCTTTACTGGTACGTATCCATCGAGGTACTGGTGCTGGGGTAATTATAAACAGTCAGATATTACTTAATAATAGAGGGAATTTAGGGGAAATTGGCCATATTCAAATTGATCCTCTCGGTGAGCGTTGTCACTGTGGCAATTTTGGTTGTCTGGAAACTATTGCATCTAACTCAGCAATTGAAGCACGGGTTCAGCATCAACTAAAACAAGGTTTCCCAAGCCAGCTAACATTGAATAACTGCAATATCAGAGCCATTTGCCAGGCCGCTAATCAAAATGACCCATTAGCCTCTGAAGTGATAAAAAATGTCGGTCACTATCTTGGCAAAGCCATCTCTATCGCGATTAATTTATTTAACCCTCAGAAGGTTGTCTTGGCAGGGGAAATTACTGAAGCTCAGAAAATACTCATACCCGCAATTCAAAGTTGTATTAACACCCAAGTTTTAAAAGAATTTCGTGAAAATTTGCCGATTGTTGTTTCTGAATTAGTTCACTGTTCTGCTATTGGTGCCTTTGCTCTGACTAAGCGTGCTATGCTTAATGGTATTCTATTACAACACTTACTCGAAGGATCATAGTCATTTTTTGTTGATTTTGTCAGCAAAATGCTTATATGCCAAACAAACAAGCGACCTTAAGCAGATTTCAAGAAAAAAGCAGTTGACGCATTTAGCTGATATACGCATAATGCGCCCCGCAACGCCGATGAAGGTAATGCAAAAAAAGATGGCTACGTAGCTCAGCTGGTTAGAGCACAGCACTCATAATGCTGGGGTCACAGGTTCGATTCCCGTCGTAGCCACCATCTTTTGCGGGAGTGGCGAAATTGGTAGACGCACCAGATTTAGGTTCTGGCGCCGCAAGGTGTGCGAGTTCAAGTCTCGCCTCCCGCACCATTCCATTCATCAAGTTGTCAATTATTCAGTTGGGGTATCGCCAAGCGGTAAGGCACCAGGTTTTGATCCTGGCATACCCAGGTTCGAATCCTGGTACCCCAGCCATAGTTCTGATGACATGTTGTGTAGTAACTAATTTCAGTTGGGGTATCGCCAAGCGGTAAGGCACCAGGTTTTGATCCTGGCATACCCAGGTTCGAATCCTGGTACCCCAGCCATTAACTGAATGCCGTTCACTAAAAGGCTACGTAGCTCAGCTGGTTAGAGCACAGCACTCATAATGCTGGGGTCACAGGTTCGATTCCCGTCGTAGCCACCATTCAATTGGGGTATCGCCAAGCGGTAAGGCACCGGATTCTGATTCCGGCATTCCCAGGTTCAAATCCTGGTACCCCAGCCATATTTATCAATGTGTTACGTGAAGTGATGCGTTGAAAAAGAATATATAGTAAGAATGTTCTTTGATGCAGAATGCCACCCACCGAGAGGTGGTTTTGTTTTTCTGCTTTTTAGTCCGCCCTATCTCTTCTTTCTTAACTTGCCAATTAGCTTTATCTAAAGAAAAGTGAACCTTTCACGCCATAAATAGATTTACGACGTGCTTGTGATTTTCACTACCAATCTATACGTTATAACCCTAACGCATACTTAAGCACCGATTTTTTCATTACGCCAGCTCGTTGAGCTGCCATCAGTGCCAGATTACGTGCTACTTTCAGCCCTGGTAATTCACTACTGAACACGGTGTAAAATAGATCCATTCCAGATTGCATCATCAGGTTATCCGGCATTCTGCAACGTTGGTAACGCATCAGAACTTCCAATGAATCCCATTGCTCTGTTAATTCTCTGGCCTTCACCAAAATATTAATCAAAGTATTCACATCACGATAACCAAGATTTACCCCTTGCCCAGCCAGCGGATTAATTGTATGAGCAGCATCACCCAACAACACCAATCCTTCACGCACATAGCTGTTAGCATGATGACGAGTTAAGGGAAATGAGCCAGCTGCAACCGGAGTCACTTTACCTAACCGTACAGGAAATGCCTGAAAAATCTCCTGCGCAAGTTGAACCATTGACATTGTCTGTAACTGCCGTATACGCGCCGGTTTGTCATACCATACCAATGAAGCCCATTGATCAAATAGTGGGAGAAATGCTCTTGGACCTGAAGGAAAAAACTGCTGCCAGGTAATATCCTGTTGTGGCTGCTCTGTTTTTACCGTAATCAACATACAAGACTGTCTGTACTGCCAGCCATGGCTGCCAATTCCAGCCATTTTGCGAACCTGAGAACGGGCACCATCAGCACCAACAATCAAACGGGTATTAATTTTAGTTCCGTCAGACAAAGTAACTAACCAACCTTCTTTCTGACGTTGCATAGATTGTAAGACTGCCGGGCACCGCAAAGTCAGAGCAGGATGTTTTTCAAACTGTTGCCAAAGAGCCAACTGCAAAATACGGTTTTCAACCATATAACCCAACTCAGGCAACCCTAGGCTTTTTGCATCAAACACTAAATTGGAATCATGCTGTTCCCAAGTTTCCAATTTACGGTACGGTACACCGCGCATCTGTAATACCGTATCCCATGCACCAAACTGTTTGAGCAAATCCACAGAAGCACAACTAATCGCCGACACGCGCACATCAGGATAACTCAGTGCATCATAAGGTTGTGGTATCTGATGATCCAACAAAGCGACTGTCCAACCTTCTTGAGCCAATCCAAGCGCTGTTGCAGCACCGATCATCCCTGCCCCTACTACCACTACATCAAAAGTCTGTTGTGAATTATTCATATCAGTCATGCTATTAACTCATTGATTGGCACAGTGTACCGGATTTTTGATCCTTCGGTAGAGAATATCCTGTTTAACAGTCTGGTCACTGCTCCTTCAAATGAATACAATATCCGACAACTTTAAATGCCTAATACACAACTGCTTTTGCAGTGCAGTAATATCTTTCAGCACTGTAGAAAGCCCGGATGCATAAGAAAATGTCGACGATAAAAAAACTGTATATTAAAACTTGGGGCTGTCAGATGAATGAATATGATTCATCTAAAATGGCCGACCTGCTGGAAAGTACTCACGGTTATCAGTTAACCGGTGTCGCCGAAGAAGCAGACATTTTACTATTGAATACCTGTTCAATCCGTGAAAAAGCCCAAGAAAAAGTTTTCCATCAATTAGGCCGCTGGAAAAACCTGAAAGACACCAATCCAGATATTATTATTGGCGTAGGTGGTTGCGTGGCCTCCCAGGAAGGGGATTTCATCCGTCAGCGCGCCCAGTGCGTAGATATTATTTTCGGGCCGCAAACACTGCATCGTTTACCTGAGATGATCAATCAAGTGAAAGGCACCCGCAGCCCGATTGTTGATATCAGCTTCCCGGAAATCGAGAAATTTGACCGCTTACCTGAACCACGTGCTGACGGTCCATCTGCATTTGTTTCTATTATGGAAGGCTGCAACAAATATTGTACTTTCTGTGTCGTACCTTATACCCGTGGTGAAGAAGTCAGCCGCCCATGTGACGATATTTTGTTTGAAATCGCCCAACTTGCTGCACAAGGTGTACGTGAAGTTAACCTTCTCGGTCAGAACGTGAATGCTTATCGTGGTGCAACTTATGATGGTGACATCTGTTCTTTCGCTGAGTTAATCCGTCTAGTCGCAGCTATAGATGGTATTGACCGCATCCGTTTTACCACCAGCCATCCCATTGAGTTCACTGATGATATTATCGCTGTTTATGAAGATACACCTGAATTGGTTAGCTTCCTGCACCTACCAGTACAAAGTGGCTCTGACCGTATTTTGACGCTGATGAAACGTGCGCACACAGCTCTTGAATATAAGAGCATTATTCGCAAATTACGTAAAGCACGTCCTGATATCCTGATAAGCTCTGACTTTATCATCGGCTTCCCAGGAGAAACCCAAGATGACTTCGAGAAAACTATGAAGTTGATCGCTGATGTCAATTTCGATATGAGCTATAGCTTTATCTACTCTGCTCGCCCGGGGACGCCGGCAGCTGATCTGCCTGATGATGTCAGCGAAGAAGAGAAAAAACAACGCCTTTACTTGTTACAACAGCGCATTAACCAACAGGCTATGAACTACAGCCGTGCTATGTTGGGCAGTGTACAACGTATTCTGGTTGAAGGAACTTCCCGTAAAAATGTGATGGAACTTTCCGGGCGTACTGAAAACAATCGAGTTGTCAACTTCGAAGGCCAGCCTGACATGATTGGCAAATTCGTTGATGTTGAAATTGTTGATGTCTACGCCAACTCACTGCGCGGTAAAGTTATCCGTACCGAAGATCAGATGGATCTTCGTATACACGAATCACCTGAGTCCGTAATAGCCCGTACCCGTAAAGAAGATGAAATCGGGGTCGGCACTTATCAGCCTTAAACATAGAGATAATCAGTGATTCAACAAACTCATTCACAAATAGCAACTCAGGAAATTTTCCTCGAACCAGCCGATAATCAGCGCCTAATGAACCTGTGTGGTCCGTTTGATGATAATTTGAAACAGCTTGAACTCCGGCTGGGTATTGAAATCAGCCGACGAGATAACCGTTTTAAACTGATGGGCAAACCGCGGTGCGTTAGTGCCGCCACCAATATTCTCCGCCATTTATATGTGGAAACCGCCCCTGTTCGTGGGGTAATCCCTGATATCAAGCCAGAACAGATTCACTTAGCAATTACAGAGAGCCGGGTTCTAGAACAAACCGCTGAAAGCATACCTGACTACGGTAAGTCCGTTAATATTCGTACCAAACGCGGTATGGTAAAACCACGAACTCCCAATCAAACGCAATATATTGCTAATATTCTCAGCCATGATATTACGTTCGGGGTTGGTCCAGCAGGCACAGGTAAAACTTATCTGGCTGTTGCTGCTGCGGTCGATGCACTGGAACGTCAAGAAATTCGTCGCATCTTGTTAACCCGCCCGGCAGTAGAAGCAGGCGAAAAACTGGGATTCCTGCCTGGTGACCTGAGCCAGAAAGTTGATCCATACCTGCGCCCGCTCTACGACGCCTTATTTGAAATGCTAGGTTTTGAAAAAGTTGAGAAGCTGATCGAACGTAATGTTATTGAAGTTGCGCCATTGGCTTATATGCGTGGACGAACCCTGAATGATGCTTTTATTATTCTGGATGAGAGCCAGAATACTACCATCGAACAGATGAAGATGTTCCTGACTCGTATCGGTTTCAATTCCAAAGCAGTTGTCACTGGGGACGTCACCCAAATTGACCTGCCGCGTGGACAGAAATCTGGTCTGCGCCATGCAATTGAAGTATTGTCAGGGGTCAATGGGCTGAGCTTTAACTTCTTCCACAGTGATGATGTTGTCCGCCATCCGGTTGTTGCCAAAATTGTCATTGCTTATGAAGAATGGGAAGCAACTGAGCAAAAACGCAAACAGACAATCAGTGAGCAACGCAAACAGGAAGCACAATGAGTTCAGTAATACTTGATTTACAAATTGCCTGTGAGAATTTACAAGGTCTTCCTGAAGAAACCCTATTCCAGCGCTGGCTGGACGGGGTTTTACCTCAGTTTCAATCTGAAAGTGAGGTAACAATCCGTATTGTTGATGAAGCAGAAAGTCACGATTTAAACCTGACTTATCGTGGCAAAGACAAACCAACAAATGTGCTATCTTTTCCATTTGAATCACCACCAACGGTTGATTTACCTCTACTTGGTGATTTAATTATCTGTCGACAGGTAGTTGAAAAAGAAGCCGAGGAGCAACAAAAAACAGTAGAAGAACATTGGGCACATATGGTTGTACACGGATGCCTACACCTGCTAGGTTATGACCATATCGAAGATGATGAAGCGGAAGAAATGGAATCTCTGGAAACAGAAATTATGCAAAAGTTAGGTTACTCTGATCCCTATCTTGCAGAAAAAGAGTAACCACCTACACCATTTTTATGCTAAAAAATATCAACAACAACTTATTTAATGGGAAATTTTCATTAAAACTCCATGAGCGACGACCATCCTTCAAGTAACGATAACCCGGGCCCTAAGAAAGGGTTTTTTACTCTTCTTCTTAACCAACTTTTTCACGGTGAGCCAAAAAGCCGTGATGAACTGGTGGAATTGATCCGTGACTCAGAACAAAACGATCTGATTGATCCTGATACCCGCGATATGCTCGAAGGGGTAATGGATATTTCCGATCAACGTGTCCGTGATATCATGATCCCCCGTTCCCAAATCGTTACCTTAAAACGTAATCAAACCCTGGACGAATGTCTGGATGTGATTATCGATTCGGCTCACTCACGTTTCCCTGTGATCAGTGAAGATAAAGATCACATTGAAGGGATTTTAATGGCAAAAGACCTATTGCCATTTATGCGCACCGATGCCCCACCATTCAGCATAGATAAGGTTCTGCGTCAGGCTGTCGTTGTACCTGAAAGTAAGCGGGTTGACCGCATGCTGAAAGAATTCCGTTCTCAACGTTATCATATGGCCATCGTCATTGATGAGTTCGGTGGTGTATCGGGTCTGGTTACTATCGAAGATATTCTTGAACTAATCGTCGGTGAAATCGAAGACGAGTATGATGAAGAAGAAGATGTCGATATTCGTGCCCTGAGCCGTCATACCTATACGGTACGAGCACTGACTCAGATTGAAGACTTTAATGAAGCCTTTGGTACCCAATTCAGCGATGAAGAAGTGGATACTATTGGCGGTTTGGTTATGCAGGCATTCGGCCATTTACCAGCCAGAGGGGAATCTGTTGATATTAACGGTTATCTCTTTAAAGTTGCCATGGCCGATAGTCGGAGAATTATTCAGGTTCATGTTACGATACCGGACGATGCGCCAATGCCTAACCTTGAACAAGAATAGGGTCTGAATGAACAAAGCTTCATTATTACATTGCCAGCGGCTTCGTGCTTTGCTGGCACTATTTTTCGGAGCCAGTGGAACACTGGCTTTTTCACCTTTTGACTTCTGGCCTGCTGCTATTATCTCCCTGTTTGGACTACAACTTCTGACTTTAAACAGAACACCCGGACAAGCGGCATTTATTGCTTTTTGCTGGGGATTCGGCTTATTTGGCAGTGGTATAAACTGGGTATATGTCAGCATTGCCAATTTTGGTGGAATGCCAACTGCGGTCAATATTTTGCTGGTCATATTACTTGCCGCTTATCTCTCGCTCTACCCTGCTTTATTCTCCAGCTTACTCAACCGTTTTTTCGTAAAAACGAGCGGGTTAAGGCTAGCAGTGGCCGCACCTGCATTGTGGCAAGTCACTGAATTCCTGCGTGGCTGGATTTTGACTGGCTTTCCCTGGCTACAATTCGGCTACAGCCAACTAGATAGCCCAATGAAAGCCATTGCACCCATTTTCGGTGTTGAGGCAATTACATTCCTGTTAATGGCTCTGAGTGGATTATTAGTTCTGGCGGTTATACACAGAAACATCACCGCTGGCATTACCGCTATCGCACTTCTGCTATTACCGTGGTCAATACGTCATTACCAGTGGTATAACCTACAACCTGAAAAAGCGGTTGATGTGGCACTGGTTCAGGGAAATATCCCACAATCCCTGAAATGGGACCCCAATATGCTCAGTGAAACTCTGGACATCTATTTAAATAACAGCCGCCCATACATTGGTAAAACACCTATTATCATCTGGCCCGAATCTGCAATTCCATCACTGGAAAGTTATCAACGCGGTTTTCTGGCAAAACTGGATATGCTGTTACGTAATCAGCACACCAGCCTGATTACCGGTATCATTGATGAAAGAACGGTTGGTAACAGCTATAAGACCTATAATAGCTTGATTGTTCTGGGTGATAAAATTCCTTATCAATATCCATCAACTACTCGCTACGATAAGCATCATCTGGTCCCCTTTGGTGAATTTGTCCCACTGGAATCTCTACTCCGACCTCTGGCTCCATTCTTCAATTTACCAATGTCTTCATTCAGCCGAGGCAATTACATTCAACCACAGCTTTCTGTTGCAGGATATAACCTGACCGCCGCCATTTGTTATGAAATTATATTAGGTGAGCAAGTTCGTGATAATTTCAAACCGGATACTGAATTCTTACTCACTGTTTCTAATGATGCCTGGTTTGGTAGTTCCATCGGTCCCTGGCAACATTTCCAAATGGCACGTATGCGTTCCCTCGAATTAGGGCGCCCATTACTACGTGGTACTAATAATGGTATTACAGCTGTTATTTCCCCTGATGGGAAAGTGCAGGCAGCACTCCCACAATTTACCCGCAATGTTTTGGAAGCTAAAGTGACACCCGCAACCGGGATAACACCCTATGCACGTTGGGGGAATTGGCCGGTATGGATAATTACCGTATTGTTTGCCCTGTTTGCGCTGATATATCACCGCCGTAAATTTTAACTCCGATATCCATACATCATAAGGGAGCGAAATTGCTCCCTTAGTTACTGATATCACTCTATGTTATAAAATAACCTACTTAAGTATTAATTTTACCCCTCTTTACTATTTTGGCACGTTAATTGCTGTTATCTCCATGAATGAAAAGGAAAATAGCTGTTTCATTAATAGAAAACGGGAAAATGCACCATAAAAATGATAGTCACGCACTTTTATTGTGCAAGATAAGCAACATTGTTCATTTATAGTGCGAGACAGCTCCCGAAATAGAAACAATTCATTTTCATTACCTAACCCTTTTGTACTATTTTTTAACACCATATATACATATAACAGCAAATGATCCTTGATTAAAAACAAATCACAGAGAGACTTTTGCAAACACAACATCGCAAACGATAACCACATTAAAGGAGTTGTATATGCGAATGCGTAACCTAGTATTAACCATGATGTTACTTGGCGCAGCAGGTGCTGTTCAGGCTGAAGAATTGACGGGAACACTGAAAAAAATTAAAGATGATGGTGTAATCATTGTGGGGCATCGTGAATCCTCCGTACCTTTTGCTTATTACGATAATAAACAAAATGTCGTCGGCTATTCGCAAGATTACTCTAATCTGATTGTTGAAGCCGTTAAGAAGAAACTGGACATGCCAAATTTGCAAGTAAAATTGATACCGGTGACTTCTCAAAATCGTATTCCACTGCTACAAAATGGGACTTATGATTTCGAATGCGGTTCTACTTCCAATAACCTTGAACGCCAGAAACAAGTCGCTTTCTCTAACACTATCTTCATCATTAATACGCGGTTGCTGACTAAAAAAGGTTCCGGTATAAAAGATTTTCCAGATTTGGCTGGTAAAAATGTCGTTGTTTCCGCTGGTACGACTTCTGAAATATTGCTAAATAAACTCAACGATGAGAAAAACATGAAAATGCGCATCATCAGTGCAAAAGATCATGGTGACTCATTCCGCACGCTGGAATCCGGCCGTGCAATCGCCTTTATGGTAGATGATGCTCTGCTAGCCGGTGAACGCGCCAAAGCGAAAAAACCTGATCAATGGGAAATCGTTGGTACACCGCAGTCTAGAGAAGCCTATGGTTGCATATCACGCAAAGATGATCTTCAATTCAAGAAGCTGATCAATGAGACCATTGTTCAGGCACAAACTTCCGGAGTGGCAGAGAAATCATTTGAGCGCTGGTTCACACAACCCATTCCGCCTAAGAATCTGAACCTGAACTTCTCGTTGTCTGATGAAATGAAAACACTATTTAAATCGCCAAATGATAAGGCACTTAACTAGAAATATAATTAGAAAAATGACTATTTGATTGGCATCACAGGGTGCGAGGTGGCCGTTCCCTACCTCGCTTTTTTTTCTCAGCCAATCAATCGTTTTCAGGGGATCAAGCTACATCCTCACAGGGAGTATTATTATGTCAATCGATTGGAATTGGGGCGTCTTTTTGCAAGCTGCCCCTTTCGGCAATACGACTTATCTAGGCTGGTTGATAGCTGGATTTCAAGTGACAATTGCCTTGTCTATCTGCGCCTGGATTATCGCTTTCATTGTCGGTTCACTGTTCGGCATTTTACGTACTGTTCCCAATAAAATATTATCTGGGATAGGTACCTGTTATGTTGAGCTCTTTCGTAACGTACCACTGATAGTTCAATTTTTTATCTGGTATCTGGTTGTACCTGAACTACTGCCAGAAAAATTCAGTCTGTGGTTTAAAACCAAACTGGACCCTAATATCCAGTTTTTCATCTCATCCACTGTCTGTTTAGGTCTTTTCACCGCTGCACGGATGTGTGAGCAGGTCCGCGCCGCCATACAATCACTACCACGTGGTCAAAAAGCAGCAGGGCTGGCAATGGGGTTAACTCTGCCACAAACCTATCGCTATGTCCTATTACCAAATGCTTACCGAGTGATCATTCCACCAATGACTTCAGAAATGATGAATCTGGTAAAAAACTCCGCTATTGCCTCTACTATTGGTCTGGTGGATATGGCAGCACAGGCAGGTAAGTTACTTGATTACTCAGCACATGCTTATGAAACATTTACGGCAATTACATTGGCCTATATCGGAATCAATCTGGTAATTATGCTTGCCATGCACTTGCTTGAGAAAAAAATGCGTTTACCGGGTAATATTGGAGGTCAATAAATGTACGAGTTTGACTGGAGTTCGATTATCCCCAGTATCCCGTTTCTACTAGAAGGCTTAGTTATTACAGCAAAAATCACGATTGTTGCTATTGTTGTCGGTATTCTCTGGGGAACCGTACTGGCCGTTATGCGGCTCTCTTCTGTAAAAGCACTGAGCTGGTTTGCTACTTTATATGTCAATCTGTTCCGTTCTGTGCCATTGGTTATGGTACTGTTATGGTTCTATCTGATTGTGCCCAGTCTACTGCAGAATGTTCTGGGGATTTCTCCCAAAACAGATATTCGTTTAATTTCAGCCATGGTCGCGTTTGCATTTTTCGAAGCCGCTTACTATTCAGAAATTATTCGTGCGGGCATTCAAAGTATTTCCCGCGGGCAATCTTCGGCAGCATTGGCATTGGGTATGACGCCGATGCAAAGTATGAGGCTGGTTATCCTGCCTCAAGCATTCCGTGCAATGACCCCACTACTATTGACGCAGGGTATCGTACTATTTCAAGACACTTCATTGGTGTATGTACTCAGTCTGGCGGATTTTTTCCGTACTGCGGCAAATATCGGTGAGCGTGATGGTACACAGGTTGAAATGATCCTGTTTGCTGGTGTTATTTATTTTATTATTAGTTTTGCCGCATCCATGCTGGTTAACTATTTGAAGAAAAGGACTGTTTGATGATCTCCCTGAAAAATGTATCCAAGTGGTATGGCCCATTTCAGGTTCTCACTGACTGCTCAACTGAAGTTAAAAAAGGTGAAGTAGTTGTAGTCTGTGGCCCATCTGGCTCCGGCAAATCCACCCTGATAAAAACGGTTAATGGTCTGGAATCCATCCAACAGGGTGAAATTCTGGTTAATGACATTAAAGTCAATGATAAAAATACCAATTTGGCGCAATTACGCTCCAAAGTCGGCATGGTGTTCCAGCATTTTGAGCTGTTCCCGCATTTATCCATCATTGAAAATTTAACGCTGGCTCAAATCAAAGTGCTTAACCGCGATAAGAAAGCGGCAGAAGAAAAAGGGTTGAAATTACTTGAACGCGTTGGGCTGACCAATCAGGCTAATAAATTCCCGTCACAACTTTCCGGTGGTCAGCAACAACGCGTGGCAATCGCCCGTGCACTGTGTATGGACCCGATTGCCATGCTGTTCGACGAACCCACTTCCGCCCTCGATCCTGAAATGATCAATGAAGTGCTTGATGTCATGGTTAAACTGGCAGACGAAGGAATGACCATGATGGTTGTTACTCACGAAATGGGCTTCGCCCGTAAGGTAGCCAATCGGGTAATCTTTATGGATGAAGGCAAAATTGTTGAAGACAGCAAGAAAGAAGATTTCTTTGCGAATCCAAAATCAGATCGCGCCAAAGAATTTCTGGCTAAAATTCTTCACTAAAATATATTATTCCCGGTGGTGGCGCCCGTCGCCACCGGATTTTCCCTAATAACCCTCTGTTGCTTATGTATCAAATCAGATATGCTATGCCAACCTCATATTTTACCAACTAAATGATTGCTACAAACGTAGCTTTTTACTCACCATAGGATCATCGGTGCCATGCAAGAACAATACCGTCCAGAAGATATAGAGCCGCAAGTTCAGCTTCACTGGCAAGAGAAGCAAACTTTCAAAGTGACAGAAGATAACAGCAAAGAAAAATATTACTGCCTGTCCATGCTACCTTACCCTTCTGGCCGACTACACATGGGCCATGTACGTAACTACACTATTGGCGATGTTATCTCTCGTTACCAGCGTATGCTTGGCAAAAATGTCCTGCAACCTATCGGTTGGGATGCATTTGGCCTGCCCGCAGAAGGCGCAGCAGTAAAAAACAACACTGCACCAGCCCCGTGGACCTATGCCAACATCGAATATATGAAAAGTCAGCTGAAAACACTGGGTTTCGGCTACGATTGGGATCGTGAAGTCACTACCTGTACCCCTGAATATTATCGTTGGGAACAATGGTTCTTCACCAAATTGTATGAAAAAGGTCTGGTTTATAAAAAAACCTCCGCAGTTAACTGGTGCCCCCACGATCTGACCGTTCTGGCTAATGAACAAGTGGTCGATGGCTGTTGCTGGCGTTGCGACACCAAAGTTGAACGTAAAGAAATCCCGCAATGGTTTATCAAAATCACTGATTATGCCGAAGAGTTGTTAAACGATCTGGATACGCTGGAAGAGTGGCCTGAACAAGTCAAAACCATGCAGCGCAACTGGATTGGGCGCTCTGAAGGTGTAGAAATCACCTTTGAAGTAGCAGATAGTCAGGAGAAATTGACTGTCTACACCACTCGTCCTGATACATTCCTGGGTGCCACCTATGTTGCAGTTGCCGCAGGTCATCCTCTGGCAAAACAAGCAGCAGAAAATAACCCTGAACTGGTTGCTTTTATTAATGAATGCCGTAATACCAAAGTTGCAGAAGCAGATATGGCAACAATGGAGAAAAAGGGCATGGCAACCGGTATGTTTGTCATTCATCCATTAACCAAAGAGAAAGTAGCAATCTGGGTTGCAAACTTCGTCTTAATGGAATACGGCACCGGTGCTGTCATGGCAGTTCCTGGCCACGACCAACGCGACTGGGAATTCGCGACAAAATATAACCTGCCAATGAAAGCCGTTATTCTGGACAGTGAAGGTAATGAACCAAATGTTCATGAAGCCCCGGTGACAGATAAGAATGTCCTGTTTAATTCGGGTGAATTTAGCGACCTGAATCATGAAGATGGTTTCAATGCTATTGCTAATAAACTAGTAGAAATGGGAGCCGGCAAGCGTAAGGTCAACTATCGTCTACGTGATTGGGGTGTCTCCCGTCAACGTTACTGGGGCGCACCAATTCCAATGGCAACGTTGGAAGATGGCACGGTTGTTCCGGTTCCAGAAGATCAACTGCCAGTTATTCTGCCGGAAGATGTCACCATGAATGGCATCACCAGCCCAATTAAAGCTGACCCTGAATGGGCAAAAACCACTATCAATGGCCAACCAGCATTGCGTGAAACAGATACCTTCGATACCTTTATGGAATCTTCTTGGTACTATGCTCGCTACACTTGTCCAGATTATGATAAGGGCCTACTCGATCCAGCAGCAGCTAATTATTGGCTACCTGTTGACCAATACATCGGTGGTATCGAACATGCCATCATGCACCTGATGTATTTCCGTTTCTTCCACAAACTGATGCGTGATGCAGGCATGGTCAATTCCAATGAACCCGCTAAACGTCTGTTATGTCAGGGAATGGTTCTGGCAGATGCTTTTTATTACACGGGTAAAAACGGTGAAAAAATCTGGATATCCCCAGTTGATACCATTGCTGAACGTGATGATAAAGGTCGTATCATTAAGGCAACAGACAAAGAGGGTCATGAACTGGTTTATACCGGCATGAGCAAAATGTCTAAATCCAAAAACAACGGCATTGACCCACAATTGATGGTAGAAAAATATGGTGCTGATACCGTTCGCCTGTTTATGATGTTCGCAGCGCCACCAGAATTGACTCTGGAATGGCAAGAATCCAGTGTTGAAGGGGCAAACCGCTTCCTGAAACGTGTATGGCGCCTAGTTTATGAACATAGCAGCAAAGGGGCAACTCAACCGCTGGATATCACAAGCTTAACAGTAGAACAGAAAGATCTGTTCCGTGATCTGCACAAAACCATTGCTAAAGTCACAGATGATGTAGGTCGCCGCCAGGCATTCAATACCGCCATTGCTGCCGTAATGGAATTGATGAATAAACTGACCCGCGCACCACAAGAAACCGAGCAGGATCGCGCTCTGATGCAGGAAGCTTTACTGGCAGTTGTCCGCATGTTGTCACCAATGACTCCTCATGCTTGTTTTATTATGTGGCAAGCTCTGGGTGGTAAAGGTGACATTGATACTGCTAATTGGCCACAGGCTGATGAACAGGCCATGGTTGACGACACCAAATTGGTCGTTATTCAAGTTAACGGTAAAGTGCGTGGTCGTGTTACTGTGCCAGCGGATGCGACGAAAGAATATGTTCATGATATGGCTGCAAAAGAATATGGTGTGGCGAAATACCTTGAAGACGTCACTATTCGTAAAGTCATCTACGTACCAGGCAAATTACTGAATCTGGTCGTCGGCTAATAAAGGAGGCAATGTGCGGCATCGTATTTTAACGTTGTTGCTGGGGTTAGCGGTGCTGGTCACCGCTGGCTGCGGTTTTCATCTACGTGGTACCACTCAGGTACCCCTAGAACTCAAAAAGCTGCAATTAGCAAGCAGCGACCCATACGGGCCACTGACTCGTTCTGTGCGCCAGCAACTTCGTCTGAATAACGTCACAATCCTTGAAAATGGCAGCACCGAAGTTCCTATTCTGAAACTAATAGGTTCTTCTGAAAATAAAGACACCGTCTCTGTTTTTCAGGATGGTAAGGCAGCTGAGCGCCAACTGACCCTATATGTCAATGCACAGGTTATTATGCCAGACGGTAGCGTCTATCCGCTCCAATCTAGGGTTGATCGTTCTTTTTTCGACAATCCGTTAGAAGCACTGGCGAAAGATGCTGAAAACGAGATGATCAATCAGGAAATGCGTGAACAGGCTGCTCGCCAGTTAGTTCGCCAGTTACTGACTGTTCATAGTGCAGAAGAACAAAAAGCCAAGGAAAAACAGGCTGGACAACAAACTGCACAAGCACAATGATCAAACTTTATCCCGAACAACTGATTTCGCAGCTCAATGAAGGGCTGCGAAACTGTTATCTGATATGGGGCAATGACCCCCTGCTATTACAGGAAAGCCAAGATCATATCCGCAGGGCCGCTGAACAGCACTCTTTCACAGAACACTTCACTTATGCCCTGGATAATCATACCGAATGGAATGAGATATTCAGTATTTGCCAGTCACTAAGCCTATTTGCCAGCCGTCAAACACTCACTTTACTGCTGCCAGAAAATGGCCCTAACACAGTAATAGCTGAACAACTGGTAAAACTGGCAGAATTGCTTCACCCAGATATACTGCTGATACTACGCGGTTTAAAATTGACCAAAGCCCAAGAAAACAGTAACTGGTTTAAAGTATTAGGAAAAAATGGAGTTTACATCAGTTGTCAGACACCTGAACTGAGCCGTCTACCTCAATGGATCGCACAACGGGCCAGGGTCATGAAACTGACTCTGGAAGAACCAGCCAATCAACTATTATGCTACTGTTATGAAGGAAACTTACTGGCACTGGCCCAAGCTCTTGAGCGGCTCTTCCTGCTATATCCAGATGGTAAACTGACCCTACACCGTGTTGAAAATGCCGTAAATGACGCGGCTCACTTCACACCTTATCACTGGGTAGACTCATTATTATCAGGAAAGGCAAAACGAGCCTGGCATATCCTGAAACAGTTAAAACAGGAAGGTTGTGAAACTGTTATTCTGATGCGTACCATACAACGTGAACTACAGCTGCTACTTACACTAAAACGCCAAAGCACCACAACTCCCATTAAAACTCTGTTAGATCAACATCGAGTATGGCAGAACCGCCGCCCATTATTGACAAGTGCGCTGCAACGTCTAACTCGACATGATTTGCAACTAGCAATTCATCTACTTGTACAAATGGAGCTTCGGGTTAAACAGGATTATGGTCAGTCTGTGTGGCCAGATTTAGAAACACTTTCCATGTTGTTATGTGGAAAAACATTACCTGAGAGCTTTTTTAATGCCTCATACCATTAATACTACTTGTCCAGTACAACCCGTTATTCAAGCATTATTTGGTGGAACATTTGACCCAATCCATTATGGGCATCTGCATCCCATCGAAACACTGGCACATCAAATTGGCCTGAAACGAGTGATTTTGCTGCCAAACCATGTTCCCCCCCACCGCCCACAACCAGAAGCCACCGCACAACAGCGGCTTACAATGGTACGACTAGCAACACAGGACCATCCACTGTTTACAATCGATACCCGTGAACTGGAACGCACCACTCCTTCTTACACAATCGATACATTGGAATCGTTCCGTCAGGAGCTTGGTGAAAAACAATCACTGGCATTTATAATCGGTCTGGACTCTTTGTTATCACTACATACCTGGCATCGTTGGCCAGAACTACTAAATATCTGTCATTTACTGGTTTGTGCCCGCCCCGGTTATCAGCCCCAACTTTCAATAGCTGAAATGCAGCAATGGCTTACACAACACCAAATCTACGACCCAGCCCTACTTAACAGCAAGCCTAACGGTTATATCTATCTGGCAGATACACCACTATTGCGTATCTCAGCAACAGATATCCGCCAGCGTCTCCAGCAAGGGCTAAATTGTGATGATTTGCTCACCCCTTTAGTACAAAAATATATAGATTCACAGGGGTTATATCGCCAATAGCGAAATCTGGCCCGATTAGTCATTTAGTTGGCTTACTCTCAAGTGGCCCGGCATGCTATTATTCGGCACTATTTGATCAATTTGATAAAAAATAAGGATGAACCTTTTGCAAGGTAGAGAACTCCAACAATTTGTTATTGATAAACTTGAAGACTCCAAAGCACAAGATATTGTTTCTCTGGATGTTCATGGGAAATCCAGTATTACCGATTGCATGATTATCTGCACCGGAACCTCCAGTCGCCATCTGATGTCTGTCGCAGATCATCTAGTTGATGACTGTCGTGCGAGTGGTCTGACTCCACTTGGCGTTGAGGGACAGGGCGTATCCGATTGGATTGTCGTAGACCTCGGTGAAGTTATCGTACATGTCATGCAGGAAGAGAGTCGCCGTATGTATGAACTTGAAAAACTTTGGAGCTGAGTTTGAAGCTGCAATTAGTCGCTGTAGGTACAAAAATGCCGGACTGGATACAGGCCGGCTTTACGGATTATTTACGCCGTTTCCCAAAAGATATGCCATTTGATCTGGTAGAAATTCCTGCTGGGAAACGGGGTAAAAATGCGGATATTAAACGCATTCTGGAGAAAGAAGGTGAACAAATGCTGGCCGCTGTCGGTAAAAGCAACCGCATTGTCACCCTAGACATTCCGGGTTCTCGTTGGGAAACGCCTCAACTAGCGCAACAGCTTGAACATTGGAAACAAGATGGTAGAGATGTAAGCTTGCTGATAGGCGGGCCAGAAGGTCTTGCTCCGGCATGTAAAGCTGCTGCGGAACAAAGCTGGTCATTATCACCTTTAACCTTACCCCATCCTTTGGTACGAGTTTTAGTTGCAGAAAGCCTGTACCGGGCATGGAGCATTACCACCAATCATCCCTATCACCGGGAATAATTTGGTTACCAACGGATAAAAGCGAATTCTGGCAATGGGATGAAGAATAAACGTACCCCTTTTCGTGATTATACGGCTGAATCAGCCCTATTTGCCCGCCGCGCATTGGTGGCGTTTATCATCATCCTAGTACTGGCTGGTATCCTGATTGCCAATCTTTACCATTTACAGATCACTCGCCACGAAGACTACCAAACCCGTTCAAACGAAAACCGTATCAAACTGGTTCCAATCGCTCCAAGCCGAGGTATTATTTATGACCGTAAAGGCACACCATTGGCGCTTAACCGAACAATCTACCAGTTGGAAGTCATACCTGAAAAGGTCGAGAACCTTCAGCAAACGCTGAGTGATTTACGGAATATTATCGATCTGACTGATGAAGATATTGCTAACTTTGAAAAAGAACGTAAGCGATCGCGCCGCTTTACCTCCATTCCACTGAAAACTTCACTGGATCATATCCAAGTAGCACGCTTTGCTGTTAACCAGTACCGTTTCCCCGGCCTCGAAATAAAAGGCTATCAACGCCGCTTCTACCCTTACGGTTCAGCACTGACTCATATCATTGGCTATGTCGCTAAAATTAATGATAAAGATGTAGAACGGCTGGACAAGGAAGGTATTTTACCCAATTACGCCGCCACCCATGATATCGGCAAACTAGGTATTGAACGCTATTATGAATCTGTTTTACATGGCAAAACCGGTTATGAAGAAGTCGAAGTCAATAATCGTGGCCGTGTGATACGTCAATTACATGAACAACCGCCACAAGCCGGGCAAGATATTTATCTGACTATCGATCTTGAGTTGCAGATCTATATTGAGAAACTACTCACAACCAGCCGCGCTGCCGTCGTTGTCAGTAATCCACATAATGGGGAAATTCTAGCACTGGTATCTAATCCAAGCTATGATCCAAATCTATTCGTAAACGGTATCTCCAACAAGAACTATCAGGAATTATTAAATAATCCTGACCGACCGCTTATTAATCGTGCAACTCAAGGGATCTATCCTCCTGCGTCAACGGTAAAACCTTTTATTACCGTTGCAGCACTAAGCACCGGCGTTATCAATAAAAATACCACCATTTTTGATCCGGGCTGGTGGCAATTACCGGGTTCAGAAAAACGCTACCGTGACTGGAAACGCTGGGGACATGGCAGTCTCAATGCATATAGATCCATCGTGGAATCTGCGGATACTTTCTTCTATCAGGTTGCCTATGATATGGGAATTGACCGCCTATCTGAATGGATGACTAAGTTTGGTTATGGTGAATACACGGGCATTGACCTGTCTGAAGAACGCACAGGTATCATGCCTACCCGTGAATGGAAACAAAGAAAATATAAAAAACCTTGGTATCAGGGAGACACTATTCCTGTTGGGATCGGCCAGGGATACTGGACAGCAACGCCAATTCAAATGGTAAAAGCGCTAACAACCTTAATTAATGACGGTAACGTAAAAACACCGCATCTGCTGCTGGGTAAAAAACTGAAAGGTGAGATGATCCCTTATCAACAAACAGAAAATATTCAAATAGGTGATATCCATTCAGGATACTGGGAACTGGCAAAAAGCGGTATGTATGGTGTTGCTAACCTGCCAAACGGTACTGGTCACAAGAGTTTTACTAGAACGCCGTATAAAGCAGCTGCCAAATCAGGAACAGCACAGGTCTATAGCTATGAAACTTACAATGCCAGTAAAATTGCTGAGCATTTACGGGATCACAAGCTAATGATTGCCTTCGCCCCTTATGAAAACCCGACGATAGCCCTTTCTATCATTTTAGAAAATGGTGGTGCAGGTCCGGCAGTAGGAACCCTTGTTCGCCAAATCCTCGACCATGTATTGTTAGGGGATAACAACACAACATTACCGGATGCGGCTCCAACACCACCCGGAACAGAAAATGGCTGAATAACACCATGACAGAAAACCCAAAAAAGGTTCCCCTCTGGACCAAACTACATATCGACTTACCGCTGTTGCTGTGCATTCTAGCACTGCTAGTATACAGCGCTTTTGTTATGTGGAGTGCCAGTGGTCAAGATATGGGGATGATGGAGCGCAGAATCAGCCAAATTGGTGCCGGACTGGTTGTCATGATAATTATGGCGCAAATCCCCCCAAGAGTTTATGAAGGCTGGGCACCTTATCTATATATCGTTTGTGTCGTTTTACTGATTTTTGTCGATGCGTTCGGACAGATCAGTAAAGGGGCGCAGCGCTGGCTCGATCTAGGGATCATCCGTTTCCAGCCTTCTGAGATTGCCAAGATCGCTGTACCACTGATGATTGCCCGTTTTATGAACCGCGATTTGTGTCCACCATCGCTAAAAAATACAACTATCGCTCTAATGCTGATTTTCCTGCCAACTTTACTCGTCGCCGCCCAACCAGACCTCGGTACTTCAATTCTGGTCGCATTTTCCGGCCTGTTTGTCCTATTCCTTGCTGGGATGAGCTGGCGGCTGATCGGTATTGCAGCCTTGTTATTAGCCTGTTTTATCCCGATCTTATGGTTCTTTCTGATGCATGGATATCAACGCGATCGGGTAATGATGTTACTTGATCCAGAAACTGATCCATTGGGTAAAGGTTACCATATCATTCAATCAAAAATCGCTATAGGCTCCGGTGGCCTATCAGGTAAAGGTTGGTTACTCGGCACTCAATCTCAGTTGGAATTTCTTCCAGAACGCCATACAGACTTCATATTCGCCGTACTCTCGGAAGAACTTGGTTTAATCGGCGTGTTACTGTTACTAACATTATATTTGTTATTAATTATGCGCGGGCTGGCTATCGCAACCAGGGCACAGAACACTTTTGGCCGAGTCATGGTTGGCAGCCTGATGTTAATCCTGTTTGTTTATATCTTCGTCAATATCGGCATGGTGAGCGGCATTCTACCTGTGGTAGGCGTTCCTTTACCATTTGTCAGTTATGGCGGCTCAGCCTTGATCGTCTTAATGGCTGGTTTCGGGATTATAATGTCGATTCATACACACCGAAAATTATTGTCTAAAAGTTTATAGAGAAGAGGTTTCAATGCGTCAACACTGGCTTATACTCGGCATGATTGCAGCTCTGTTATCCGGCTGTACTGCTCCTAACGAGCAAAAATCTTCCCCATTACCTGCGGTACCAACGCAGGATATTCTGGGTGCAGAACCTCGCTATGAGCCTTATCATCCTGGCGCCAATAATGATTATCAGATGAACGGGCATATTTATCATATTGTGCAAGACCCATCTCAATTTAGTGAAACAGGTTATGCCAGTTGGTATGGTGCAGAATACAGTGGCAAAATGACAGCAATTGGTGAACGTTTTAACCCTTATGCACTAACAGCCGCCCACCCAACACTACCAATCCCGAGTTATGTTCGCGTGACCAACTTAAGCAATGGCCGTATGATGATAGTCAGAGTCAATGACCGCGGTCCTTATAAACCAGGGAGAATTATCGATCTATCAAAGGCTTCTGCTGAACGCCTGAATCTAACCCAAAGTACCAAAGTTAAGATTGATTTTATTCAGGTCGCTCAGGATGGCTCTGTATCTGGCCCCGGTACTGTTGGCAGCCAGATAGTTAAACAGAGTTATGCCCTGCCAGGCAGACCAACGCTGACAACAAACCAGCTAGGAACACCCACAATGGGAAATGTTCCAGATCAGACTGTCAGCCGCCCTCTGACTAATCAGCCTGAGGAACAAACGCAACCATTGGCTATACAACCAGAAGCTACTGAGCAACTACCCGCAATGAAGCTACAACCACCTAAACCAGTTGCCGACAGTGCTTCAACAGCAACAGTATCAACAAGCTCCTCTGCAAATGGTTTTATGGTCCAGGTTGGTGCCGTTAGCAGTGAGCAACGGGCAAAAGAGTGGCAACGAACGTTAGAACAGCGCTTTAATGTTCAAGGACGCGTAACTCAATATAGTAATGTTTATCGTGTACAATTGGGGCCATTTAGCAATCGCCAGCACGCTACCGATTTACAACAGAAACTGGCTGACCAGATACAGCAATCTTCTTTTATCGTCAGTCCTTAGCTTTCCTCTCGCTGATATCTGGGTTTTGCTTAGATATCAGCAAGCAAGGTAAAAAAACGTAAACTGGCGGCCTGTCAAAATTTGCCAATGTTAGTATTTTTCTTCATTTGCTATGATATGGCCCGATATCAACCTTATTCTCACGGATGTTGTCCAACCGACCATGAAATACACAACCACTTCTCGTTTTATAAAAAGCGCCACCTTGAGTATTGCGCTGGCAATGAACGTTTCTGCCTTTGCCAATGGGAATGATATAAACCTGAAAACGATGATCCCAGGTGTGCCTCAGATCGATGCTGAAGCTTATATTCTTATCGACTACAACTCAGGCAAAGTTCTGGCTGAAATGAATGCAGACTCTCGCCGTGACCCTGCCAGCCTGACAAAAATGATGACCAGTTATGTTATTGGTCAGACAATCAAATCAGGCAAAATCGGGCCAAATGATATGGTCACGGTTGGTACTGATGCATGGGCAACAGGTAATCCGGTATTTAAAGGCTCTTCCCTGATGTTCCTCAAACCCGGAGATCAGGTTTCAGTTTCTATGCTATCCCGCGGTATAAACTTACAATCCGGTAATGATGCTTGTGTTGCAATGGCGGATTACGTTGCTGGCAGCCAAGAGTCGTTCGTTAATCTGATGAATGGCTATGTAAAATCGCTTGGCTTACAGAATACATATTTCAAAACTGTTCATGGCCTGGATGCAGAAGGCCAATACAGCTCTGCCCGTGATATGGCACTGATTGGTCAAGCACTAATCCGCGATGTTCCTGAAGAATATACTATCTATAAAGAGAAAGAATTTACCTACAACAATATCCGTCAGATAAACCGCAACGGTTTGTTATGGGATAAAAGTCTGAATGTAGATGGTATCAAAACCGGTCACACTAATGCAGCGGGTTATAACCTAGTTGCTTCTGCAACTGAAGGCGATATGCGTCTGATTTCTGCGGTACTCGGCGGTCACACTTATAAAGGCCGAGAGACAGAAAGTAAGAAACTGCTGACCTGGGGTTTCCGTTTCTTTGAAACCGTCTCGCCACTGAAATCTGACACAGAATTTGCCTCTGAACCTGTCTGGTTTGGAGATAATGATAGGGTTCAGCTAGGCGTTGATAAAGATGTTTATCTGACTATTCCCAGAGGCCGTTTGAAAGATCTGAAAGCCAGCTATGTCATGAATGATACTGAATTACATGCCCCGCTAGCGAAAAATCAGGTCGTCGGTACAATCAACTTTCAACTTGATGGCAAGACTGTCGAACAGCGTCCTTTAGTTGTTATGAATGAAGTGAAAGAAGGCGGTATTTTCAGCCGTTTTATCGACTATATCAAACTGCTGTTCCATCACTGGTTTGGTTAATAGTTAAAGCAGGAACCTACCGAAACGAGTCAAGCTACAGCCTGACCGTAATAAGTACCCCCGTTGATGTAAACGGGGAAAATATCAAATTTTATAGAAAAGACTGACCAGACGTATTGCGGAAAGTAAAACAGGAGCGCCCATGAAAACAAAATTAAATGAACTGCTTGAGTTCCCTTGCTCATTTACCTACAAAGTAATGGGTTTAGCTGAGCCTGAGTTAGTCAATCAGGTCGTTGAAGTGGTTCAACGCCATGCGCCGGGCGATTACTCTCCACAAGTGAAGCCAAGCAGCAAAGGCAACTACCACTCAGTATCCATTACTATCAATGCTACTCACATTGAACAAATAGAAACTCTGTATGAAGAGTTAGGTAACCTTAAACTGGTACGAGTGGTGTTGTAACATGAACTAAAACAATCCCCTGTAATTTCTCAGGGGGATTGTTTATCTATCAGAAACAGCACCATTTCAAGTGTACTAAACTGGTGAGAATCTCTTCTGAGGGTTATACTGGCTAAATCTTATAGCTACCAAATGAAGTTTCAATTGCAACATAAAACGATTTTCTTACGCCAATTAGGAATACAACCCTACGAGCCGATTTCTGATGCAATGCACTTGTTTACTGAGCAGCGAGATATTAGTACACCCGATGAAATCTGGCTGGTACAGCACCCAAAAGTATTTACTCAGGGACAAGCAGGTAAAGCAGAGCATGTGTTATCTCTCGGTGATATTCCGATTATCCAATCCGATCGTGGTGGACAAGTCACCTATCATGGTCCTGGTCAACAGGTTATGTATGTCATGATTGACATCAAGCGCGCCAAAATTGGTGTACGGCAATTGGTTACAGCGATAGAAGATACTGTCGTTAAAACACTTGCTCACTTTGGTGTGGAATCCTATGCCCGACCAGATGCTCCTGGTGTTTATGTCAATGAAGCCAAAATTTGCTCCCTCGGATTACGAATACGCCAAGGCTGTTCTTTCCACGGTCTGGCACTCAATATTGCAATGGATTTAGAACCATTTCTACGAATTAATCCTTGTGGCTATGCTGGCATGAAAATGACTCAACTCAGTGAATTAGTCCCTGGAATTACTATTGAGCAAGTACAACCTATCTTGGTAGAAACCTTCTGCCAACAGTTAGGATTTAAACTGAATAGTTAAAGATGCTATAATTTTTTAATATTTTTCAAAATTTTTTAATGGATTTATCACACAGTGGGCTGAAGATAAATCTCAACCTGATGAATTTAACACTGGAACCAGCACGACTATGAGTAAACCAATTCAGATGGAACGCGGAATTAAGTACCGCGACGCAGACAAAATGGCGCTGATCCCTGTCAAAACAGTGATTACCGAACGCACAGAAATCTTGCGTAAACCTGAGTGGATGAAAATCAAACTTCCTGCGGATTCCAGCCGCATTCAGGGTATCAAATCTGCTATGCGCAAGAATGGCCTGCATTCCGTTTGTGAAGAAGCTTCCTGCCCTAACCTGGCTGAATGTTTCAATCACGGAACAGCGACTTTTATGATCCTTGGCGCAATTTGTACCCGTCGTTGCCCTTTCTGTGATGTTGCCCATGGCCGTCCAACAGCTCCTGATGCCAACGAACCGGTAAAACTGGCACAAACCATTAAAGATATGGCCCTGCGCTATGTGGTCATCACCTCTGTTGACCGTGATGATCTGCGTGATGGCGGTGCTCAACACTTTGCTGACTGTATTTCTGCTATCCGTGAAAAAAATCCATCCATTAAAATTGAAACTCTGGTTCCTGATTTCCGTGGGCGTATGGATCGTGCACTTGAAATACTGACAGCGACACCACCAGACGTTTTTAATCATAATCTGGAAAACGTACCACGGGTTTACCGTCAAGTACGCCCCGGCGCGAACTATGAGTGGTCACTAAAATTACTTGAAAAGTTCAAAGAAGCCCATCCTCATATCCCAACAAAATCGGGTCTGATGGTAGGTCTCGGTGAAACTAACGAAGAAATTCTTGATGTCATGCGTGATCTGCGCCGCCACGGAGTCACCATGCTAACTCTAGGCCAATATCTGCAACCCAGCCGCCACCATTTGCCGGTACAGCGCTACGTCAGCCCACAAGAATTTGATGAAATGAAAGAAGAAGCTCTGGCAATGGGATTCACCCATGCTGCTTGTGGGCCATTTGTCCGTTCTTCTTATCATGCTGATTTGCAAGCCAAGGGTGAAGAAGTTAAATAATCATAAGCCCAGTTATGCTTAATATTATTCTGGCCGTATTTATCGGCGGCGGCTTAGGCAGTGTATTACGTTGGTTTATAAGCCTCCGCCTTAATAATATTTCTACTAATATCGCAATTGGAGTTGGCACCCTCACAGTTAATTGTATTGGTGCATTCATCATCGGACTGGGGTTGGCATATTTTAATAAATCCACATATCTTAATCCGGCCTGGAAATTAATGCTGACCACCGGTTTTTGTGGTGGTCTAACCACATTTTCTACTTTTTCTGTCGAAGTTGTTTATCTCTTACTAGATGGAAAACTGGGATGGGCTTTGGGAACTGTTTTGCTTAATCTTTTTGGATCATTGCTGATGACAATTTTAGCTTTCTCATTGATGAACGAGCTTTAAATTTCATCACACATCTAGCAAAAACTAAAAAAAACCCGTTGAAACAACGGGTTTTCGCAATACGGAGTTAAAATCAGATAGCGACAACGTTTACAGCAGATGGGCCTTTAGCGCCGTCAGTGATTTCAAACTCTACCTTTTGACCTTCTGCCAGAGTTTTAAATCCGTTACTCTGAATAGCAGAGAAATGTACGAATACGTCTTTGCTACCATCTTCTGGAGTGATAAACCCGAATCCTTTAGATTCATTAAACCACTTAACGTTACCTTTAATTTTTGACATCAAACATACCTTTAATGTGAAAATAAGACACAAAACCTGTGTCATATACAGTACAGCAAATAAATTGGTTCACTGTCTACAACCAAGATCACGAAAAGCATAATAAAATTCGATGGATGTTATCTTTATTTAGTTCTGCTGCTAAATAATGCACATATATAGATATTCTATAACCGTCCCTGGTCTTTTATCAGGCAATTTATCAAACAAACAAACTGTTATGCTCTTTCGTGTTCCAACAACCAACTTTTAATATTTAAACCCCCGGTATATCCAACTAATTTACCATCATGTCCAATAACACGGTGGCAAGGTACAATTAATGAGATCGGATTACGAGAATTAGCCATTCCTACTGCGCGACAATAATTCGCTGAACCCAATGCTAATGATAATTGCTTATAACTCCACACTTCTCCAAATGGGATTTTACATAACTGCAACCATACACGCTGTTGGAATTCAGTTCCCTCTGGATTGAGTGGAACAGAAAACTCAGTACGTTTACCCGCAAAATATCCCCGTAGCTCTTTCACGCACTGTTTAGTGATATCATTTTTCACTTCAGGCGCTGTTTTTTCATCAACAAAATATAGACTGGTCACTCCTTTATCATCCGCAGTGATATGAACATACGGTTTAGGAAATCCTTTAGGTGTCTCAAAATACTGATGATACATAACCACCTCTCTTGAAAAAAATATCAATCATTATTGAGATTAGAGTAAATCGTCTTTTCAATAAATTGCAATGATGAATTCAGTTGCTCCCTTACCACTGACTAGAAAACTTAAGCTTTCCTAAAGAGGAGAAAAACCCTCTAACCACAAGGAATAACTAACACTGTAATTTTGACAATAGTCATTCAGCATAGAATTGACACCATATATAGTGTGGTTGAAATAAAATTTCACTATATATAGTATAAGTCTAATTAGTCCCTTTTAAGAAATTGTTACTAATGAACCAAACTTTGTCACTACATACCCACAAACTGGAAAAGGAGTGCTTAATGTGCATTACTATTTATAGCAAACCTGACTGCGTACAATGCAGTGCAACCTACCAAGCTCTAAGCCGAAGAAACATTCCTTATCAGATTGTTGACTTAACCAAAGACCCTCAGGCTTTAGCTATTATCCGCGCTATGGGCTACCAGCAAGTTCCAGTGGTCATTGCAGGCACACAGCACTGGTCAGGATTCCGCCCTGATAAAATCAATATGTTAGCCGAGAATGTGTAGGTTTATTATGAACATAAATCCGCTGATCTACTTCTCTAGTTCATCAGGTAATAGCCATAGATTTGTCCAGAAACTGAAAATGCCAGCTCTTCGCATTCCAGTAGACAAATCAGTTATCCCACTAAACGTAACCTTTCCTTACATTTTGCTGATACCAAGTTATGGCGGCGGCGGTACTAAAGGCGCTGTTCCACCACAAGTGATCCGATTTCTGAATATTGCCGAAAACCGAACTCTAATTCGGGGAGTTATAGCCGCCGGAAATACAAACTTTGGCGAAGCTTATGGCATTGCCGGACGGATAATTTCAGAAAAATGTCAGATACCACTTCTGTATCGTTTTGAGTTAATGGGCACCGAAGAAGATGTACAACGGGTACGCAAGGGTATTCAAAGATTTTGGCAACACTACTCACCAGAGAATATGCAATCATGACTTCCCAAATTAACAAACAGCAAGATTACCACGCTCTAAATGCTATGCTCAATTTATACGACAGTGAAGGAAAGATTCAGTTTGATAAAGATAAACTGGCTGTTTATCATTATTTCCGCCAGCATGTAAATCAAAATACGATCCATTTCCATGATCTAAAAGAGAAACTGGATTTCCTCCAGCAAGAGGGGTATTACGAAACAAAGGTATTGGAGCAGTACGATTTTGCTTTTATTAAAAAACTCTTTCGGCAAGCCTATAGCAAAAAATTCCGCTTTCAAACCTTTCTGGGCGCATTCAAATACTACACCAGCTATACCCTGAAAACCTTCGATAATAAACGCTACTTAGAACGTTATGAAGATCGGGTATGTATGGTAGCGCTGACTCTAGCCCAAGGCAGCCAGACCCTGGCTTGTCGTCTGGTCGATGAAATTATCAGTGGCCGTTTTCAACCCGCGACGCCAACTTTCCTTAATTGCGGAAAAAAACAGCGGGGAGAGTTGGTTTCTTGTTTCCTGCTTCGCATTGAGGACAACATGGAATCCATTGGGCGTTCAATCAATTCAGCATTACAACTTTCAAAACGTGGCGGCGGTGTTGCATGCTTACTCAGTAATCTACGAGAAGTGGGCGCACCAATAAAAATGATTGAAAATCAGTCATCAGGTGTTGTTCCTGTAATGAAAATGCTAGAAGATGCATTTTCGTATGCCAATCAACTTGGTGCACGCCAAGGTGCAGGTGCTGTCTATCTCAATGCTCATCACCCTGATATTCTTAGTTTCCTGGATACAAAACGGGAAAATGCTGACGAAAAGATCCGTATAAAAACACTCTCTCTTGGCGTTGTCATTCCTGATATTACTTTTGAATTGGCTAAAAACAGCGAAGATATGTATCTGTTCTCACCTTATGATATTCAAAGAGTTTATGGTGTACCAATGTCTGAAATTAGCATTACAGAAAAATATACTGAAATGGTGAATAACAAACACATTCGTAAATTAAAAATCAATGCTCGTGAATTTTTCCTAACATTAGCTGAGATCCAATTTGAATCCGGTTATCCCTATATTATGTATGAGGACACGGTGAATCGTGCTAGCCCAATTAAGGGCAGAATTAATATGAGTAATTTATGTTCCGAAATTTTGCAAGTTAACAGTGCCAGTGAATATGAAGATGATTTAAGTTACCGCCATATTGGCAAAGACATTAGTTGTAATTTGGGATCAATGAATATCGCTCATACAATGGATTCACCTGATTTTGCGCTTTCAATTGAAACCGCTATCCGCGCTTTAACCGCCGTATCAGATATGAGCAATATCCGTTCAGTACCTTCTATTGAAAAAGGAAATCTGGATTCCCATGCAATTGGTTTAGGCCAAATGAATCTGCACGGTTATCTGGCAAGGGAAAGAATTTATTATGGTTCTGAAGAGGGAATAGATTTCACAAATATCTATTTCTATATCGTTACTTATCATGCTCTGCGTACTTCAAATCAGATCTCAATTGAGCGTAATAGTTACTTTAAAGGTTTTAAAGACTCTCGTTACGCCAGTGGTGAATTTTTCAATAAATATACGGAAAGATCCTGGCAACCTCAGACCCAAAAAGTCTGTCAGTTATTTGAACAAGCAGGAATCGTGATTCCTAATCAACAAGACTGGCTTGAACTGAAAATTTCGGTTATGGCTCATGGTATTTACAATCAGAATATTCAGGCTATTCCTCCCACAGGTTCTATTTCATATATAAACAATTCAACATCAAGTATTCACCCGATTGTCTCCCGTATCGAAATCCGTAAAGATGGTAAAGTAGGACGGGTATATTACCCTGCCCCATTTATGACTAACGACAATCTTGAATATTACAAAGATGCCTACGAAATCGGACCAGAAAAAATTATTGATACTTACGCCGCAGCGACTCAACATGTCGATCAGGGGTTATCACTGACACTTTTCTTCAAAGATGACGCCACGACCCGCGACATTAACAAAGCGCAAATTTATGCCTGGCGTAAAGGGATCAAAACGCTTTATTACATTCGTTTAAGACAAATTGCTCTGGAAGGTACAGAAGTACAAGGCTGTATTTCATGCTCATTGTAAAATTAATGCTGGAAATTTATTATGATTAACAATCCTATATGTGCAATTAACTGGAATCGGATTGAAGATGACAAAGATCTGGAAGTCTGGAATCGGCTAACAACCAACTTTTGGCTACCAGAAAAAATCCCGTTATCTAATGATATTCCCTCCTGGAACACATTGACATCAGAAGAGAAAAAACTCACTATCCGGGTTCTTACTGGCTTGACCTTACTGGATACGATTCAAAACACTGTTGGCGCTCCAGCATTGATGGAGGATGCACAGACACCTCATGAAGAAGCAGTTATCTCCAATATTAGCTTTATGGAAGCTGTTCATGCACGATCTTACAGTTCTATCTTTTCAACACTATGCCTAACTGCCGATGTGGATGATGCTTATCACTGGAGTGAAAATAATCCCGCATTGCAGAATAAAGCTAAAATTATTTTAAATTATTATTGTGATGTTCATCCATTAAAGAAAAAGGTAGCCAGTGTTTTTCTGGAATCATTTTTGTTCTATTCCGGCTTTTATTTACCTATGTATTGGTCAAGCCGAGGAAAATTAACAAATACAGCCGATTTAATCCGACTTATTATTCGTGATGAAGCTGTTCACGGTTATTACATTGGGTATAAATTCCAAAAATCATTGAAGAAATATTGTAAATCAAAGAAAAAAGAAATTAAAGACTTCACCTTTTCATTATTATTTGATTTATACGAAAATGAAATAAAATATACAGAAGAGCTTTATAATATTGTCAATTTTACAGAAGATATAAAAAAATTCCTGCATTACAATGCTAATAAAGCACTAATGAATCTAGGATATGAGTCATTATTTTCATCAGAAATGACAGATGTTAGCCCAGCAATACTTTCTGCATTATCACCTGATGCAAATGAAAATCATGATTTCTTTTCTGGTTCCGGTTCATCATACGTTATCGGTAAAGCAGTTAATACAGAGGATGAAGATTGGGATTTCTGAAGAAAATAACTTTATTTTATATAGAATATTTCAAACGGCAAATAGCCATAATACGATAATATTTAAAGAGAACATCATCAAGCCTATTTTTTAAACTATGGAATGCCATAAAATCCTTATCTTTTCTATGGCATTTTTCAAATTTTCAGCTATTCCTACGAATATTTTTTCCAAAAATAGCCATCCACATCATTTCAAACAGAAAAAACATTAGTAAATCTAATGCTTATTAAATTAAATTTCATTCCGAACACACATAATAAACTCCATTAATTAATAATAAACTCTATTAACAATATGATTGATAACTCACTGCCAATTAAGATAAAAAACCCTTTAATAACATTAACATAGAGAATAATTATGATTTTAACAATAGAAATAAATTACCAATAACAATGACCTAATGATTATGAAATTATTGCAAATATATTTACTTCTAATAATTTATTATCATCATTTTTTTGATTAATTAACATTAACATAGGGTTGTCAGGCCCTCTCAGTATGTTAGGGTATATATCTTCAAGTAATCATGCAGAGATAAATAATGCATAAAATTATTAGATAACCATCGAAAGGAAATTAACTATTTCATGGCAATTAAACTCGAAGTTAAAAATCTCTATAAAATATTTGGCGATCATCCAGAATATGCATTCAAATTACTGAATTCTGGTTTGAATAAAGATCAGATATTTGAAAAGACAGGTCTAACTGTTGGTATACAGAATGCCAATCTGGCCATTGAAGAAGGCGAAATATTTGTCATCATGGGATTATCAGGCTCAGGTAAATCCACCATGGTACGCCTTCTCAATCGTCTGATAAAACCGAGTCGCGGTCAGGTATTAATTGATGGTGAAGATATTTCTGAGATTTCAGAAACAGCCTTGAGAGAGGTTCGCCGTAACAAAATCAGTATGGTTTTCCAATCATTCGCGCTGATGCCGCATTTAAACGTACTGGAAAACAGTGCTTTTGGTATGGAACTTGCCGGTATTGCCAAACAAGAACGTCACAAAAAAGCGTTGGATGCACTGAAACAGGTAAATCTGGAAAATTATGCACAATCCTATCCAGATGAACTTTCAGGCGGAATGCGCCAACGGATTGGGCTTGCCAGAGCTTTGGCCAATAACCCAGACATTTTGCTGATGGATGAGGCGTTTTCTGCCCTTGACCCATTAATTCGTACAGAAATGCAAGACGAGCTGCTAAGTCTACAAGGTACTCAACCACGAACCATCGTTTTTATCTCCCATGATTTAGATGAGGCAATGCGTATTGGCGACCGGATCGCCATTATGCAAGGCGGTGTGGTTGTACAGGTCGGGACACCCGATGAAATCCTGAACAATCCAGCCAATGACTATGTGAGGACCTTTTTCCGTGGCGTAGATATCAGCCATGTATTCAGCGCTAAAGATGTTGCCCGCCGCCGCCCAGACTCTCTTCTTCACATTGCGCCGGGTTTTGGTCCTCGTTCTGCATTGAAAGTTCTTGGTGATGAAGACAGAAACTACGGTTACCTGATTGAACGTGGACAAAAATTTGCGGGTGTGGTTTCAGTAAATTCACTGGAAAAAGCATTACAGGAAGGAAAATCTATCGAACATGCCATATTGGCGGAATCGACTGCTGTTGCCGCAGATACGTCTCTTAATGAATTAATTTCTGTTGTAGCACAATCGCCTTGTGCCGTTCCGGTTGTGGGAGATAACGACAAATACATTGGTGTTATTTCCAAGGGGATGTTGTTGCAGGCTTTAGACAAGGAGACACCAATTGAGTAATCAAAACGAACATCAAACCCAGCCGACACAGGACGCATGGGATACCAATTCCTCTTCCGCTGATAGCACAGACCCTTGGGGTAGCGAAGCCAATGTTAACAATTCAGCCGGCTCTGACTGGCTGGATGCACCAGCAACAACGGCACAAACTGAACATTTTAATATCATGGACCCTTTCCAGCATACACTTATCCCTCTAGACTCATGGGTAACTCATGCTATTGACTGGATCGTGCTAAATTTTCGTCCAGCATTTCAGGGAATACGTGTCCCAATAGATTTTGTTCTCAGTGGTTTTGAACAATTTTTAACATCAATGCCCGCACCGATTGCTATCATGTTGTTTGCCTTGATTGCCTGGCAGCTATCAGGCATTGGTATGGGAATTGCCTCACTGGTTGCGCTGATAGTGATTGGCGCAATTGGGGCATGGTCTGAAGCTATGGTTACTCTAGCACTGGCTCTGACATCTCTGCTGTTCTGCATCATCATCGGGTTACCACTTGGTATCTGGCTGTCACGCAGCGAAAGAGCAGCAAAAATTATCCGGCCTCTACTTGATGCAATGCAAACTACCCCCGCATTCGTCTATTTGGTTCCTATTGTTATGCTATTTGGTATCGGCAACGTACCTGGAGTTATCGTCACTATTATCTTTGCTCTGCCTCCAATTGTCCGTCTAACAATTTTGGGTATCAAACAGGTTCCGGCAGACCTGATAGAAGCAGCGGAATCTTTCGGCGCCAGTCCTCGACAAATGCTGTTTAAAGTGCAGTTACCACTGGCTATGCCAACCATTATGGCCGGTGTAAACCAAACCCTGATGTTGGCACTGTCAATGGTTGTTATCGCATCAATGATTGCTGTCGGTGGTTTAGGCCAGATGGTTCTGCGGGGTATTGGTCGTCTTGATATGGGACTTGCCGCCGTAGGTGGTGTCGGGATCGTTATTCTTGCGATTCTCCTCGACCGTCTAACCCAGTCTCTCGGTCTTGACAGCCGCACCAAGGGGACAAATCGCTGGTACGCCACTGGACCCACTGGATTAATTATCCGTTTGTTGAGCAAAAAAGCGTAATTTTTAATAAACATATACCCAATGGATTTCAGGATGGATCGCGACGGCAAGGGAGCGAATCCCCGGGAGCATAGATAGCTCTGTGACTGGAGTAAGTGCAGCCAACAAAGAGGCAACTTGAAAGATAACGGGTATATAGTTATTACAACAGGAGATAAGACTATGAATAAGATAGTTATCTGGGCGGTAGTATCCTTATCATCACTAGTAAGTCCACAGATATCCGCTGTCGAATTACCGGGTAAAGGTATCAGCGTACAGCCAGTACAAAGCACCCTCACCGAAGAAACATTCCAGACACTGATTGTCAATAAGGCACTGGAAAAACTTGGCTATGATGTCAAACCAATCAAAGAGGTAGACTACAACGTCGCTTATTCATCTATCGCTTCCGGTGATGCAACCTTTATGGCAGTAAGTTGGGAACCACTACATAACGCCCAATATCAGGCCGCAGGTGGTGATGCCAAATTTTACCGGGTTGGTCACTACGTAGAAAACGCCGCGCAAGGGTACTTAATCGACAAAAGAACAGCGGAAAAATACAACATCACGAATATTGCCCAATTGAAAGATCCGAAAATAGCCAAATTATTTGATACCAACGGTAATGGTAAAGCTGATCTTACCGGCTGTAACCCCGGATGGGGCTGTGAAACCGCAATCAACTATCACCTTAAAGCTTATGGTCTGAACAATAGTGTTGAGCATAATCAGGGAAACTATGCAGCTATGATGGCGGATACGATTACCCGCTATAAAGAAGGTAAACCTGTCCTCTATTACACTTGGACACCTTACTGGATCAGTGATGTGCTAAAACCGGGTAAAGATGTCATCTGGCTGCAAGTTCCTTTCTCGGCGATGCCTAACGGTGAAAAAATAGATACTAAGCTACCAAATGGAGCAAATTATGGTTTCCCGCCAAGTATTATGCATATTGCCGCCAATAAAAAATGGGCGGAAGATAACCCGGCAGCAGCCAAGCTATTTTCTATTATGAAAATGCCGCTTGCTGATATTAACGCCCAAAACCTGCGAATGCATAATGGTGAAGCATCACAAGCGGATATCGAACGCCACGCCAATGGTTGGATTAAAGCTCATCAAAAATTATTTGATGATTGGGTTAAAACTGCCATTGAAGTCACCGGAAATAATTAACACTCTAGATACCATAGTGAATTGGTCTATACCCTATGGATTTCAAGATGCATCGCGACGGCAGGGAGCGAATCCCCGGGAGCATAAGCATAGATAACTCTGTGACCGGGGTGAGTGAGTGCAGCCAACAAAGAGGCAACTTGAAAGATAACAGGTATATGCCAGTTCACTATTTCTCACTTCTATTTTCTCTTATACCAAACTGGTCAGCTCAATTAATGTTTTTGGGATTCATCCCGCTATTCCCGCTGTTTTAGCATTGAATCTAATAATAAAAACTCATTACAATGCGAAAAATCTAGCACGTGACTACTGATATCTTTAATGAAGTGCCTACTCTCGCTTAATCTGCCGCTTAAACATGAGAAAACCCAACTATGGAAGAAAATATTTCCCGAGCCCCATTAAGTCCGGCTTTAATTGCTCTGATGGCAATTTCTACAGGCTTAGTTGTTGCCAGTAACTACTATGTGCAACCACTACTTGATACCATCGCTTTACAATTTAACATAACTACCAGCGAAGCGAGTTTTATTGTCACCTCAGCTCAACTGAGCTATGCCATTGGCCTGATATTCCTAGTGCCATTAGGGGATATGCTTGAACGACGCAGTCTGATTGTTTCGATGACAATATTAGCCGCTATCGGCTTGCTGATTACCGCTACGTCGCAGAATATTTGGCAAATGCTACTAGGAACAGCTTTGACAAGCTTATTTTCGGTAGTTGCCCAAATTTTGGTCCCTCTGGCTGCAACACTCGCTCTTCCCCATCAGCGCGGAAAAGCAGTCGGTACAATTATGGGTGGCTTGCTACTTGGGATATTGCTGGCAAGAACAATCTCAGGAGCAATGGCTACCTTGGGTGACTGGCGAACTATTTTTTGGGTTGCTAGCTTATCACTGGTAATTCTTTCCCTGACATTATGGCGCTACCTGCCACGTTACCAGCAAGTGACTGACCTTAATTATTTCCAATTACTTAGATCTATTGTACAACTCGTTGCTACAAGCCCCCTTCTCAGGGTTCGCGCCGTATTGGGAGCACTGACATTTGCCAATTTCAGCCTTTTATGGACCTCAATGGCATTCCTGCTTGCATCGCCTCCTTTTAATTATTCTGAAGGAGTAATCGGTTTATTTGGCTTAGTCGGTGCCGCCGGAGCACTAATGGCAACCAGAACAGGACAACTAGTCGATAAAGGAAAAGGTTCTCTGACCACCAGCATCGCTCTGATACTATTGCTCCTTTCATGGATACCAATTGGCCTTGCCAAAGAATCATTAATTAGCTTCTTAATTGGCATCTTGATCCTCGACATTGCAATTCAGGGAGTTCACGTCACTAATCAAAGCACGATATACCACATCATGCCAGAAGCCAGAAATCGACTTACCGCCGCTTATATGACCAGCTATTTTATTGGTGGTGCTCTTGGTTCTCTGGTTGCAGGTTATGCTTATAAACACTCAGGCTGGTATGGCGTTACTGCCGCTGGAATGACTATTTGTGTCATCAACCTGCTCGTATGGTTTTTGGGCAAAAAACATGAACCTAAGACATTGTAGGAAGCCCTCATGACAAAGAATGTTTAAACAAAAACATTTATGAAACATTTAGCAGGGACAATATTCTCTATTTCATTTCATTTTGTTAATGTTACATAACACTCATATAACCAAATGTATATTCTATGCCTATTCCTGACACATTAACGCCTTTACCCGATAAAAAATCTTCTTTTACTGAAGGAATAATAGACAGTTTGCCTATCGTTATCGGCTATATACCTGTAGCTTTTGCTTTTGGCCTCAACGCGGTCAAACTTGGCTTTAACCCAATAGAAGCCATTTTCTTTTCATGCATCATCTATGCAGGTGCAAGCCAGTTTGTTATCACTGCCCTACTGAGTGCTGGTACATCATTATGGGTTTCTGCTCTAACCATAATGGCAATGGATGTTCGCCATATCCTTTATGGCCCATCTTTAAGACGCCGTATCAAAGATAAATTAACCGAGAAAAAAACCCTCATTTGGGCCTTTGGCCTGACAGATGAAGTTTTTGCCGCAACCACCGCAAAACTTATTAAGAACCAACGCAGTTGGAGTGAAAACTGGATGGTTGCCATTGCGATCAGCTCCTGGCTTGCCTGGGTCATAGGAACAGCAGCTGGTGCATTTCTTGGCAACGGTTATCTGGAATCCTATCCCGCTGTAGAAGCGGCCATGACTTTCATGTTGCCGGCACTATTCTTGAGTTTCCTTCTTGCATCTTGCAGAAAGCAAAATAGCTATTGTGTTGTAGCAGCCCTGACCGGGGCACTATTAGGGATTACATTTTTCTCAATCCCTATTGCCATTCTGGCCGGTATTGTTGGTGGTTGTACTGCTGCATTATTACAACCAAGAAACCGTTGCAATGGCATTTCTGACCAAAAGGAAACACAATGATTGACAGTAGTATTCTGCTCATCGGGCTATTCGTTGGATTAGCTAATTTTTTATTCCGTTATCTGCCACTGCGTTTTGGTACAGCACGTCAGTCTGCCGGCAGACAAGGCGGAAAAGCAAACATTATTCTTGATAGCATTGGCATCGCATCCATCTGCTCTTTACTGATCGTTTCCGGTGTACCTGATGTAATGAAAGATAATCAAAAGCTATTTCCTACCCTGATGGGCTTTCTAACTATCTGCTTAGTTTTCTACAAAACAAAGAAAATTATACTCTCAACTCTATTAGGAGCTCTACTTTTCGGACTAACATTCAAAATATTTATGAATTAGGTATCAATATCAAAAGAAATATGATGATAATAAATAACTACAATTGCTAAATTTATCTTTTAATATACCATTTGGATGTTTGATAACAAAAGTTATCTTACCAGTTGAAACTAATAAGGTATCTAAATAATGGAAAGTTCGTTTACGCCTACCGAAGAATTACTGAATATTCGTGCAGCACAGCAAGCCAAATTAAATAAAGATATTCCTTATCAAGAGATCCTGTTGACTAGGTTATCAATGCACGTCCAAAGTAAGTTGCTTGAAAACCGTAATAATATGTTGAAAGCTCAAGGAATCAATGAAACTTTGTTCATGGCCCTGATGATCCTTGATACTAAAGAAAGCCACAGTATTCAGCCATCAGAACTCAGTGCCGCTTTAGGTTCTTCCCGTACTAATGCCACTCGTATCGCTGATGAATTGGAAAAGCAGGAGTGGATTGAAAGAAAAGAAAGCCATAACGACCGCCGTTGTCTTCATCTTCACCTGACAGAGCAAGGTACAAAATTCTTAAATAGTTTGCTTCCACCTCAACATGACTGCCTGAGAAAACTTTGGTCATGTCTTGACCAAGAGGAACAAAAACAGTTAGAGAAGTTAATGAGAAAATTACTGGTCAAACTTGATACAATGGGCGATTGTATCAAATAAATAGCTTGTCGTTTAATCGAACATTTTTTATCCAAGCAACACTTTCCTGGTTAAATTGTTCGAAAAAACTTTCTTGTTAGCCAATATGATCTATTCTGCAAAAAGCTAACTCTTATTCTTCGATAACATTGGACTTTGTGTAATTCACCTTTCCAGTAGTGATGATATAGCGCTACTGGAAAAGTGATCCTGAGAAATGGTAGTTACCGGAAGAAAATAACAAGCACGGGGATTTACTATGAGTGCAAATGAGAAAGTACAAGCACCACAAAGCCCAATCCATAGCAAAAAAAGACGGCGCAGTCGCGCCTTAGTGTCACTGACTCTTGTCTTTACCTTACTTGGCATTGCCTACTTTTTTTATTGGCTTATCGCCTTACGCCATCATCAAGAAACAGACAATGCCTACGTTACAGGCAACCAAATTCAAATTATGTCGCAAGTTGCTGGCAGCGTAATCACCGTTAACTTCGATAACACTGACTTTGTGAAAAGCGGTAGTGTGCTGGTACAACTCGATCCTCGTGATGCAGAATTAGCACTGGAAAAAGCGAAAACAGTACTAGCCAGCAGTGTCCGCCAAACTCATCAGCAGATGATTAACAGTAAACAATATCAGGCTAATATTGCCCTGCGCCGCTCTGAGTTGACCCGAACTCAAAGTGATCTCAGTCGCCGTGAAGTACTTGGTGCTCAGAAAGTCATTGGTAAAGAAGAATTACAACATGCGCGAGAAGCGGTTGCTAGCTCCCAATCTGCATTGGATGTCGCTATCGAACAATATAACGCGAATCAGGCAATTATTCTGAACACCCCTTTAGAAAAACAACCCGCAGTTGAACAAGCTGCAACGGAAGTTCGCAATACCTGGTTGACATTGCAACGCACCAAAATAGTCAGCCCAATTGATGGCTATGTCTCACGTCGCAGTGTACAAATTGGGGCACAAATCAATAAAAATACTCCCCTAATGGCAATAATCCCAGCAAACGATATGTGGATTGAAGCTAACTTCAAAGAGACTCAACTCGCTGACATGCGTATTGGTCAACCCGTAGAAATCACCAGTGATTTTTACGGTAAAGACAAGACATTTAATGGCAAAATCGCTGGGCTTGATATGGGTACCGGAAGCGCCTTCTCTTTGCTGCCAGCTCAAAATGCCAGTGGCAATTGGATTAAGGTTATTCAGCGCTTACCTGTTCGCATTGAACTGAACCCTGAACAACTAGAGAAATATCCATTGCGCATCGGTCTATCGACTAAAGTAAGGGTAGATACCACTCATTCCGATGGACAGGTTCTATCAGACAGAACACGCACTAAATCGGCTTATCACACAACGGCTCTGGAAATAGATATGTCTCCGGCAAATAAAATAGTCACCGACATAATTAACAACAATTCTGGAAAATAATACCGGAGGCCAAAGTGACAAGACCGCCACTTACAGGCGCTAAACTTGCATGGATGACTATTGCGTTATCCCTAGCAACTTTTATGCAAGTTTTGGATTCTACAATCGCTAACGTGGCAATACCCACTATCGCAGGTAATCTGGGATCATCAAATTCTCAGGGGATTTGGGTAATTACCTCTTTTGGTGTTGCTAACGCGATTTCAATTCCAATTACTGGGTGGCTGGCAAAACGCATCGGTGAAGTTAAACTATTCATCTGGTCAACAGCCTTATTTGCCATATCTTCTTGGCTATGTGGTATTTCCAACAGTCTTGAGATGCTAATCTTCTTCCGGGTCATTCAAGGATTAGTGGCAGGTCCTCTTATTCCTCTTTCACAAAGCCTACTACTGAACAATTATCCACCAGCCAAAGGAAATATGGCGCTGGCATTATGGTCAATTACTATTATTGTCGCCCCGATTTTTGGTCCTATATTGGGTGGTTACATCAGTGATAACTATCATTGGGGATGGATTTTCTTTATCAACGTTCCTATTGGTATCGCAGTTATTTTGATTGCTATGCAAACCCTAAAAGGACGTGAAACTCAAACAGAAATCAAACCTATCGATACAATCGGACTCCTATTGCTGGTTATCGGCGTGGGTTGTTTACAAATCATGTTGGATCAAGGAAAAGATCTGGACTGGTTTAATTCTACAGAAATTATCGTATTGGCTGTGATAGCCGTAATCACATTGATATTCCTGACGGTATGGGAATTGACCGATGACAACCCAATTATTGACCTGTCACTATTTAAAGAGCGCAACTTTACCATTGGCTGCTTCTGTTTAAGTTTGGCCTATTTACTCTACTTTGGCACAATTGTTTTGTTACCTCAGTTATTACAAGAAGTGTTTGGCTATACCGCAACTTGGGCAGGTCTTGCCGCTGCACCCGTAGGGTTGCTGCCATTGATAATATCTCCGCTAATCGGTAAGTTCAGTAATAGAATAGATATGCGCTACATAGTGACATTTAGCTTTGTTGTTTACGCTATTTGTTATTACTGGCGTGCATATACATTCGAACCAGGCATGGATTTTGCCGCCGCCGCATGGCCTCAATTTATTCAGGGTTTTGCTATTGCCTGCTTTTTTATGCCATTAACAACCATTACCCTTTCCGGTTTACCACCAGAGCGAGTGGCATCTGCATCTAGCCTATCGAATTTTATTCGTACATTGGCTGGGTCAATAGGAACATCAATAACGACAACCATGTGGACTCAGCGCGAATCAATGCATCACTCTCATTTTACTGAATACATCAATCCTTATGGCTTTGATACTCAACAAATCTATCAACAACTATCGGCACTGGGAATGAATAACCAGCAAATTTCTGCTTATCTGGCAAAAGAGATTACCCATCAGGGACTCATCATTTCAGCAAATGAAATTTTCTGGCTCTCCGCCGGCGTATTCCTGATTTTGATCATGCTTGTTTGGCTGGCTAAGCCGCCATTCACACAAGGTAGTAAAGAAGGTATTAGCGGAGCTCACTGAATCTTAAATAACGAAACGGGAGCACTATCGCTCCCGCTTTTACGATCAGGCTTTATTCTGTCGCCACCATTCAGCCAGCATAATGCCAGTTGCAACAGAAACATTCAGGCTTTCAACCAAACCTGTACCACCAACGAACAGGCTCATATCACCATGTTCCCAGGCACTGTCACTCAGGCCATCACGTTCTTGACCAAGTACTAAAACCATTTTTTCAGGCAATTCAGCTTTAGCTAAATTGGTACTCCCCTTATGGCTAGACGTAGTCACAATAGTGTAACCGGCTTTGCGAAATTTATTCAGTGTAGTCGTCAAGCTATCAGCATCAATGCCTTTAATATGTTCTGCACCACCTTCCGCTGTACGGATAGCCGCACCAGACTCCAACAAGGCTACATCCTGCAAAATTACTCCCCGCACGCCAAAATGTGCACAGCTTCGCATAATGGCACCAATATTATGAGGGTTACCCACATCTTCAAGAGCTAAAACACAATCTTTTACCGGAGCATCTTTCAGGTAAGTTTCTACATCCAAACCATTACGTTTTTTAATCAGAAAACAAACACCACCATGATGTTCCGTGCCTGACACTTTTGTTAGTTCAGCTTCATCCACAACATGATAAGCTTTGCGGTTAGCAGCCATCCATTTCAGAGCATTACGGAAACGTGGTGTCACTGACTCAACAAACCAGGCTCGAACTATCGCTTCAGACCGGTTTTTAAACATCGCCTGACAAGCATTTTCACCATAAATCCGAGTTTCTTCCATTCTCTGACGGCGGAGTTGCTCATGGTCAATCTGACTTTTCCCACTGATACCATTATGCTCTGGCGCTAAAGAATCACTCTCAGGGCGTGAAACTGTTTTCCAGGGTGATCTTTCACGCTCAGTAACACGCGGAGAATGGGATGATCGCTCATTGTTCCTACGACTCTGACCTTGATCGCGTCCTTTGCCTGACGGACGTTTGTTATTGCTGCGGCTGTCATTCTTGTCCTCACTACGGACATACATCACTTTGACTTTGCCATTTTTACCACTATATGAATCGTTCATTCGTTTCTCCAACTACTTTATGGCGCGAAGATTACCTGATGTGCGCATAGTAAGCTACCTCTGACAACCACAATCCATTAAAATGTGCCCTCAATTTTTTCTCGCCTTATTGCCTGAAGGACCCAGGTTCCTGATTTATGAATGATAATGCTGTCTTCCAACTGCGCCAACAACGCCTTGCTCGTTCCACTCGCCCCTTTCGTGCCCGTGGTTGCCGTATAGAACGTTGCTCTTACTGCCTGCTGCCACAAAAAAACTGCTTGTGCGATACAATCAAACCGGTAAATGCTACCAGCCGCTTTTGTCTTATCATGTTTGATACCGAGCCAATGAAACCGAGTAACACAGGTAAACTGATTGCTGACATTCTTCCTGATACGCAAGCTTTTCTTTGGTCAAGAACCACACCTGATCCAAAAATGCTGGCTGTAATCCACGATCCTTCTCGTCAGCCCTATCTGATATTTCCGGAAAACTATGCTCAACCACCGCGTAAAGTTTATCGGCATATTCCTATTGATAGTAAGCCACCGTTATTTATTATGTTAGATAGTACATGGCCGGAAGCTAGGAAAATTTTCCGTAAAAGCCCTTATCTGGATAATATTCCATTGTTATCCGTTAACAGCGCCGCAAAAACAAATTATTTATTACGGATGTCAGCCAGAGAAGAACAACTCTGTACCGCAGAAGTGGCAGCTATCATTCTGGAACAAGCTGGAGACATAACAGCTTCTCAGCAACTGCTCACTCATTTTAGCTATTTCCATCAGCAATATCTGGCAGGTAAACCTCATCATCCAAGAGCGTAAATCACAGCAATTGCCGGAAAAATCCGCTACAGTTGTCAACATTAATCGCTAATTAAGGAGCCTCTTGATGAGCCAGCGAGGACTTGAAGCTTTATTACGCCCTAAATCCATTGCTGTAATTGGTGCTTCAGAAAAACCAGAACGAGCTGGTTCAGTTATGATGCGTAACCTGCTCGCAGGAGGATTTGCCGGGCCAATACTACCGATAACCCCAAATAAAAGTTCCGTTCAAGGGGTTTTAGCCTATCCTTCAATAGATAAATTACCGATTACACCCGATTTGGCTGTTATCTGTACTCATCACAGCCGCAATTTGCAATGTCTGGAGCAATTGGGGAAACGAGGTTGTAAAACAGTTATTATTCTTTCTTCACCAAAATCCCAATTTGCCGAACTAAGACAGTGTTGCCAACGCTATAGTATCCGATTACTCGGACCAAACAGTTTGGGATTATTAGCACCCTGGCAAGGACTGAACGCCAGTTTTTCTCCGGTTCCGATACACAAAGGGAAGTTAGCCTTTATTTCTCAATCCGCAGCAGTATCCAATACCATTCTTGACTGGGCACAACACAGAGGTGTCGGATTTTCCTACTTTATAGCGCTAGGCGATAGTGTCGATATTGATATTGATCATCTGCTTGATTTTCTGGCTCGTGACAATAAAACCAGCGCCATCTTGCTCTATCTTGAACATATCCATGATGCCCGTCGTTTTCTTTCAGCATCCAGGAGTGCTTCCCGTAATAAACCGATCCTTGTGGTTAAAAGTGGTCGTACCAAGCGGGCACAGAAATTACTTGGTGAGCAACAAAATCTAGATGCTGCTTATGATGCTGCTATTCAGCGCGCTGGATTATTACGGGTACAAGACACGCATGAAATGTTTTCGGCTGTAGAAACATTAAGTTATATGTCACCTTTACGAGGAGAACGATTGTTTATCGTCAGTAATGGCGCAGCTCCAGCAGCAATGGCGCTGGATGAATTATTCCGCCGCAACGGTAAATTAGCGACGTTAGGAGAAGAAACAACGAAAGCATTGAAAACACAATTACCAGAAACTATCGCTTTACATAACCCGCTGGATTTAAGAGATGACTCCACCGTGGAACGTTATATCACAGCACTAAAACCGTTGTTGGACAGCCACGACCATGATGCCTTGTTACTTATTCACTCACCTAGCGCCATTGCTCCCGGCGTTCATACAGCAACTAAAGTGATTGAAACAATCCGACAACATCCACGGGGAAAATGGCTCACTATCTTTACCAACTGGTGTGGTGAATATTCGTCACAAGAAGCCCGCCGTTTGTTCAGTGAAGCCGGTATTCCAACTTACCGAACCCCTGAAGGCGCTGTGACTGCTTTTATGCATATGGTGGAATATCGTCGCAACCAGAAACAATTAACAGAGACACCAACATTACCAGCAAATATCACCGCTAATACAGCTCGCGCCCATCAGTGCATACAACAAGCCCTAGAACAAAAGAATTTTCGTCTAGATACCCATGAAGTTCAACCTATTCTGGAAGCCTATGGCCTCAATACACTTCCGACATGGATTGCTCATGACAGTAATGAAGCAGTCAGTATTGCTCAACAGATTGGTTATCCTGTCGCCCTGAAATTACGATCACCAGATATCCCACATAAATCAGAAGTTCAGGGAGTCATGCTCTATTTGCGAAATGCAGATGAAGTCAGGGCTTCTGCTCAAGCAATTATCGAACGAGTCAACCAAAACTTTCCACAAGCAAGAGTTCAGGGATTGTTAGTTCAAAGCATGGCAAACCGCGCTGGAGCGCAAGAATTGCGGATTGCAGTAGAACAAGATGAAGTATTTGGCCCATTGATTATGCTGGGTGAAGGTGGTGTAGAGTGGTTACAGGAAACACAAGCAGCGGTTGCATTGCCACCTCTTAATATGGCATTAGCACGATATTTAGTTATTCAAGCCATTAAAAGTAGAAAAATTAAGCTCAAAGGCTCTCTTCAACCACTAGATGTGCTGGCACTCAGCCGACTTTTGGTTCAAGTATCCAACCTATTACTTGATTGCCCACAGATCATACGATTGGATATTCATCCTTTACTAGCTTCTGGCGATGAATTCACACTATTGGATGTTTCGATGGAATTGTCTTCAATAGAAGGCGACCCAAGAACTAGATTGGCTATCCGCCCATATCCAAGCGAACTAGAAGAAACCATAAAACTAAAAAGTGGTGCAGAATGCCTTCTGCGTCCGATTTTGCCAGAAGATGAACCATTGCTGAAAGATTTTATCGGTCAGGTCACTAGAGAAGATCTCTATTACCGCTATTTCAGTGAAATTAGCGAATTCACACACGATGATCTAGCGAATATGACCCAAATTGATTACGACCGTGAAATGGCATTTGTTGCCGTGCATCACCCTAAAACCAACCCAGAAATTATCGGTGTTACTCGCGCCATAGCTGACCCAGATAATGTCGAAGCAGAATTTGCTGTGTTAGTACGTTCTGATTTAAAAGGGATTACCCTTGGGCATCAGCTTATGACCAAACTTATTAATTATACGCGAGAACATGGCATAAGACGCCTCAACGCCATTACCATGCCAGAAAATCGAACTATGATAAAACTCGCTAAGAAACTGGGATTTACCATAGATATTCAATTTGAAGATGGTATTGTAAACTTAACCCTTGAACTTTAAATCAACTACGTGATGAATCGCACAGACTTGAATCATTAGAGAGTAGAGCGTCAAATCATGCTCACAATTAGCCAGACTAATGGTATTATCGCCAGATCATTTGATTCATTGCTTTATATAGTAGTATTTCAGCCATCCAACATAAGAGAAAAAGCGCACTGTGATGTTGTCTAAATTCAAACAAGCTAAACACCAACAGCACCTTGCACAACTGCCTAAGCTACCTCAGTCAGTTGCTGATGTTAAAACACTTTATCAACCCGAAGTGTTCCGCAGCACCCTGCTGGAAAAAATTGCTAACGCTGAAAAACATATTTATATCATCTCCCTTTATCTGGAAAATGATAACGCAGGGCAAGATATCCTTAATGCACTTTATGCAGCTAAGCAACAACGCCCCGAACTAGATATTAAAGTCCTTGTTGACTGGCATCGGGCACAACGTGGACGAATTGGTGCTGCTGCAATGGCAACGAATGCCGACTGGTATTGCTCTATGGCAGCAGCATATCCTGATATAAAAATTCCAGTATTAGGTGTACCCGTAAATACCCGTGAGGCATTGGGTGTTTTACATTTAAAAGGCTTTATCTTTGACGATACTGTGGTTTATAGCGGAGCGAGCATTAATGATGTCTATCTCCACCAACATGATAAATATCGCTATGACCGCTACCATCTACTTCACAATGCAAAACTTGCAGAAGCAATGAAACAGTTTGTTGATAATTACATTCTCTCCGCAGAAGCTGTACAGAAACTGGATTGTAAAAATCGCCCTCGTAGCCCTGAAATTAAAAATCTGATCCGTCAACTTCGTTTTTCTCTGCGACACACCACTTATCAGATTAATAACCAAGCAACTAACGATGAGTTATCTGTCACTCCGATCGCTGGTTTAGGGAAGAAAAACCTTCTTAATAAAACCATCAACCATCTGATCGCCAGTACAGAACAGAAACTCATTATTTGTACTCCATATTTTAACTTGCCAGCAGTAATTGTCCGACTGATTATTCATCTGCTACGTCGGGGTAAACAAGTGGAAATTATTGTTGGCGATAAAACAGCCAATGACTTTTATATTCCACCAGAAGAACCATTTAAAATTATCGGCGCATTGCCATATCTATATGAAATCAATCTGCGCCGTTTTATCAGCAGACTACAATTCTATGTTGACAGCGATCAACTGACTGTACGGTTATGGAAAGATGGTGACAATAGCTATCATCTGAAAGGTGTGTGGGTGGATAATCAATGGCAGTTGATTACAGGAAATAACCTTAATCCTCGCGCCTGGGGACTAGATTTAGAAAATGCAATTCTTATCCACGATCCTCATGAAGAAATGCAAGAACAGCGTACAAAAGAACTGAATTTTATCCGTACTCACACTACGATTATTAACAATTATCAGGAATTAGATAGTATCCAACTTTACCCAGTCAAAGTACGTAAACTTATTCGTCGCTTACGCCGCATCCGGGTAGACAAATTGATTAGTCGTATCTTATAATTAAATCGATAAAGCCGATGATATTATAAATCCTCTGTAGTGAATAACTTCAGAGGATTTTATGTCATTGGAGGTACGTACATTCAGAGTCATCTTTAGGATTAAATAGTGTGGTCATTAATCCTGCTGCTATCACCCACAAAAAATTTATCAGACTACTGAGTCTCGAATTGCGATTCAATTTAACAAACCCACTTTAACTGGTTGAATATTGCCCTGGCAATATACTGTTTTAAAATTTCACATACGATATAACTAAGATTATTATTCTTATAAATTTGTTTTTAACACTGAAATATCCAATGTTACTTATTTCACGAAATAATATTTTTAAAGAAAACCATAATAATGAATTAACTTTATAATTTAATTATATATTTTCTATAAATTGAAGTGACCGGCTTAAGTTATTTACTCATCCAATAGAGTTCTGAAGCGGCTAAGCTGCCTTCTGCATCCACATCAGTTAATTCCATATCAATGTCGAACTTTACCTTCTTACTCTCTCTGTACAACCGCCTTCAAGCTTTACCTTACAGTGAGCCGTCCCATGAGCGATTGTGCAGGCAATTATCCGAATGTTTGACCGCGTGAGTGTCTTCAAACCGGCTCAACTGCGCAGGATACCCCAGGCGAGCCGACATGTCATCGCGTCTCTGACCCCCAAACGCAAACACCCCCAGCTTACGCTGAGGGGGTTCACCGGATTTAAAGCCTGGCAGTGTCCTACTCTCGCATGGGGAGACCCCACACTACCATCGGCGCTACGGCGTTTCACTGCTGAGTTCGGCATGGGGTCAGGTGGGACCACCGCGCTATCGCCGCCAGGCATA
>NZ_RCWA01000012.1 GCF_018448905.1 Photorhabdus heterorhabditis | reverse complement strand
GGGGGCAAACAAGATTCTATCAATATCCAAGCATCATCAGAAATGTCGTAACGTGCCACTATTTTGTTCCTGCATCGAAATCAATCAGATAATAATACTATTAATTGATATTAAGGGACACAGCCTAGAACCACATCGCATTAAGTATAAGAGAATTAGCAAATAATCATATTAAGAACGGCCTGACAACAGGCCGTTTTCCTCTAATTATTATCCTCATATAAACTCATAGTCTTATTCACAATGCTATATGTAAGATGCGTATCATGGATAATTTTCCCTTCTTTCAGCGTAATAATACGATCTGCATGTCTAATAAGCCTATTATCCTGTGAAGCTACAACAACCGTTCCCCTTTGATGATGAGCAATAAATCTTAAGATATCAATGGCTGTCTGACAGTCATATTTATCAAGATAACAAGTTGGCTCGTCAGCAAACAAATACCGGGGACTATTCACAATTGCTCTGGCTATTGCTACGCGTTGTTTTTCACTATCACATAATTCCCTGGGATATATATCTTTCTTATGTTTCAGACCAACAGTATTGAGTGCCTTAGTTGCCCTAGCTATCGATTCCTGATGAGAAGCAGTGATTCCACAGGACAGGGATAATAGCAAATTATCCAATGCTGTGAGTTCATTAGATAAATTAATTCTTTGAAAAATAAAACCACAATTTATCGAATGAAATCTATCTAATTCACAGTGATTCAGTTTACCCAATTCGTGATCAGCAATTAATATTTTTCCGCTGTCGAGACGCAACAACCCAGAAGTCATTGCCAGCAAAGTACTTTTTCCTGAACAGAGATCCCCAGTAATCAAAGTAAATTCACCTGGAAAAATAGAAAGATTGATGTCCGAAATCATTTTTTGGTTAGTTTGACTGTTTGAAAAACCATATGAAATGTCAATGGCTTCAATCGTAGCGATTTGATTCAAATTCATTATCTCAGCATAATAGTGTAAGAAATCTGGCATTATCGGTAACACTTACAGCCAGAACAATCCGTAAAAATACAGATATTCATCATTATAAGATTACACAAACGAAGGGAAATCATATAAGAAATATCTTAATTAAAAGTATATCAATATTTCTACCAGTGACTATTTCAAATGGCTACCTGTATGCTAAAATCAAAATTTCACTAAACAAGATCAACCCATTCCTATCAAAAATTCATTAACAGCAGAGCATTATTTGGTTAGTTCAAATACAAAAATAACATCAGATAAATAATTTTTTATAGATAAAAACACCCTAATATCATAACAACAGGTTAAAGTTAATATTTAATTTCCGTAATAACAAAGACACATCAAACATTAAAATATTTAATATAAAAATCAACCTTATCTTATTTTCAAATAAACCACAAAGCCAAAAAATTTATTTATAAATCAACAGGGAAGTATTTAATTATTAATTTTGTTTTTATTCAAGAAATAAATAATCAATAGAAGTATCAAAAATATTAATAGCTATTATATATTTTATTACTTATAAGAAGTAAGAATATCCAACCACAACTCACATCGCAGTCAGACATATATTTAATATATTTATTAGTTTATCATATAAAATATTATATATGAATCTAATTATACCCAATAGATCTCAAGATGGATCGCGACGGCAAGGGAGCGAATCCCCGGGAGCATAGAGAACTCTGTGACCGGGGTACGTGAACGCAGCCAACAAAGCAGCAGCTTGAAAGATGAAGGGTATAAACGATTCAACTGATGTTCGGCTTAGGGTTAACAGCTAAAAGTTGCTGAATAAGGTCAATACAACGCAAGAAACGTTGGTCATAATCTGGTGAATCCACCTTAACATATTCAGTATTATTGTCTTTTAGAATATCCTCCAACAATTGCTGGAACGCTTTACGATCCTGATCGCTACCGAGGCTACGCAAACCATCAGCAACCCAAGGGGTATTATTTTCTAGTAGAATGACTAAATCAAATCGGTATTCATCAATCAATGCCTGAACAAACGGATGCTCACGCCCTTCATATCGCTTGCAGAATGCTTGGGTAGTCACGAAATCAGTATCTACAAATGTAACCTTATTCGCATATTTTACTGCAAAATCAATATACTGTGCTTGACCCAATGCGATTTTGTCATAGTCTGAATATTGTAACGCCATCTCATCACCTCCCAGATGAGAGAAAACATAATCACGACCATACTCCCAAGCACTGGTAGTATTAAAAATATTTGCCAATTTGTTAACCAACGTGGATTTACCACTAGATTCTCCACCAAGAATAGCTACTGTACGGACAAAGAAAGGTTTTACTTCTGTAGGAATATATTCCCAATGACGGAATGGGTCTTGGCGAATCTGTCGACCACAGATCTTCATAAATGATCGTTGTGGATCGATAAGAATAGTTTCAATTCCCAATTGTTCTTTATAACGGGGAGCATCCTGAGTTTCACTGGAATAGATATAACTTGGATTAATCCCCTCCTTTGACATAAAGGCTTTCATGCCTTTACTCCACACATCCCAACCATGTGGATATGGCTCAATTCCCTGTTCATCAAAAGAATGAATATGAATATTTTTCTGATATTTAAATGTCTGAAGTAACCAACGCAGACGATCACTAACAGTAGGTTGCTGCGACATGGAGCTATTCACAAACAGCTCTTTATCCCTCGGTTCATCATGACAAAGGATGATATGTAATTCATCGACCTGACTACAAGCCCGTTGAATGAGATAAATATGCCCGGTATGCAATGGATAAAACTTACCAAATATCACGCCAACTGTTTTATTCTGCACAGGATATTGCAACCCCAGATAGTTATGGAGAGAAGCCAATTTTTTGGCACTCGGGCTTTTGATTTTGTCATTAATTAACTGGCTGAGATAACCTTTAGTCATACCGCTTGCATCGGCAACCTGTTGCAACGTACAACCCGTTTGTTTAATCGCTTTTTTAAGGTAGTCAAATTGACCCATATCTCCCCCAGTTTAATCAAGATCTTCCATAACAGATAAAGCATCTGCCAGCTTTCTCACACCAAAAACTTTCATCCCTGGCAGCTCTTTTTTCGGCATATTGGCATAAGGGACTATCGCCCGTTTAAAACCATGTTTAGCCGCTTCCGATATCCGTTCCTGCCCACTCGGTACAGGACGGATTTCACCGGCCAGCCCCACCTCACCAAATACAACCAAATCACGGGGTAAAGGCCGATCCCGAAAACTGGAAACTAAAGAGAGAAGTAAAGCGAGGTCTGCACTGGTTTCCGCTACCTTAACGCCACCGACCACATTGACAAACACATCCTGATCGGACATTTGCAAACCACCATGACGATGAAGAACCGCCAGTAGGATAGCCAACCGGTTTTGCTCTAAACCAACAGCCACACGGCGTGGATTATTCATCATCGAATGATCCACCAGCGCCTGAATTTCCACCAATAAAGGACGGGTACCTTCCCATACCACCATGACCGAACTGCCAGCCGTCACTTCATCACCACGGCTAAGGAAAATCGCTGACGGGTTACTCACTTCGCGCAACCCCTGCTCTGTCATAGCAAATACTCCCAGCTCATTGACAGCACCAAACCGATTTTTATGGCTGCGTAAAGTACGGAAACGAGAATCAGCCTCACCATCAAGCATTACTGAACAGTCAATACAGTGTTCCAATACTTTCGGGCCGGCCAGCGAACCATCTTTAGTTACATGACCCACCATAACAATGGCAACACCACGGGTTTTAGCAAACCGAGTAAGATAAGCAGCGGTTTCCCTGACCTGAGCAACACTCCCAGGAGAGGATTGAATATCCGCCATATGCATCACCTGAATGGAGTCAATCACCATCAGTTTTGGCTGTTCCTGCTCTGCAATCAAGCAAATCTGCTCAATGCTGGTTTCTGACAACATATTCAGATTATCAACCGGCAACCCCAAGCGGTGAGCACGCATAGCAACCTGTTGTAACGACTCCTCTCCAGTGACGTATAACATTTTCATTTGCGTGGATAACTGACACATCGTCTGCAACAGTAAGGTACTTTTTCCGGCTCCTGGGTTACCACCAATCAGAATGGCACTACCAGGTACAACACCACCGCCCAGAACCCGGTCAAATTCTTTGAATCCAGTGGAAAAACGAGGAAGTTCTTCCAGACTAATCTCTGATAATTTCTGAACCCTGCTAACACCCCCATCTCCCGCATAACCACTGAATCTGTCACTACGAGAGGAAGATGCAGCGGCTAAACGCATCTCAGTAATAGTATTCCAAGCATGACATGCACTACATTGACCCTGCCAGCGCGGGTAATCTGCCCCACACTCATTACAGACAAACGCTCGTTTTGCTGCTTTCGCCACTCTGCACTCCCTAAAACAACTTCATTAACGTTCTTCGTGTTTAAGACCACCACTTAACACACACAATACCCCCATCAGATCAGCATGCCGAATTGTCACCTTCGACTGAGCATAAACCTTTGGTTTCGCATGATAAGCAATACCCAGTCCCGCTTTACGGATCATTTTTAAATCATTAGCACCATCACCAATAGCCACAGTTTGTTCCAATGGGATATTCAGTTTTTTCGCCAATCTCACCAATGTGGCAGCCTTATATTTGGCATCAACAACTGGCCCTTTAACCTTACCTGTCAACTTGCTATTTTTTACTTCTAACTGATTTGCTACCGCAGCAACCAAACGTAAATTCTGGCGCAGGTGATCCGCAAAATAGGTGAATCCCCCTGACGCGATTGCCACATGCCAATCAAAGGACTGCAACTTACGCACCAGACTGGTCAACCCTGGCATAAGTGGTAAATCTTCTACAACCTGCCGCAGAATATCAGCATCAGCTCCTGCAAGCTGAGAAACCCGCTCCCGCAGACTCTCAGAAAAATCTAACTCGCCTTGCATTGCCCGCTCAGTAATTTCGGCCACCTTGTCACCTACGCCTGCCAAACGAGCTATTTCATCAATACACTCAATTTGAATTGCCGTTGAATCCATATCCATGACCAACAAACCTGGCGAACGCAACCGTGGAATCTGCCCCAAAGGAACAACATCCAGCCGACACTCATCAGCAAGTCTTTTAATACGCGGCGTCAGACTTCCAGCAATACGCACTACCTGATAATCATCAATACGCCATGAAGAGACAATAACAATTGCCGCACCAAGCCGATGCTGAAAGTTACTAATACGTTGTTTATCTAAACCACGACCATATATCAACCAACCACTGTCACCAGCCCGGTAATCCAATGGCATAACTTCTTCACCACTTAATGAAAGTGGTAATCCCGGCCACTTATGGACCTCTTCCGGCAAATAACGATAAGCTAGGTTATTAGACATTAATCCCTACTCCTGTAATCCTACATAGCTCTGACTGCAAAAAATGGCATTTCAAACTATCCTCTCTGTATCGCATCTGGCAACATTGAATTAACCACAGCCAGGAGGAGATAACTATGATCAAAGCTAAATTAAAATTCCGACTGCATAAAACAGCTATTATATTGATCTGTATTGCCTTATTAGTATTTCTAATGCAGGGCGTTTCTTATTTTAGCCGTTCTCACCAACAAGCCCAGATAGATCAGTTTGAGGAATTGGCCAAAACCCTAGCAAAACAAGTCGCATTCAGCTTATCCGATTATATGGAGAGTGGCAGCAAAGATCTTAATAATGAACAGATACTGGCTAATTTGAATCATCTGACCAAAAACAGCCGCATACTTGATGCGAGCGTTTACCTTAAAAATGGAACACAAGTTGCACATAGTGGTGAAAGTGTGCCAGTACGCGATCGTTTATCGCTGGGTGGTAAAAAAGCAGGAAGTTATTTTAACCACCAGATAGTCGTTCCCATTCCAGGAAAAGATGAACCAAACGGTTTTCTGCGCCTGACACTGGATACCCACAAACTGGCAACAGAATCCAAACAGGTAGACAACACCACCAATCTGCTCAGGATCATGATCCTACTGGCTTTGGCAATTGGTTTTATTCTGGCACATAATTTGTTGCAATTAACACCAAGCCGCTGGCAGCAATCGCCTTATTTGCTGACAGCCAACAGCAAATCAAGTGAAGAAGAAGAGAAATAAGGTAAAAACTTTCTTGTTGAATCATTATTTCACCTTGGTGATTAATTCCGACAATCACCAAGGTAGTGAATAAACCCAAAAGTCGCTATAAACGAAATGAGAATGAATACCATTACTTCTTAATCAGCAATAATTTGGCCCATTCGCATACTCGCTGAAAAAAACACCCAACAATGAATTAAGAAATAATCAATCTAACCAGAGAAAACAACATTCCTCATTCATTTAATACCTAAGATAATAATTTCAAATGTCACCTCAAAAACAATTACATAATAATATTCCTAGTGATATATATTACATGTTTATCAATATATAGAATTAAATCAAAAATACCTGACACCAGCCATATAACTCATTAATTAATAAATCATTTTATATTCTTGTTTATTTTTCAAAAAAACATATCCAGTTGTTTTTATTGAAAATTTAAAATAAGCCATATTTCTCAATCATATCACTACGTAAATTCACATAATGAAGCTGGCTGGATACATGCGGATAAAAACCTGACTCTAGATGGGAAGCAAGGCAAAATAACCAACCGCAACAACCAACCTGCACAGGGCATCTCAAGCTTGGGAGAGTTGACAATAACCGCAGACACCATCGATAACCAACAGGGAAGAGTTATCGCCGATAAGCAGCTCAATATGACATCAACAGGAACCGTTGATAATACAAACGGCAACATGGTCAGCCAGTATCAACAACTAAATAATGCAGGTCTTCCTGATACTAAAGTTAATAATAATATGATAATAAGTAAGCTATTGGATTCAGCAAAAGATGTTACACCTGAAAACCGGAAAACATCAGTTGTTGTTTCAGGAAATAATGGTTCGGTTAGAGTGTATGCAACTTGGACAATCCTGCCTAATGGTTCGAAGAGATTAGCCACTGTTCAAACAGGAACTTTCAAATGACAGAAAGAATAGAGTTTATTGAGTCGATTTCAGGATTAGATAGTTATCTTGAAAATGGCTATGTAAATGCGGATTCATACGAAGATCCTTCTGATGATGCGATAGATTATTTAGGAGAACTTTTATTGAAAGATTCTGAATGTTGTTTGGCTTTTTGTAAAAAAAATCTTAAATTCGGATCTTTTTGATAATAATTCTGTCAAATCTACTGCTTTGGATTTTTTGATTTTATCGGAATCTAATTGGTTTGAGGCTTTGAGCTATTTGCTCAATAAAACTGAAAAACTATCTATTCCTGAATTGGAAAAAGCATTGTTCTACTTTTATTGCGCAAAAAACGATCCGAAACCATATCCTGTTCCTGAGGAGCTTTTTGATAAATTGATAGAAAGGTATCAGGGATTAAAAACTGAGTCTGACGCAAATTTTTATCATCTGCATGAAACATACAATGATTTTATTAAAGCTTATTCATTGAACTTTTGATTAACTGTAAATCCTGACCACTGTGAACTGCACCCCGAAAGTTAGACACCCAACAAGTAGGGGGGAAGTTCTCAAGTGTAAAGTCATGCCACATTACCACTGGCCTTAACCTCTCTGTTAACATCAACCATAGCAAAGGCCGTGAAAGCGGCGACGGCGTCAGCCATAATGAAACTACGCGGGATGCAATGGTCAAAAAGAACGAGGAATAGGATGAGGAGTACCATAAAATTACATCATAAAAATATTGTGTAAGACAGTTGCGACTCAACTCAAACCCCAACATCTATCATACCTGCTGCACTTAATATGTTAATTCAGTTTTAGTTTTTGTGAAGCGTGATTTCATCTTCATAATATTTAATCCTCATCATTAATTAGTGTTTGTGCATATAAAAGATCTGCGGCACGATGACAAAGTTCTGTAAATATGGCTATTTCACCTTGGGACATATTAGATGCCACAATATCAGCCATATTGTGTCTGTTGGACTCGACTCGCTGCAAAAACATTAGCCCCTTTGGACTCAATTTAGTGACCAACTCGCGTTTATCGTTTTTTCCTGTTTCTTGTTTAATAAATTCGTTATTTTTTAGCAATCTCAGAACTTTAGACATTTTAGAGCGAGTAAAGCCGAGTTTTTCGCCAATCGCAGTAGGATTCATAGATTGATATTGTCGAAGTAAATGTAAAGTATCATATTCTGCCCATGAAATACCCTCTGGGTTTGTGATGGTCCTTCTTGCAACAAGGACACACTGAAGCCTGCTCAATGCATCTTCAAAAGGTGTTATGGTAGTATCACAAGTATCTTGATTATCTGTTGTCATGTGGGCTCTTTTATAACCTGAATATTGAATAAGAAATCGAGTTAACTGCCTGTCCCATAAATAAAAATTTACAAAGAAAAGTGATTTTTTATAGAACAGGCTTATAAATATTTACTTAATTTACAATTAAAAACAGCCAAAATTAAGAGAAAATGGCTGCTCGATTAAGAACATCCTCATAGTCATGTAATTCTTTGATTCTACCGTTGTTCAATTTAAATACATTAATATATAAACAATAAAAATCTTTTTTATCTGGCAAGGTCTTACCATTTAGTCGATATTCAACGATAAAAATATCAGGATTATCTGTAGAGTACAGTTCTACATCCTGAACAGAAGTAAAAACCAGAGGTGCCTGACCAAAACTTGCTGAATAATGCTCAAGTATCTGTGACTGGCTCTCAATTGCATCGCGACTGGTGCGAAATGGTAACCTCAGAATGCCATCGTTACAAAATAGAGCAGCAAGTTTTGTTGGTGATTTTTCCAAAACTGCTTCTATATATTTATCGAACACAACTTTAAACATCATTTCTCCTTAGTGTCTTACATATTGTTTGCTTTCAGGGTTATATGACCGTATGATTTCTTTATTCATAAAATAAGAAATTAGTTTTGAGAAAGTTTTTACATTAATATCTGGAAAATCGAGACCCAGGACTTTAATGGCTTCGCGTGTACTTCGATTGTTATAGGTACTATTACCAATATTCAAAGCATTTTCTTTAAAAAGGTGGATCAGTGACCCCAGAGCCACGTCATCGCCATTGACAACCATCTGTTCGAGTTTTTCTAACCATGCTGATTCAGAAACCGTTGTGATGTCATACTCTGTTTGTGTAATAGCCAAATATGCTGGGGTAAAATCTGTGCCTTTCGGATGAAATAAATGGAAGTTTTGATGCTCATGTATCTTATTAGAGGCTGATAATGCCACAATGGCCTGACTGACGAAATCAACTGGCAATAGATCAGTAGTTAGCAATTCAGGGTATGGTGCAATTCCCATTTGGATAAAGCTTTTAATTTGTAGCCATAAAAAATCATCTTCTTGACATGCACCGGTCACACTGTCACCTGATATACGCCCTATCCGATAAATATTGATATCAACACCTTGATATCGGGCCTGCTGTACATACTGTTCAGCCACCCATTTACTTTGGGTATAACCGATAGATAGTGAGTTCGGATAGTCAGGGAGACTATCTTCTGTTATTGGCTGTTTGGGATAGTCCGGTGCAAAGACGGCAATAGTAGAAATATACTCCAGCTTCTTACGCTCATGGTGACAGCAAAAATTAATGACTTCCACGATACCATCAACATTCGCTCCCTTAACAGAACTGTATGGGAGAACAAAATTAATATGGGCAGCTGCGTGATATATTTTAGATACTCTTTCTGATAATGATTGGTATTCTGCCTCTGTTAGATCAAATTTCGCTTTGGCAATATCCCCCACCACAATTTCAACACGTGAAAAATCAATGTTATGATCGATGCCATAGCAATGAGCATTTTTTATTATACGGCTCAATCCGGCATTGTTATTTGTGGCCCTGACTAAACAAATGACTCTACCCGTAATTTGTTGCAGTAAAGCCCGAAGCAGATAGATACCTAAAAAACCGGTAGCACCTGTGAGTAATACATCACTACTCATTGATGGATTTAATTGGAGCGTATACGTCCAATCATGCTGGATGAAAGCATCGTTAATAAATGTATTCTTTATTTCATCATCTGATTTTTTGTCGTTATTCAGATACATCTCAACCGAATCAGCCATCTCACGCAAAGTAGCAGCATTAAATAGTGATTTAATCGGGAAATCGACATTAAATTCTTTGCGCAGTAAATATACTAGCTGTGTTGCTAACAACGAATGCCCTCCGATATTGAAAAAATTATCTCCTAGGTTAATCGCTCGATTCGGAAAAATTTTTTGCCAGAGTAATTTTACTGTTTGTTCAGTTGAAGTCAAAACCTCTTCAATGTCGTTTTTTTCAACATCATCTGACATTTTAGTTATTTCAATGTGATGCAGTGCTTTTCGATCAATTTTACCACTGGGAGTAGTTGGAAGATCAGACAAAAATATGAACTCATTTGGAACCATATAATCTGGTAGATAGCTGCGTAACCTAGTTAACAATTCAACGCGTTCTAATGGCTCAGTTGTGATTATGAAAGCCACCAGCATTTTGTTACCTGCTGATATTTCCTTTCCAATGACTGCAGATACTTTTACACCATCCAATGAATTGATAACTGCTTCTATTCCTGATGGTTCAATGCGGAATCCTCGGATTTTTAACTGGTTATCCAAACGACCAAGATATGTAAATGAGTTATCGGATTTTAGTTTTATTAGATCACCAGATTTATAAGCATGTTGGCTCAGTGTACCTAGCCAGTTTCCGGTTAAAAATCGTGCTTGAGTTTCATGATCTTTGTTGTGATAACCTGGAGAAAGAAAATCACTGATAATCCAAAGTTCACCTGCGACACCAGCTGGAACTATACGTCTGTGTTCATCTAATATAAGCATTGTAAATCCGGGTAGTGGATACCCTATTGATGCGCTGTCTCCCCACGAAGATATATCTGCCGGCATGACATAAGCAGAACAAACATGACTTTCTGAAGGACCATAAAGGTTAATCAGTCTTCGGTTGGTACTAAACATATGTTTAATATCAGAAGTAAGAACCAGCTGTTCACCTGTTGAGTAAACTTCATCAAGCATTGATAGTTGAGCTTTATTCGTGGCTGTTAATTGAGCCAAATGTTGAAGTGCCACATAGGGAAAATATGCCCGGCGGATCTCGTTTAACTCAATGATACTTTGTAAATGATGTAGATCCTTACGTTCGTCTTCATCTGCAATATATAATTTTCCACCAGTACATAAAGTGCCAAATATTTCCTGTACAGAAACATCAAAAGATAAAGACATATAATGAAGTGTGCAATCACCTTCAACGCAAATAGTGATCTCTTTTTGCCATGTAAGAAGATTGGACAGTGTCTTATTTAGTAAACGCACTCCTTTGGGTTGTCCTGTTGAACCGGAAGTGTAGATGACATATAACTCATCTTCTGGCTTCCGTTGCACTGATTGCCAGTTAACATCCCGTATAAATACCGTTTCATCTAATAACACAATTTTATGAATGGTCGCAGATAATGTCGTGACAAACTCACTTGTGGTTATGATGCAATCCACCGCTGCGTCCCGGAGCATATATTCAACACGTTCTTGGGGATAATTGGGGTCAATGGGAACATAAGATGCACCTGTTTTCAAAACGGCTAGCAAAGCGGCAATAGAATCTTCATTTCGGTTTAGCAATAAACCTACTCGTGAACCCACACTGATTGTATGATTTGCATACATGAATTCAGCTAACTGGTTGGCGCGATGATCTAACCATCCATAAGTCCAGTGACCGTGACGTGTTATTAATGCAATACTGTTCGAATGAATTTTTGCATATTCCTCTATCTCACCAATAAAATATGGGTTGTTCATATCAACTAATGGAGTACTTGAACGATTTACGATGTATAGTTGTTCATCTTGAGTGAGTATTTCAACTTCACCTAAAGTCTTTTCACCCCACTCTCCCATATATAAAACTGTTTGTCTATATAGCTCCAGCCAATATTGGATGGTGTTGCCTCTAAATAGTTCGGCATTAAATTCCATAATTAACTGATGAGATATACCCGTTTCAACAAATAGGGTTAAATCATATTTAGCGGATTGAATATACTGCTCGGTGACCTTTATTGAGTAAGGGAAATCCTGTAATGCACCATTGATAGTATCGAGATTGACCAGTAATGTTTGAAACACGGGGTTATCTAAGCCAAAGTTCTGGCCTGTATTTGCAACAATCTCAGTAAACGGTAATTGCTTATTAAAGTGTGCCTGAATAAAGCAATTACGGACTGATACTGCAAACTGATTCACTGTACTACTTGAATCTAAATGAGATCTAAATGGTAAAGTATTAACTAAATATCCCACAGTTTCTTCAAATTCACTGTTATCCCTTAGCGTAAAAGGGATACCAATTGTGATATCTTTTTGACCAGATAAACGATACAGCAAAAACTGCCAGCACATGGTCATATACATGAAAGGAGTCATTGCAAGATTTTTTGCCTGCTGAGATATTTTCAATGCGTCATCATGGCTAAGTTGCAAATTCCGATAACCTGCTTTGGTTCCTTTGCACTCCTTTCTGGGGTAATCAGTTGGGAGATCTATCATAGAAGGGTACGGAGTAAGTACCTCCTTCCAATAGTCTTTCATGGTGGAAATTTCAGGTTTATCTAATTGCTCTTTTTGCCATTGAGTGAACTCCAAATAATCAGCACTGATTTTCAGATAATTAAACTCTCTATTTTCAACTAAATGAGCATAACATTCGAGAATATTCTTTATAAAAATAGTCACTGATGGCGCATCAACGATAATATGATGAAAACAACACGCCAACCAACATCGTTTTAATTCCCCTGTTATCAAACAGATATCGAATAACGGTCCTTTTGCCAAATCATATCGTTTTGACGCCATTTGTTGAATAATTTTTTCTGGATGATTCGCCTCAGTGATAGCTTTGTGCATAATATGAATATAATAGGGTTGTTCTATAACTTGATAAAGCTGATCTTGATGAAATGTAAAGTGTGTGCGTAAAACAGGAGTGACTTCAGCAAATTGAGTAACAGCCTTTTCCAGTAAACTATGATCTAACTGAGTCCCCACTTCTATAAGTAATGGGATATTGTAGCTTTCAGGTTGACTCAGCACCTGATCAAGTAACCATAACCCTTTTTGCCCTTGTGTACTGGGTATATATGTTCTGTTATCCCATGTATCCTTTACTGATTTGTTCAATGATTCATTGCCCATTTTTTCTCTCCAAGTCGTTTTTCCCAAACTTAGCTGCTAATTTTTTGACACTATCCACTGAAAACACATCGGCAGATGAAACATGAATACCAAGTGTTTTACTGACAAGAGAGGCTAATTTGATTAGATGAAGAGAATTTATCCCCTGTTCCCAAAACGAAGTTGCTGGATCAAGATTCTTATAACCCGTTATCTCCTCCCATATTGAGAGAATTTTTGATTCTACGTTATCATCTTGTTGTTTGTGCATTCCATCAGCAATAAGCTGAGCCATTTTATTTCGGTCGCGTTTACCATTTTTATTCATTGGCAAGGAATTAACCTGTGTAAACCGTTCTGGAACCATGTATGATGGCAGTCTTGAATTCATAAATTCGCGAAGATTGGTGTTGGATAGAGAGCCTGATTTATTCAGATAACAGGCATGTAACAGGGGTTCATTATCTGTCTGCTCTATAGTGACAATGACATCTTCTATTTGAGGATGCGAACGTAGCGTATGTTCCACTCCGGTGATTTCGACCCTGAAACCACGAATTTTGCACATGTGGTTGGTGCGTCCTAGTAATGTAAAATTACCGGATTTATCTCTTTTAGCTTGATCATTAGTACGGTAATAACGCTCGTGATTACCATTAATATCCAACCAGACAAAACACTCATTGGTTAATGCAGGATCTGAATATCCTACCGCAAGCCCTGCACCGCTGATGTAAAGTTCCCCAAGTATATCCGGAGCACAAATTTCTAAATTATCATCCAGGACGACCATATTGACGAGAGGTAATGGGCAACCAATAGGAACTGGAGAATTAGCATCAAATATTTCACCGGGTAACACCGGATAAACAGAAGTGAGAGCTGAATTTTCCGTACATCCCATTCCATTGAATATTCGCCCTTTACCTGCTTTCGCTGCAGTTGAAAACAACCTAGGGTTAATAAAATCACCTGAAACAATGACACAATCAGGTTTATGTAAAGTATCTGGAGAAACTTCTACAAATAACCGGAATAGTCCGCCAGATAAGAAAAGAATAGAAATATGCTGATGACTAATGATGTTATCTAGTTCTTCTAAATCGGGGACGTCTTTTGGATAAATAACTAGTGTGGCTCCGGTCAGAAGACTGATCCAAATTTCATTAGCACTTGCAGCAAATGACGGCTCTGCAAGTTGTAAATAACGGTCATTATCTGTGTTACCTAACTGGCTGATAGGGATTGCAAGACGAGTTAAACCACAATGGCGAATAATCACACTCTTAGGTTTACCTGTTGAGCCTGACGTCAACAATATCATGGCTGGGTCTGTCACAACTAACATTTCGGACATGGATTCAAATTTTATTGGTATACAATTTAAATCTCTGGCTTGAGAAAAAAGTTTTTCTACAGAAATAAACAGGAAATTTATTTTTAGATAATTTAATTTTGAACTATTTTTTTTAAATTCAGATGGCTCGAAGTGATCAGTATCTGAAATCAGTAAACTAACGTCAGCAGCTTTGATACAATCTGCTATATACTGTTTTGAAATATTATTAAATGAATTACTTAATGGAACAATAACAGCTCCTAACCTTATTATTGCTATCAGCGTCAGATATAACTCAAGACTACGAGTTATATTAATTGCTACTTTATCTCCCTTTTTTACCCCCATTTTTTGTAAAACAAATGCTACTTGGGCTGATTGTTCCCAAAGTTCACGATACGATAATTTTTTCGAATGAAATATTAACGCTATTTTATTAGGATATTTATTTACTATTTCACTCAAAACACTTGGTATGGTACACAATTGTTTAACCTGTTTTTTAATCATGCAGGAATCCTTCTCATACTTAATATGAATTAAAGTAGCTAAGATATAATAAAATACCCCGATACGAGTAGGGGGTATCTTAAAACCATCAATTTACACCATAGGTGGCGGAGAATTAGACCCTAAGAGCTAATAGTTTAGTTGTTTAAAGATATATTTAAACAATATATGTTCATTTGGGTTTGTTTCTATCTATTGTCTGAGGTGTTAATGAATCGAAGTCTACAATATAATCTTAAAACCAGTCAAATGATTTCCAAAATAAAAAACCATCTACTAAAGTAATTAGGTTAGTAATTAACGTACTGAAAGTGTAAAAATAAAATAATACTTCTTTGAGCATCACCCCCACCTATAATTTAAATTGTTTAAAATCAATTAATTATGATTTTTTTATATGATAATTTTATTTTAATGGTTGACAAGATATAGGTAAGTTATGGATGATTAATATCATCAAATCGGTGATTATTTATATATTCATAAAAGTTATTAATATAGAACAACTGTATGGCATGAGTGGAAAAATAACGATCAATTCAAGTGATAAAAAGCTACCTTGATGCCATTTCATAAAAAAATAACTATTAAATTTATCGTCATTGATTAATCATAAAAATTTTACGTATATTTATAAACAATTGGAAAAATTTTGGTTAGATAAAGCGGTAATAATTTAAATTAGTGATTGTGCTTAACGAGTTATTGCATGTGACCAACAATCGGTTACTCCGAAAGTCGATTTTTTACATAATTTATCAGAAATTTTTCTACTTTATTGAATAAAACTGTGATCACAGTTGGTCGTATATTGCGGGTCAATATGCAAAACCACATTCTAATGCATTTGAAAAATACCAAAATATAACATTACCAGTATGGAGCGGCGACTGTATAAATAGTCCGGAACCTGTTTTAGCTGAAGATATCGCCGAATATTTTGGTTGTGGCTTCAAACCTAAAGAGTCCGAATTATCAAACATTATATGCGGCCCACGATTAAATAAAATACAGGCAATTGAACTAATTAAACTATGAAAAATTGATCAGGAAACATTATGACATTTGACAAAAAGTATGTTGCAGTTATTACCGGTGCATGTGGTGGTATCGGAAAAGCCATCGCTAAACGATTGGCGATGGAAGGAGTAATCTTAGCACTTATTGATAAACAGGCTGATGTTTTGCAATCTCTGGTGAACAAACTCAGCCATGAATATTCTCAACCAATTATCGGTTTTTCTGTGGACGTTACCGAACCTCAACAAGTTGGTAGCACATTTCTTGCGATCAGAAATCAACTTGGACCAATCGGCTATTTGGTGAATGGTGCTGGTGTATTACATCACGGTTCTGTTGAAAATACAGATATTGATGCATGGAATCATATCGTTGCTGTTAATGCGACGGGGGTATTCAACGTCAGTAAAGCTGCAGCCAGTTATATGATGGAGCAAAAAAAAGGTAGCATCGTGACTGTTGCTTCAAATGCCGCACGAGTCCCTCGGGCAACGATGGCAGCATATTGTGCTTCAAAAGCGGCAGCCCAAGCCTTTACATATGCACTTGGGTTAGAGGTAGCTCCATTGGGAATCCGGTGTAATGTTGTGGCTCCTGGTTCAACAGATACGCCAATGCTACGCAGTATGTGGGAAAATGAAAATGACAAAAGTCGCACATTGGACGGTAATCCAGAGCAATTTCGTATCGGTATCCCTCTACGCAAGATTGCCACATCAGATGAAATTGCCGCAGCTGTTTGTTTCTATCTAAGTGAAGAATCAAGTCAAACTACGTTGTCAACTTTATTGGTGGATGGTGGTGCTGCATTAGGTAGCTGTTAGTACATAGCAAACAAAGAGATACAAAATGGAAAAAATATTATCGTACCCATTACCTAAATATACAGATTTGCCCAAATCGGCAGCAAATTGGCTTCCAGATCGGCATCGCACCGCTTTATTGATCCATGATATGCAAAAATACTTTGTGGATTTTTTTGAAACCGAAGCCAGTCCGATAAATAGTGTCATCAGAAACACCCATACACTATTAAGTATTGCTAGAAATTTTAATATCCCTGTATTTTATACTGCTCAACCCGGTAGTATGACCCCAGAACAACGGGGATTATTAAAAATAATCTGGGGTGAAGGCATGAAAGCAAAAGGTGAACATCGGGAAATTATTCCACTCCTGACCCCTATTAAAGATGAAACTGTACTAACTAAGTGGCGTTACAGTGCGTTCGTCAAATCTAATCTGCTACACCATTTAAGGGATTTGAACCGCAATCAACTGATCATTTGTGGTGTGTATGCACATATAGGATGTCTGGCCACCGCTATTGATGCTTACTCACATGATATCGAGACCTTTTTTGTATCAGATGCTGTGGCAGATTTTTCAGAGGAAAAACACCGCATAGCGTTGAATATAGCGGCAGAAATATGCTCTGTAGTGGCATCAACAGAGCAAATCATTGCAAATCTAAAAAAATAATACATCGGGAGACTAAAGATCCTGATAAAACAGATTATAAGGGGAAATAATGTCGCTGAAAGAATTACCACAAAGAGAGCTGAAATCAAATGATGCAAAAAATCTCTTTAGCCGTTTAGTTAAGACAAATAAACCTTTTGCATGTATTTATCGCCCATTATCTGATGCTAAAGACTCTTTTTTATTATTTGAGGGGGAAATAAAATACAGCCATTCACTCTCAGAACTAGAGCCAATTTCGTTGGAGCCAACTCTTTCATTGAAATCAGACGATTTCGATACGATGGATATAACACCTTCCGGAGAACTGAGTGCTTCTCAATTAATTATTATTCCATTTAATCAAATCGCTGAAAAAGGGTTTGCATGCCATAACGACAACGAACCTATCATTATCATGAGCATAAAAACACAAACTCGTTATCAAATAAATAACTGGGGAGTTATTGAGGATAGCAAGCCAATAAAAGCGTCTAATATACATTTCGACATCACAGATAAAAATTACAGCCAAGTGGTGGAACATGTGATCAACGATGAGATTAATGCTGGAGAAGGCAGTAATTTTGTTATGTCGAGAAGTTTAGAGGGTGATATTGAAGACTTTTCATTGGAGAATGCCCTTTCGCTATTTAATCGATTATTGATAAACGAAAGTGGTTCTTATTGGACGTGGATTGTTTATACTGGAGAACGCTATCTTATCGGCAGTAGTCCAGAGCAACATATTCTAGTGGATGGTAAAGATGTTGCCATGAACCCAATAAGTGGTACGTTAAAATATCCAGAAAAAGGAATAGAACAGGCTTTATACCATTTTATTAACAACAAAAAGGAACAGAATGAGCTCTTCATGGTCGTTGATGAGGAGCTAAAAATGATGAGCCGTATATGTGACAGTGATATTACGGTAACTGGTCCTCAATTAAAAATGATGTCTCGGGTTGCACATACGGAATATTTTATCCGTGGTTCAACATCACAGACAATTCAAACTATCCTGAAAGAGTCATTGTTCGCACCAACTGTGACCGGAAGCCCCGTGGAAAATGCATCTCAAGTCATTAAACGCTGGGAAAATCGTGGTCGTGGGTATTACAGTGGTGTTATCGGAATGATTGGCGTTAAGAATAACCAACGTTATCTGGATTCTGCTATCTTAATCCGAGCTGCTGATATTACGAAAAATGGGCATTTCCGATTGACATCAGGGGCAACAATTGTTCGTGATTCAGTTCCAGAAAATGAAGCTGAAGAAACCAAAGCAAAATTGAGTGGTTTAATGAATTCTTTTTTTGAGGAGAAAAAAAGTATTAATCTAACCAATAATACCCATTTATCTGAATATGTGTTGAGTAATATCACTACAATATTACAGCAACGAAATCAGAAAGTGTCTTCCTTCTGGTTAGGGAATTCTAAAAAAATTGCATTAACAACCAGTTCCCTCCCCTCCATTACACTCATTGATATGGAAGACTTGTTTACTGAGATGATTGCTCACCAACTACGTTATATAGGACATGATGTAACGATAGTTTCATGGTTTGAGTCTGGTATACGTTTGCCTCAATTAATGAATACAGGTAAAACAGATATCCTTTTTATTGGTCCAGGGCCAGGAAACCCAAACGCTGTTAATCATGACAAGATGGTAATGGGGCGGACACTGATTACAAATCGTTTAAAACAAAATTTACCACTAGTTGGAACTTGTCTGGGACATCAACTTATTTGTGCTGAATTTGGTTTGCCCATCAAACAGCTTCCCAAAACACGGCAAGGAATGCAGTATAAAATAGCTATTGATAGTATGACCTGCTATGTAGGGTTTTATAATAGTTTTGCCGCGATGCACAAATTACCACACTGGTTTACGCCAAAATACAATCGATTGGTTTATCTTGAACGATTAGATAAAAGTGAAATTATTGCTTTGAAATCTAATAATGTGGCATCAATACAGTTTCATAACGAGTCTTTTTTAACTACTGATGCATTTCCTATTTATAACTGGATGATTAATAATGCTATAGGTTACGCAGATAAGCAGGGTGTGAACATACTTTGATTAATATTTGGATTTAAAGTGTCAATATTGTTCTTTCACTCTTTAGTTTACTATAAAATCCTAAAAAATTATTTAATTAAATTTCATTCGATATAAACATTATTAAAGTTGGTTTTTAAGAAATAATCGTCTTTAAAAAATGGCTAAAATAGTGTGCTAGCGCCCTACGCAGATAAGGAATTGCAAATCAATACATTATAAAGTAACGTATTACTTATATACCCGTTATCTTTCAAGTTGCCTCTTTGTTGGCTGCACTCACTCACCCCGGTCACATAGTTACCTATGCTCCCGGGGATTCGCTCCCTTGCCGCCGCGATCCATCTTGAAATCCAATAGGGTATAGGATGTTGTTGGGACAATTGGTGTGGTATGCGAATAATACACTTGGTTGTCCCCACTGAGCCAATTAACGCTTTACTTTTTTGTTGGTTTTATTTATTAGCAATGCTGACGTAAGTAATCCGCAGTCAATGAATTACCCTCTTCAAACATCGTTTGTGGTGTGCCACTGAACATTACCTGTCCACCAGCAGTCCCCGCACCTTCTCCTAAATCAATCACCCAATCCGCTTCTGCAATAACTTTTATGTTATGTTCAATGATCAGAACAGAATTTCCCTGTTCGACAAGGCGACGAAACAACGTCATAAGTATCGTTACATCTGAAGGATGAAGCCCGGTTGTTGGTTCATCAAAAATATACACGTCACTTTCATTATTAAGGTAAGATGCCAGTTTCAGTCTTTGGCACTCTCCCCCAGACAGATGGTCAAGCGATTCACTAAGGCGCATATAGCCTAACCCAACATTCCGAATATTCCCTAATGTTAGCTGGATCTGGTTGTCTCCCGCGAAAAAATTTGACGCCTCCGTAATACTCATATCCATAAGCTCAACAATCGTTTTACCTCTGTATTTATAATTCAGGGATTGTTGATTGAATTTTTGTCCTTGGCAAGCATCGCAAGGTAAGGTTACTGAATCCATAAAAGCCAAATCAGTTTCAATGACACCCAATCCTTTACATTCAGGGCACGCTCCTTTGGCATTTGGCGAAAACCACGATTTATCCACCTTATTAGCCAAGGCAAAACGTTCCCTGATATGTTCAAAAATACCACTCCACGATGCAATATGAGAACGTTTCGAGGTGTGAATAGGTTTTTGGTCGATAACGACAGCATTGGCACATTTCGGGACAACCTCTCCCATAATCAGGGAGCTTTTTCCTGAGCCTGCTACACCACTGATCACGAGCATTATCCCCAATGGAATATCGATAGAGATCCTTTTAAGATTATGTAGCGTTGCGTTTTTAACAGGGACATAACCAATCGGCTTTCTTGGGTTTCGGTTGAGCTGGATTGTCTGAGAAAGATATTTTCCTGTTAATGTTTCAGAAATTAGCAACCCGTTCAGATTTCCCTGATAAGTGATCGTTCCACCGTTATCACCTGCGCCGGGACCTAAATCAATCACATGATCTGCAATTTTAATAACATCGGGATCATGTTCGACCACTAAAATAGTGTTGCCTTTATCACGCAGCTGCTGGATCAGCGTATTCAGTTTTGTAATATCAGCTGGATGTAAACCGGAACTAGGTTCATCAATAATATAAGTCATTCCAGTGAGGCTACTGCCTAAATGTCTCACCATTTTTAGCCGTTGGGACTCTCCACCTGATAATGTTGCCGTCGGGCGGTTAAGATTCAGATAACCCAAACCAACAGAACACATTGATACTAAACGTTCTTTTAAAGCATTAATCAGCGTATTAACAGAAGGGATATTTAGTGTTGCTATAAACTGACTCAACTCAATAATCGGCATATCAATACAATCGCCGATACTGTTACCCTGAATTAAACACGATAGTATATGTTTATTAAGCCGCTGACCATAGCAGGCAGAGCACTGTTTTATTGAAACAATTTTCTGAAATTCTTCACTTTTGTACTCTTTGTTGTTTTTCACAAGATAATTGCGCGTGAATCTGGGAATAATCCCTTCAAATCGAGCCGATTTAGGCCAACCTGAGGATGGATTTTCTGGAGTAATATTATCCGCATATAGTAAAATCTGGCGTTCTTCGGCAGAGTAATCGGCAATTTTCTTATTATTATCAAACAAACCAGAGTGAGTATACCGACGCCATCGCCAGGTGCCTGGTGCAAATGTGGTATATTCAATTGCACCGTCATTCAGCGATTTGTTTTCATTCACCAGCTTATTAACATCTATTGTGCTGGTAATGCCCAATCCTTCGCAATGTGGACACATTCCTGACGGATGATTGAAAGAGAAAATGTTGGAATACCCGATGAATGGTGTGCCTATTCGGGAAAATAAGAGGCGCAGTAAGGTATAAATATCTGATGCTGTACCAACCGTTGAACGGACATTTTCACCAATACGCTTTTGGTTGATGATAATTGCGGTAGTGAGGTTATTTATTTCATCCATATCCGGTTGACTATAGTATGGTAACCGATGCTGTATATAAGGTGGAAAAGTGTCATTAAGTTGTCGTTGGGATTCCGCTGCAATTGTATCGAATACCAAAGAGCTTTTACCTGAACCAGAAACACCGGTAAATACTGTGATGACATTTTTAGGAATACGTAAATCAATTCCTTTAAGATTATTTTGCCTAGCACCAAGAATTTCAATCGTGTTTTGTTTATGATCCCTCACTTCATTTATCTCCTTACACGTACTAATATTAAGGAAAATAGAGTCATAATCCCACATCCGATTAATACAATAGATACAGGAAACAGAGACACAGATTTGCCAAGACCAGTTAAAAATGCCGTCAAAGAAGCTATTCCAAACTGAAGGGCACCAAGGACAGCAGAGCCTGCCCCCCTTAAATCAGGAACCGCTGTTAATGCTAAACTGGCTGCATTGCCGAAAATTAACGCCATCGTAAACATAAGCATCATGAAAATGGCCGTAGTTAACTCAAGTTGATAAACACTGAGATAATTTACAATCAGTAACAAACAAGATAAGACAAAAGTTGTTACAACACCAACCATGACAAGCCTTTTAGCGCCGATCCGTTCAACCCATCGGGCACTCAATATGCTGCTGAACATCATAATTCCGGCATTAATTGCGAACACAACAGAAAAAAATCCTGGGGTGAAATTAAACATGGACTGGTATATAAAAGGTGATGCTGAAATGTAGGCAAACAGTGCTCCAAAGGTGGCCGAGAATACTAACGTATATCCCATATAGATTCTATTTCTGAACAGTTTGAAAAACTGTTTAACTAAACTGTTCTTAATCCCGCTATATGCTGATTTATTTGGCAAACTTTCTGGCACATAAGCAAACGTTAAGACGGTGAGTATCAGTGAAATAACCGTTAAAAAGACAAATACAACTGGCCACGGAAAATGTGCAGCAATGCCTCCTATCAATGGCGCAATTATCGGCGCTACACCTTGTATCGCTAACATCAGATTGAAATAGTATGCGGCCTTGTTACCAAAACTAAGGTCAGAAACAATGGCTCGTGTCAAGACAATACCTGATGCACCACCAGCACCTTGAAAAAAACGGCTAATGGTTAACATCTCAATACTTGAAGAAAATGAACAAGCAATTGATGCTACAGTTAGCAAAACCATACCGCCTAATAGAAGGTTTCTCCTACCAATAACATCCGACCAAGGGCCAATAATTAATTGTCCAATCGCGAGGCCAAACATAAATGACGTTAGACTTAATTGAATACCAGCTTGAGTTGTGGTTAGTGCGTGAGACATAGCGGGAAATAAAGGGAGGTACATGTCAGTCGAAAGAGCGCCAATAGCACTCAACATTCCCAGAACCAAAACAAGTTTGAATCCCAGCACACCTTTTTGGTAAGACGAAACATTCAAATCTAAGCAATTGTCATTTAGTATATTTTCTGATTTTTTCACTGTCATTCATCTCATATAATAAATATGTCATGAAGACTGTAGCACCATAGAAAAATGATTTCCATTTAGAAATCATTTTTCTTGTTTGCTTGGTGTTACTATTGAAAGTGCTATATTTTCGATAGTAAAGCCTTGTTTCAAGGCGGAGTGTTGAGAGGAAACCGGGTTGTATTACCGATCAAAATCGGCAATTTGATAGGTTTCGTTGGGTAATTAACGCATTCACTTTGCTTAGGATGACTTGATAGAGCAGGTAATAACTGAAGTAACCACGATCGAAAATAACAACAGCATTTTCTCCCAGACACGCAAGGTGTCCTTTTGCATAGTCTCTCATTATTATGATTAATAAAATCAATATTATACACTACTGAGTTCAGTACATCATAGAGGCAGCTTATCATGGCATAGGAGTAATATCTGGATGTGTTTTGGGGGTCTTGTAACATCAAAGGATTAATTTATTATGTCATGTTACTTATATTCATCAGAAGAGCTACCAAAAGGATTTAATTTTCCATCGCATTTTTTGAAAATAGTAAATCAAGAATCTATTTTGGATTTAGAACCTTGGTGGTTTTTGTGCGAATTTGAAAAATTCTCTAAATACTGGTTGTCTGAAATGAATACGCAATATCCAGCAAGGCAACTCGTGCCATTTGCAAAAATATCTTATTCTGACGATATTGCTTGCTTTGATGGCTCTGATGTCTCAGGTGATCCAAAAGTATTTTTTATCCATGCTTTTGCGTCAACTGGGTGGGAAGATAGAGGAGGTCTTAATAATTTTGATGAGTGGCTAGAATTAGCAAAGGAAGAATACGAGGCTAACGCCCCGTAGAAATTCTTCTCCCGCCTTATGTCGGCAGGAGTACCTTTGCGAAGGAAAAAATGGCACCGTGACTTTTAGCATGGCCTCGGTGCCGCCGGTGTAATCCTTCCACTTTTTCGGAGAAAACCTTTTAATTTCCACCTAGTTTTCAATGTATATCTTAGCTATTTTCTCAAATAAAGAACTTTTACTGACTTCCTTTAACCTTAATACATCGTTGGTAAAAGAACGTAGGAAAATAGATGTAATATTTTGTTCCATCGCATTTATCTGTTTGCCCTCTTTATCCATAGTCAGAATATTGTAAATTAAGTTCTCTTTTGCAATCGTTTGATTAGGTGAATTGCATGGTGATACAAAATACAATAAGTCATCTCCCTTCGGTTGAAGATAAATATGTTCATACTGACTCTTCTGTTTAGGCGCTAAATAATAGGGTAAAACTGTTTCAATTGGATTACATACTCTATTCACTAAACTTTCATCTTCCAAAGCATACTCAATATTATCTATTCTCTGATTACCGATGATTCTAGGAATCCTATCCGAATGATATCGACTAAGACATATTTTTTCAACCTCATCGACTAAATAAAAAGAGTCATTATAAAACGTTTTTATATTTTTCATAAATGGACATTTTTGCTCAAGAGTCCTTGCATTCTTTGCAAGTGAATGCCCCTTGATAAAAAGCGTTTTATTACTAATATAAACATCCACTATTGAAGCAAGTATCTCTTCTCTTTTCTTAATGACTCCCGGAGCTCTAATATATATAAGAGTCATCTTTGAATCTGGCAGATCAATATTTTCAATCTTCCTCTCTTTGAAAATTTTTTCTTTTAGCCAAAGTTCACTTTTAATTTTTTGAATTTTTATAAGTACTTTGCTACTTAATTTTTCCAAACCGGTTTTCTTATCATTCTCTACAATGTTATTATCTAAATCTATACCCTGAATGACTACCTCACCCTGCGCTTCAAACCTATGAATTTTCAGTTCCGTATAATAATCCAAATCAGCATTCTCTATTCCCTTGCCCCTAACGTGATCAAATGCATCCCATATCGTATTTTTCCTTTTACCCTCGACTAAAATACTGGTTTTAGCTTCATCAACTAATGAATTAAGAACCAGATAGTTATTACTTTTATCGAGTGATTCAAAACTTTGAACAGGAGCATAAGCTAATTCTTGTAGATCAAATATTTCTTTAACCTCTTTCTCAAAATATATTTTCACTTTCTTATCAGACAAATGTTCTGGAATTCTCGCATCAATCAACACCAAAGGATACGAAAAATTTTTATCCACAGTTATAAAATTATGAAGAACATAATCAGCTCTGAAGTATCTCTCACTAAATGGAATCTCAGCATGATTTAATATTTCTTTTATTTTCTGAATAACTAAATTCTGAGAATAATTTTTACTGTTTCGATACCCTTCTTTAAAACGCATAAATTTTTTCTTAGAATACTCAGTTGCATTGATATCACCTGTAACTTGAAAGTCATTTTCCTTAGTTCTAAATGATAATTGCGTTTCTTCTGTATTCCCTGACATTACCTTTTTTGTTTCAATTCGGAAGACCTTTCTGTGCAAATTCACCACCAACTCTTTTTGCATAGAGAAGTAAAAACGAGGATAAAAAGCATCAATAATCTGGCTATACTTCTCGGCTGATAAATAAAGCTCTGAGTTATAGAATACAGGTTCTATTTCATAATGTTCGTCAAGCTCTTTAAGCAAAGTTCGTTTAATATGCAATCCTACGATCGCTGAAAAAACCTTACATAAAAAATCGCTATCTTCTTCAAATTTATCAACAAATTCTTTTATGCCAGATTCCTGGTGAGACAAATAGAAAAAATGAATTTCTTTACTTCTCGAAAAACTGCCGTAATTCTTCCAAAAACTATCATAAACCACGTTTTCTAATGAACTCAGCGTTAATTTTTTTCGTATAATTTGCTGTATTTCTTTGTGCACTCTGGCATAAAATCTTTTATTATTCTCTCCCTCTTCTTTAAAAAATTTCTTTTGACCATGGGTGACATATAATCCACTGGAATCATCCACTTCAAATAATTTATTGATATTATCACATATATTGCCATCAATATCTAAAATATTCGTTTTCGCTATAGGAGAAATCTTAGAGCAATCATTAACGAAATCAATTAACTTCATCATTATCAAACACCTTGTAATAAATTAAGAATCTGATTATTAATACGAATTTCTTTAACTAACTTACTGCCTGAACCTATACGATCATTCCTATCATAATCTTGCTTTTTGTATCCAAAAGACTCCTTAAATAAGTTAAGATAATAGATTTTACTATCTTTGGAAACTTCTTGTTCAAGGTTTAGAGGATTATTTTCCATCCGAGTATTTAAGTATACGAACTTAATTGATTCATATTTATCACCAATATCATCTAAAATAGTTTCAGCTTTTCTCTGAGCATTATCATGAGTTTTTAAAGATTGGTATTTTTTATCTAAAGTAGATGACCAATTTTTTGAATCAACACAAATCAAATTCCCTCCTGCCTCAATGTAAAAATCAAATAATTCATATACTCTTTTCCCTATTTTTTCACTTAGTAATCTCGGTGCTATTGGCTCACAATTATGTAGCTTGGTTAAAAGTAGAGTAAACAAATATTCACCAACATTCCCTTTAAGCAATGGGATAAAACTGGGATGTGGAATACAATCCTTAAATACATTTTTATTTAGACTTGCAACTTCTTTTAAAAGATATGTTACATATTCATCCCTTCTATCACCAATTCGATTACCAATACCTGCAAGTATCCATTCTTTAGGGGTATATATTGAATAGCCGTGTTCAATATCTGTGAGTGTCACTGTATCATCTTCACGATTTTTAATACATAACTTCAATTGTGGAGTGGAAGATATATCAATATATAGCGCATCAACAGCATCCATCATTGTTTGATACTTCTGAACATGAGGGTTTGATTTTAATTTTCTTATATAGCTTGATGGCGATATCATACTTTCAATAGATCGAAGCTGCTCGTTAAATGCAATTGCATCAATATCACCTTTTCTTGCATACGATAATACTTTGGGTACAAAATCTTCAAAAAATTCCTCAAGCAATACGGAATTCCGAGCTATTTTTTTCTCAAATGATTTTCTCTCTTCGCTCGATCTAAAGCTACACATGGATCTTTCTTTTTCACAGAGCTGCATAAATTGATGATTTAATAATGACATGCTCTCCAAGATAGGGTGATTATTCTTAATACGAGTCAATTGATTAAACTGAACCATTCCATTTTCCACTGCACTATCAGGAATGAATATTTTTGTTTTCATCTTTGTATCTTTACGCTCAACACGACCAATAGCCTGCATTAAATCTTTTAGCTTAGAAATCATATGTTCACGCATTAAGAATTGGTAATCATCACCACTCACTAAATTGATATCAAAATCTTTTAAGAATTTTTCCTCATCTGAATCAGAACATTGTTTCATTAAAAGAAGATAATTCTGTAACGAATGAAGTGTTCTATCATTTGTTTCTTCATCACTGATGATTGAACTCCAGAATGGCGCACTAGTTAACACTAAACATTCAAAGTCTTCTTCAAATAATTCTCCATTTTCACTTGGGTAAGTAATAAAGTAATTTAACCCTGTACCAGCACTTTTATAAGAAGAAAGTAACACAACTTTCGTATCTTGATCCTCTACATGAGTGAATTTTCTAATATCACACTCTTTGCGTAATGCCGCGTCAAATAAAATAACGCGGATCTTATATCCATTCTCAAAAGGTAAATATTCGAATATTTTCCATGAGTCATGAAGTCTTTTCACATTTCTCAGCTTTACATTTTGATTTGAAAAATATGTCCTTAATTTATATTGAAAACGATTACTCAATGCTAAGCTCATCGTATGCTTACCTTCATAAGCAGCGAGGAGCATAGAACAAAGTTGACGCTCAAACTCTATCTTTTGATAGTTATTTAAACTTTTTTTAAAGTCTTTATTCAAACCGTAAAGCTCGTTCTTAAAAAAATTAAATTTTATTTTAAAACTTTCGTCAAAACCTTCTCCAGAATCCAGTAAAGGAACTTCTGAATTAAATATTATAAAATCAACACTCCTGAGTTCTAACCGTTTATCTCGAAGTGAAGCTAGTAACGTAATATCAGTATCACTTCGCTCAGTTATTTTGATACCTAAGTTGTTTGTCTTACCAGAGCAAAATTGTCGTAAGAAACTACGATTATATTGCCCTGAATACGTTTCTGAAAAACCGGTCGTAGCACTGAGACATATGACATTATTCTTGGTGTTATAGAGACTACGCAGTAAAGATATTTCGGGCTGTTCTTTGAGCAGATCAAGAATGAAATTTACATAAGTCAAATTACTTAATGTCTCATCTTGAAATTCTAACTTTTTTTCCCGTTCTATAGTAAAAACTGTTTTAGGTTGGAAATAGGTATAAAAATAAGAAACCAACATCTCTTCCGATACAGGATTATCAAACATTTGTTCTAACTCATTTTTAATTTTTCCTGCTCTTTGTATAAACTTATACATCAGGAAATTTTGACTTCCATCTCCTGCCTGCCTAAGTGATTTAGCAAATTGTGACTTGCTGGAGATCTGCGCAGCAGAAGCGAGTACAACCATTGCCAGTTGATAAATATCATGAAGAGAGGGATTGTTATCTTGACTATTCGTAGAGTAATAAAGCTGACAACCTCCCCCTCCATGTACAAACTCCATTTTTACTTTCTTTAGCGCTTGTTCATTAAAAAAACGTTTAGGAGAAAAGCTGAACACATTTCGTGTAATATTAATGACTTGTTCAACATCACCACTTTTAATCTGAACAAAATCAATATTGCCGGAGAAAAGCTCAAGTAAAGATTCTAAACTTCGTTCAGTGGTTCCCTTTTCTAGAGACAACTCACAATATTCTTTCAAATATTTTCTAATCCTCTGAATAAATTCATCTTTTTTAGAGAAAAAAGGTAAATATTGTATTTCAAAAGCATCAACATCTTTTACTTGTTGTAATAGACGGTAAGTTACCGCGAAAACATGAACAAGCTGTATTTCATCATTAATTAAATTCACACTACGCGACTTAGAAAAAATTCGGTAAGCTTCGTGCTCTTCATCAATTACTAATGTAAAATTAATATTGTGCTTTCTAAAATAGTTGTCGTTATCAAGCTCGAAGAACGCTGTCTTTAGATATTCAATTTGATCGACAACCGATGATTCTAAAAAAGCACTTACTCTATTGTCTGTCGGTTTCTTTTTTCCACCGATCAAATAATCAAACGGCATCGATTTTAAAGTATATTTACCTGCCTGATTTATGTATGGTGTTTTAATCGGTCTGTCAAATTTGCTCGTTGTTGCCAATAAAATACAGGGTGAAACCATAGCTGCTGCCATAGGTAAGCAATGAAGGATGATTTCTTTACGCAATTGATCAATTTCTGTCTCTGCCCGTATAATAATAGGCAGAGCAATAGCCAAATCTTGTTGGTTTAAAGCTGCTTCAGATAATTCATCAAGTACTTTTGCTAAATTAAATTTATATGCTTTAAGCTGATCTTCGTAATCCTGAATAAGACCAAATTCATCACCTTGTTGCTTTTGTGTTATAATTCGTTTTTCAATACTATCTATCATTCTAACAATAATTGCTAAGTTATTAGCTTTTGACTTTAGAGATGATTTCCCCGCTTGCTCTTCCCACTTTAGATAACGTTTTCTATTTTCAATAATTTGCCCGTTGCAGTCTTCAACCCAATTGACAAAGTTCAAGTCTTTCAAATCTTCTTGGCTATAAAATCCAATAAATTCAATGCCCTTATTCTTCGCTTTTTTAATCAGTTCTTGGTCAAAATCAATCTGCGCTTTCTGGGGAGTGATAAATAGAAAATTAGTAAAATCACTGTTTTTTGCATTAACAGGAACCGCTTCAATATAGCGATTAAGCACACCATAACTCTTACCAAAACCCGTTCCGTCATTCGAAAATACCAGCGTTGGGTTATTATTTTTATGTACATTATACAGCTCAGATAACCGGGTTCTCAGTATATTAATGTCATCTTTAAGATGCTGTGGCGCACGCTTATTTGCTAAATAGTTAGCAAAGGTAGGTTGCTCTGACTTATGAGCAATACTGTATGGTTGATACTCTCCATCTGAGAGAATAATCAACTTTTGGTGATATAACTCTTGCATAATATTTCTTTTTGATCGATGTAACTTCTCAGAAAGATGAACAACAACCCTATTTACCAACCAGCCTGCCTCGAAAAGTTTATTAGATTCATTTACAAGAATCTCCTTTTCTTCCTTTACTAACATCTTATAAGATACACATAATGTAAAATCGTCTTTAGAAGCTGTTTTATCCTTCATCGGCAAAGCGACTTTTCTTGCCTTATCTTTACTCCTCTGATATAGGAACCCCATCTTTGCAAGCTCAAACATAATGGCAATAACTGTCGCTTCATCATGTTTAAGATCTTGTCTGATATCCTCCAAAATTCGAGCATTTTCATCAATGACACCATCTAATCTCTTAAATAATTCCAACTTCTCACAAGCAATATCAAAGAGTTTTTCTTTTAGGGTTTCAGACCATCTCACCATTAGATTCCTTTTGCTTTATCTTTGATCGATTAAACTCTACACAACAATCATATAATTTTCCAACAAAAATAATCCTATATCTTAATCATTACTTTGACAGAGAGATAATCTCCTAACAGATCATCGGAAATAGCAGACTATATAAGGATAGAAATAGTGATAAGATATTTCTTAAAAATATCCTTAAATTAGAATAGAAAATCAAATGAAACAAAATGAGAATATTTATCATTTCGATCATTAAAACGATTGTAATACCTAAACCTATTTAAAATTGATCACTAACGTTATTTACTTATTTACTTATTTACTTATTTACTTAAATTATCTAATTAATTATAAAAATAACTTTTTTAATGCAAACCATAAAACACTAATAACAGAATAAACTCTTACATCTATACCCAATAGATTTCAAGATGGATCGCGACGGCAAGGGAGCGAATCCCCGGGAGCATAGATAACACTGTGACCGGGGTGAGTGAGTGCAGCCAACAAAGAGGCAACTTGAAAGATAACAGGTATAAACGTCTATACCTCTTTACTTCTAAAACAAAATTAATATATTCCATTTCGCTATATATGGTTGCTATTCATTCTTTCAAACAAGTACATCTACAGAGTTATCCTCCATAACTATATGAATACAACGGATTATCTGGAGATGATATGACCACATCACACTCTGTTCTCGATATGATTGGTAATACCCCATTGCTGGAGTTAACGCATCTGAATACCGGTCCATGTCAATTATTTATTAAACTGGAGAATCAAAATCCCGGTGGCTCTATTAAAGATCGCGTTGCACTTTCAATGATCGAGCAAGCGGAGAAACAAGGCTTACTCCAGCCCAGTGGTACAATTATCGAAGCCACTGCCGGCAATACTGGTATTGGATTGGCATTAGTCGCCGCCCTGAAAGGTTATAAGCTGATTCTGGTTGTCCCAGATAAAATGAGCCGGGAGAAGGTGTTCCATCTGCGTGCACTGGGTACCGATGTTCGCCTGACCCGTTCTGATGTCAGTAAAGGTCATCCAGAATATTATCAGGATTATGCCCTACGTCTGGCTCAAGAAATACCAGGCGCTTATTACATTGATCAGTTCAATAATCCAGCCAACTCAGCCGCTCACATTGCTACCACCGGCCCGGAGATCTGGCAGCAAATGGATCATAACGTCGATGCCGTGGTGATCGGCGTCGGTTCCGGCGGGACGCTAGGCGGTCTGAGCAACTATTTCGCTCAAGTCTCACCAGAAACCGAGTTTGTATTAGCCGACCCAAGTGGCTCTATTCTGGTAGATTACATCGAACACGGTGAATATGGTGAAGCCGGAAGTTGGCAGGTGGAAGGCATCGGCGAAGATTTTGTTCCTCCCCTAGGTGATTTTAGTCGGGTGCACCACGCCTACCGTGTCAGTGATGCAGAAGCCTTCTCCAGCGCACGTGATCTACTGCTAAAAGAAGGTGTGCTGGCAGGTTCTTCCAGTGGAACTCTACTGGCCGCCGCACTGCGTTATTGCCGCTCACAATCCACGCCAAAGCGTGTGGTTACGCTAGCATGTGACAGTGGGAACAAGTACCTGTCAAAAATGTTTAACGACTACTGGATGCTGGAACAAGGATTTCAGTCACGTATGCCACAACATGATCTGAGTGACTATATCACCTATCGCTATCAGGATGGCGCTACGGTTTTTGTGTCGCCAGAAGATACGTTGAAAACCGCGCATACTCGAATGCGTCTGTATGAAATTTCTCAGTTACCCGTGCTAAAAGATGAACAAGTTGTCGGCATTATCGATGAATGGGATTTGATGCACACAGTGCAGGCTAATCCACACAATTTTACTCTACCCGTTAGCCATGCCATGACCCATCAGGTTCACACTCTGGATAAAAGCGCTTCTTTGCAACAATTGATAGCAACGTTCGACGCCGGGCATGTGGCACTCATCGTCAACCATGGCTGTTTCCTTGGACTCGTAACTCGCACAGATGTGCTGAACGCATGGCGTCAGCAACTTAATTGATTTTCTCGTAGGAATAATATTATGACCAAGTTTGATACTAAAACTGTTCACGCTGGCTATACACCTGACCACACTGGCGCGGTAATGCCAGCGATTTATGCCACTTCGACCTACGCCCAGACTGCGCCCGGCCAGCACACTGGTTATGAGTATTCCCGCAGTGGTAACCCGACACGCGACTCACTGGAAAACGCGATAGCTGAACTGGAAAATGGCAGTCGAGGCTATGCTTTCAGTTCAGGGCTAGCAGCCAGTTCCACGGTGTTGGAACTGCTGGATAAAGATAGTCATCTGGTCGCAGTAGATGATCTGTATGGTGGCACTTACCGGCTGCTGGAAAGGGTACGTAGCCGTACTGCTGGTTTACGTGTTACTTACGTGAAAGCAGATGATATCGCTGGCCTTAAAGCGGCAATTCGTCCCGATACAAAAATGATTTGGGTGGAAACGCCTACCAATCCGTTGCTAAAACTGGCCGATCTGGCTGCTATCGCGCAAGTAGCTCAACAGCATGGAATTATTAGTGTCGCGGATAATACTTTCGCCTCCCCATATATCCAACGCCCACTTGATCTGGGATTCGATATCGTCGTGCACTCTGCGACTAAGTATTTGAATGGTCATTCCGATGTTATTGCTGGATTAGCTGTCGTAGGCAAAGATGCAGAACTAGCCGAAAAGCTCGGTTTTCTGCAAAACTCTGTAGGCGGCGTGCTCGATCCATTTAGTAGTTTTCTGGTTCTGCGTGGAATGCGCACGCTTGCTCTGCGTATGCAACGTCACATTGACAGTGCAACAAAGATTGCTCACTGGCTGGAACAACAACCACAAATCGAAACTGTTTTTTACCCCGGCCTCGCTTCGCATCCTCAGCATGAGCTGGCGAAGCGTCAAATGAAAGGTTTTGGGGGTATGATTTCTGTTCACTTAAAAGGTGATGACGATTATGCCCGTCGGCTGATTCAAGAGTTGAAGTTATTCACACTCGCGGAGAGTCTGGGGGGCGTGGAGAGCTTGATAAGCCAACCTTTCAGTATGACTCACGCATCTATTCCATTAGAAAAACGCCTTGCTTCTGGAATCACACCACAGTTAGTACGTATTTCTGTGGGTATAGAGGATGCCGAGGATCTCATTGCAGATTTGGCTCAGGCGTTGAAAAAAGCCGCTCAATAAAAGAGCAATGCCAGCCAATTTTCTCAACTGGCTGGCATTTCAATAAAAAGTGGTTCTTTTTATGCAATCAAAAGCAAATGTAGAACCAGGATTATTTATCACCCAACAGAACAGATTCCAAGGCGATTTCAATCATTTCATTGAAAGTCGTCTGGCGTTCCTCGGCGGTCAGTTTTTCATGAGTACGGATGTGGTCAGAAACGGTACAGATAGTCAACGCTTTTGCGCCATATTCAGCCGCAACACCGTAAAAACCCGCAGCTTCCATTTCTACACCCAGAATGCCATATTGTTCCATTACATCGAACAGTTGTGGATCAGGTGTATAAAACAGCTCAACCGAGAAGATGTTACCTACACGTACATTGATGTTTTTTGCTTTAGCAGCATCAACAGCGTTACGAACCAGATCGAAATCAGCAATCGCCGCAAAGTCGTGATCTTTAAAACGTATACGGTTAACTTTGGAATCAGTACATGCCCCCATGGCAATAATCACATCACGCAATTGGACATCTTGACGTACTGAACCACAGGAACCTACACGGATAAGAACTTTAGCGCCAAAATCGGTGATCAACTCTTTCGCATAGATAGAGCAAGATGGGATACCCATACCATGCCCCATCACAGAAATCGGGCGGCCTTTATAAGTACCGGTAAATCCCAACATACCGCGTACATCGTTTACTTGTCGCACATTTTCCAGAAAAGTTTCAGCAATGTATTTTGCACGTAGTGGATCACCCGGCATCAAAACAACATCTGCAAAATCGCCCATCTCAGCATTAATATGGGGAGTGGCCATAATTAAGTTCCTTGTTTCTTATTTAATAACTATTTTAGTGAGTATATGACTACCCGAAAGCGGTCAGTAATCAGATTCAAAACATAGACTTGCCGTATTCCATTGGCGACAAACCAAAATATTTAGCAACAGTCTGTCCAATGTCAGCAAAACTTTTACGGTGGCCTAGTGAGCCAGGTTTTATCTTCGGTCCATAAATCAGGACTGGAATGTGCTCACGAGTATGGTCAGTGCCAGGCCATGTAGGGTCACAACCGTGATCTGCCGTCAAGATCAAAATGTCATCATCTTTCACGAGTTTCAGCATTTCAGGCAGACGACGATCAAACAGCTCCAATGCAGCAGCATAACCCGGAACATCACGACGATGACCATAAGAAGAGTCAAAATCGACAAAGTTAGTGAATACGATGGTGTTATCACCCGCTTTTTCCATTTCAACTAGCGTTGCATCGAATAGTGCATCAATGCCGGTCGCTTTCACTTTTTGCGTAATCCCGACGTTTGCATAGATATCTGCAATTTTACCGATAGAAACGACTGTGCCATTTTTCTCATCAACCAATTTTTTCAGCATGGTTGGCGCGGGAGGTTCAACAGCCAAGTCGTGGCGATTACCAGTACGCTGGAAATTGCCAGTCTTATCACCAACAAATGGTCGGGCAATCACACGACCAATATTATAACCACCGTCTGTCAGTTCTTCTCGGGCAATTTCGCACAGCTCGTACAGGCGATCCAAACCGAAAGTTTCTTCGTGACAAGCAATCTGGAATACTGAATCAGCAGAGGTGTAGAAAATCGGTTTACCCGTTTTCATATGCTCTTCACCTAGTTTATCCAGAATGACAGTACCAGAAGAGTGACAATTACCCAGATAACCCGGCAGATTTGCGCGTTCTACCAGTTTGTCCAACAGTTCCTGCGGGAAGCTGTTTTCTTCATCTTTGAAATATCCCCAGTCAAACAAAACCGGTACACCTGCAATTTCCCAGTGACCTGATGGCGTGTCTTTACCTGAAGAGAGTTCGCTGGCATAAGCGTAAGCACCGATAATATCTGCGTCTTTATCCAGACCTACAGGAAAAGTTCCACAGGACTCCTCCGCCGCTTTACCCAAACCTAAATGGCTTAAGTTCGGCAAGTACAGAGGCCCTTTGCGACCGACATCGGCATTACCACAAGCACAGACTTCTGCAATATGCCCCAAAGTGTTAGATCCTTTATCACCAAATTTTTCGGCATCTTCACTGGCTCCAATGCCAAAAGAATCCAATACCATGATGAATGTACGTTTCATAATTTTCTCCTGCGTCAAGTCACGCTAACAATGCGGAAATGCCACCGCAGTTTAATAATAAGTCTGGTTATGATTCGCCGATTTGGCGATAAACCATCGGTGTGGCTGGTTTGGCTTCTACCCCCAGAACAATAGCTTTACGTACTGCCTCTGCCGCTTCCTGCCATTGGTTCTCATTATTGGCATGAATGATAGCTAAGGGAGTATCTGCACTCACTTCTGAACCCAGAGCAACAATATTGCTCAGCCCCACACTGTAATCAATGAGATCCACTGCTTTACGGCGCCCTCCACCGAGGGAAACCACAGACATACCCAGAGCACGGGTATTCATATCAGTGATAAATCCATGCTGTTCAGCTAATACCGGCTTACTGAACGAGGCAGTTGGTAAGTAACGGTCGTAACGCTCAACGAAATCAGTCGGACCTTGCTGTGCAGCGACCATGCGACCAAAGATTTCGGCTGCTTTACCGTTATCTAATACAGACTGGAGTTTATTACACGCATCTTCACGATCTGTCACCAGATTACCCGATACCAGCATTTCAATACAGAGCGCCATTGTAACTTCGAGTAAACGTGGATTGCGATATTCACCCGTCAGAAAGCGAACGGCTTCACGAACTTCAAGTGCATTACCTGCACTGGATGCCAAAACCTGATTCATATCCGTCAACAGTGCAGTCGCTTTACAACCTGCACTATTAGCCACACTAACAATGGATTCTGCCAATTGCTCTGATTTTTTATAAGTCGGCATAAACGCACCTGAGCCAACTTTGACATCCATCACCAAAGCATCCAAACCTTCAGCCAGTTTTTTGCCAAGGATGGATGCCGTGATCAAAGGAATAGAATCCACCGTTGCGGTAATATCACGGGTAGCATAGAAACGTTTATCTGCCGGTGCCAACGAATGAGTCTGGCCGATAATCGCAACACCAACATCCTGAATAATTTTACGAAAACGCTCGTTATCAGGGAAAATATCAAATCCAGGGATCGCTTCTAGTTTGTCCAACGTACCACCGGTATGGCCCAGACCTCGGCCTGAGATCATCGGCACATAACCACCACAGGCAGCTACCATCGGGCCAAGCATCAGGGAAGTGACATCACCAACACCACCGGTCGAGTGTTTATCCACAATCGGGCCATTCAGATGCAAGTTTTTCCAATCCAAAACCGTACCGGAATCGCGTATAGCCAGTGTCAAAGCCACACGTTCTTCCATCGTCATGTCGTGGAAATAGATAGCCATCGCCAGAGCAGCAATTTGCCCTTCGGAAACAGAATCCTCACATATGCCATTAATGAAAAAACGGATCTCTTCTTCATTCAATGGATACCCATCACGCTTTTTACGGATGATTTCTTGTGCTAGCAACAAAGCATTCTCCTCATTATTTAACATCGGAAAAGTTCAGCAAGTCACACACTGACTGATGAAGTGCATGATTATCAGTAATTGCTGCTTTGTTTTTGCCCCTGATGACCCAGAGTATTTAGCAAATCCCCTAACAGGCTGGAAGCACCAAAACGGAAATGACGGGCATCAACCCATTTGTTACCCATGATACGATCAGCCAATGCCAGATATTGTACTGCTTCTTCAGTAGTACGCACACCACCCGCGGGTTTAAAGCCAACAGTTTCACCAACGCCCATATCATGAATAACCTGAATCATGATTTCAGCACTTTCCAGCGTGGCGTTAACTGGCACTTTACCAGTGGAGGTTTTAATAAAATCAGCACCTGCTTTAATTGAAATTTCAGATGCCTGACGGATTAGAGATGCTTCTTTCAGTTCACCCGTTTCAATAATGACTTTTAGCAGAACACCCGCTTCTGCACAGGCTTCTTTACATGCTTTCACCATCTCAAAACCAATTTGTTCATTACCGGCGATCAAGGCACGATATGGGAAAACTACATCTACCTCATCAGCACCATAAGCAATAGCTGCACGGGTTTCAGCTAAAGCGATATCAATATCGTCATTACCGTGTGGAAAATTTGTCACTGTTGCAATACGGATTTCAGGCGTGCCCTGTTCACGTAATACTTTACGAGCCAGAGGAATAAAACGGGGGTAGATACAGATAGCCGCCGTGTTACCTGCCGGGCTTTTCGCCTGATGACAAAGCGCCGTCACTTTTTCATCGGTATCATTATCATTGAGTGTCGTTAAATCCATCAAACTCAGCGCACGTTGTGCTGCTGTGGTTAAATGTGCTGCTGCGGTTAAATCGGTCATAAAACTCTCCAACGTTATTATCGTGGCCAGCTTCGCGCCGGGGCCACACATTCTTTTAAACAATTGTTTGTTGGCGAGTGGACTTGGTTCCTTAAAGATGTAGCGGTGGTATGCCCACGGCGACAGTTGAACTCCTTTTCACCGCGCTATGCTCTATCTTCGGCTTGTGATCCCTAATGCGAGCCTCGCCTTTATCCGTGAAATTATTGGCACATCTTTATTTGAACATTTAGACGCTCAAAAAATTGTGTCTGATGTCACACTAATAAAATGTAATTTGCAAGATAGCAATTTAAAATTTGACATAAATCACATTAATACAAATTTACTCTCTGCTTTATCTGCAAATCAGGTACTGCTGCCACTTTAAATAATACACGATAAAAAATATAACTCACTGCCAAACAGAGAACTTTGGACAGGAATACCCTGTTTTTTCATTAATTAACCTTACTTCTGTTGTAAGAACATTCAGTTCATTTAATTACACGATGGATAACAGTGGTAATGTCAGGTTAAATATTGTACGAACATGCATAACCATCATTTTAAGTTCATCTAAACTGTATTGTTTCTATTCAAAATTCTTATCGAATTCTTTGGTTAAAAAACAACACAATCGATTCTTTTTCAATCATTCCATTTGGGTTATATTGCGATCTTATAGCTCAATATAGGTAATGATTGCTTATGGTTAATGATTTTAATTCAGAACGAAGCGGATTTTGTAATAACCCCTGAAATCACGGATCAAGATCGCAATATCGTCTGGAGCGCAGAAGCCCACGCCGATTTTTGGGAAGATGATGATTTGGATGATGGTCCGGTTGATACCTCCGCGGTTCAAACCCAAACAGCGGCCAAAACGGAAGAATGTGAAAGTACGGAAAAGCAGAAAGCGTGCGAAGAATGTCTGGCTATTCCGGTGACAAGTGAAAAATATCGCAAGGTCAATCGCTGGAGTGCCATTACTATTAACTATCAGCGATTTATTGCCAAAACCCGGTATGACCCGGTGGCACAAATAATTCAGGAGTTTCAGTGTCTGAAAGTGACGTTTGATGGCTGGCAGCCTAAGCGTTGTTTATTTCTAGAAGCCAAGGCGCAGTATGACCAGTTTTTTGATAGTAAGGGAAAACCTAAAAGTTGGTGGAAGGGGGCAAAATCAGGGAAAAAAACAGGCTGAGAGACACCAAGCAGTCTGTAATGCATTAGATAATATGCCTCATGTGGAATGGCATTTTTTACAACCCATAAGTTGCAAATATTTTAAGACGCTATTTATTGAACATAAAAATATTAGTGTTCATTACACCCCCTGTTCCGATTTAATGATAACAGTTTAATTCGAGGTAAATATGGCTATAATTCGTATAGAAATCAATGTGCGTTATGAACAACAGGAAACTATTACTGTAAATTCAGCGTTAATGGATTTGTATTTTATTACACGACAAATAGATATATTTTTTGAAAAGAAAAAAACATGGTACTTAACTGGTTACTCCCGAAAAGAGGCATTAAAACATGTTGTGTTTGATGAACAAGGTCCAACGGAAAAAACAGTGAGTTACTTTGAAAAATCTTATAAAAAAGATTTTCCGTCACTCATCGAAGATATGTGGGATGGAGAACAAGATGAGATAGCTAGTAGTATTAGTTATAATAAATTATCTACTAGAGGCCCTAACTGGGTCAAGTTAGAACTGAACCTAAAAATTGACAGCAACCAGCTTAATATTTCCCGGTTAGTTGAACTTGTCAAATATCTAGTGAACAGTCGTAATTTCCCCTATATTCAAGTTGAAACCAACGAATATACATTACAGAATAAACAGGTTTTCCCTGACCGTCTCAGTGTCGGCTGGATGCTTTATCAGCCTAAAATAATTGATAAATCCTGTCTTCCTATGGCAGAAGAAATACTTCCCGTTTATCAAAACGATCAGCAAATTGGCACATTAATCATCACCCAAAAAGGGATTTTTGATGGTGAAAATCAGGATGATATTGATAAATCCAATGATGTTGAAATTCAGTTGCTCAATCTGGGATTGCTGCCATTAATTACTGAGATTTAAAGGCAACGATATTATTTTCTAATGGTAAAACAATGGAGAACTTTAATGTCAAAGGCTGTTATCCTTCTGGGTGATACAACAGATCATAGCGGTAAAGTCATTACCGCCATTGACCAATATACTTACAACGGTATTTCCATTGCAGGTAAAGGGGATCAGGTCGAATGCCCCCAATGCAAAGGAGTTTTTCCTATTATTGAAGGTGCTGATTCCCTGCAATATCAGGGAAAATCCATTGCACTTGAAGGAATGCAAACAGCATGCGGGGCAAGATTAATTGCCCGTCAGCATAAATTCACACTTGTCAGTTAATGAGAGTTTTATTCGCAACATTTAAGCCTCTGGTTTAAATATTCATATTGCAAAAAATAAGATAAATAGGAGAAGTTAATATGCCTATACCCAATAGATTTCAAATTGCAGCGCGGCGGCAAGTGAGCGCATCCCCAGGAGCATAGATAACTCTGTGACTGGGGTAAGTGAAAAATATCGCAAGGTCAATCGCTGGAGCGCCATTACTATTAACTATCAGCGATTTATTGCCAAAACCCGGTATGACCCGGTGGCACAAATAATTCAGGAGTTTCAGTGTCTGAAAGTGACGTTTGGTGGCTGGCAGCCTAAGCGTTATTTATTTCTGGAGGCTAAGGCGCGGTATGACCAGTTTTTTGATATTGCACTCTGCAATATTTAATGAAGATAAACCGGAAAGAAAATTGATTGCAGGCGGGATTATCCCACCTGCACACTGCAATAAAGTTACAGAGCCAGGAAGAATCCGGCAATGGTTGCACTCATCAGGTTAGATAATGTACCCGCTATAACAGCTTTGATCCCCAGACGAGCAACATCCCCACGACGACTTGGAGCCATACCGCCCAAACCACCCAACAGAATAGCGACGGAAGAAAGGTTAGCAAAACCACACAGCGCAAAGGAGATGATTGCTTTGGTGTGTTCTGACAGAACCTGCAAACCCGCTGCCGCAACCACATCATCTGGTTTCAAATAAGCGCCAAAGTTCATAAAGGCAACGAATTCATTCACAACCAGTTTTTGACCAATGAAAGAACCCGCCACTATGGCTTCATTCCACGGAACACCAATCAAATAAGCAATTGGCGCACAAATCCAGCCCAGCACCAATTCAAGGGAAAGTTGTGGGTAATTCCACCACCCACCAATGCCACCAAGAATACCGTTTACCAATGCAATCAAGGCAACAAACGCCAATAACATTGCACCTACGTTTAATGCTAATTGCATACCAACAACGGCACCAGAAGCAGCGGCATCAATAATGTTAGCAGGGCGGTCCTCTTCCGCAACCAGTGACATTGCATCAACAGTATCGTGGGTTTTTTCGGTTTCAGGCACCATAAGTTTAGCGAACAACAGACCACCTGGCGCCGCCATAAAGGACGCAGCAATCAAATAATCTAAAGATACACCCATTGATGCATAGCCAGCCAGTACCGAACCTGCAACGGATGCTAGGCCACCACTCATAATCGCAAATAGCTCAGACTGGGTCATCGTCGCAATATAAGGACGAACAACCATCGGTGCCTCAGTTTGGCCCACGAAAATATTAGCTGTCGCAGATAAAGATTCTGTACGCGAAGTTCCGAGAATTTTTTGCAGGCCACCGCCCAATATTTTAATAATGAGCTGCATGACACCAATGTAGTACAGAACAGCAATCAGTGAAGAGAAGAAAACAATAATAGGCAGTACGCGCAAGGCGAAAACAAAACCACCGCTGCCAAACAGCTCAAACATTTTGGGGGAAACTAATCCGCCAAAAATAAAATCCATCCCTTTCTGACCATACTGAATAACATTAGAAACCCCCTCAGACATACCCATTAATACTTTCTTACCCACGGGAACGTAAAGTACAAAAGCGCCGATAGTGACCTGAATCAAAAAGGCACCAAGGACAGTACGGAGTTTAATAGCACGATAGTTACTGGAAAAAAGTACTGCGATCAAGATCAGCACTACCATCCCGACCAGGCTCATAAAGAGTTGCATTGGAAGAATCCCTGTTCACTTAATAATAAATTAAATATGTCAGTTGAATGTAAATCGTTCACTGACGCTGAGTCGGCGCTGATTATACTCAGTCATAGGAATGAACAAGCTATCTACATCACAAATACCTACTGAAAAAAGCAATAAAAAAACCAAAAATGTGATGCAAATCACACAATATTGTATAAATAATCTACAGCAAGATAATCTGACCGGCGGGATAACAAATTAATAGATGAATATAATATAAGCGAAGCTAAAGTTTGGTGGTAATTATCCACCGACAACAGCTCTACCGTATCATGTTCACACCATACAGATAAGCAAATAAAGCAATATTTCAAAGACAAATTTAAGGAAACAAACCCAAACCTAAATCACTGAATCAACCCTTTATGGAAAATAATATTTTATTTTGACCGGGTGAGTATTTTCCAATTGGTATTAGCATTTTACTTTGGCGAGAAATATGACTACTATAACAACTGGCCACCATTTTGAAAAAATGCACTTATTAATCGAATCCACTCTGTACAAAAATAACCGTATTAATAGTGCCTAATCCCTGATTAAGCCAAAATTCAATTATCTTTCCACTCCTTCTAGCTATATAAAAATCAGGATAAAAATAAACTATCACAAGCATTAAATACTATACCCAATAGATTTCAATTTGCAGCGCGGCGGTAAGTGAACGCAGCCAACAAAGAGGCAACTTGAAAGATAACAGGTATATTGACGCTATTTCAGGAGATACTCACTAATATTTTTCTAAGGTAATCCCACAGGCGCTAACCAAAATAATTCATCTCCAAGGTTTCCACGGGTAGCGCCACTTTTTCATACAAAATATTACCAATATTATAACCTTGAAGCCTTGAATCTTAATCCATCATCGATTTATCCAGTTTCAGTTAACGGCATCTTTGCCAATAGTAGTTAAAATCACGCTGTAAATCATATAACTAATCCAAATAACTCAATGCTGTTATGATAAAGCTGGGCGGCGATTTCATCAGGAGATTCACGGCGAAGCTCACATAACGAAGCAAAAACCCCGGTAATTCTTTCCGGTCGGTTAGGCTCTCCCTGAAACCCGAAAAGCGGCATATCCGGTGCGTCTGTTTCCAGCACAAGAAAAGTTAAAGGAAGTTCAGCCACTGCGCGACGGGTTTTCTGCGCTCTTTCATAAGTCATGGTTCCCCCTACCCCAATGTAATATCCCAAACGGATAAAAGCCTCCGCCTGAGATAAACTCCCGGCAAATCCGTGTACAACTCCAGTACGAGGAAGGTTGATTCTTCTCAAGATCGCCGCCAGTTGATCGTGGCTTTTTCTGGAATGGAGCATAACGGGTAATTCATACTGTTTTGCTAACCGCAATTGGGCACACAGTAATTCTTCCTGCTTTGCAAACTGGGGTTCAGCCATATAAAGATCGAGGCCAATCTCTCCGACAGCTACCAGCTTTTCATGTTTCTGTTTCAGTAATCGTTCCAGATCTGCCAGATGCGATTCCTGATGTTCATTGATATAAAGAGGATGCAAGCCTAGTCCTGCATAGACCTCTGGATAAGAACAAGCCAGTTTAAACACCCGTTGCAAATTGTGCCCACTGACAGCGGGCACAATAATTTTTTCCACACCAACCTGAGCCGCCCGTTGTAAACTCTGCTGCTCATCATCACGAAATGGAGGGAAATCAAAATGGCAGTGGGTATCAATAAACATGAAACTATCCGTTATTAATCTGTTCTGATGACTCTGTTAACGTAGCTGATGACCTAGCCGAATCTCTATTTTTTACATTCTGGCACAAGAAGTTACGGTTAAAATTGTAATTTTTACGCTCAGCAATACCGAATTCATTATCAACAAACAAGTGACCGACTGTTGCCAGGAAATAGCGACCACTACGGCGCCCAAGATGATAATCCTTATTTAACGCTGCCAAACGGCTGCCTAATGCACTAGCCATTAATGGAGCCGGTGGGTAGATTTCAAAAATCTGTACATCATCAGGTGGGTTCTCAATAAATTTTTGAGTACGGTAGTAGCTTTTCGCATGTTGTTGTAGCATTCGCACCATCTTTTGCAGGCTGCTATCTCCCAACCAATGCTCCATGCGTTTCATCCAATCAGGCGTGTAATAGAGCTGTGAAGGAACCGTACGGATCACCACTATGGTATCAGCTCCTCGGCGATAAGCTTCTTCCACTGGAATCGCATCACTGATACCTCCGTCATAATAAACAACACCGTCGATAGTGACACCATTGCGATAAAATCCTGGAATTGCACTTGATGCTTTAATCACTTCCAGCCAATTTTTCTCATCAGGATGGAAATAGGTAGGTTCAAAATTATCTGAACGACACGCGCACATATAAAATTCGCACCCAGCATCAAATTTGCGTAAAGCTGCCGAAATATCCAATGGAAGTTCGCTAGACACAGTGTCTACAAACCAGTCTAAATCAATTAAATGACCACCACGAACGAAACGCAGAGGATTAAAGAAAATAGGATTTGTTGTATAGCGACTGATAGCCCGCCGGGCATATCCACGTTGTCCACAAATATAAGCTGAAAGGTTCTGAGCACCTGCCGAAGTACCCAGTAATAGATCAAACGGGTTAAATTCAACACGCATAAATTCATCCAGCACACCGGCTGTAAAAATACCGCGTTGCCCTCCACCTTCACAAACAAGCGCAATTTTTCCAGATTTAATATGCGACTCATATTTATGGGATAATAGATCAATATTTCCCAAAGTTATCGGTATACGTTTCCCCACACAGCCCCCAAGAAAATACATGACGGATAGAGCATAACTTGGGGAGTTATTATCCGTCATTATATTATGGTGCTAAGTAGTCAATATTTTGATAAAAAGGCCCCTGGTGAGGGCGCATATCTGGTTAGTACAACTAAAATTTGTTGGATGGGAAACAACCACCCTAGACAAAGAAATATACCTGTTATCTTTCAAGTTGCCTCTTTGTTGGCGGCACTCACTCCGGTCACAGAGTTATCTATGCTCCCGGGGATTCGCTCTCTTGCCGTCGCGATCCATCTTGAAATCTATACCCGTCATCTTTCAAGTTGCTTCTTTGTTGGCTGCACTCACTCACCCCGGTCACATAGTTATCTATGCTCCCGGGGATTCGCTCCCTTGCCGCCGCGATGCATCTTGAAATCCATAGGGTATATTGGGTATATTGGGTATATATTATTTTTTTATGGTTAAACCATTTTGAATAGATTTGACCCCTTTCACTTTAGCGATAACCGCTAAAATTTTCCTGGATTGTTCCTCACTTTTCACAAAACCAGAAATATAAACTACTCCTTTTTCTGTTTTTACAGAGATGTCACTGCTGCTGATACCCTTTTCTGCCAACAGCTCGCTTTTAATTTTTGCTGTGGTTGCACTATCTCCCATGTAACCATCAACACTTTTCACTGAATCATCAATCTTTTGACCAGCACTATCAAATGCTTGTGTCGCTTTATTTTTAAAAGACTCTTCCGCCAGCACATTACCGCTGACCAAGGCGGTGCCTAAAACAACAGCCATCAATGAGTGAGTCAATTTAACATTCTTCATCTTATACCTTCCTTTTGTCGGTTAGATTTCTGAATCTATAAAGCCATTCAATACTGTCTTTGTACACGGTAATCTAAACGTAACCTATACCCGTCATCTTTCAAGTTGCTTCTTTGTTGGCTGCGTTCACTTACCCCAGTCACATAGTTATCTATGCTCCTGGGGATGCGTTCTCTTGCCGCCGCGATGCATCTTGAAATCCATAGGGTATAAACAGAATAACAATCCGCATTAGAATTAGAAATGGGTTATTACTTCCAGTAGCTAAGCTAAATTGGAAAATAAAAACACCAGATACAGTGAAGACCGGGAAATAGTAACAGGAAAATAAAGCAAAGAGCTATAAAATAAGACGGATCTTGCCGACTAAATTATAAATTATTCTTGTGTTATATATATTTTTGTAAAGAAAAAAGGCTAACCTATTGTTAGCCTTATAAAATATTAATGCTCCCGTGTCTTACGGAAATTAACATCAGGGTAACGTTCACCAGTAAGATTCAGATTGACCATGGTTGGCGCAATATAGGTCAGATTATCACCACCATCGAGCGCCAAGTTTTGTTCATTCTTACGCTTAAACTCTTCCAACTTTTTAGCGTCATGACACTCAACCCAACGCGCAGTCGAAACGTTTACTGGTTCATATAAAGCTTCAACGTTGTATTCACTTTTCAGACGAGCAACAACAACATCAAACTGTAGAATACCCACAGCCCCCACAATTAAGTCGTTGTTCATCAGGGGACGAAATACCTGTACTGCACCTTCTTCAGATAGCTGAACCAATCCTTTTAATAACTGCTTCTGCTTCAGAGGATCGCGCAGACGAATACGACGGAATAATTCTGGCGCAAAGTTAGGTATACCCGTAAATTTCAGATCTTCCCCTTGGGTAAAGGTATCACCAATCTGAATTGTCCCGTGGTTATGCAGACCGATAATATCTCCCGGATAGGCATGATCCACATGAGAACGATCACCAGCCATAAATGTTAGCGCATCAGAAATAACAACATCTTTCTTAATTCTTACCTGATGCAACTTCATGCCTTTTTCATATTTACCTGATACCACACGCAAGAAAGCCACGCGGTCGCGGTGTTTAGGGTCCATATTGGCCTGAATCTTAAAGATAAATCCGGTAAATTTCTCTTCTTGAGCAGAAACTGCACGGACATTGGTCTGACGAGGCATTGGTACAGGCGCCCATTTAACCAAACCATCCAGCATATGGTTAACACCAAAGTTACCCAATGCAGTACCGAAAAATACGGGTGTAAGTTCACCTTGCAAAAATGCCTGATGATCAAATTCGTGGGAAGCGCCCTGCACCAGTTCCAACTCCTGACGCAATTGCTCAGCCAAATCTTCACCAATCGCAGCATCCAATTCAGGATTATTCAGCCCCTTAATCGCGCGGACTTCCTGAATAGTGTGCCCCTGCCCGGTTTGATACAGGTACGTTTCATCAAGATAAAGATGATAAACCCCTTTAAAATATTTACCGCACCCAATCGGCCAGGTGATTGGGCAACAAGCAATATTCAACTCATTTTCCACTTCATCCATCAATTCCATTGGATCACGGATATCGCGGTCAAGCTTGTTCATGAACGTCAGAATCGGGGTATCACGCAGACGGGTCACTTCCATCAATTTACGTGTACGATCCTCAACACCTTTAGCGGCATCAATGACCATCAAGCAACAGTCAACCGCCGTCAATGTGCGGTAAGTATCTTCGGAGAAATCTTCATGTCCTGGCGTATCAAGCAAGTTAACCAGACAATCTTGGTAAGGAAATTGCATCACCGAAGTAGTAATGGAAATACCACGTTGTTTTTCCATTTCCATCCAGTCAGATTTCGCGTGCTGATTTGAACCACGACCTTTCACTGTACCTGCTTTCTGAATCGCCTGTCCGAACAGCAACACTTTTTCAGTGATGGTTGTTTTCCCTGCATCAGGGTGAGAAATGATTGCAAAAGTGCGCCGTTTAGCGACTTCTTGCTGAAAAGGGGAATTTGACATCAATAAGAATCTTCTGCTTTGTATACGGGCTTGTACTCAACATCAGGCGCTTCCCCGCAAGGAAAACAACTCCCAAACCCATGGATGAATAAAAAATTGGCGCTCATTTTCGCTGAAATTGGTGCTATAAACAATCAATCAATTTCATTGCACCATTCAGAAAGTAACGGCAATGCCATAATAATGGCATCTTCTTTACCTGTTGCAGTAGGATAATAATTCTTACGCACAGAGACTTGATTAAAGCCTAAATGTTCATACAACCTGATAGCGGAGTAGTTCGATTGTCTTACCTCAAGCCATAAAGTATTCATTCCTTTGTCTGGTAGAATGGATATTAAATATTCCAGTAATGCTTTACCGTAACCTTTACCTTGATAGTCGGGATGAATAGCAATATTAAATAATGTGGCTTCATCTAATACCCATTGAGTGATAGCAAAGCCAATAAGTTGTTCATTAATCGTTATTTTATAATTCAGATACCGCTCACCCTGATTACTGAAAAACGTTTTTTCACTCCACGGGAACGCATGACTAGTTTGTTCAACCAGAAAAGCGAACGGGAGATCAGCGGGAGTTAATAGAGAAATGTTGTTCATGTTGAGAAATCTGCTGCCAAAGAGAACGTTTTGCCTTTCCATCACAATATAAATCATTTAATGCAGGGCTTCTCAAAGAAATCCCTTGCCATGATAGTGTAATATCCACACCCAACAGCCAACATGGGCACTTAACCTGTTCCGGTAGCATCACAACATTATCTGATGTAATGCAGTAAACAGAGGATTTATCCAGCCCCATAGCTGTAAAAATATCTATTAATAATGAGTGAGTTAAATCAATGTGGTCATTGGTAATAATTAGCAGACGGGTGGCATCAGGTAGGTGAACAGCTAACTCACCTTGCAAAACCGCCGGGTTACGTAAGGCCCATTGGGTAATCCCCAATTGAGCTAATAACCTGTCGCGCCGGGTTACCATATCTATTCACCTGCTGTAAAAAATAATCAGTAACATGTTATCAGAGGCCACTATCTGCGCCAATATTGGGTTTTAGATTTATCATTACTTAATATTTGAACACAGAACATGAAGGAGTTTATAGACAAATGTCTGCATTAACCCCCGCCAGTGAAGTTATTTTGCGTCACCGAGAGCAATTTAGCTCTCATCACCTGCTGTTCGCGGGTGATATTCAAGACACACTGGCAACCCAAATTGATGCTGCCAGTGTGCGAGTGCACACTAACCAATATCATCACTGGCAATCACTGATCCGTACTCTGGGTGATAATGCCTGGTTTGGCTTGGCAGCCGAAAAAGCATTTACCCGAGGTTGCGACACCCTTATTTATTACTGGCCTAAAAGTAAGCAAGAAGCTCGCTTTCAATTACGCAGCCTGTTCTCTGTTTTACCAAAAGGTATCAATATCTTTATTGTCGGTGAAAACCGTAGCGGAGTACGTAGTGTAGACAAACTGATGGACGGTATGGCAACTTTCCAAAAAATCGACAGCGCCCGTCGTTGCAGCCTCTTCTACGGCAGATTAGAACATGAGGTGCTGTTTGAACAGGATAACTGGTGGAACAGTTATCAGGTGGAAAACGTCATAGTGAATACTTTACCGGGTGTATTTAGCCAGGATGAACTGGATGTTGGCAGCCGTTTATTGCTTTCTACCTTTGACAAGCCTCTCTCTGGCAATTTACTGGATATCGCATGTGGTGCGGGTGTTTTGGCTGCCGTATTGGGTAAAAATAATCCTGAGCTAGCACTTACTCTCAGTGATGTTAATGCAGCCGCTATTGCCTCCAGTAAAGCAACCTTAAAAGCCAATAAACTGGAAGGTCAAGTTATCGTCAGTAATGTTTATTCCAATATTGAAGATAAATTCAACTGGATTATCTCTAATCCCCCCTTCCATGAAGGATTGAAAACCAGTTTGCGGGCAGCCGACGATCTGATCCGCCAGGCGCCCAGCTACCTTAAACCTGGGGGTAAACTACGGATTGTCGCTAATGCTTTCCTGCCTTATCCCGATTTACTGGATAAAACGTTTGGCAATCATGAAGTCATTGCTCAGACGGGGAAATTCAAAGTTTACCAAGCAATAAAAAAATCCTGATTTGTTTAGCCTGTCCGTGACTATGGACAGGCCATCTTTGATAACAAAATAGTAAATGATGATTTTTACGGCAATCATGCAATACTATAATAAATAATGATTGACGTAGGCTACAAAATCTCTAGAATTCGCCTCCGTGCTATCAATCAAGGTTGATAGTGTCTGAACTTGCGAGGGTGGCGGAATTGGTAGACGCGCTAGCTTCAGGTGTTAGTGTCCTTTCGGACGTGGGGGTTCAAGTCCCCCCCTTCGCACCAAATCAGACAACTGCCAATAAGATTCGGCAACAGAAAATAACAGTACCTGCGAGGGTGGCGGAATTGGTAGACGCGCTAGCTTCAGGTGTTAGTGTCCTTACGGACGTGAGGGTTCAAGTCCCTCCTTTCGCACCAATCTGTTCATTTTTCGCATCAGTTTTCTCACTTACTTTTCCTCCTAAACAACGTCAAAAACAACCAAACCGATTCGCGCCAGCCAGCAAAGCACACAGTACAGCAAATCCTGATGGTATTAACAGAAAATGGCGCGACCTCTGATTCAACAACATAAATAAAGTTAGCAACATTGCGACTACTACCCCAATTTTAAACTGCTCAATTCCTGGATTCACTATTACGAATAGTATTCCCGCCAAACTAGATAAACCCACTCCCCACAAGCTGGTCATTCCCTGCCAGAAAAGAGATCTTTGCCTTTCTTTAGCCCTTATCATAACTTACACCAATTTAAATGATAATGATTACCAATATCATATACAAAAAAGTACGAAGTACAAGCCAGTTGCAATTACTAATCTGATAAGATGAATAACTTGTGACACCAGCGCAAGCTATTCCAGCTTAGTATACTGACAGGACTAAAAAATTGTGGCTTAACAAGAGGCAAAACTAAAGCTGCCAGAATCAGCTACCTTATCACATATTATCGAGTTCAAAGACTACCTTAATAATCAACTTAATAGTATGCAATTACACATATTATTCAATGCAGCTAATCCTCCTTTTTCTTAAATCCTGTTTTGGATATTCCAAACGACTATGGGTAAGACCTGCTCTTATCATCATCTGTAGATAACCTAATGCAACCGCTGTAGGGTCAATCACCTGAATCGGCATTCCTACAACTCCCATCTCTTTGGATAAGTACTTCGCCATCCCTATCATGCCAGTACAACCTAATACTATAGCTGTTACTCGTTCTTCATTAACCATCCTTTTAGTTTGAGTGAGGAGAACATCTTCTAACTTTCCAGGTATTTGGTGCAATTCGTCAATAGATTGATCAATGCTGCAAATACAAGCTAATTTCTGGTGAATACCAGCTAACGTCGCAAGATCTCTAATCAAACGTGCACAAGACTGAGTAATTGTAATTACTCCCCAACGCTTCGAGATCATTCCAGCACTTAACGCAGCAGGCTCGAATCCACCAACGATAGGAATATCAACTATCTCTCTCGCAACGGAAATAGCAGGATCACTTACACAACTCACAAAGACGCCATCATATCCTTCCTTTTCAGATTCGATGATTTTGTCAACAATCTCAGGAGTTGAATACATTTCGTCGTAACGAGACTCAATCGAAGGTGAGCCAGACTCTAAATTAACAACGGTAATTAATACATCCTGTGCAATATAGTAAGAAATCTCCTCTTGTACTGCTGAATTATATTTCGATGTCAACAACGGAACAATAACTTTAATTCTCATAAATGACCCTTTAATTAGTTAACATGTGACCTATCGTTAATTTATCGACTTACTGCATGATTTCGAAAATCAATTAAAACGAGTAATGAAAACAATAACCCTATAGTAATTATCGATGATACTACTATTGCTGAATTAAATAGCTTTCCAGTAAATGCCCATCCTGAAATAAAAACACTGAGACTGAAAAAAATAAGCCTAAAAAAAGTTAATAGAGATGATGCTGAACCCACCAATTTAGGATACAATGCCAAAGAATGAGAGAACACCATACTATATTGAAAAGCAGAACCAATACAAATGACAGCCATTGACAGCGTAAAGGGTATTGCAGATTTAGGATAAAAATGACTGAATATTATGAGTGAACTACACCCTATGCAACAAATGACAATACTCAGATAGATACAATTAACTGAACCAATCTTTCTATTCAAAGCACCTGAATAGAATCCGGCCACCGCTAAACATATTCCTAATATTGCTTGATGTATCGAAAAAATATAGTAACTCATTCCCATTTTATCTATATATAAAAATGGGACAACAGATACATATGCAATACATGCAGACACTAATAACCCAGGGGTAAAAGTATATATCAAGAAACGCGTACTAAATATAAGTTGACAATAATTTCTTGCAACCTCATTTACACTCAGTTTTATCGTATCACGATTTGTTTCAGGAATGATAAACACAGCCATAAGAGAAAGAAAACTCAGTAAAGCCACTAAATGGTAGGTAGATCTCCAATCATAATATACAACAATAAGAGAGCCAGCAACAGGTGCTATAATGAGAGCCGCTGATATTGCTGAGTTAAGGATTCCAAAAACCTGTACTGACTCCTCATCTTTATAGGTATCCGAGCAAATTATAAACCCAACAACCCAAATAGCACTGCACCCAATTCCTTGGATAAACCTAAATAAATACAATTGACTCAGATCACCCGAAATTGAACAACCTACACTACCAATAAAGAATAGAGTAGCTCCGATTAGAATGACTTTTCTTCGCCCATACGACTCAGAAAGAGGACCGAAAATAGGTGTGAATAGGCATAACCCTAAGAAATTCACTATTAAAGTAAATTGCACTGCCGATTCAGTTGCAGAAAAGAACCTCAGCATTTGGGGGAATGCTGGCAAAGTAATATCAACTTCTACAAATGATGGAACCATTCCAACGATAAGTATTATCGGTAAAAGCCTTAACATTAACGGCGACATAAATCAATTCACCTCTGAACATTATTAATCCTATATAATATAAACACAAAGTGCTGCCATCAAACAAGATCGATAAACCAGATTTATTGAATGGATGGCAGATCACACAGATATTGTAAAACCAGACTATTCTGAATAAGAGACCTTTAATGAGAATAATTCACCAAATACTGGAAATATTTCAGTTTTTAAACCTTTATTATATCTAAATGATATATTTAACACTTCCTTTTTTTCATCCTGTGCTAATTTAGGCCACTCTAAGGTGACCTTATTAAATCCAGGCTTAGTGAGATAGCCTGGAATTCGTAGTTGACGATGAGACCATTCAGATGATGGCTTGATTTCTTCAAGCAATTCACCGTTAATTAAAATCCTGACTTTACTTTCTTCGATATATTTCTTAACTCTGCTGGTAATTGCCATATTTAGATCACGATTACCACTCGTGATCAGCGTAAACGATGATGTTGGCCACCATGATTTAAAATATGGAATACTTCTTCGTGTATTTACCTCAGGATCTAGAGAAACTTTAATGACCGCAGTAGCTCGTTCAATATATTGAGGTTCAGTCAAATCTACACCGTATTTAAGCTGGTCGATATAACTCTTTTGATAATATTCTTTCAACATATAACCATGACGACCATACTTATTAAGTATTTCACAAATTGCGTTAATAGTTTGCGCATCTGTACCCGGTGATACTTGAGCAACATAAAAATCGTGTGGAGAATTGACAAGTTCAAGCAACTTTTGCCCTGCTCGACTTAGGCCAAATCCGGCTCCTTTCTCACAACTTCTGGCTTTAACATAAAGCTCCATAACATCCAGTATTTCAGATGAATATTGAACAGCTTTATCAAATAACTTAACAACTCGCCCTCTTTCCGCGACTTCATCAATCGGTCGATTGATATGACTGTTGTATAAAGCAGTATAAAAATAAGAAACAGCTAAATCATATGAAGATGCCCCCAACTCAATGGCTTCTCTTATCATTACCTCCCAATTTACATCTGGCTTATCTTTTCCACGATTAATTAGCCATTCTGCTATAGAAGACATCGCAACTTTGAAACCTTCTGGTGTCATATGGCAATAATCAATAAAGAGTGAATCATCCAACACACTCGTGCCTAAATACTTAGTGAAGTAATATTCTAGATCGATAATTTTGATGCCAACACTTTGCTGGATAATACGTTCTTTAACAAATGAAGGGGTATGCGGGAATGGTGTTACAAGATCATACATTGACGCATAACTGCATTCTGCATCTAAGTATGGCTTAGCTTCTTCAGCACGATTTAACGCAATCAAACTATTAGCCACAATACGGTTAGACGTCGCTGCGTTACCACCATCAATATCGATCATGCTCAGACCCCATTCCAAAGCCTCAACATACTGCCCACTCATTACTGCTTGTGATGCATAACGGTATAATTCATACCACTCAGCGGTTTTGCCATTACCCAACCAATGAAGTGGCGTTTTCCGCTCCCAATCTGCGTAATTGGATGCAGGTAAAGCAAAAATAAATTCAGTACCGCTTTCTTTGGATATTGCATCTATTCTGTTTATCAATATTTCTGCATTCTTTTCCAATTTTTCCTTATATTCAATCGGAATACCATTAGGACCGGAATTTGCAAGTACATTGGCATAATTTCTGCGTCTTTCCAACGGTGGATTATGCTCAAACAACACATCTGAAAACCAGTTATTACCGGCAAGAATAATCACATAGTCCGGTTGTAACTGTAAGCTCGCCTTACAAGTCTCCAATAGTCCCCCCGCATTCATGCAGCTTTTTGCAAGATCGATGACTTCCCATTCGCTATCAGTATGCCGGTTCAATAAATGCGCTAATGTTTTGGCGGGCGTAGTATGAGGAGATAAAAGCATACCAAGCGCGACAGACTCACCGATAAAGCATATCCTTTTCACATCTTTTGCTTTATTCACCGTCAGCTGCTGCCGTGAAGTCTCCCAAAAAATGGAGTCAGACTGATCACGTCTGACAAAAGTAATTTCACCATTAATCTTCTCTGGATGCCATGTCCCGATAGCCGTATATCCATCAATATTTTCACTACATGAAGGAATATTACTGAAAAATGTAGCATCGTTATTATTTTGCCCTTCACTCATTAAATAAATTTGAGCTAATCGCATCACTTCCAAAGCATCTTCTTTATTATCAGAAAGAAACGTTGCTAATTTTTCAGCATTGACGTTAGATTTATTCATATTATTTTCCTAAACACTTAAGTTTATGCTAAATAAAAGTATAAATAGCTTCTATACCCAATAGATTTAAATTTGCAGCACGGCGTCAAGTGAACGCATCCCCAAGAACATAAATAACGATGTGACTGGGGTAAGTGAAAGCAGCCAACAAAGCAACAACTTGAAGGATGAAAGGTATAAATATTATAATTATTTTCATTGAACAATATCAGTATTATGTCAAAAATGTAAACCTTATCGAGTTAATTTTGTGATCATTATTAAAACAAAACATTATAAATCACCACCATTTATCTCTTCATTTTACATGAAAATCAAATATGATCCTTTTCAACAAATTAATATTAATCTATCATTTATCAACAGATTAATAATCATAGGAATAATTAGTTACATGAATTAAGTAAATTTCTGTGTAAAATAGGAGTAATGACATTCAAGCCGTGTAATAGCCAAAGACACACAATTAGCCCGCTTTAAAGCGCGGGCTTGCTTACACTAAATAACAATGGATGGCAGATCACACAGATATTATAAAACCAAACTATTCTGAATAAGAGACCTTTAATGAGAATAATTCACCAAATACTGGAAATATTTCTGTCTTTAAACCTTTATTATATCGAGATGATATATTCAACACTTCCTCTTCTTCATCCTGTGCTAACTTAGGCCACTCCAAAGTAATTGTATTGAATCCCGGTTTAGTGAGAGAGCCTGGAATAATTAATTGGTGACGAGACCATTCCGATGATGGCTTGATTTCTTCAAGCAATTCACCGTTAATTAAAATCTTGACTTTACTCTCTTCGATATATTTCTTAACTCTGCTGGTAATTGCCATATTTAGATCACGATTACCACTCGTAATCAGCGTAAATGATGATGTTGGCCACCATGATTTAAAATATGGAACATTTCTTCGCGTATTTAATTCAATCTCTGCGGAAACTATAATAACCGCACTAGCTCGCTCAATATATTGAGGTTCAGTCAAATCTACGCCGTATTTAAGTTGGTCGATATAACTCTTTTGATAATATTCTTTCAACACATGACCATGACGACCGTACTTATTAAGTATTTCACAGATTGCGTCAATCGTTTGCGCATCTGCGCCTGGTGATGTTTGAGCAATATAAAAATCGTGTGGAGAATTGACAAGTTCAAGTAGCTTTTGCCCTGCTTGACTTAGGCCAAATCCTGCTCCTCTCTCACAACTTCTGGCTTTAATATAAAGCTCCATAACATCCAGTATTTCAGATGAATATTGAACAGCTTTATCAAATAACTTAACGACTCGCCCTCTTTCCGCGACTTCATTAATCGGTCGATTGATATGACTGTTGTATAAAGCAGTATAAAAATAAGAAACAGCTAAATCATATGAAGATACATTTAAATCAATGTCTTCTCTTGCCATTATCTCCCAGTTTACATCTGACTTATCTTTTCCATGATTAATTAGCCATTCTGCTACAGAAGACATCGCAACTTTAAAACCTTCCGGTGTCATATGGCAGTAATCAATAAAGAGTGAATCATCCAACACACTCGTGTCTAAATACTTAGCGAAATAATATTCTAGATCGATAATTTTGATGCCAACGCTTTGTTGGAGAATACGCTCTTTAACAAATGAGGGAGTACTTGGAAGTGGTGTTATAAGATCATACATTAACGCATAACTGCATTCCGCGTCTAAATATGGCTTAGCTTCTTCAGCTCTATTTAACGCAATCAAGCTATTAGCCACAATACGGTTAGACGTCGCCGCAGTGCCGCCATCAATACCGATCATGCTCAGACCCAATTCTAAAGCTTCAACATACTGCCCACTCATTATTGCTTGTGATGCATGGCGATATAATTCATACCACTCAGCAGTTTTGCCATTACCCAACCAATGAAGTGGCGTTTTCCGTTCCCAATCTGCGTAATTGGCTGCCGGTAAAGCAAAAATAAATTCAATACCGCTTTCCTTAGATATTGCATCTATTCTGTTTATCAATATTTCGGCATTCTTTTCCAGCTTTTCCTTATATTCAACCGCCATTCCATTAGGACCTGAATTTGCAAGTACACTGGCATAATTTCTGCGTCTTTCCAACGGGGGATTATGCCCAAATAACACATCTCCAAACCAGTTATTACCCGCAAGGATAACGACATAATCCGGTTGTAATTGTAAGCTCGCCTTACAAGTCTCCAATAACCCCCCTGAGCTCATGCTACTTTTTGCAAGATCGATAACTTCCCATTCGCTATCAGTATGCTGATTCAATAAATGCGCTAATGTTTTGGCGGGCGTAGTATGAGGAGAGAAAAGCATACCAAGCGCGACAGACTCACCGATAAAGCATATCCTTTTCACATTTTTTGCCTTATTCAGCGTTAGCTGCTGCTGTGAGCTTTCCCAAAAAATGGAGTCAGACTGCTCACGTCTGACAAAAATAATTTCACCATCAATTTTCTCTGGATGCCATGTCCCGATAGCCGTATATCCATCAATATTTTCACTGCATGAAGGAATGTTATTAAAAAATTTAGCATCGTTATTGTTTTGATCTTCACTCATTAAATAGATTTGAGCTAATCGCATCACTTCCAAAGCATCTTCTTTATTATCAGAAAGAAACATTGCTAACTTTTCAGTATTGACGTTAGATTTATTCATATTATTTTCCTAAACACTTAAGTTTATGCTAGATAAAAGTATAAATAGCTTCTATAGATTGTCCGGTAAATAGATCACGTTGGGGCTTAATAAGGTTAAACTCTCTTTCTGCCATTTTAGAAAATTCTTTAGAAAGCATAGAACGATCAATAATGAAATCCTCCAGCACTAAAACATCAATGCCTGAATTACCAAAACATCTTATCGCATCGAGAGGAGTACAAACGATCGGTTCTCCCCTAACATTAAAAGAGGTGTTCACTAATATTGGGCAATTCGTCGCGTTATAAAACGCCTTCAGCAAAGAATGAAATTTTGGATTCGTATCAGCGGTAACTGTTTGCGGTCGGCAGGAACCATCAATATGAGTAATTGCGGGTAAACTTAAATCTGACGTTACCTGACAAGTTTCAAGCATAAATGGGGTTGGGATTGATAATTCAATATGATTTGCCGCTTCTTCTTCTAAGATAGCGGGGGCAAATGGTCTAAATCCTTCTCTCTTTTTAACTAAGGCATTTAGCCGATCTCGCATAGAAGGATCTCTGGGATCAGCAATAATACTTCGTGCTCCTAAAGCACGCGGGCCAAATTCCATCCGTCCTTGAAACCAGCCAATAACTTTACCATTAGTCAGCATTTCAACAATAGTCTGCTCAAAACTTTCTCTATCTTCCCGGAAATCTAAAGCTTCAATCCCCATTAAAGTTAGCATTTCCAATACATTTTCATTATTAAATTTCGGCCCAAGATAAGGATTGGTAAATGGTTCGTTACTGTGTCGTTTTCCCGTTATCTCAATATGAGCCAATGCAGCTGCACCCAAGGCAGAACCAGAATCTCCAGCAGCCGGAGGAATAAAAATATTATTAAATAGACCGGTCTTACGGATAGCATGGGTAGCAACACAGTTTAGTGCCACACCACCTGATAAGCATAAATTTATGGAATCAACTTTCTCGCGCAAATTATAAACTTGTTCGATGAGAATCTCTTCCAGCACAACCTGCAAACTTTTCGCTAAATCCATATGATGTTGCAGCATCACAGATTCTTGCTCCCTTGGAGGAAAGCCAATCAAGTCGATAAAAGCATCCGTATACATTCGATTCATTTGGCTAAAGTCAAAGAATTGCATGTTCAGTTTAAAACTGAACTTATTTTCCATGCTGAACATTTCCCGCAACTTATCGGTATATATTGGCTTACCATAAGGTGCCAACCCCATGACTTTATATTCACCACTGAGTACTTTAAATCCCAGATAGTTAGTAATAGTGCTATAAAAGAGGCCGACTGAATTGGGATATTCGATTTTCTCGAATAAATTAATACTATCGCCCTGCGCATAACCAAAAGTAGATGTTTCCCATTCACCTACACCGTCGGAAGTTAATATAGCTGCGTCGGTGAAACCAGAAAATAGATAACTCCCGGCGGCATGAGCCATATGATGATCGTAAAATTTAATCTCTTTCTCATACCCTAATATTTCAGTGATATCACGAAATGGCTTGTGACAATCCAACCAATGAAGGCCATCGGTAGCAGAAAAGTTAAAATTAGAAGCAAGTTGCCTGGACAGCTTTTTATACGGATTCTCATAATAAGCGACACAATCAACATCAGTAATATCAATCCCGCCCTCTTCTAAACAATACCTGAAAGCTCTAATTGGCAATCTGGAATCATTTTTAAGTCTAGAAAATCGCTCTTCTGAAACAGCTGCTACTAATTGACCATCACTGATCAGCGCACAGGAAGAATCATGGAAATTTGCAGAGATACCTATTATATTCATAGCGTTATACCCTATCTTCGTTAGATTTAAGAATAAATACAGAGCGCGTTACCATTTATTATTTTAAAGTAAATCATATATCTTATTTCCATTTATCGATTGAAATATTCACCAAATACTTTTATTAAAAAACAATAACACGCTACAACATATCAATACTGATTTCACAATAGAAATAACTGCTAACTTTTTACTTTATATAATATTTCTTTGAAATTTATTATCTATACCCAATAGATTTCAATTTGCAGCGCAGCGGCAAGTGAACACATCCCCGGGAGTCTAGATAACAATGTGACTGGGGTAAGTGAAAGCAGCCAACAAAACAGCAACTTGAAGGATGAAAGGTATAAACATTATAATTATTTTATTGAACAGTATCAGTCTTATGTCAAAAATGTAAGCCTTGTTGAGTCAATTTTGTGATCATTATTAAAACAAAACATTATAAGGCATCACCATTTATCGCTTCACTTTACATGAAAAGAAAATATATTCCTTTTCAACAAATTAATATTAACCTCTTATTTGTCAAAAATTAATAATCGCAAAAATAATTAGTTAAATGAATTGATTGAATTTCCGCGTGAAATAATGATCAGATAAATATTCAGTGGGCATTCAGGCTGTTTAATCACTGAAAGCATACAATGAACCCGCGTTAAAGCAGGCTTTCTGAATTAAATAGCACTTCCACTCTCTGGCTATTTTTGGAAATGTTCCTTTTCTCTTATTGAGTGGCAGAATCTAGTTTACAAAATACCAATATTGCCGAACTCGGTTTAATCATAATACTCAGGTGCCTTACGAAATGTTGGCCAGGCATCCGGATCATGTCCCGTTACCACAATCGCATCTGTACGTTCGGCTAAATGCCGTAACTTTTGCACCGAACGCACAGTTTCAACGGTAGAAGTGAGAAACCCAGGCAATGCACGTTCTTCCCAATGATCGAGAGTATAAGCAGCATCAATTGTTAACAACAAGCTGCCACTGTTCGGCAAAGTAATCAGTAGTGATTGATGTCCCGGCGAATGCCCCGGAGTAAATACCGTTTTTAAAATTCCATCCCCATAGACATCAAACAAATCATTGCGTTCCCCATCCAGAAACGCCCATTTCAGCTTCGGACGATCAAAATCCTTACGAATGTAGCCACCGACAGCAAACCAGTCCGGTGTGTAGGCATATTCATATTCACGTCGTTGTACAATATGCGTCGCATTAGGGAAGCGCCCTATTGCGCCAGTGTGATCGAGATGAAGATGGGATTGCACCACATAGCGGATATCTGCGGGATCAATCCCCAGTTTTTTCACTTGCGCTACACAGCCTTCATCTTCACGCATTATCGGCCAATAGGTTTTTGTGATAGTTCCCCAGTAGCCTTCGGGGTCGGTTGCAGTTTCAACCGCATTACCGCCATCAATCAGCGTATGACCCTTAGGATGAGTGAGTAGAAAAAATGGAACCGGAATTTCATAATCGGCACCATTCCCCTGATTCATCTTAATATTGTGAACCTTACATTTGAGAGATCCGGTTTGCAGCATATACAGGCGAATGTCTGACATAATGATGTTAACCTTTTTAATCGGATTTATACCCTTCATCCTTCAAGTTACCGCTTTGTTGGCTGCGTTCACTTGCCGGCGAGGTGCTCCACTTTCCTTCATGATTTGTGTCATTTTGCTGATAAACGCAAACGGATCAAACTAGCCAATTCTCTCTCCATACGCGGCGTTACAAGCCTAAATAACAGAACCATGTATGGAAGGATATACAATACCCAGACGAATACCGTGACCGTAATATTAAATTTAAATTTTGTATACAAGTCTGCCCGTTAATCAAAAAATCTGACTAACGGGCAGAATATTAAAAGTAATCTTACTTTCAATTCTTACCATTCAATGCATCATCTGGCAAAAATTACTTTAATTCCATCGCACTACGTATAGTGAAATGGAGATCTGTTTGGTCGGTCAAACCAACAACATTCGCTGCCTGAGGGCCATAAGCGGCAACACGGAGCTGAGTTCCCGTATGTTCCTGCTCTTTCCCCTCAGAATTACTGTAACTCACTGCCATTACAGAACCATCTTTGGTAATCAATGCTTGAGTTAGTCCTGGAGACTTCACATTCGCTTCAATAATCTGGCTAGAGTGAGCATGATCAGCCGTGACAATCACTAATGTATCACCGTGTTCACGCGCATATTTCAGGCCAACTTGAACCGCTTCATCCAATACAACCGTTTCACCAATCTGCCCACAAGGGTTAGCTTTGTGATCCTGCTTATCAATAGACGCACTTTCTACTTGCAAGAAGAAACCATTCTTATTTTCTTTCAACAGATCGATAGCTTTCGCTGTCATCTGTGCCAAAGTTGGCGCATCAGGATTCCGTTTGGAATTCACTTTACAGCTCACCGGAGGGTTATCAATATTACCGTGATAAACCGCTTTAGGCCCTTCCCAAGCAATATCCATATTGCCTTCATGGAACAGACCCAATAGCGGTTTTTTCTGATTTGCTTCGGTAATTGATGCCAGTGACTTAGCATCTCTTACCAGCTGGTAGCCCTGTTCTTGTGCCTGCTCTTCCAGCGTTTTACCTTTTCCATCTCCAGCAACCGATTTCTGGGTGAAAATCTTAGCACCACCACCTAATGTTACATCAGCACGAGCCACTAACAGCTGTTCGGTGATAGAACCTCGTCCCCCATTTTCCAACGCATTCGTCGGACATTCTTCTGCCGTCTCTTTCGGACCAGAACAATAGCGGTTGGTCACATGCGCATATTGTGCAGCTGGTGTAGCATCCTGCACTCTGGCCGTTGTGACGTTGCCGGTCCCTTTACCATTCGCTTTTGCTAGCTCAAGCAAGGTTTGGTGATCTTTACCAAATACATCAATGCCCAATGCCCCATTATAGGTTTTTACGCCAGTAGCCCAAGCTGTAGCAGAAGCGGCAGAATCAGTCACATAGTTAGGTTTATGGGTCTTTTTATCGAGAGAATAGTGTGTATATTGTCCAGTAAATGGCAAAGCATCAATGCCTTTGAAAAATCCACCAGCACCTTCTGCATAGTTACGGGCAATAGTAATTTCAGAATCACCCATCCCATCACCAATAAACAAAATAACATTTCTAGCTTTATGGTTATTAATTGCCGCCTTCAATGCCTCAACCTGATTGTGAGTCATACGACGAGCACCACCAAATTCAGTAATATTGCCTTTTACTGCACGATCTTCCGCCATAATTTGATTAACCTTCTGAGTACTCTCTGCCAACACTGGCAGGCTGACTCCTGAAATTAAGGCTGAAATCATAACTGCGATCAAATTTTTTGTATGTTTTTTAGACATTTAGATTTCCTTGTTAAAAACAATCGGAGTAAAAACTATCGTTATCTACTAAAAGGAATACTAAATAAACTATGTGACAATTATGTGAAAAAAATATACCTAATTTACCACTTTGCTACTAATGACTGTGTTCCGTAAGACAACGTCTCACACCATGAGATATATACCTGTTATCTTTCAAGTTGCCTCTTTGTTGGCTGAACTCACACACCCCGGTCACATAGTTATCTATGCTCCTGGGGATACGTTCACTTGCCGCCGCGCTGCAAATTGAAATCTATTGGGTAAGTCCTCAAGAGAAATTAATTGCATACTAACTTTCATTAGTAATGATATAACCGCGCCCAAATATCCCAAATAAATTATTTTACAACCAATTATTATATGGACATATGAAGAACTTAGCACATTAATATGAGCCTAGTGAACTTACCCCTCTTTTAATGGATTAAACAACAAAGAAACGGAATATATTCTATCCCGTTTCTTCAAATTCGATAAAATTAAAGATGAGTAACTATACCCTATATTAAATACACAATTTATTTCACATCAATAGAATCTAAAATCCCTCTACTCATACTCTTAGCAAAATCCCAATCATATTGTTCATAAACACGAGACAAAGCAAGAAAATGCGTCCCTGAATAGAACATTTCATATTGAGTATGACGTGATGCAAACTCAGAGCCAATGGCATCCCAAACTAATTTCAGTAACTTCACGCGTTCAATGGGTTCAAGTAAGGTTGAATATTGCGTTTTTTCTATTAAGTCACGGATTTCTGGATTTTTTAAGTCAGCATAGTTGGATGGCAACATAATCACACCACCACCAGAAAGTGTTCTGATGTTTTCTATCACTTTTGGATAAATTGACTGCAAAACAACCTGGCAACCATATAGTTGTAATCGATTAGGAATATAGTACTCATTATGTCGATCAGGGTTGTGAAGCAAACCACGAAATAGCCCTTCCATGTTAGTGGCATAGCAAGCCAGCTCAGCTAGTGACTCTCGAACAGCAGGGAATTCATTGGTGCTTATAGCTTCGGTAAGCTGATGAGCCAAACCCGATAAGAAATGTAGCTTAACGGCATATCGGGCCATGCCCTGAACATCCATTAAAACATCAGCAGCAGTTGCCTGAAATTGTCTGCGACACATACCTGTATTTTTATAAATAAAAACTCTTTCCCACGGCACGAGGACATCGTCGAAATAAACTACAGAATCATTTTCATCAAATTGATGCGATAAAGGGGAATCAAATTTATTGCTTCCTATTTCATAGGACTTTCTAGAAAGAATTTTTATCCCTTTAGTATTCAAAGGTAACGCAAAAGATAGAGCATATTGATCATCCACAAATTCTTTAAGTGGATTGAACACACCAACAAAAACCTCTTCTGCAAGGACAGCGGCTGTCCCTAACATTTTTGCCCCTCGAACAATGATTCCTTGCGGTTTTTCCTCCAGTACACGAAGAGTATGAAATACGTTTTTTACATGCTCACTGGGCGTTTTGGATCGATCACCTTGTGGATTGACTAATGTAAAAGTCAAATAAGTATCTTTATCACGGGCATATAAATAGTAGTTTTTTAACGCCTCGGCTCTGTCCCTAGAATATTCCTCAAATATTTCCAGGTGAGTGATCATTCCAGTCATAGCAGAAGCAACATGATCCGGACTTCTGCCTAACCAACCACAACTCTGCATTGCCCAAGCATACGCAGCCTCACCTCTGGCAATCAATTTTTCTCGAGTATCAGGAAGCTCCCAACTTAAACCGACGTTCTTGCCTCCAGGGATTTCAAACGTCATCCGATCGGCATGTTCTGCCTGATAATCATAAAGTGAAGCTACGGTCCTGATTGCATTTCGAAAAGCAGGGTGATCCACATGATTTGTGATCTTTTCTCCATTTAAAAAAACAGTTCTTCCATCACGCAGGCTTTCAATATATTCCTCACCTGTTCTAGACATTAATGACTTCCTCCGAAACGGGATTGATTTTAGGTAAATCGATCTTCAAAGGTCTAAAAATAAAATAGGAGCTTCCAACTACGAACAACCAACCTACAACGAGAATTGCTCCCACGGAGAGCTAACATGTTTCCAATACATCTGTTTATCACTAAAATATTATAACAGCCTTTTAACGATATAACTTCGTAGTCATTCTAATAAACAAATAATTTTCACATGGTAACTTCATGATATTATAATTACTTTTAAACTTTCCTGACGATATTATTTTCCATATATTAAATATATATTGAACAACAATGACTTGATAACCACCGATTCCTGAATAAATATCGGTGGTTTCTATTTTAAAATAAACAAGAATTATGCATATCTTACTGTTTTTTCATCTAATTTCCCTATTAACTGGCTAAACATCAGCAAGGTACTGAGTAATAGATAACGCTGCCTAGTTGTCAAACGCAAATAACGACGACTAGCGGGTAACCGACTAACAACCTCAGAAGCAGCAAAATGCTCCACCTCGAACTGCCATTGCCCCTGATAAATATTCAATGTGAGATGCCGAAAATCCAGCTCTGCTAACGTTTCACCAATCAATGGATACTGATTGAGTAAATCAATAATCTGCTGTCCAAACTCTGCACCATGACAACAGTAATAATTCACTGTCTTTCGCCGAAGTATTCCTTTTACTTTGGCTTTAATAACTATTTTTTCCTTGAATGAAGTGATTCCCTGCAAACGAAAACAACAACTGACAATATAAGCCAGAAACAGTGCTTTCGGCTTTTCATAAACTTCAACCAGAGGTCCATCAGGTAACGTAATTTGCAAACTTTCTGTTGATAAACGCTCACAACAGTAAGGTGACAAATTCTGTTGCAGCCAGTTTAGAGTCATACCGACCTGATAGCCAGAAGGGTGGCGGGGTTTACTGAATCGCCGCCAAATAGCATCAATGAAGGGAACGAAGTGACTCACGTTGCACCTCCGACAATTCACCCTGAGTAAAAGTATGCGAAAGTACCTGCTCAACGGGCACTGGTTTAAACGGATTCACCCGTTGTACACAGAGCGTCCAAAACAGAGCATAACTGGCTGTCAGGCCCAACATAATGGCGAAGGGAATATACACGTCACTGGGATTCATTCCCGGAGGTGTGATATGAATAATCGCCAAGATAATACCCACACTAGAGATAATCTGAGGCAATGGGAAAAAGGGTGATTTATAGGCACGATGTAAATCAGGTCTGCGGATACGCAGTAATATCACGGAACATGTCACCAACAAATAAGCCACACACCAAGCACATACTGCTGCCAGAACCAAAGGCATAATCCGATTCAAATCGCCCTGAATAATAAAGGCATGTAAACAGGGGATCATTACCGCAACCAAAATCCCAAATATTGGCGTTTTAAAACGTGGATGCAGATAAGCAAAAATACGCGGCAATGCACCATCCAATGCCATACCGTAAAAAATGCGTGGCACAGCCGCCATCAGGGTATTAATCGTTGCAGCCCCTGCCAGTAATAACCCGGTACCAATCCAATACTTACCAAAATCGCCCATTACCTGACCCGCAAACGCAGGGATTGCCATTGGCGTTTCCAGCAAACGAACATTATTTTCTACATCAACCAGTACATTCTCTACCTGATGACTGATCGATGCCCCGTATAACCCCATACAGAGAGCCACGCCACACAAGCCTGTCATCATTGCTCGCGGGAGCACTTTGGCAGAATTTTTAATTTCTGGCGCCATAGGCGTGACCAGCTCACAGCCAACAAACATAAACATCGCCATACCCACCAAGCTCAGTACCGCTAGTGGATCGCTCAGATTAAGCCCCTCACCGAACCAACTCTCCAGTGGCACAGTAAACGGCATCAATAATCCGCAAATACTGAAAATAACCAAAGTACTCCACATACAGAATGTCAGCACAATTTCGACTTTACTGAACGCTTCAATACCCAACGCATTCAGTAACCCGAAAGTAATAACCAGTCCAACGCCCACCATCCATGACGCGTTATTACTTTCCATCACCGTATTAAGGCTATCAAAATTCACTAATGCCATAATGCCAGACAGAATTGTTTCTGCCGTACCCGCAAAAATATGAACAATTAAATAAGCTGAAAGCGCGCCGGTAATCGCCCAAAACCGCCCCATTCCACAAGAAATATAATCATAGACAGAACCCGATGTCGGTAAAATGGCTGCCGCTTCGGAAAAAGTCGTCACTTGAGCTTGCATCATGATAAAGCTAATTATCATAGCCAATACGAAAGTATCACCACCAATACCAAAACCACTTGTTACAGTCAGAATAACCGGGCTTGCCATAATTACCCCAACGGAACTTGCCAGTGTAGTAGGAAACCCCACCACGCCCTTTTCAATATGCGAAGCCAGCCGCGTTGACATACTCATCATTTTCCCTCTTATTCCGGCCATAAAAATAACGTTAATAACTATTTATTTGTGAATTTTTTGTAAATTTCATTAGGGATAAATACACTATAGAAAGCGAAGCGGAATATCGACCATCGTCCTAAAGGACGATATCCAAAGGGAGATTAATGACGCAAAAAATATCGCGAAAAATACCAGAAGGTAGAGATAAAAAACATAATCACTTAAATATCAAACAATAAAAAAACAATAATTCATTAACACATGAAAAAATCACTTCAGAAATGTACCAATATAGTGTTGTTAATCAGTAACTATCACCTTATAAAATTTTATTTATTGTAATCTATGTCACGTTATTAAGATGTTTATTTTGTGTTAATTCCACAGTTTAATTACCCTTTTATTAATCATCCATTTCAACTTATCCAATTATACCTGTTATCTTTCAAGTTGCCTCTTTGTTGGCTGCACTCACCCGGTCACAGAGTTCTCTATGACATAGTTATCTATGCTCCCGGGGATTCGCTCCCTTGCCGTCGCGATGCATCTTGAAATCTATTGGGTATAGATACTATTCTAAGAGAGAACATTCTTGTCTACCTTACCTTCAACCAACCGTGAAAATACTTTAATTTACAGTTGCCTGAACACTATTGCTCATTTAGTTCCTATCTCAGCTGCAGCATTCTATCTGGTGAACGATAAGTCACGCCCTGAGAACTACATTCTGTATGGTATTTCAGGCGAAACACACAAGAATTATCTGGCACATTTTCAGCATTTAGATCCACTCAAACCGGCCAATTATCAACAAAATGATATTAATATGGTTGGCATGGATCAAAATACACTGACCAAGCATAATAAATACTACTATGAATTTATGCTGCCAAATAACATACAAGATATTGCAGAAATATTTATCCGCCAACACAACCGAATTATCGCTGGAGTTTCTTTATTACGAGATATTCCATTTACACCGAAAGATTTTAATCGGCTCAGTACTATCCTACCATTAATTGAATTAGCTACTAGAGATTTACTTCCTGAAACACCAACGATTCTGACAGCTAAAGAACAGGAAATTATTAATTTGGTAAGAGCAGGTGCTAGTAACAAACGGATTGCACAAGCACTTAATATCTCCCTGTCTACCGTAAAAACCCATTTGCGCAATATCTTTGTCAAAACTAAAGTGACTAATCGCACCGAACTGGTTTCCAACGGATTTATTACCCGGCACTTGTAATTGGTAAATGTTATAAATTACCTGTAACAATAAGATGGCTTTGCATGCCTAATCAAAGTAGTTATTCAAATAAAAATCAAATGAGGGGAAGCGCCACAGTACCGGATCATGCGGAGCAATACCGTAGGTTTGACTGGTAGCAACAGGCGACAATCCTGTAGTTTTGCGCCATTCGATAAAACGTGCAGCCGTCGCATTGACCTGCTCAGATTGACCATGATGGGACAATATAGCAACGCGTGTTTCTGGAAAATTAACAATTTTTACATTCATAGTTTGTGTCCTTGTACGTTTTTGTTCAGGAATACGTTGGTGCCAACATGCCCAATCCGGTTGTTTGCGAAACTGGCTAGGTGTTAGACCAAACGACTGTTTGAAAGCACGGCTGAACGATTCTGGGTTTTGAAAACCTGCGTCCAACGCAATATCAATAATTTTTTCTAACGGATTGAATGCTAAGCGGTAGGAAGCTCGCTTTAATCTCATTAATTGGATATAGCGTCCTACAGGTATACCGCAGTAGTCACCAAACTGTCGGTGAAAGTGATAACGCGAAAAATTCGCAACATCACTCAGTCGTTCCAGTGTAAGCGGTTCGTCTAAATGGCGCTCAATATAACCAAATACCTGATCGAACCGTTTCACATAGGCGTCAATTTTATCATCGTGCATTGCATCCTCCATGCAACTCACTATGCCTGAGCAGGAAAGACATTTCCTGACTAATCTTGCTGACTTTTGTGTTAAACAAGCACAGAAAATACTGCCTCAACAAAATGAAGCTGTGCCCAGAAAGCTTGTCCTACGCCAACTGATTCATGAACCTGAAAATCGTTTCCAGTGAACTGCTCACTCAAAGCAAAAATTGCCGTAAATCGTCTCCCTGTACCAATAAAGATACAAGGCGAAAGCCCAAAATGAGTCAAATAAAATTACTATTCGACTCATATGTTGAGTAGAATACAAGGCTTATTTGACTCAAAAGGAAAAACTTATGTGGATATGGGAACAACCGAATTGGCCGAAATTCCATTGGAATGCCGACATTATTGCGCCATTACTGCGAGACGTGCATTTTAACCAAGGATTGTTATTAGGCAAATCTGACTTTGAAGACGCCAGGCAGGCAACGCTTGATAGCCTTCTATCCAGCATACTCTATTCAAGCGAAATTGAAGGAGAAAGATTAAATGCGGCTTCGATACGTTCGTCATTGGCAAACAGATTAGGCATTACGGAAGAAAAACCTTATCCAGCAATAGAGAAGAGTGATGGCATTACAGAAGTCGCCCTCGATGTGATAGAAAATAGTGATTCTGCTCTAACCCTTGAACGTATCCTCAGATGGCACCAGTTGATATTCCCTGAAGGCTATACCATGTTCAATCCGATACAGGGAGGTAAATTACGCAAAGGGATAATAGAAGTAGTATCCGGTCGTTTGGATAAGCCAACTGTCCACCTTGAAGCACCGCCGCCAGAGAAAATGGTCACTGAAATGACTCAATTCATAGAATGGTTTAATCAATCCCGAACAGATAACCATCTTGACCCCATCATCAGAGCGGCAATCGTTCATTTATGGTTTGTGACAATTCACCCCTTAGAAGACGGGAACGGACGCATTACCCGATTTTTGACAGACCTTGCACTTGCTCAAGCGGAAAACCGCTCAATCCGTTTCTACGCAATGTCGGTAAGTATTTGTAATCATCGTAAGGCATATTACGAAATCCTTGAAAGCACTCAGCGAGGCGGCTTGAATATTACTGTCTGGTTGGTTTGGTTTCTGAAAATATTGAATGAGACCTTAGCAAACAAGCTAAAAGAAATTAATCAGGTTGTGCAAAAAGCTAAATTCTGGCGACGGATAGATCAGACCCAACTTACCGAAGAGCAAGCGAAGGTGCTAAACCGTATGCTGGACAGCAATTTTGAACAGGGCATTAGCAGCAGCCAATACCAAAAGGTAACAAAGGTAAGTCGCGCCACTGCAACTAGGCACTTGGCACACTTAGTTGAACTAGGTTGTTTGGAAAGCACCGAAGCTGGCGGTCGTAGCACTCGTTACGTTATCAATCACAAAGGCTGAATCTTAGTAAATGTAAGGAAAGGAGACATATCAAAAGCAATAAACAAGGATTAATGAGAAATCAGGAGTACCCCTTTTACCGCTCAGGGGCCATCCTTTAATTCAGATACAAAATCAATAACGAACCATCACTGATTTCAATTCAGTATAGTGCTCAATAAAAGCGCTACCGAATTCACGGCCAATACCTGACGATTTCATGCCACCAAATGGTAATGCAGGATCGAGGAAGGTATGCATATTGATCCAAACCGTCCCCGCTTCGATACGCGGGATCATACGCATAGCCTTGCTCAGATCATTGGTCCACAAACTCGCAGCCAAACCAAATGGGGTGCTGTTCATCAACTCAATCAACTCTTCCTCATCGTTATAGCTGAGGAAAGTTCCTACCGGGCCAAATGTCTCTTCCTTCATCAATGAATCGTCAGCGCTGTTAGCACGAATAACCGTTGGTGCCACAAAGAAACCCGGACCTGCCAGAGCATGCCCCCCATACACAATCTCACTGCCTTCCTGACGAGCTTGCTCAAACAGGGACAAAATCTTGTTATAGTGCTCTTTATTAGCCAAAGGCCCCATTTCTGTTGATTCATCCAGCGGCGAGCCAATTTTCATTGCTGCAAGTCTTTCAGACAACAATTTCAACACTTCATCCATATGACTGGCAGGAATGTAAAAACGTTCAGCCGCAGCACAAATCTGCCCCTGATTAAGATAACCGGCTTCCAGAACACCATCGACTATCTTTTCAACAGACATATCCGCCAAAAACGCCGCGCCGTTCTTACCACCCAGCTCCAGCGTAGCGCGAGTTAATCCCTGTTCCATGGCTGACTTACCGACAGCAATGCCTGTTGGCACAGACCCGGTGAATGTCACTTTGGCACACAATGGATGGCCTATCAGTGCTGGACCAAGTACCGAGCCAGAGCCATTAATCACATTAATGACACCATCAGGAATACCCGCTTCTTTGGCTAATTCAGCCACTCTGAGCATCGTCAGCGGAGTGTATTCACTGGGTTTCAGTACAATGGTACAGCCGCAAGTCAGTGCAGCTGCCACTTTCCAGATGGCAATCATGATGGAGAAATTCCACGGAATAATCCCTACCACCACACCAATCGGCTCACGCCGGGTAAATGCCGTGTATTGTTCACCCTTAAAAGAAGGTAAAGAAACATTCAGGGTTTCACCACTGATCTTACTTGACCATCCGGCAAAATAACGCAGGAATTGAGCAGACGAATCAATTTCCAGCATACGAGATAATTGGATCGTTTTACCGGAACAGAGACTTTCTAGCTGCGCCAATTCTTCCCGATGTGCCAGTAACAGATCTGCCAAGCGATTCAGGCAATAACCGCGCTCCATAGGTGAAGTCTGCGCCCATACACCATGAAAGGCAGTATGTGCCGCTTGCATAGCAGCATTCACTTCTGTTTCACCGCCTTGATTCACGGTTGCAACGACTTCATCAACCGCAGGGTTCACCACAGAAAACGTTTGATTCTCCTGACCACGTACTGACTGACCATTAATATAATGGCCATGATTGCGTTGCAGAAAGGTAGTAACTTGTTGTAACAGGGTGATATCACTCATCATTTACCTCTGGTCAGACGGATGCTTTTTAACCTTCAATACAAGCCAGATAATGCTTCACAAAACGGTCAGTGGTCACTTCCCACAACACTTCAGTTCCCTTCGCAGCAAACCAGGAATCCCCCGGATGATATTCGACGGTTTCACCGCTCTTCACATCAGTCAGTTTCACCGAGCCTTCCGAAACGGTTGCGTGCTCATCAAACGGATACACCATACTGAACTTGCCACGAGTACAGGCGAAAATACCACAGGTCAGGTTATCCGTTGGCTCACCAAATACCATTGCAACACTTGCCTGTGGATCGCCTTCCACCACGGTAGAACCCAAATTGCTTACGCTACCAATGTTCAATAGTTCAGGCAGTGGTTTGTTCAATAAAAGTGATTTAATCATGATGTTCTCGTTTCAAATAAAATAATTTATAAATTTCTCAATGAATAACATTGATATCAATAAGTTAACGGCGACCTTTCCAGTACCCTGACGTTTGATGCCAAATCTTGCCAGCAGATACCATGAAATGTCGCAATTTATCTTTGCCGAAAATATTCACATGAGGAATTGAACTCATCAGGTCATAACGCTCAGATCCTTCGGCCATCCCTTCGGCCAGTACCTTACAAACGATATGGCTCGGCGTTACCCCAAAACCGGAATACCCCTGAACATAGAACACATTATTGTACTGCGGCAAAGAGCCAATCTGTGGGAACAAGTTTGCGCTACAACACAACGGTCCTCCCCATGCCAGTTCAACCTTCACATCTTGCAGATAAGGGAAAGCTTTCAGCATCAAATGGCGGTTCCAGGCTTTCAAATCAGATGGGATATGTTCAATGTAAGGAGTTGCACTACCGAACAAGAGACGGTTTTCCTTCGTCACACGGAAATAATCAATCACCGGACGAATATCACTGTATGCACCGCGAATCGGACTGATTTTCTCAATCAAATCATCCGGCAATTTTTCCGTCATTAACTGGAAGGCATAAGTGTTAACCACCTTTTTATAAATATACGGTTCAAGGCCACTATTCATAAAGGCGTTACAAGCCCACAGCATTTTACTCGCACGAACCGATCCCATCGCGGTACGAACTGTTACTCTGGGACCATATTCAATATTCAGTACTTGACTGTTCTCAAAGATTTTTACACCAAAATCTGTCGCGGCTTTTGCCTCACCTAACAATAAGTTCAGGGAATGAACATGCCCAGCTCCCATATGCTTCAGCGCACAAGTATAAGCATCAGAGCCGATCACCTTTTTGACATCAGAGCCAGTGTAAAGCTCAATATCTTCATCAGGAGAAACCGCCTTAAAATCTTTCAGCCAACTACGTAACGTTTTTTCCTGCCTATTATTCATGCCAAGATAGCTATAACCACGGCAGAGATCAGCATCAATATTGTATTTATCAATACGATCACGAATAATGCCTGCACCCAGATTGCTGATCTTAAAGATCGTTTCCAACCCTCTATCACCAACATAGCGCTTGATCACTTCCAGATCGTGACCGATACCCGCCATAACCTGGCCACCATTACGACCTGTACTCCCATAACCAAGATAACGACTTTCCAAGATCGCAATATTAGTGATACCTTTTTCTGCCAGTTCCAGCGCAGTATTGATACCGGAAAATCCACCGCCAATAATGACGACATCTACATCTAGATCTTCTCTTAATGTCGGAAAGCGAAGATCATATTTTTTGGTCGCAGCGTAATAAGTTAATGAATCAACATCATTGTTCATATGACACCCCAATTAGCATCTGACATAATCACCGGATTATCTGTAGCGCGTAGCCATATCACCATGTCCCTTTAGGGACATTCGCAACACAGTATTAACATTTGTGACTTAGGCAAAATAACGGGAAGGTGACGTCATGAATAGGCTAAAAAGCTCTGCTTGTGATCTAATTTGCAGTTTTTGATAAATATTTTTCCGATGATTTTTCACAGTTCCCGTGCTGATAAAAAGTTTCTCAGCAATCTGTGGGGAACCTTTACCTTGCAATATTAATTCCACAACTTCACATTCTCTCGGCGTCAAGGCATAACGAATCTGAGTATCCAGACAAACCATTTCAGCAACAGGGGTTTGCAGCATCATTTCACCATGTAATCGCGCTACACTGCGGATAATTTCTAGCGCTGTTCGCAGGTTTTTCTGATGCTGTTTTTGTATTAAAAATAGCCGATCTTCATTACCAAAAAATAGGCCAAGTTGTCTTTGAGGAGAGAGCTTCAACAAAACGCCTGCTTCATCCTGCCAGCCAGTCTTACTATAAAAATTAAGATAGTAATCAGTATGATAGAATCCCACTGGCGCGAGTTCTCGCAGGGTAAACAGATCCGTTTCGGCACCATCTGTCAGGGCTTGATAGAAAGGATCTTGCAGATAAGCCCCCTGTTGATAAAGCTGGTTTACCACATCACTATTTTTCTTCTCAGCTTTAGTCAAGCAACGTGGAGGAACGCCTTGCTCGAAGGCATAGATAATAGCGTTATCAAAGGCAATAAATTGTTCCAGCCAGGTAAGTAAATTGGGATAAAATTTACTGGTTGCCACCGATTCAATCACTGCTGATAATCTATCCACATGAATATCCATTCCAGCCCTCGCAATTATTAAGAGATAAACAATATACCCAATAGGCTTCAAGATGCCTCGCGACGGCAAGGGAGCGAATCCCCGGGAGCATAGATAACTATGTCATAGAGAACTATGTGACCGGGTGAGTGCAGCCAACAAAGAGGCAACTTGAAAGATAACAGGTATAAATCCGAAGCAGATACTGTCCGCCTATTCCATAGCGAAACTATAAGAATCACACTCAAACTGGATATACAACTCAATTGTTGTTTATATGTTAATAAAATCACAATTATCAGACATTTTATTAAACATTTATGAGAGAGCTAACCCAAATTTAAGATTTCGTCACGGAATAGATGTTTTAACTGAATTATGCTGATTTTTCGTATGGTTTTCTCTGCAAGGAGCGAAAATGACCACTAAAAAGATTATTCTTGATTGCGATCCGGGACATGACGACGCCATTGCTATTTTACTGGCGCATGGCAATCCTGACATTGAACTATTAGCAATCACAACGGTTGTCGGTAATCAGACACTGGATAAAGTCACGCGTAATACACTGGCGATAGCCCACATTGCCGGTATTACTGGGGTCCCCATTGCCGCTGGCTGTCACCGCCCATTGGTACGCGACATTCAAACTGCACCGGATATTCACGGTGACTCCGGTCTAGATGGTCCAAAACTCCCGAAACATTCTCGGACTCTCGATCCTCGCCATGCGATAGATCTGATCATCGATACCATCATGTCCCATCCTCCAAAAACAGTGACACTGGTTCCTACCGGGGCCCTGACTAATATTGCCCTCGCTGTCCGCAAAGCACCGCAGATCGTCGAACGGGTAAAAGAAGTTGTATTAATGGGGGGCGGGTATCACACCGGTAACCGAAGTGCAGTTGCAGAATTCAACATCAAAATTGATCCAGAAGCAGCGCACATTGTTTTCAATGAGAAATGGCCTCTCACCATGGTTGGATTGGATCTGACACATCAAGCGCAGGCCACGCCAGAAGTTACAGAAGCAATTTCGCGTATTAATAACAAAACCTCTCGGTTTGTCATGGAAATGCTGGATTTTTACGGCAAGAACTATCAAAAAAGGCGTGGCTTTAATTCCCCTCCAGTACATGATCCTTGCGCTGTCGCCTATGTAATCGACCCTACAGTAATGACCACGCAGAAAGTGCCGGTCAATATTGAGCTGAATGGCACCTTGACCGTCGGTATGACAGTAGCGGATTTCCGTTATCCACCACCAGAAGATTGCCACACCCAAGTTGCAGTAAAACTTGATCATCAGAGATTCTGGCAACTGATCATAAATGCATTGAAAAACATTGACGATACCTGCGACTAAAGCGAAAAATTAAATCGTAATTAAGGCCGTTATTTATCCTAAACGGCTTTCAACGCTGCCCTAAGCCGCGGATATCGGCGTGCCAAACGCCAATGTAATCTAAACCCGCGAGCATTTTTCCAGATCATTGACCAAATACCGCGCTCAAACAATTCATGAACGATTTGCTGCTTTATAACAGAAGACTCTATCTCATTAATGGTATGCAAAATTCCCAGCCCTTCTTTAGCAATCTGCCAATGACACGCTGGCGCCAGCTTGACTTGCTGTGGATAACGCTGATTAATATTATTCAGCATCTCCAAGATTTTCATATAGTGATGTGCAGTTCTTACCTTAATACGATCATCTGCGGGAGTATGAGATACCGAAGAAGAATGAATCAGGTAGTCATAAAAAGATTCATCAATATATTGCACACGGTTTGCCGTCAATAATAGTTCTGTTGTCCATGGAATATCCTGATGATGTAACCCTGGCTCAAACTGATAATTATGCTTTGCCAGAAAAGCCCGTTTATAAATATTCAACCAAGTTACATGCAGGAATTTGCGTGAATTCAGTGCTTGTTGTAACCATTCTGGCCCACTCAGCACCGCAGTAGAAGAAAGACGATCAGAAGGAAAAATCTTTCGGGCTGGCCGACCATCATCATAAACGTAATGACCGTTGCAAGTGGCAATATCCAGATCATTGGTCTGGGCGATCCCCAACAATCGGTTATACATGCCCGGACAAATGACATCATCGATATCAGGGAAAGCCACATAATCCCCTCTAGCTTTCGCTAAACCGGTGTTGCGGGCGATAGAAACCCCTTGATTCTTTTGCGTGATAATTACTGCTTTTGGGAATTTTATGACATATTTCGCCAACATCTGGTGACTATTATCCGTTGAACCATCATCAACCAAAATTAATTCAAAATCAGTCAGCTTTTGTCGAGATAAATTAGCAAAAAACTGTGGTAAAAATCGCTCTCCATTATAAACGGATACGACAATGCTAAGTTTCAGTGACATAGACATAAAATCAATATATTCCTTTAACACAAAGGTGTTATTTTCTTATATTAAAATCACCCTGATATTTGCCAGGAAAATAATTCCCACATATAAATAACCCAATAACTATTTATTAACATCACCTTACGACGACTAAAATAGTAATAATTTATCATGGATTTTATTTTAAATAGTTATATTTAATCTGCACTATATAACCAAAGATACTGATTAATTTATCTTTTATATGCTACATCTATTTCAATTAATTATCAAACCAATGTAACTATTAATTATTTCTATCGTTCAATTTTATCGATAGCTATCATTTTCGTTATACCATAGCGTAAACCCACAGTACCGTTGTCATAAACATGACTGACAAAACTTCATGTCAATCAATACAATTGTGTGATTGTTTAACTTTGGTTTTATTCAAACGTGGATAATAGTACTCTAAATACAACTAGCCTGTACTGGTGACACATACTATTCTGCGTAGTACCGCCACGCTATTTATTTCGAGTGCATCATGTATTGGGTATCCACACAACAAAAAAGGAATCTAATCTTATGAAAAAACAGGGAAAAATAACTTGCCGAGTACTTACCTCTGCAAGTCTGCTGACACTGATAGCAGGTTGTAGTCATATGGAAAAAAACCTTATTACCGAAGAAAACAAGCCGGTACTCTCTACCAAACTGAATATCCATCAACCTACAGCACTCATTATTCCTGTCACTATCTCCGGGAAAAAATATCAATTCTGGTTAGATACTGGTGCCAGTTACACCATCATTGATAATAAGCTAGCCAAAACACTGACACAAATCACGCCAGAATCAAAAATACCGGTTACATTCCATCGTATGTTGTCCGATGGAATGATGACTACCAGCGGAACATTACACAAAGCTGACTTAACATTATGGCAACCCCTGGCTATTACTATCGGTAATTATACCGTGCCTGGCTCCGATCCCTGGATTGGTCTTGATATGAGTCTCTTCAGTCAGTCCATTGGTCAAAAGATAGATGGCATTCTTGGAATTGGTACTTTCCGTCAGTTAAGCTGGGAGATCAATAACCTGAATCATACTCTGACAGTATGGAGACATGCCCCTTCAGTACTAAATTATCAACAATGTGAACCTTACAGTGACAGTTACAATAGATCCCCTGCAATCCAAGTTTCCAATGTCATTTTTAATATAGATACCGGAGCCAGTCATAGCTATGCTTCTCAGGAATTTATTGAATATCTGAAAAAAGAGCATAAGGATAAGATTTCCGAAGGAATTAACGTAAAATATGCATCCGCCAGCGGGATTGATAGTAGTAAAGAGTACCTGATTGACGGCTTTTATTTACAACAACTGCCGGTGGGTCGTCTGCGAGTCAGTGAAAATAAACAGGATCTATATAGCCTCGGGCTGAATTTCTTCTCACGTTTTGATGACTATCTGTTTATTCCAAATAAAATGTTGCTCTGTTTTAACGCTAAAAATTTTACTCGTTATGATAATAAACTATTTCGAACTATTATGGTTCGCTATTTTAATAATAAAATAGAAGTCTTTTATAACGAACCAAAAGATATTGAGAAATTTGGCTTGAAAAATGGTGATATTGTGCTAGAGGTTAATGGTCAGAAAATCCTTCCTAAAGATATAACCTATGTTCGCAATCAGTTGTCAGAAACCCCTATGGGTAAACTGACAATAAAAATTGAACGTAATGGCGCACAGCAAATCATCAATATCTAATAACATTATTCAGAGGGAGAAACTCATTCTCCCTCCAGGATCATGACAAATTTTACCAATTTAACTTTAATCCTATTTTCTTTAATGCTTCATTCAATCCTTAATATCAATAAAACATTCAATTTTGTCATCTGGTAGGTTCTTATTTTGTTTATAAGCAAGATATGTTTTAGGTAAATTTTTTTCTTTCAGCTTCTGCCATATTTCCAGTGCCTGTTTTTTCCCTTTACCTTTATTTTCCGGATCAGCAATAAAATCGCTAATAAAATTATTCAAACGAGCAGAGGGGATCTGTGGAAGCCTCCCTTCCTGCTGTCTCAAAGAAGCCAAATGCTCGACTAAATCGCCATAGGTAATTTTATTATCATTAGCAATTTTCATCTTACGCCAATGATTTAACCAATACCATTGCCCTGATTTATCCGGTAATGGCCCATATCGACGGCCCACCTGTTCTAACAAGAAATTTTTCGTTTGTTTATCACTGACGTAATTAATTACCAAACTTTTCAGGGTGAGTAAATCCCGACCAGCACGATCCCTTTTGTTAGGAATAGCAATATACCCAATAGATTTCAAATTGCAGCGCGGCGGCGAGTGAACGCATCCCCAGGAGCATAGATAACTATGTGACTGGGGTAAGTGAACGCAGCCAACAAAGCAGCAACTTGAAGGATGAAGGGTATAGGCAAATCGCCAGAGTAACCAAACAGATGTGACCTAATATGCAGCTCAAGCTCATGCTTTTTTAAATTATCTGAGGCAATTCCCAAAGACTTAGCAAACTGTCGGAGTTCAACTACGTAAAAATAACCATTCTCGAACGCTTCCTCACTCATGCCTTTATGTAATTTACTCACAGTGACATTTCCTTAATCGTTCCAGCCAATCACGGTTAACCCATATTCTCGATCTCATTAAGGGTTAACACCGCTATTCGTTCTAACAACAAGATCATCATTTCCCATGCTTGAGCACAAAGCTGCTGTAATGCCAAACTCTCCTCATGAGAAATATGTTGATAAAGCTCACTACCTAATGCCGAATGACCGTGGTCTAAAGTAGAATGTGCTGCTATATATTCACCTGGATCACTAACCTGTGAGTTGGCTAGCAGATGGAACATATCCGCGCATTTCTCCAGAACTAAATGGACAATAATCAACTTCTCTAAATTATCTAACTGAAACATTTTCAATACGAACCAATTACCATAGGAATCAATCTGTGCATCCCAACCACGTTTAGGTGGTAATAATTCATCATGACCTAATTCATCCTTGAAATGTTCCAGGAATAAAGGATGATACCGACCGTCAACAACCATAGACTGACGCGCATACATAATATATTGGAAAATTTCTGACCATTGTCGTAACCAGCCCTTAAATATATTTAAATTACGCTCATCCTTCATTCGCCCATCCTTGAACATCTGGAAAAACAGTGTCTGTTCCGCTTTCACACAACACTGCTCATTAAAGTTTAATAATGCTTGCTGCGGTATTTCTGATGCAGAGAAATTAATATTAGCGTGCTTTTCACTAAATAGCCCGTCAGCGTCATATTGAATCGATAATGCATCCAACCCTTCCCCTTTATCACAGCGAAATCCATGTTGGTTACCTGCCGGGATACATATTACATCTCCTTTCTCTACTAAAGCGATCGTGTCGCCAATAAGCGTTGCTTTACCTGAAGTGATGATCACCATGCTGGCAACATTGTGCTGGTGTGGTTTATGCACCTCACCCGGAGCTAGCTCTGCGAAACTGATACTTAATGGCTGCTGATTTTTTACAAAATTCTGATATTGAGGAAGCTGAGCCAATGGCTGTACCGCCCCAATCATATGCTCCACACCATCTTTAAATACCGAGTTAATTATTGGAATAGTCGCACGCTTTATAATATTGATCATCTTTTTATCCTCAGAGAGTGATTTCATAGCTGGAACAACGGACTAGCAAAGAAGGCATAGGTTTGGATAACACCGTTTTTGCACCAGGCTCAATGAAAAACATCGGCCCGTGACGGTAAATAAATTGAATACTCGATTGCCAACGCTCAGGTTGAGTCAATTGTTGTACCAATTTCTCAGCAATATCAGCAGAACCATAGGGTTGTGCTGTTACATTTGAGATCACCGGAATGCGGAGTAGCAAACTTAACCCCCATCAAATAATCATGGAATATTTCCGTAATCCCCGCCATCAGTAGCATATAAAATAGGTCAGATACCACCAAAGAACACAATATCAGAAGGGTAATTTTTACTTCTATGTAATATTAATAACCGATTACTTGAACGACTTGCCTATGTTTCTCTAAAATCATCCAATACTTAATTTGTAATCACGATTAGAATTAGCTTAATTTCTATAATGACATTGCCACAGAAAACCTCAAAATAGAGGTATTGAAGCATTCGCTCAAAAGGGAGAATAAAAAATTCTTGAAAGATAATGAGTTTTAATTTTTTGATTCTGTACTGAAATCAAACAGATCTGTCAGCTCAATCTGCAAACCACTTGCAATAATGTTAATGATTTCAAGCGTCGGATTTCTGATCCCCCGCTCAATACCACTGATATACGTACGATCAATTCCACATTTATCGGCAAAAGCTTCCTGAGACATCCCAGATGATTGTCTAAGATGCCTAACTCTTTGTCCAAGAAGGGATTTTATAGCATTTGGCTTTTTCATCTAATAAGTATCGAATTATGTTACTTATCAGACCACGGACTATGAGTCACTTTTTACTGTAAGTTATGTTATTATATGTGACTTATAGTCTACTATGTAACGATTTATCTTTTCATATCAAAGTTATCCGTAACGTGGAGAAATAAGATGAAAAATCAGGACTGGCACCCAGCAGACATTATCGCCGCACTGAAAAAACAGGGAACATCGTTAGCAGCAGTTTCAAGAAAAGCAGGGTTAGCATCATCGACCCTTGCCAATACCCTGCAACGCCGTTGGCCTAAAGGTCAACAACTTATCGCTGACGCTTTAGATCGCGATCCTGCCGAGATATGGCCTTCGAGATACATAAGATAAGTGGCTATATATTATTGAAACAGCGCATCGCCAAGATGGGCTGTTTCAATTTTATGCGATTCGGCAAGAAAGTGATTACGTTAGCAGGAGAATCAAATCTTCTGGAGGGAGCTAAAATCGAACAAATCTTTCAGTTCGATTTGCAAGCCACTTGCAATCACATTGATAACTTCAAGCGTGGGATTCCTGACTCCACGTTCAATACCGCTGATATAAGTACGATCGAGCCCACATTTATCAGCAAAAGCTTCCTGAGACATACCAGATGCCACTCTGATATATCTAACTCTTTGTCCAAAAAGGGATTTTATAGTATTAGGCTTTTTCATTTGATAAGTATCGAACTATGTTACTTATCAAACCACGGACTATAAGTCACGTTTTCCTGTAAATCAGGTCACTAATTTGATTTATCGACAACAACATTAATAAATACTCATCCAGAAAGGGGGTTCTTCTGAAACGAGCCAATCTATCAAGGGGTTTCATCGCAATACCGGAACTCATCCACACGATATTGACGTTTCAGTTTTCCCCCTTGATGACTGTGGTTTAAAGCTGATTAAGATGCTTTGTTATTTTTATACTTTTTAATTTTTTTAAGCGCCATTTGCCTTTTCAGTGGTGACAAATAATCAATAAAGATTTTGCCATGCAGGTGATCAATTTCATGTTGCATCACAATAGCCAGGAAATCTTCACTTTCCACCGTTATTGCCTCACCATGCCGGTTTAACGCTTCAACTTTCACCTTTTCGAATCGCTCTACATCTGCATAATATCCTGGGACAGATAAACACCCTTCTTGTCCGATAACACTGCGTTCTTTTTCAACGATTTTGGGATTGACCAGAATCAAAGGTTCATCCCGCGTCGCTGAAATGTCAATGATCACAACCGCTTCTTTTCGTCCAACTTGTGGTGCGGCCAAACCGATCCCATTATCAGTGCTATACATGGTTTCAAGCATGTCATCAATAAGGCCCTGGATAGCCTCAACATTTACAACCTCGACACATTTTTGTCTCAGTCTTTCATTCGGAATAGTCAATATTTCTAATGTTGCCATGACAAATGATTCTCTCTATTCAGGCAGTTTGTCGTCGCTTTTTGTTGGTTTTGAACCACACTATAGCGCTACGGTCCAAACTGCTTTATTTTTAAATTTATACCCGTTATCTTTCAAGTTGCCTCTTTGTTGGCTGCACTCACTCACCCCGATCACAGAGTTATCTATGCTCCCGGGGATTCGCTCCCTTGCCGTCGCGATCCATCTTGAAATCCATTGGGTATATATAGTTAATTAGTTTTCCGTACCAAATTCAGCAGTCACTATACCTTCTGCGATATGTTTTCCATGATAGAAATTAATCGATATCATATCATCCAGTACACCTTTAAAACTGCTAAATAGCACTAACGGCATATTACTCGAATAAAAATCCTAGCTGTATTCTATTGTTAGCACTAATTTATCATCAAATAATGTCGCAGTGAAAACAGTATCGAAACGGCAATATGGACTGATAAGTTCAAGCGTCTTGCGATATTCCTCGTCTCTATTCCCCCGACGAAAAGAGAAAATATTCTGAATCAAAGGAGAATAATAATCATGTCTTGGTATCCCCAATTTCTGGATCAATGCCGAGATTGATACAACCACTCCATATCACAAAAATAACTATTTTTGAAGCTATTTTAATAATATCAACGTGGGGGCAATAAAAATCCATACATTGTGGGGGACAAAATGGGGGAAGAGTAGGTATTTTCCTTCTGTCGGTATAGTGCTATTTAATTCATTCATAATGTATGTTTAACACCATCCTATTTATTAATATCCAATAGAGTACTCACATTATTCTGTAATTAGAAAATCATCTTATCTTTATTTAAAGAAAAATAAAGTGGGTAATGAATGGGGGAGTTTTATTTAAATGGGGGAATAATAAAACAATAGTGTTTTTTTAACTTTAGCTATTTACAGATAGAGTCCATGAAAGGATATAAGCAGCTCGGACACCATTACGCTCTGTGTGGCTCATTTGTCTTTCAACTGCATCTTTTGACCATAGCCCTGATTCAACTAAAGCGCTACAAGCCATCGCTCTGAAACCATGCCCACAAACTTCCGTTTTAGTGTCATAACCTATCGTCCTTAAAGCAGCATTTATTGTGTTCTCACTCATTGGCTTATTTGGATTATGATCGCCCGGAAAGATTAACTCATTATCTCCAGATAATTTTTTTATCTGTTTCAGTAATTCAAGAGCTTGGTGGGATAAAGGTACAAGATGTACCGTTCGCATCTTCGAACCTCTATGAGAATGTTTAACACCATCAATAGGCTCTCTTTCTGCTGGAATTGTCCACAGTGCTTTATCCAGATCAACTTCTCTCCAGCGTGCAAAGCGGAGTTCACTGGAACGAATAAATATATATAGAGTCAGTCGGACAGCTAAAATAGTTAAGTAGCGTCCTTTATAGTGCTCAAGACGAGTCAGAAAATCGGGTAATCTTTCAAGAGGAAGAGCAGGACGATGAGTTGATTTACGTGTCGCCAACGCACCTTTGAGATCTTGAGCAGGGTTGCGAGCGATCAAGCCATTTTGTACCGCATAGCGCATAATAGCAGTAATCCTTTGTTGTTGTCTGGAAGCGAGTTCCAATCGACCACTGCTTTCTATCTCTTTGAGAGGTGCCAACAGATCTTTGGCTTCTAAAGTTGCAATACTTTTATTCCCAATCGCAGGGAAAACATTACGTCGGAGATCCCCTAATACTCGTTCTGAATGCGTTGTTGACCAACGCTTATTACTACTGTGCCAATCTCTAGCCACTTTTTCAAAAGTTAAGGTTTCGGCAATCGCTTCTTGTTTTTCTACTTCTCTTTTTTTACTGGGATTGATGCCATTGCGGATCATTATCTTAATACTATCGCGTTGCTCTCTAGCTTTCCCCAGTGTTACTTGAGGATATGCACCTAAAGCAATCCGGCTTTCTTTACCCATAAACCGATATTTCAGATACCAGCGTTTTGAGCCACTGGGTTTAATAAGCAGATACAAACCTTGTACATCAGTAAGTTTATATTCTTTTTCACGGGGCTTTGCCGCACGAGCTTCCATGTCTGTTAAAGGCATAATTTGGGGGTCAACTCATTATCGAAAAGAACTGCCCCCCAATTTGACCCCCAAATATCATGGATGTCAACGGATACAAATGGACGATTATAGACTCAAAAACTAAGTAATTTGTTGTTTTTCAGGTAGTTACGTAAGTTTATGGACGTCTTTGGAAGGTCAAATGGTGCCGAAGGCCGGACTCGAACCGGCACACCCGAAGGCGGTTGATTTTGAATCAACTGCGTCTACCGATTTCGCCACTTCGGCACTGAAGTAGTATGCGGATAACGGAGGCCATTATACTTGTCAGCGATCTGTTAGCAACTGTTATCCTTCTGATTTCGTTTAAATGTCGAAAAAAAGAGCGTATTGCATATGTTCAATGCAAAACTGCGCTTGATTTATAAGCACAAAGCCCCTCGCGAACACATAAACACGCTCAATAACATTTTTTCTAGCCAAAATAAATTCCCGACTAAGCACTAAAGCAACGATAAATACCCAAAAATAATTTTACAACCATAACAGGCTGAAACATCTGACGCAGATAGACAACCTATAATCACCTTATATAATCTCAGGATGATAATTCACTGCGAGGTAAATGATTATGACGATTATTAGCTGGATTGGTGCCGGTATTTTTTTAGGCATTGTCATTGGTGCGTTGATGGCATTGTTTAAAAAGAATAAGTAGCAGTTTTTGGTCTTTCTATCCTGTTCCTGTATTCACTGGAAGTATGTTTGATTGGTTAATTCAAAATGAATAAACTGCTTTTTAAGATCTTCCCTGTTTCTGCCATGGTGCTGGCTCTCGCGGCCTGCTCTTCTTCCGATAAAATATATTCGATAAAGTTTCTGCAACCAAAGAAACAGCCGCTAAAATGGGAAGTGTTTGAAGGCAATTCGAGAACTGAAAAGCTAGCTTCACAATTGGTCGATCAGTATGCACGGGATATTTTCAACGGTAGCAATGCGCAAGGTATGGCAATGGTGGTAGTTGATAATAATCAGGTGGTTTACCGTAGCTTCGGGGAAACCCGTCCGGGAAGTGGTATCCGCCCTAAGCCTGATTCCGTTATCCGTATCGCCTCACTGACTAAGCTGATGACCAGTGAGATTATGATCAAACTGGAAGAGGATAAGGTTTTACGCTCCACCGATCCATTACAAGACTATAGTTATTACGGTGTGAAAGTGCCTCAATATAGTTCCCTTCAACCTATCCGGTTGTTCCACCTAGCAAGCCATACCAGTGGGTTACCTCGTGAACAACCGGGAGGGAAATGGGGACGTCCTGTTTTTGTCTGGCCTACACAAGCCAACCGCTGGACCTGGTTGCAAACAGCCCAATTAGATATACCTCCAGGCACAACAGCTTCTTATTCCAATCTGGCTTACGATTTATTGGCAGATGCACTCTCTAAAGCCGCAGGTAAGCCATATACCCGCTTGTTATACGATAAGATCACCGGCCCTTATTTTATGAAAGACACGACACTGACACCAAGCCGTTCTCAGTGTGCCCGTTTGATGGAAAGTTATAAGCCTAGTCCATGTGTCAATACTGTTGCAGCAGCCGGTAGTGGTGGCGTTTATTCAACACCAAAAGATATGCAACGCTGGATGCAGCAGTTTCTATCATCAAACAGTCAGTTACGTAAACAGACCGCCAGCCGCGAACAAGGTGTTTATTTTAAGCGTTCCGATCTGGCTGCAATCAAAGGAATGGATGTTGCCGGTCAAGCGGATGGTCTTGGTCTTGGTTGGGTTTATATGAGTACCCGTGGTGATACTCCAAATATTTATCAGAAAACCGGTGGAGGCGGTGGATTCAATACGTATATAGCAATGATCCCCGAACAAAATATCGGAGTATTTGTCGTGATTACCCGCAAACAACACAGTAAGTTTAGCAGCGTCACAACAGGAGTTAATCAACTAGTCGCTGCATTGTCGAGGAATCATAATCAAGCTTGATGTTGACGTTTTATAAATTAGAGATACCAGGGATGGAGTTTCGTGTTCATAAAACCCATCCCACAGTTCCTCCAAATCGGGTCCCATTACTGGACCATGATTGCTAAAAGCTACTGTCTCTTAAGGAGTAAATAAACACTTAGAGCAAGGAACAATAGGCTTGGTAACAATGCGGCCAGAACTGCTGGCATACTGTAAACCAAGCTCAATGGGCCAAAGATCTCATTGAGTAAGTAAAATAAGAAGCCGAAAGTGATACCTGTTATTATCCTAACTCCCATCGGTACGGTACGCAGAGGCCCGAAGATGAAAGAGAGAGCCATCAACATCATTACCGCAACTGAAAGTGGTGCAAAGATCTTTTTCCACATATTCAGTTGATAACGTCCTGATTCCTGCTCACTTTGTTTAAGATAACTGATGTATTGATACAAGCCACTGATAGAAAGTGCTTCAGGATCAAGAGCAACAACACTCAATTGCTCTGGCGTCAAGCGGGTTTTCCAGTCAGCAGAAATGTGCTGCGACCCAGTGATTTTTTTACTGTCTGTCAGATCAGATTCTTCCACCTGAGAAAGCTTCCACAGATCGTTCTCCTCATCATAAACAGCACTGTCTGCATATTTCACAGAGAGTAGTTTTTTATCATCATTAAAATGATAGATATTAACGCCTTTAATCTCTGTGTCGCTCATTACCCGCTGGATGTAGATAAAATCGGCCCCATCTTTCGCCCACATACCTTTGGTTGTTGAAACCAGAGAGCCACCAAACATTTTCTGAGCCCGGTAATTACGTGCCATCTGTTCACCTTGTGGCGCTACCCATTCACCGATAATCATCGTCAAGATCACCAACGGAATAGCCGTTTTCATGACTGAGCCAGCAACTTGCATACGGGTAAAACCAGAAGCCTGCATAACCACCAACTCACTACGAGTTGCCAATGTGCCAAGTCCCAATAATGCACCAAGTAAAGCCGCCATCGGGAAGAATATCTGAATATCTTTCGGCACACTTAGCAAAGCATAAAGGCCAGCGGAAATAGTGGTGTATTCCCCTTGCCCCACTTTTCTCAACTGATCAACAAACTTAATAATGCCGGAGAGTGATACCAGCATAAACAATGTCATCAGAATAGTCTGAAGAATAGTCCGCCCGATATAACGATCTAATACACCAAACATCAGGCTACTCCTCTTCCTTTGAGACGGGACCAAATCCTGCGCATCGGCACGGTGTCCCAGATATTGAGAACCAACGCCAGCATCAGATAAGCGCCATTAACTACCCACATCCAGATCAACGGGTCCAACTTACCTTTACTCCCGTTAGAGCGCAGGGAACTTTGCAGTAAGAAGAAAATCAGATAAAGCAGCATCGCAGGTAACATACTTAGCACCCGCCCTTGACGTGGATTTACTACACTTAACGGTACAACCATCATGGCCATAATCAGTACCGAAAGTACCAGAGTCAGACGCCAATGGAACTCAGCGCGAGAGTCCTTATCATTATCCCGCCATAACTGAGTAATGGATTTTTGTTCAACTTTATCGCCATCTACGGCTGAAACCTGATGCCCAACAACCGCCTGATAATTATTGAACTCAGTGATCCTGAAATCACGCAGCATTGCAGTGCCTTCGTAACGCATACCATGATTAAGGATAACCTCCTGCCTACCATCAGGCCGCTCCACCATATGGCCACCATCAGAGATAACAACTGAAGGGCGCTGGTTATCCACCGGACGAAGCTGGGCCAGGAATACGTTTTTAAACTTATCACCGTGTACGCTACCAATATAGAGCACCAAGTTACCGTTATCAGAAGGTTTGAATTTCCCTTCTATTATCGCCGCCAGACTTGGATTAGCCTTCGCGTCAGCCAATACCTGCTCCTGGTATTTTGAGGACCAAGGAATCATCCAAATAACATTCACTGCGGCCAACGCGGAAGTCAACAACGCCAGAATAAGCGCCGAAACCACCAACACACGCTTACCCAAACCACACGCATGCATAACAGTAATTTCACTTTCAGTATAAAGCTTGCTGAAAGTCATCAACACCCCAAGAAAAAGACTCAAGGGTAAAATAAGCTGCGCCATTTCAGGCACACCTAATCCTAATAAGGATATAACTAAATTTGCTGGGATGTTCCCTTCCACTGCTGCTCCCAAAATCTCTACTAATCTTTGGCAAAAAAAGATCAATAAGAGGACAAAGAGTATCGCAACTTGGCTTTTCAGGGTTTCCCGTATCAGATATCTAATGATGATCACGCTTATTACGCCTGTGAAAACTTGTCTTTTTGCAGGAAAATCGCTAACTTCATTGTATATATACCATTTATTATGTGCATCAGTTTGGCTTCCTCACTGCTAAAATGATATCGAAGCATTCCATAATTTAGGTTCCCAGTCAGAATATACTTATAGTTAGCTAAACATTAAGAAATAGTACGTTTAGCTTAACATAAATAGTTAACTTTCTATGGGGTAGATTAATACGGAACGTTATATTCTAGCGATAGCATCCGTCTTTGTCTTTAAGATTCAGGAGAACGCATGGAGTTTAGTGTAAAAAGCGGTAGCCCGGAAAAACAACGCAGTGCGTGTATCATTGTTGGCGTTTTCGAACCTCGCCGTTTATCCCCTATTGCCGAACAGCTCGATAAAATAAGTGATGGTTATATCAGCGCCTTGTTGCGCCGTGGTGAATTGGAAGGCAAAGTTGGTCAATCACTGCTGTTGCATCATGTTCCCAATGTGTTATCTGAACGTATTCTGCTCATAGGCTGCGGCAAAGAGCGCGAGCTGAATGAACGTCAGTATAAACAAATTATCCAAAAAACTATCAATACCCTTAATGAAACTGGTTCAATGGAAGCAGTCTGTTTTTTAACAGAATTACATGTTAAAGGCCGTAATAATTACTGGAAAGTACGCCAAGCGGTAGAAACAGCAAAAGAGTCTCTTTATGTTTTCGACCAGCTTAAAAGCAATAAAAATGAGCTACGCCGCCCACTGCGTAAAATGGTGTTTAATGTTCCAACCCGTCGGGAACTGACCAGCGGTGAACGGGCAATCCAACACGGTCTTGCCATTGCTATCGGTATCAAAGCAGCTAAAGATCTTGGCAATATGCCACCAAACATCTGTAACGCAGCTTATCTAGCTTCCCAAGCCCGTCAGCTCGCAGACTCTGCTAATAGCCACATTACAACAAAAGTAATTGGTGAAGAGCAGATGAAAGAGTTGGGAATGAGCGCTTATCTGGCGGTTGGTCAGGGTTCTCAGAATGAATCCCTGATGTCAGTCATGGAATATAAAGGCAGCCTTGATAAAAATGCTAAACCGATCATCTTGGTTGGCAAGGGCCTGACTTTTGATTCTGGTGGTATTTCAATCAAATCTGCTGGTGGGATGGATGAGATGAAATACGATATGTGTGGCGCAGCAACCGTTTATGGCGTGATGCGTGTGGTTGCTGAGCTACAATTACCACTCAATGTCATCGGTGTCATGGCTGGCTGTGAGAATATGCCAGGAGGTCGTGCTTACCGGCCTGGGGATATTTTAACCACCCTATCTGGTCAAACGGTCGAAGTGCTCAATACTGATGCAGAAGGTCGTCTGGTTCTGTGTGATGCGTTAACTTACGTTGAACGTTTTGATCCAGAATTGGTCATTGATGTCGCCACATTGACCGGTGCTTGCGTAACAGCTCTTGGTAATCATTACAGTGGGTTACTATCTAACCATAACCCACTGGCCCATGAGCTACTAAATGCTTCTGAACAATCCGGTGATCGCGCATGGCGTCTGCCAATGGCCGACGAATTTTTCGAGCAAATCGATTCTAATTTTGCCGATCTGGCGAATACCGGTGGTAGTGCGGGTGGTGCTATTACTGCTGCCTGCTTCCTGTCCCGCTTCGCAACAAAATATCATTGGGCACATCTGGATATCGCTGGTACTGCATGGCGTTCAGGTAAAGCGAAAGGCGCAACAGGCCGTCCGGTTGCACTATTGTCGCAATTCCTGTTAAATCGTGCAGGAAGTGCCGGTATCAATAACGACGATTGATTTATACCTCGCTAATTAAAGGGCATTAACAATGCCCTTTCCCCGTAAGAGACATTATGAAAAGCGCCACGTTTTATTTACTGGAACAACCATCACTCCAGGCAGATTTACAAGCTCACGAATGGCTAGCATGTCAATTTGCGGCTGACCAATGGCGAGCCGGAAAACGTGTGCTAATTGCTTGTGAAGATCAGCAACAGGCAGAAAAGTTAGATGAAGCCCTATGGCAACGGGAACCCCATCAGTTCGTCCCGCATAATCTTGCCGGTGAAGGGCCGAGATATGGTGCACCAGTTGAGTTATGTTGGCCTCAGAAACGGGGAAATTCTCCCCGTGATATATTGATAAATCTGCTGCCGCAATTCGCAGACTTTGCCACTGCTTTCCATGAAGTGATAGACTTCGTTCCTATAGACGAGAATTTGAAACAGTTGGCGCGTGAACGATATAAATTATATCGCAGCGTCGGCTTTAATTTGACCATGGCAACGCCGCCAACATACTAAGTATCAAGATAAAATGGAAAAAACACCCGCTAGCCAAACGCAATCCGAGCCATCTCTCGATAAAACTTACAATCCTAAAGAAATTGAGCAACCTCTTTACACCCATTGGGAGAAAAGTGGTTATTTCAAGCCTAACGGCGACACCAGCCGTGAGAGCTTTTGTATTGTTATTCCGCCGCCAAATGTAACCGGTAGCCTGCATATGGGCCATGCATTCCAGCAAACCATTATGGACACCATGATCCGTTATCAGCGGATGCAAGGTAAGAATACTTTGTGGCAGTCCGGTACTGACCATGCAGGTATTGCTACTCAAATGGTGGTTGAGCGTAAGATTGCGGCAGAAGAAGGCAAAACACGTCACGATTATGGCCGCAACGCTTTTATCGATAAAATCTGGCAATGGAAAGCAGAATCCGGCGGTACGATTACCAATCAGATGCGTCGTCTGGGTAACTCCGTTGACTGGGAACGTGAGCGTTTTACCATGGATGAAGGTCTATCCAACGCTGTAAAAGAAGCTTTTGTCCGTTTGTATCAAGAAAACCTGATTTACCGTGGCAAACGTCTGGTTAACTGGGACCCGAAATTACACACTGCTATTTCTGATCTGGAAGTCGAGAACCGTGAAGTAAAAGGTTCTATGTGGCACTTGCGTTATCCACTGGCTGACGGCGCAAAAACCACAGAAGGTAAAGATTATCTAATCGTTGCAACTACCCGGCCTGAAACCATGTTAGGCGATACCGGTGTAGCAGTTAACCCAGAAGATCCGCGCTATAAGGATTTAATCGGCAAAGAGATCATTCTGCCACTGGTTAATCGCCGTATTCCCATTATCAGTGATGAACACGCAGATATGGAAAAAGGCACCGGTTGCGTGAAAATCACGCCTGCTCATGACTTCAACGACTATGAAGTGGGTAAACGTCATGCCCTGCCGATGATCAATATCATGACAATTGATGGCAATATCCGTAATGAAGCAGAAGTTTTCGATACCAATGGCGAAGTTTCTGATATTTACAGTTCTGATATTCCAGCTGAATACCGGGGTATGGAGCGTTTTGCTGCCCGTAAAACAATGGTTGCTGAATTTGAAAAATTGGGTCTGCTGGTTGAAATCAAAGCTCATGATCTGACTGTTCCTTACGGCGATCGGGGCGGCGTAGTTATCGAGCCAATGCTGACTGATCAGTGGTATGTCCGTACTGCACCTCTGGCAAAAGTGGCGATCGAAGCCGTTGAGAATGGCGATATCCAGTTTGTACCTAAGCAGTATGAGAATATGTACTACTCCTGGATGCGCGATATCCAAGATTGGTGTATCTCCCGTCAATTATGGTGGGGTCACCGCATCCCGGCGTGGTATGACGCGGAAGGTAATGTCTATGTAGGTCGCAGCGAAGAAGAAGTTCGCCGTGAAAATAATCTGAGCGCAGATATCATCCTCAACCAAGATGAAGATGTACTGGATACTTGGTTCTCTTCCGGTTTGTGGACTTTCTCTACCCTTGGCTGGCCAGAACAAACCGAAGCACTAAAAACCTTCCATCCAACGGATGTGTTGGTGAGCGGCTTTGACATTATCTTTTTCTGGATTGCGCGCATGATCATGATGACCATGCATTTCATCAAAGATGAAAATGGCAAGCCTCAGGTTCCATTTAAGACTGTCTACATGACCGGACTTATCCGGGATGAAGAAGGTCAGAAGATGTCCAAATCTAAAGGGAATGTCATTGATCCACTGGATATGGTTGACGGTATTGCCTTGGAAGATCTGCTGGAAAAACGCACTGGCAATATGATGCAACCACAGCTGGCGGAAAAAATCCGCAAGCGCACAGAAAAACAATTCCCGGCAGGTATTGAAGCGCACGGTACAGATGCCCTGCGCTTTACACTGGCAGCACTGGCCTCGACTGGTCGTGATATCAACTGGGATATGAAACGTCTGCAAGGCTACCGTAACTTCTGTAACAAACTATGGAACGCCAGCCGTTTTGTACTGATGAATACAGAAGGCCAGGACTGTGGACAAAATGGTGGCGAAATGGTGCTGTCATTAGCTGATCGCTGGATTCTGGCTGAATTTAACCAGACAGTGAAAGCTTATCGTGAAGCACTGGATACATATCGTTTCGATATGGCTGCCAATATTCTTTATGAGTTCACCTGGAACCAATTCTGTGACTGGTATCTGGAGCTGTCTAAACCGGCGATCAACAAAGGTTCAGAAGCAGAAATTCGTGGTGCTCGTCACACTCTGATTGAAGTTCTGGAAGGATTATTGCGTCTGGCCCATCCTATTATTCCATTTATCACCGAAACCATCTGGCAGAGGGTGAAAGTAGTTAAAGGGATTGAAGCCGATACCATTATGTTACAACCGTTCCCAGAATTTGATCAGGAAAAAGTTGATGAACTGGCGCTGAACGATCTGGAATGGATTAAAGGAGCGATTATTGCAGTACGTAATATCCGTGCTGAAATGAATATTGCGCCTGGCAAACCACTGGAAGTTCTGTTGCGTAATGCTGACGCTGACGCACAACGCCGTGTAGCAGAAAATCTGAATTTTATTCAAGCAATGGGCCGCCTCTCTTCGGTTACTCTTCTGTCTGTGGGTGAAGAAGCGCCGGTTTCTGTGACCAAGTTAATTGATGGCGCAGAAGTGTTAATCCCAATGGCTGGCTTAGTCGATAAAGAAGCCGAGCTGAACCGTTTGGATAAAGAGATTGAAAAGCTGGATAAAGAGATCGGCAGCATCGAAGGTAAACTATCGAATGAAGGCTTCGTCAGCCGTGCACCTGAAACCGTTGTAGCCAAAGAACGTGAGCGTCTGGCAAACTGCAATACATCAAAAGAGAAGTTACTGGCTCAAAAAGAAACTATTGTCGCGTTGTAATATTCTCAAAAATTAAATTTCCACCCAGGCCACTACAATTCATTGTCAGTGGCTTTTTAATTTAAAAACTGAACGATAAAATTTATAAGAAAGCATACATTCACCCCATTCTGTATAAACACATAAAACATATTGAAAACAAAAACCTATTTTCTTTAAAAACATATCTAATAAATATTTATTTTATTAATCCCTCATATTTACATATCTAAAATCACAATATGATATAATTTTATTTTATATATAAATCATTATATTTCGCATATTATGTTGAGAATACAATCATACAAATATATTATTGCAAATAAAAAGTTAAACTCTATATTAATCTTAATAATCTATACCCAATGGATTTCAAGATGCATCACGACGGCAAGGGAGCGAATCCCTGGGAGCATAGATAACTAGGTGACCGGGGTGAGTGAGTGCAGCCAACAAAGAGGCAACCTGAAAGATAACGGGTATATTCCAGTAAGTATTATTAGGATGACCATAAGCAATGAACAGAGACAGTTCTCAGAAACCTAAGCATACAGGTAATACATGAGTCCCAAATAAATTGCTTCACTAATTTCTAATAACCCGGAGAAATGAAATGAAAATACTTCTTACTCTCTTATTGGCAAGTACTACTCAATTCGGTCTTGTACATTTAGCCAATGCAGAATCAACGCTTGATAAGATTAAATCAACTGGTGTATTCAGAATTGCAACCGAAGGGGCTTACTCACCATTCACCTATCACGATGCTTCAGACGTTTTGACAGGCTTCGATGTTGATATCGGTCGTGAAATTGCACGGCGTTTAAATGTAGAACCGGCATTTATCGAAGGAAAATGGGATGGACTTATTGCCGGACTGGATGCTGGACGTTCTGATGCTGTAATTAATCAAATTGCAATTACACCTGAACGCAAGAAAAAATATGATTTTTCCATTCCATATATCACATCTCAAGCCATACTTATCACCCATAAAGATAACAACAGCATAAAAACATTTAGCGACTTACGAGGCAAAACCTCAGCACATACTCTGACCAACAACTTCGCCCAAATTGCAAGACATAACGGCGCGGAAATCATCGGCACGAATGGATTTAGCCAAGAAATCGAATTGGTTAGTACCCGCAGAGCCGATGCCACAATCAACGATAACCTACCTTATCTGGATTATAAGAGGCACAAACCAAATGCACCGGTGAAAATTGTAGCTTCTGATCCCAACGCAATTCAGACAGCCATTTTGCTCCGCAAAGGAGAGCCAGATCTGAAAACAGCTATCGATCAAGCAATAACTGATATCAAAGCCGATGGCACCTACCAGCGCATCTGGGTTCAGTACTTTGGCACCAATACTCGTGAATAAGTGAAACATCTCTTACTCAAATGTCCCCGTTCCTTCAAAATCGGATACAAATTCTGACCTGGGGACTTTATCGTTAATCCCGTTTAATCGCACAATCAGCGAATATTTTAACCAAAAATAAAATATATTAATTTATGCAAATTCATTGATATATACCCAATAGATTTCAAGATGCATCGCAACGGTAAGAGAGCGTATCCCCGGGAGCATAGATAACTCTGTGACCGGGGTGAGTGAGTGCAGCCAACAAAGAGGCAACTTGAAAGATAACAGGTATATCAAAAATCCAATATGATATAACTTTATTTTATATATATAAACGACCAGCTTGCCATATGATATTTTCAAAATTACATATAAATATATTCTTATATTACACACAATAGGGAAAATATATGGAACCATCCTGGTTCAATTTAGTACTCGATTCTTTTTGGCCTATGCTCTATGCAGGCTTTACTTTCACTATTCCACTCACTCTTATTACCTTTACTCTTGGTATTATACTGGGCTTTATCGTTGCACTAATCCGGCTTTACGGGCCGAAACCCTTTGTTGCCATTGCCAAATTCTACGTATGGCTGATCCGTGGTACGCCGTTGCTTGTACAACTGTTTCTTATTTTTTATGCTCTACCTAGTGTTGGTATTACACTAGGTGCATTTACTTCAGCCGTTATCGGTTTCACCCTGAATATCGGTGCCTATACATCTGAGGTAATCCGCGCTACTTTATTATCTGTACCAAAAGGACAGTGGGAAGCTGCTTACTCCATCGGTATGAGCTGGACACAAGCGTTACGCCGGATCATTCTGCCTCAGGCCGCGAGAATCGCCATTCCACCGCTCTCAAACACATTTATTTCACTGGTGAAAGATACTTCGCTGGCCTCAGTAATCACAGTACCGGAGCTGTTCCTTGCTGCACAACGTATTGCTGCGGTGACTTATCAACCTCTCATTCTTTACACCGAAGCTGCAATAATTTATCTGATAATCAGTTCAGTATTATCATCATTACAAGCCCGTCTGGAAAAGAAGTTTTCGCAAAAGAGCGATACAAAGGAATTAGAAAATGATACAGCTCAACGGCATTGAGAAAAGTTTTAACGGGCAAAAGATCCTGAAAAATATCGATCTTACTATTGAGGAAGGCAGCCTTACCGCATTAATCGGCCCATCAGGAAGCGGCAAAAGCACGCTGTTACGCTGTATCAACTTATTAGAAATTCCTCAGGCAGGGAAGCTCCAAATTGGCAATGAAAGCATGACCTTCATTGGTAAAGAGCGAATTGCTCACAAGGACGTACAACGGATTCGCCAGCAAACCGGTATGGTGTTTCAAAACTTTCAGCTTTTCCCTCACCTCACCGTCATTGAAAACATTATGGAAGGGCTGATCTGGGTTCAGAAATGGTCACATGAACAAGCAAAAAAGCGAGCGCTTGAACTGCTGGAAAAGGTTGGCATGTCACACAAAGCTGATGCCTTACCTGCCACACTATCCGGTGGTCAACAACAGCGTGTCGCGATTGCCAGGGCGCTGGCACCTTCTCCCAAAGTGTTATTGTGCGACGAGCCAACTTCCGCGCTCGATCCAGAATTATCTCTGGAAGTTGTAGCTGTATTGAAACAATTAGCCAAAGAAGGAACCACGATGTTAATGGCTACACACGATCTACGTCTGGCTGCAAACCTAGCTTACAACGTCATATTCTTAGAATCTGGAGAAATTGTCGAATCGGGAACGTCGAAAACTATTTTTACTCGTGCCCTTAAACAACGTACCGTCGAATTTGTTTCGACCTTAACGAATACCTTACCGGATTGGGAGATATAACCCACCGTTAACAACACCTTGTCATCATTGATCCTTACAACAACCAATGATGATCAGATAAATAAATTTTTTGGTCGCCTGGAGAAACAAAATGAAAGTGTTCCTTACCGCATTATTAGCTGGTGTCATTCAATTCAGCATCGTACATTCTGCCAGTGCAGAATCTAGCCTTGATAAGATTCAATCAACGGGTGTGCTCAAAATCGCTACCGAAGGAACCTATCCACCATTTACCTATCACGACGCTTCAGGAACTTTAACCGGTTTTGATGTTGAGATTGGTCGCGAAATCGCCCATCGTCTAAATGTCAAAGCCGAGTTCACTGAAGGAAAATGGGATGGCCTGATTGCCGGACTGGATGCCAAACGCTACGACGCCGTACTCAACCAAGTCGCTATTACACCAGAGCGTAAGAAGAAATATGACTTTTCCACTCCGTATATTATCTCCAAAGCCGTACTTATCACCCGCAAAAACAATGGCAGTATCAAGACATTTAGTGACCTGAAAGGTAAAACATCAAGCCATAGCTTAACCAGCAACTATGCACAGTTAGCAAAACGTTTTGGTGCGGAAATCGTCCCTACCGAAGGATTTAATCAGGCAATCGATCTGGTTGCTACAGGTAGGGCTGATGCAACCATCAATGATAATCTGTCCTATCTGGATTTTAAAAAACACAAACCTAATGCACCGGTAAAAGTTGTCGCATCTGAACCCAATGGTGATCAAGTCGGTATTCTCATCCGTAAAGGCGAACCAGAATTACAAACCGCTATCGATAAAGCGTTAACCGACATTAAAGCTGATGGCACTTACCTGCAAATTTCTACTAAATATTTCGGTACCGACGTTTCCAAATAAGAAAGTGACCCTCTTTTCTTTCAAGAGATGGTTTCTCTTAATACCTGGAAGTAGCGAAAGTCTGACACAGAATTCTGAACACATTCAGCCATGCAACGGAAGCGTTCAGAATTCTGCACTTCTATTTATTAAATTACGCTGAATTTCACCACTGATAATATTTCATTTGATCCTTACTTAAAATCTATTCCTTTTGGAAAGTATTGTCTGATGAAACTATTGATATTCTCATTTATCCTTCTTTCCCATCGATGATAGAATTTTAGGCTATAATTTCAATCTGGTTTCTCACCTCATTCAAGGTCACAAAAACATTATCAGCTAAAACAGTCCAGTATCTGAATTAACCACCTGAATTATGTGTAAAAAATTATCATTTCCAGACTGGATTAAAATAATCTTCCCCAGAACAATACCATTAATATTTACTTTAAAATATTAAAACCGGCATCTTCAAGTTGAATGGGTATAAATAATAACGAAAACCTTATCAAAAACACTTCCTCAATTAATCATTGGCGGCTTATTACAATTTATTATCATTCCATTATTATGGATGGAAAATAATATATAACATTGCTGAATCAACTAATCATAACTTTATATTTGAAATTCGCATCGATATTTGAGAGTATCCTTCGCGCATGCATTATGGATGAAAAAATTTAATTAATAGGCGTAAGTTTCATCCATAAATATTATCTTTAATAAATAGTACTTGGGAGCTAATAATATATTTCAGGAGCAAAAATTTTTGGTTCCTAAAGAAGGGTAGTTGCTCTACCTCCCTTCTGATATCACTCAAAATAAATTATGGAATAGTTTAAAATTAAGCGGAGATAAATGTGAAACCCTTATCTCAATTTCATCGTTATAAGAGGTAAATATAATGCGAGTTCATTATTTTAATATTATTACTAGAGGAGATAAGTATAATGCGAAACCATTATCCTAATATTATTATTGGTGGCGGTCCTGCTGGGCTAAATATGGCCCTTGAATTTAGTAAACGCGGTATTGAATATCTCTTACTTGAAGCAAACGAGACTGTTGGTGGTCAGTGGGATAGATTTCCTGTATGTGGAGAGTTGATCTCGCTCAACAAAAAATATGTTCCCGGAGACAATCATACCTATCGGATGCGTTATGACTGGCACACTCTCAGCACTATTAACGCGGAAGATGTGGTGAATGATCCAAAACTTCAATTTACAGAATGGACATCAGCACATTGGCCATCAGCAAGAATTTATAAAGAATATCTAAAATACGTAGCCGATAAAATGGGGCTCGTAAAGTGTATACGCACCAATATGCGCGTTCGGCGTATAATGAAAGAGAATGAACATTTTATTATCGAGATTTCTGATTCTCTGTCCATCTCAGCAGATCGAATATTTTGTGCTACCGGCGTATCAAAGCCAATTATGCCAGATATTAAAGGGCTTAATGCTGAAACCTGTACCCTTTACGAGAACTTCGATCCAAATACCGCTGCTGAGCGCTATAAAAATAAAATCGTGATGGTACTTGGACGAGGTAACTCTGCTTTCGAAATTGCACACCACCTTATCGATATCACAGCTGAAACGCGGGTTGTCACGAGATCATTACCTCTGTTCGCCCGGCAGACTCACAACGTGCATGATTTGCGTGCTCAAGTCTCAGATGTTTTCGATTTGATGCAACTCAAGTCCAACAACAATATTGTCAGTGACCGCATTGTTGAAATTCGGCGAATCGCTAGTGGGAAGCATAAAGGACAATTATTGGTCAGCTACGAGACACCTTGCCCGCATTGGTCTCCGCCAAGATGGATGAAACGCACAGGCATCGTTGACGATGTGATTGTATGCTGTGGATTCAACTATACCTTATCAGATATTTTCGACATGAATACTGTTCGACCAGATGTTGACGAAAAAGGCAAATACTGTTTGCTCACATCAAGTTGGGAGTCAGTGAACGTACCAGGGCTCTATTTTATTGGTACCTCTATGCGAGTCAATGATCCAGATGCAGCCTCCGGTTTTGTACATGGTTTCCGATGTAATATTCAAGCGCTTGGAAATATCATTGCTGAGAAATATCACGGCATAGCTCTCAAGCCAATATTTGAATGCAGAGTACCTCTTGATAACCCTTCTGACGCGCTGGTATCTCTCTCCAAGTTTCTCGTAGACCTTGTCAGTACAAGCATGCCACTATTTGAGCTTTTCAGCTATTTCGGAAACGTAGTCACATTTGAAGAATGTCATGATGAAGGTGTTATACACGCGCACGTATGGCCTTCGTTTTCGCGAGAATATAACAACGAGCGTTGGGGAGATAAACAAAATCGCCTTGAGATAGTATTTGAGTATGGATTCTATCGGTATGGCAATGGCGAACTCCCGACACATTACTTTACGTTACCAGCCGATCATTTCGACACTTCCCAAAGTGCTTATATCCACCCTGTGTTTCATGTTTTCCGCGAAGGTGTAGAAGTGAACGCCTTCCATATGCAAGAGAGTCTTATTGGCCGTTGGGACCTTGATGACTATGTAGATGCCGAAACCAATGTTGATCAGTACAGGAACGTCGCTTTCAATGCTTGCGCCTGTGCACTTGACATTGAAGAGCGCAGAAGCATGTTGCCAGTGCTTGATGAGTTTGTCGAGAAGTGCTATCCCCTCATGAGCGAGGAGGAGATTGCAGAAGCGCTGCGGATTCAACCAACCCTGGCATTGCTTGCCAAGCAGTCATGATTGTATTGTACTAGATGTGTACAACGAAATTTAACTAACACGGCAGGGACAGGATAGCGATTTTTATCTAAAAATTCATGTCCCTGCGCCAGATAGCGAAGGTTACCTTATGTTCACAAATTTTACGACACTTCAAGGTCTGTTAGGACTCATGCTGACTAGCTCAATACTAATCGCTGTTCCTGGCCCAAGTATCATGTTTATTGTGGGACAGGCGGTGTCAGTAGGACGGACCAACGCATTACGTGGTGTGATTGGAAATGCAATCGGAACCTATTGCGTTGCTGTGATCCTTGCCTTGGGAATTGGCTCTTTGCTCATACAATCCAGCACTGCTTTGATGGTCATTCGTTTGCTGGGTGCTATTGCCTTACTAGTCATCGGTGTTCAATATCTTTTTTTTTCAAGGCCGCTGCGAGTTGGCGAGAATGTTAGCTCCAAGAAAAATAAACAAACATTGGCGCTAGGAATAATCGTTGGTGCAACGAATCCGAAGGCATTGATTATGTTTGGTACGATAGTTCCAAGCTTTTTAACCGAAGGAATAGACAGCCCTATTTTATCCCTGCTCAGTTTTTCATTGATACCGATTGGCTTAGGCTTGGTGATAGATACAGCATGGGTCGCTGCCGCTCATGCGGTGAGCTCGCGCGCATCTTTTACTGAAAAAAGAATGAGGCTAGTGAACATACTAGGTGGAGGGATGATAATCATAATGGCTGTTTTCTTAGTCATGGGAGCTCTACTTTGAAAAATCAGCAGATATTAACGTTCAATTGAAATATAAATTCCTATAAAAAGGAAATAAGAATTAACCACGCTTTAAATTAATAAAGGGCAACTTACAGACTGGAAACCTGTAAGCTAGACCCTCTATTACTTCTTACCTCAATACCTTAATGAAGCCTATCTCCTCCTTGCTCCGGTAGATCGTCTTCATCATCTTCATCATCATCTTGTGCGTCAGGATCTTCAAAGTAAGTACCCCAACCATCATAATTGACACCGATTTTTTCGGCCAGATTCATCAGTTGTTCAACCTGGGTATCGATCAGTTCTGCACTTAACCCACATTCACTAATAACATCACAACACATAAGAATAGTGCCATCCTCAACCTCCAATTCTTCTGCATCAGTTACTTCATAACCTAGCTTAAAGGCTTCGACAGCAGCTTTTTCCAACAGATTAAAATCTTCTGCAGAAAAGTGGTGTTCAATGGCATAAAGCGCATCTGGGTCACTACCATCTTCCAATAATTCTTCAATAATAAGGCGCGTTTCTTCACGTTGTTCTTCTAAGTCTTTTTGATTTGCCATACCCAATATCCTCAATCAGTTGGCCGTCCCAACTTTCATTCTCCCACACCACAGTCAGCCTAACCACTGTTTACATCAAAGAAATCTAACACGGAGTTGAAATTGAATTTTTATAGATATAAATTGAATACAAATGCAAAAATAAATGCAGAGGTACTCAACAATGAATCCGTTCTATCAACGTAATTTACTAAGGTTACTTGATTTTTCTTCAGCAGAAATCCCCGCTTTTCTGAAGCTGGCAGCTGAATTAAAATCGACTAAAAAATCCGGCACAGAAAAAGCTCTGCTAACAGGTAAAAATATTGTGCTAATCTTCGAAAAGAATTCCACCCGCACGCGCTGTTCATTTGAAGTAGCTGCTTATGACCAAGGGGCAAATATCACTTATCTTGGCTCTAGTGGTAATCAAATTGGTCATAAAGAATCAATTAAAGATACCGCCCGTATACTTGGTCGCATATATGACGGTATTCAATATCGTGGCTATGCTCAGAAAGTAGTTGAAACGCTGGCAGAACACGCTGGCATCCCCGTATGGAACGGCCTGACGAATGAATTTCATCCTACCCAGTTACTGGCAGATCTACTCACTATCCAAGAGCATCAACCTGAGAAACCGCTGTCAGAAATCAAATTCGCCTATTTAGGTGATGCCCGTAATAATATGGGCAATAGCATGCTAGAAGCTGCAGCACTGACAGGTATGGATGTTCGACTGGTCGCTCCTGAAGAGTACTGGCCAGATGCAACACTAGTTGCTGAATGCCAAAAACTGGCTGAAAAAACCGGCGGTAAAATTACTCTAACTGAAAATATCGCGGAAGGTGTTAAAGATGCTGATTTTCTTTACACCGATGTCTGGGTTTCGATGGGAGAGCCAAAAGAAGTTTGGCAACAACGAATTAGCCTACTGAAACCTTATCAGGTCAATATGGATATGGTGAAAATGACAGGTAATCCGCAGGTAAAATTCCTGCACTGCTTGCCTGCATTCCATGATGAAGAAACGACGTTAGGTAAGCAACTGGCAGACAAATTTGATATGTATGGCGGACTGGAAGTCACCAATGAAGTTTTTGAATCAGAACACAGTATTGTATTTGATCAGGCAGAAAATCGCCTACATACCATTAAAGCGGTAATGGTAGCAACACTAGCAAAGGATTTAAAAATCTGATTACTTAAGGTATCTGTAGGATTATGTCTATAAAGACGTGATGCTGCCAATACCATTTTTCTTCCTGCGATACTTGCTGTAAGATTTTTCACGAGTATAATGCGCCGCAATTTGCCGGGAGAAATCATGAAAAACAGCGCTTATTTTCGTCAAGCTAAAGTGCGAGTGCAACTGCCTAAAGGCAGCCAGCAACCATTGTTTTTCCCGCCGCTAAACCGATCATTTAATGCCCCTCATTGAGGGGCTTTTTTTTGCCCGGCAATCAATTGATAATCGCTACACCCGGATGTCAGCATTAGAGGAGAGTGAAAAATGGCTAATCCGTTATATCGCAAACATATCATCTCAATAAATGATCTGAGCCGCGAAGATCTGGAATTGGTATTGCAGACTGCTGCCGCACTAAAAGCCAGACCACAGCCTGAATTACTGAAACACAAGGTTATCGCCAGTTGTTTCTTTGAAGCCTCTACTCGTACTCGCCTCTCTTTTGAAACAGCAATTCACCGTCTTGGTGCTTCAGTTGTTGGTTTTTCAGATAGTAGTAACACTTCCCTAGGCAAGAAAGGAGAAACACTGGCAGATACCATTTCCGTTATCAGCCAGTATGTTGACGCTATCGTGATGCGCCATCCACAAGAAGGTGCACCACGTTTGGCTTCTGAATTTTCCAGTAATACTCCAATCATCAATGCCGGTGATGGCGCTAATCAGCACCCGACTCAAACCTTACTGGACTTGTTCACTATTCAAGAAACCCAGAAACGGCTGGACAGTCTGAATATCGCCATGGTTGGTGACCTAAAATATGGCCGCACCGTCCATTCGCTGTCACAAGCGCTGGCAAAATTTAATGGCAACCATTTCTATTTTATCGCCCCAGAAGCACTGGCAATGCCAAACCATATTCTTCATATGCTGAATGAAAAAGGTTCTACTTATAGCTTGCATACTAATATTGAAGAAGTCTTGCCAGAGCTGGATATTCTTTACATGACTCGTGTACAAAAAGAACGCCTTGATCCATCCGAATATGCCAATGTAAAAGCACAATTTATTCTACGTGCCACTGATCTGACGGGAGCGAAAGAAAACCTTAAAGTTCTACATCCATTGCCACGTATTGATGAAATTACTGTCGATGTAGATAAAACTCCCCATGCTTATTATTTCCAACAAGCAGAAAATGGCATTTATGCTCGTCAGGCACTATTATCTTTAGTTTTAAATGAATGATTAAAAAAGAAAATACTTTTTAATCCGCGAACATAACTGGTTATTACTTTCTTTCTAACATGGAATGCGTGTCGATTCTTAACCATTACCTGGAGGGTGAATACAGACAAATTGTCACCAAAATGTATTCATAAAAACACTATGACCCAAGATCATAAATTACAAGTCGAAGCCATTAAATGTGGTACAGTGATTGACCATATCCCAGCTCAGGTAGGCTTCAAATTACTTTCTCTGTTTAAACTGACTGAAACTGATCAACGTATCACCATCGGCCTGAACCTGCCTTCCAATCAATTAGGTAAAAAAGATCTCATCAAAATCGAAAATACATTCCTTACAGAGCAACAAGCTAACCAGCTGGCTATGTATGCACCGAACGCAACGGTGAACTGTATTGAAAACTATGAAGTCGTCAAGAAACTGCCAATTAACTTGCCTGAACGCATTGATTGCGTGCTAGTCTGCCCGAATAGCAACTGTATTAGCCACAATGAGCCTGTAGAAAGTAGTTTTCGGGTCAAAGTCACATCCGAAGACGTGGTGCTAACCTGCAAATACTGTGAGAAAGAGTTCGACCGCAACGTGGTAATACTCAACGATTAAACGATCTATGCCAGTTGCTGAGGCAGATACGGGAACTATAATAGTACCTTTGGTAAAACATTTATTCAGTTATCACATTAACAGGAGAACCTATGTCATACGAGATTAATACCAATAAAGCCCCTGCTGCAATTGGTCCATATGTTCAGGGTGTTGATCTAGGCAGCATGATAATCACTTCCGGGCAGATCCCGGTAAATCCAGAAACAGGTGATGTAGCAGAAGATATTGCTGCTCAAGCTCGTCAATCACTGGAAAACGTTAAAGCTATCGTTGAGAAAGCAGGTTTGACTGTAGGTGACATTGTTAAAACAACCGTTTTCGTTAAGGACTTAAATGACTTCGGCACTGTTAACTCTACCTATGAAGCATTCTTCAAAGAACATAATGCCTCTTTTCCAGCACGTTCCTGTGTTGAAGTAGCCCGTCTACCAAAAGACGTTAAAATCGAAATTGAAGCTATCGCGATTCGTAGATAATCTCCCAGTTCCACTGTTGTAAACCTTTAGTTAGTCGCTAGCTAAAGGTTTTTGCTTTTCTCTACCCTCCAAATATAGCTGACTCTTCCTTGTCTTAGATCAAATCAAGTCGTTATTATTTTGCTTCAATTTACTATATGTTGTGTTTAAATATAAAGCACGATCTACATATAGAGTTATTCATATTTAAGTTAAATACCCGAACGGGTATTGTCGATACCTATGGATAACATTTTCAAGGAGCCATATTGTGAAAACTGTTGTGATAAAACGAGATGGTCATCAAGCACCATTTGATGAAGCCCGTATCAGAGATGCCATAAAACGGGCCGCTTCTGCTGCTGGCGTCACAGATGATAAATATTGTGCTCAAGTTGCATCCGCAGTAACGCAATTAATGGCTAATTACAAACAAGTTGATATATGGGATATTCAAAACGCAGTAGAAAATCAATTAATGGCGGGCAACTATAAGCACCTAGCTCGTCTCTATATTGAATATCGTCATGACAGGGACATTGCCCGAGAGTTACATAGCCGTCTTAATCAGGAAATCCGTGGCTTAGTTGAGCAAAGTAATATTTCCCTGCTCAACGAGAATGCCAATAAAGATAGTAAAGTTATCCCCACTCAACGCGATCTGTTGGCAGGAATTGTTGCCAAACATTATGCCAAACAACATATTCTGCCTCGTAATGTGGTATTAGCTCACGAAAGAGGTGAACTCCACTATCACGATCTCGATTATTCACCCTTTTTCCCGATGTTTAACTGTATGTTGATCGACCTGAACGGCATGCTGACCAACGGGTTCAAAATGGGTAACGCTGAAATAGAACCGCCAAAATCCATTTCAACCGCAACAGCGGTAACGGCTCAGATTATTGCTCAGGTTGCCAGCCATATTTATGGTGGTACCACAATTAACCGTATAGATGAAGTGTTAGCACCATTTGTTAAAGCGAGCTATGACAAACACTTAGCCATCGCTACAGAATGGGATATTGCCGATAAAAAATCCTACGCTGAAACACAAACCCAAAAAGAGTGTTACAACGCTTTTCAGTCACTGGAATACGAAGTTAATACTCTGCATACCACCAACGGACAAACACCTTTTGTCACTTTTGGCTTTGGTCTTGGTACTTCAAAAGAATCCCGCCTAATCCAAGAATCTATTCTACGTAACCGCATTGCTGGTTTAGGTAAGAACCACAAAACAGCAATATTCCCCAAACTAGTATTTGCTATCCGCGACGGTCTGAATCATAAGTCTGGTGATCCTAATTACGATATCAAACAACTGGCCCTGAAATGCGCGAGTAAGCGGATGTATCCTGATATTCTTAACTACGATCAGGTTGTTAAAATCACGGGCTCCTTTAAAACCCCAATGGGCTGCCGCAGTTTCCTCAATGTTTACCAAGAAAATGGGAAGCAAATTCATGAAGGACGCAATAACCTAGGAGTTATCAGCCTAAACCTGCCCCGTATTGCCATCGAAGCCAGAGGAGATGAAAAACATTTCTGGCAATTACTAGATGAACGTCTGATTCTGGCGAAGCAAGCATTGATGACTCGTATTGCCCGTCTGGAAGGGGTCAAAGCACGAGTTGCTCCAATCCTTTATATGGAAGGTGCCTGCGGAGTTCGCTTGAAAGCAGATGATAATATTGCTGAAATCTTTAAGCATGGCAGAGCTTCTATCTCTTTGGGCTATATTGGCATTCATGAAACCATTAATGCATTGTATGGCGATCAGGTTCATCTATTTGATGATCAACAATTACGTGCAAAGGCTATCTCAATTATTAACCATCTGCGAAAAGCAACTGATCAATGGAAGAAAGAAACCGGTTATGGTTTCAGCCTATACAGTACACCAAGTGAAAATCTATGTGACCGTTTCTGCCGCCTTGATACCGCTGAATTTGGTGTTATCAAAGGCGTGACAGACAAAGGCTATTACACCAACAGTTTTCATTTAGATGTTGAAAAGAAGGTCAATCCTTACGATAAACTGGATTTTGAAGCACCTTACCCACCACTGGCAAATGGCGGTTTTATCTGTTATGGCGAATATCCTAACCTACAACATAATTTAAAAGCACTGGAAGATGTCTGGGATTACAGCTATTTATGTGTCCCTTATTATGGAACCAATACACCCATTGACGAATGCTATGACTGCGGATTTACCGGTGAATTCTCCTGTACCAGCAAAGGGTTTACCTGCCCTCGTTGTGGCAATCATGAACCTTCAAGAGTATCAGTAACCCGCCGCGTCTGCGGTTATTTGGGGAGTCCTGACGCTCGTCCATTCAACGCAGGTAAACAGGAAGAAGTAAAACGCAGGGTAAAACATCTGACAAATGGGCGGTTAGGCTAATTAAAACAGGCTAAGAAAGTGAATTATCACCAATATTACTCCGTTGATGTAGTTAACGGTCCCGGAACTCGTTGTACGCTATTCGTCGCGGGATGCGAACATCAATGTCCCGGTTGTTATAACAAAAGCACCTGGCGAGTGAATTCTGGTCACCCATTTACACAGGAAATAGAAGACCGTATTATCGCCGATTTACAGGATAGCCGTATTAAACGACAAGGGTTATCTCTGTCTGGCGGCGATCCTCTGCATAGACATAACATACCAGCAATCCTGAAATTGGTAAGACGGGTCAAGGCAGAATGTCCTGAAAAGGACATCTGGATCTGGACTGGCTATCGGTTAGATGACCTTAATGAAGCTCAACAGGAAATTGTCAGCTATATTAATGTGCTCGTGGACGGAAAATTTGTACAAGCACTTTATGATCCCGGTTTACTGTGGCGTGGCAGTTACAACCAGATTATTCATAAATTAAGATAATTTCATCGTTGCCAGCAGATTTTCTTACCAAATCCCAGCGTATTATCAGTCATCTTTATTTCACTAAGATTCAGCTGCCAGACAGGTGTTTTAGCAGCAATGGCCACTGGAAAGCGGCGACAATAACGTGCTCTGGCCGCTTTATCTTTTTCACCTTCAAGACGAATGACCTCCCCTTTGAACTGAATACCTTTTATCTGTGCAATATTACGAATCTGTCCTGCAACAGTACCTGCAACCTGTGGATTTATTTGCATCATTTCACCATGCCGAGTATGGGATTCAGTCATAAACAAAAAGGCTATCTTATCCGCATCAAAAACATAGAAACAACTCGCACACCAAATATCGTCATCGGCGGCGGTACAAAGCGTAAGGACATGCTGTCTTGCGAGGTATTGACGAATAAGATGAAAGTTTTCAGTGGTATTCACACTCCCTCCAATGGAAGGATTTTATCTGCCCGGATACCCAGAACCACGCCCGGATAAACATCATCCTGCGGCGTGTTCTGATATCTCCTGACAAAATCAGGGTTCAGTATGCTCTACTATAAATTAGTTATAGATTTCAGCAACACCTGACAATTGGTTCTTACCACTAGCAGAGATAATACGGAAAGAAGATGCGCCAGCTTTGTCAGCTTTTTTGGACAACTCGGCACTCAGGCTTTCCAGGGTATCAGCTCCCGTGACAGAAACCACACCAACTTTAGGAGATGAAGAAGATTGGACCTCAGTTGCCGCCATACTACCAAAAGAGATAGCACTTAAAGTTAAAACAGCAGCAATATATTTTACATTTTTCATAACATGATCCTTGATCAATTTTTAAGGGGACAGATCACTCTCTGTGACGTGGATCATATTATGCTCTAACTGACAGAATAAAAATTAGCAATTACTGCTATTCTATTTCAAATTTTTTGAATGATTAATGCTATATCCAGGAAATTGATATGTAACAAGTTTTAATAAATCTATTATATTATAATAACTTAAGATAAATTATTCCGAAAAATAATATAGAAAGACCACTTGAGCAAAATACAAATATCAGAAATAAAAAATTAAGAAAAAAATTATATGGCTAAAAATCAATGGATTCTTTATTTGCTGAAAACGAAAACAGGAACGCTGTACACAGGAATAACGACAGATATCAACCGCCGTTTTGCACAGCATGAAAATGGTAAAGGAGCAAAAGCACTCAGAGGTAAAGGCCCATTGCAACTGGTTTTCAGCAGTAATGCTGGCGACAAATCCAATGCTTCACGACTGGAATATCAGGTAAAACAGTTGAGTAAACAACAAAAAGAGAGGCTGGTTATTTGCCAGCCCATCTGTATAGCAGAATATTTAGCATCAATTCAGAAACGGTCAAAAGGCGGAGAGTAAGTAACCAGTCCAGTATGGTCAGCCAAAAAACTATCAGCTAATTCATATATCTGAAAATAGGGTTCATATGTTGGCCACTGACAATGCAACTGATGCTCACAGGCAAGCGTAAAACCAAATCGACGGTAATAACGTGGATCACCTAAAACAACGACTGCTCTATAGCCAAATTCATTCAAGCTATCCAGACTTTCATATATCAGTCTTTCTCCAATCCCCTGCCGACGGTATTCTTCAGAAACCGCCAACGGCGCCAAACCGACCCACTGGTGATCCTCGCCATTAATATCTACCGGACTAAATGCCACGTAACCGATTACCTGGCCTACGTCATCCGTGGCAACCATGCCCAATGTCAGTAATCCATCTTCTCTCAGTTGCTGTACCAATTCCGCTTCCACTGTGGTATCAAATGATTTCCGTAGTAACCGATCTATCCCGGCGGCGTCTACCGGAATTTCTACTCTAATCAACATGATAATCGCGCATGATCGTATTGATATACGCCCTCCAGCACATTGATTTTAATAAACTCATCTAATTGCAACAAACCCGCACGGAGAACAGCAAATATGGGATTTAACACTATTACATCTACTAGATTTTTAACATACAACCCCAATCCAGCTTCTCCTGCAATACACAAATGATGATGCAGGAAGGAAAGGATATCAGAGGCTTCTTTACGGGTAGCTATCAGAATCAGATCATTGGCTTTGTCGCTAAGACCAATATCTTTCTGCTCATGCCGACTGAGAACCAAATGATTATCATGGGCAGTAATAAACCAACGCAGATTGAGATCGCGGATTTTTCCTAACACAACTCAGACTCCTTACTCGATAAAGTAATGTAGCTATTCTGCCAAAATACATCGGTATTCCTCCGATCCTACATCAAGAATCCAACGCAGAACTAGCTGTAAATTTTACTTTTAGCTATTAGGGTAACATCTGCTTATAAACTGCTCTAAATCAAAACATCCCTTCTTTAATTCAATTAAAATACTTAACCATTATTACTCTATTCCGGTATTTTATATCAGGAGGCTTTGCCCCACAGAAGACCTATATGAGAATACAATCGTTGCAGATAACAGGGCAGATACTCTCTATATCATTCTAAAGTAGGAGATCAAGGCCCGTTATTCTTTCAATCTGAAGAGAAAATAAAAATACAGACAAACATACAGTTACGAAAGAAATTGTAAACATAAGTTGCATGTTAAGATCTAAATTTACACATCTTGATTATAGCGGATTGCAAATTTTTAGCTTAACGTATGACGTCAGTCCATACGTATTTCTTACGGTTATTCCCAGGAATAATGTTAAAAACACGCATGGATTTCATTAAGTATTGCTTCTGGATTTACTATCCTTGGGCTGTAATTTGTCACAAACGTATATTAGTTCGATCTTTATACAATAAATAGGAATGGTGTATGGAAGGCCAAGATATTTATTCAAGATTCATTGGTAAGAGGATAAAGCTATGGATGGATGAGCGCTTCCCGCTACAGAACGCGCCACTTTTCTTTATATTTTATATCATCAGCTATTCCGTAGCTTTTTACTCGATAGGGGAAAAGCCGGTTTTATCATGGGAGATCCTGCTTGGTTGCTTAATGTCCTTTTCTTATTTTTTACTATTACGGATATTCGATGAGCATAAAGATTATCAGCTGGATTGTGAACACCACCCACAGCGGATATTACAGCGCGGCATTATTACGCTGAAAAATCTACGAGTACTCGGTATCTGCTGCATTACCCTGCAATTGGGTGGGAGTTTATTTTTAGATCAGGGAGTTGGTTCAGTCACTTTTGCCTGGCTATTAGTCTTTATCTGGACCTGTCTTATGGGGAAAGAATTCTTTATCAGTGAATGGTTAAACCAGCACCTCACTTGGTATGCCATTTCCCATATGTTGGTCATGCCACTCATTATCTGGTGGCTGGTTAATATCGCTAGTCCCAACCTCACACTCACTTTCCCAATATGGGTTTTGATGGGGTTATGCTTTTTCTCTGGATTTAGTTTTGAAATTACACGCAAGTGTAAAGGCCCAGATGAAGAACGTCCGGAAATACCAACCTATTCATCTATTTTCGGCAGAAAAGGGGCGATCGCTATTATCGCAGCATTACTCACCATAATGTTAGTGTTACAGATTTGGCTAATTAATATCACCACTGACGGCATAGTGTTATGGGCATTAATTATCTTGGTAGTTTGTTATGCATTGTGTCTATGGCAATTGGGTAAATTTCTCTGCCACCCCACTATTCAAAATCGCAAACGCGATGAAGCTGTCGTGGGAATGTTTATGGTTCTGGGTTATTCAGTTTGCGCTGCCAGTATTTTAATAAAGCTTGGGTTTGCTTAGGTATCGAAGGAAATATAGTTATGTTGCAAAAAAATATCCAATCATATGAGAGTCATGTCTCAGATAATACTACTACTCACATAGAGAGCGGTGCACTGAGTTCAATTCCAGAATTATCACGTGACATATTCAGCAATAAACACCAAGAGGTATCTGCCGTTCATACAACAGCAGCCCAGGTAAAATTATTACCCCGCCGCCATCTTTATACATATACCGAGGAAGCCCGGCAAAAACGCTTGGATTATTTGGCAAAACATACCGGACATACGCTGGAACACGTGGCAAATACCCATCTGGACGCGACGAAACTAACAAAAACGATTGAAGGATTTATTGGTTCAATAGAAATCCCTGTAGGGATTGCTGGCCCTTTATTGATAAAGGGACAATACGCTCAAGGGGTATATTACGCACCGATTGCCACCACAGAAGCCGCCCTAATTGCGTCAATATCCCGTGGTTCCTCAGCCATTATGCAATCAGGGGGTACGACTGCCCGTGTGCTTGGTCAACGCATGATACGAGCTCCCCGTTTTGAATTTTATAGCGTCTCACATAGCATTATGTTCAGTGATTGGATCAACGAACATATCAGCGAACTACGGCATGAAATTGGACGTCACTCCAAGCATGCGCAATTAACGGAAATAAAACCACACATCATTGGACGCAGTGTCCATTTGCAGTTTATCTACAATACAGCCGCCGCTGCGGGTCAGAATATGACCACCATCTGTACCTGGTATGCATGCCAATGGATACAAGAGCAGCTAGCAAAAATGGCTTTTATACCACTGCGCCACTTTATGATAGACGGTAATACTTCCAGCGATAAAAAGGTAGCTTATCAATCCTTTATTGAAGGACGTGGAACACGTGTCGTGGCAGAGGTTTATCTAAATGCTGAATCCTGTCAGCAAATCCTGCGAGTCACTCCTCAACAACTTGTCACCGCTTATCATCATGTCTGCGAAGGAGCTACGGCTTCAGGGATGGTTGGTATAAATATTAATGCAGCAAATGTTATCGCCGGGATGTTTACAGCCTTAGGCCAAGATATCGCCTGCGTACATGAATCATCGGTAGCGCATTTGCACATGACATTAACTGCCGATAACCGCGTCTATTGCAGTATCACACTGCCATCACTGATCGTAGGCACAGTCGGCGGAGGTACCTATTTACCACACCAACGCGAATGCCTGAATATGTTGGGCTGCACCGATGAAAACGGCACCACTTGCCTGGCTGAGATCATTGCTAGTTATTGCCTGGCTCTTGATATTTCAACACTGTCAGCCATTGCTGCGGATGAGTTTGCGCAATCGCATGAAAAACTCAGCCGTAACCATCCAGCTCCCACCGTTGGCATTATTCCGCGTACCCCGCAAGAGCTTGATCTGTCATTCTTCCAACAAGCAAATTTTAACCCTGTGTTACAAGGGGCTAACCTGACCACCATCAAACCCAAATTTTCTGGTGATGATGGACATAGCATGCTAACCCAGCTGAGTTCAAACTATGCAGAACGTTTAATTGGTCTATTTCCCTTTGCTATGACCACATCCGCACAGCTCACTCTACCTATAATGCTGAAGCTAAAACCGTTGGGGAATGAGGTGGTTAACATGATACTGGATATCGCCAAACACTGTTCCCCTGAGCTGTTTGCTGTTTTTCAGAATTTTGCACATCAGCTTGAATTTAACCAGAGCCATACCCGCGAGCTAGCTATTATGAACCAGCAAAATCCACAGCTCATGCGTTATATGCCGGTCATCTATGGTGTGATTGAAAACGAGACAACTGGAACCTATGCCCTAATTGAAGAATTGCTTCACGATATGGTGTTAATGAACAATATTAATCTGGAAATGCCCTGGGAACAGCACCACCTTGAAGCCGCTATCCAAGGGATTACCGATATTCACGCCATCTGGTTAGGGCAAGAAGAAGAGCTAATGTGGAAATTCCCACAACTGCAAATTTCGAATGCTGATACGGTTTCACAAATGAGTCCCCTATGGAAAAAACTAGGCAATTTTGTTCACCAAACATTCCCGGAGCTATTAACCGCCGAGGAACATCAAGATTTCCAGCACTGGGTAGATAACTCAGCCATCTGGTGGCAAGAAATCGAACAGATGCCTCGGACATTGATCCATGGTGACTTCAATCCACGTAATATTGCCTTCCGGCAGCAGGAAGAGGGGTTACGTTTATGCGCTTGGGATTGGGAATTGTCTACTTTGCATCTACCACAACGCGACCTCGTTGAACTGTTAGCCTTTAGCTTAGACCACCAGCAAAGTGATGCAAACAGTGTGGCCTATTATATTGAACTACACCGAATTGAACTCGAGCAAAAATCGGGGATTGCTCTCGATCCAATAAATTGGTATCGCGGTTATGAACTAGCGCTACGTGATTTCTGTATGAGAAGAATCCCGTTTTATATGATGGCACATAATGTTGTTGGCTATCCATTTATGGAGCGCACGATGAAAACTATCCACTGGCTTATTTCATTAACACGAAATCAATAGTAAATCGAATTAAGTTATTTAATTCACTCTTCCTCTAATAACAAGGGTGCAGCAATAGCTTGTAATACATTCGAGTCTTATTGATCTATTAACCCACAAATATTATGTGCAAATAAGACCATGATATACATAAGTGTACTATTGCTGCATTGGTGGAATAACATGAAATATCTCTATACTCAAGATAGTGCTATTAAATTATCGGAGCATTCCTTAGGCGGCAAAGCGGCTAATTTATTATGGCTAACGCAAAATAGTTTTCCTGTACCTGGTTATTGGGTCATCAGCAGCGAGGTACTAAACAACTTATTAGCTAACGATACATTTGCGATCACCATTGTGGAACAGTTAGCCTCCGTGCCACATGATATCAGCCAGGAAAAACTCGACGCCATTGCTGCCCCTTTGCGCCAATGGTTACAATCACTCCCTCTGCCTGCGGAATTAGAAGCAGAGCTGGCTCTGTTGTCAGAGAATCACCCAGATACATTTTTTGCTGTTCGCTCATCCGCTATTGGTGAGGACGCTGCCAATGCTTCTTTTGCCGGGCAGATGGATAGTTACCTATTTCAGCGTGGCAAATCCGCACTTGCCGACAGCTTACGTGCTGTGATGGCTTCAGCCTTTAATACCCGTGCATTGCAATATCGCCTGCACAAACGACTGCCGATGGGTAATATCCGTAGCGCTGTTATTATTCAGAACATGGTTGCCGGTGAAGTTTCTGGAGTCATGTTTACCGCGCACCCAGTTACCGGCAGTAGACAACATTACTTAATCTCATCCGCTTGGGGTACTGGGGAAGGTGTAGTTTCTGGTGAATGCGATACCGATGAGTTTTCAGTTCATCTCACCATGCCTGAGATCGAACGCCATATCACGCAAAAAGGGACAGCAAGTGTCTTCGATACCGCCAACGGCAGCGGTACAGTGACAGTACCCGTTGAAGAGGAAAAACAGCGGGCACCAACCTTATCCGATGATGAAATATATGCATTGCGAGATATTGGAAAAAAAATCGCAGCGGCACGCGGTTGTCCGCAAGATATTGAGTGGACGGTGCAAAATCATCAAATCTTTATTCTACAGACCCGGCCAATAACCAGACTACCCCGTCAGGATGATAAGAACGAACACCGTACTATCTTCGATAACTCTAATATTCAAGAATCTTATTGTGGAATAACCACGCCACTGACTTTCTCTTTTGCCCGTGCTGGTTATGCCACTGTTTATGAGCAGACAATACGTGCATTGGGCTGCTCAGATAAACAAGTTAATCAGCATCGTTCCATGTTGGAAAATATGCTCGGCTTAATTAAAGGCCGGATCTATTACAACATCAACAACTGGTATAAAGGGCTATTATTACTCCCCTCTTTCCAAACTAATAAGAAAGATATGGAAAGAATGATGGGGATGGAAGATCCTGTCGATTTCATTGAAGATAAAGAGCTTTCATTGGGCGATAAAATAAAAAAACTTCCCCAAATGGGATGGGCATTGCTACGACTACTATACGCTTTCAGAACGATGGATCGGCGAGTAGAGTTGTTTTTAGCACAATTTAAACAACATGCCGCAGCCATAAAACGAACAGAGTTACATACCTGCAACAGCGGCCAACTAATCGAGAAATTGAAATATCTCGATGAGCACCTGCTACGGCGCTGGACAACGCCAATTCTGAATGATTTCTACGTAATGATGTTTAATGGCCGAGTACACCGGGGACTGGCGGCGGCTGGCATTGAGAATCCAACGGCATTATTAGGTGATCTCCTCTCAGGGGACGAAGATATTGAAAGTACCCAACCAACCAAAGTGCTGTTAAAGATGTGCCAATATGCGCGCCAGCGCCCTGAATTATGCACCCTGCTAACGAACGGTGACGCACGTACTCTGTTAACCCAAGCACGCCAGCTCGATGAACCATTCTACCAACAGTGCATTGATTATATTGAAAAATATGGCGATCGTACTATGGGCGAACTAAAGCTGGAAACTATTACACTAAAACAAGATCCCAGTTTTCTGTTTCTGATACTAAAAAACTACCTTGCTATCGATACCCTCACACCAGAGACGTTATCCAGCCGGGAAAGAAAATTACGTACTCAGGCAGAAAACACCGCATTTCAGCAAATACGCGAGCAACTTGGCTCCAAACGTATGGCCGCCTTCAAAAAGAATTTGCAGAAATTGCGCCAGGCAATACGCCACCGGGAAAATATGCGCTTCACCCGAACCCGTATGTTTGGGCTATATCGGGATATTTTCATACAGCTTGGTCAGACATACGCATTGGAAGGAATCCTTGCCGAGTCACGTGATATTTTCTATCTGACGTTAGAGGAAATCTACAGCAGCTACGAAGGAACGGCGGTACAAACTCAGCTTAAGCCTTTAGTTGCCATACGCAAACAGGAGTATGCTGGTTACGAAACAGAGGATGAACCAGCCCATCACTTCTTCATTAGAGGCTCGCTGTATCAGCAGCAAGATTACAGCTACCCCTATAAGGAACAACAAGCCCCAACCGATAGCGGAATGCTACAGGGCATCGGTTGTTATCCAGGGCTAGTTGAAACAACTATTCGCTTAATTAAAAACCCGCAGGATGAAATGTCGCTGGCAGGGCAGATCCTTTGTACCGTTCGTACCGATCCCGGCTGGGCACCATTATTCCCTACAGCGGGCGGGTTATTAATTGAACGTGGTTCCACACTCTCTCATTCTGCCGTTGTAGCCCGCGAACTGGGTATTCCCGCAATTGTTGGCATTCCAGCGGTCACCCAAATTTTAAAAGATGGCGATTGGGTACGCATGGACGGTGCAACCGGGAGTATTATCCGCTTGCACAACACCACTACAGAAGAATTACCTTCAAGGAGCGAACATGTCTGATATCTTCATGGGCGAGTGGTCCCCGGCCAACCCACTGCCTGAAAGTTTTCTCGATCTTCCGGCAGCCATCTACCGTGACTGGCCGCTCTGGCCTGGCGAAGACCGGGAGAAGGTACAACAACAATTCAGTCTGGAGAATCCCTGGTTTAATCACAGCAAAGCCTGGATTGGCTGTATTCCGGGGAAAACTCGTCTTGCCGGTTTTTTAGTGCCCCATGCCGTTGATGGTCAATCCGCCGCATTTTTCGGTTTTTGGGAAACCGATAATGATATGGCAAGCAACACCATGCTGTTTAGCGCCCTGGAACAATGGGCCAAGAAAAATGGCGCACACAATCTCTACGGGCCGATTAACTTTTCGACCTTCGGGCATTACCGCGTCCGGCTTGATCATTTTGATGTCCCCCCCTTTGAGAATGAACCTTATAATCCGCCTTATTATTCCCCTTTATTAGAAAAGTTGGGGTTTAATACTCGTTACCGCTATACCTCGCTATTCGATGACACCCAAGCAATAGCAAACAACTTTCGGCAAGATTATCTACGCGCACAAAAATTCCCTGATCCCCAGGCAACATTATTACCGTTAACACCAGAATTATGGATGCAAGAACAGGTTAAATTATATTCCTTCATCGACTCAGTCTTCGGCGAGAATTTCGCTTACACCACACCGTCATGGACAACATTTCAACATTATTGCGGTAAGGAATTTATTAAACCTTTTTGTCTCTACCCTGCGTCATTTCTGGCTAAAACCGTCAGCGGCGAGATTACTGGGTTAATTCTTAGCTTATCCGTGAGCCAAAAAGGTCAGCCCGCTATAGGCTTGTTGAAAACTGTAGCAGTTGCGCCGCAATATCGGGGGAGTCGGCTATATCATTCGCTGTATCACTCATATCAGCAGAGCGCCAGCCTCGTTCATCCCCGTTTAGGGGGCGCCCTGATGCGTGAAGATAATAAATCATTAAAGACCGCAGAACGGCTCTTCAATACACCCGCTTCCACCAGACATCAATATGCGCTTTATTACAGGAGGATCGCATGACAAATATTTGTCAGCCCATTGTCGATGCGGCCCAAAAACACCCTGAGCATTTAGCCCTGCAAGCACCACACGGCAGTAGTTTAAGTTTTCGGGAATTTTTTTCTCATGCATCCCACTTCCAGCATCTGTTAACCCAAGCCGGGTTCGTGGCCGGTGATCGCTTATTAGTGATTGTTCAGCCCGGATTAGTACTTTACCCATTGCTTATCGCCATTCTGGGATTGGGACTGGTTCCGGTTATGCTTGAGCGGGGTCTTTCCAAAAAACAACTCCGGGAGACGCTACGGCACAGTAAATTATCGGCGGTTATCACCCAACCTGCATTAGGAAAATTCTGGTTTCTGATCCCCGAACTGTGGCGACCGCGCCGTTTTGTGATTGGACAGCGTATCTGGGGCATGAAAGTACTGAAAGCGCCCAGCCAACATTTACCACTAAATCGTTTTATCTGCCGTAGCCTACCGCCGGATACGACGGGATTAATTACTTTTACCTCTGGTTCTACCGGTATACCTAAAGGGGCAAACCGTACTCACGATAGCCTGTTAGCACAACTTTACGCCATAAAGGCGCTTCTTCCCGAAGAAAAGAATGAGATTGACCTGCACAGTTTTCCCGTCATGGTACTGCATTCATTGTGCTGCGGTAATAGCAGTATTCTGCCTGATTTTGACTTTGCCCATCCTGCAACTGTTGATGCACAGAAGATCGTCGGGCAGTTGCAAAATGAGGGCGTCACCTGCCTCAGCGGTGCACCCGCTTATATGAGCAAACTCACTGATTACGCTAGAAATAACAGATTGTCATTCCCCAATGTACGAACTGTTATCGTAGGTGGTGCTCCTGCCAATAAGGAACTGCTCGAAAACTGTCTGACCGTCTTTCCACATGCGAAGCATTTAGTCGTCTATGGCTCCACCGAGGTCGAACCGATCAGTACGGTCGAAATGACAACGCAATTAAATCACTGGGCAACACATGATGGTTATCTGGTCGGGAAACCCGTCGTACAAGCCGAAATATGTATCAGAGAGATAACCGCTGATCCCCAGCAAATTACTCCGTTGGCTACCGGTGATATAGGTGAAATTCTGGTTGCCGGGCCTCATGTGCTCAAAGACTATATTGATAATCCTCAAGCAACAAAAGAAAACAAACTCCCGCGTAAACAGGGAGGGATCTGGCACTGTACCGGTGACGTTGGCTACATAGACGCCACAAGGCAACTCTGGTTGCTTGGACGGGTAAAAGACAAGGTGATATTAGATGATGGGCGTATTATCCATCCCTATATGGTAGAAAAAAGGATTAATGAACTGTCAAATATCGCACGGAGCGCATTTGTATTGCACCCTCTGGGTGGAGCCGCGCTGATATTGGAAAGTACCACCCTGCCGACAGGTTTATCCACCATTTTAGACGAACTGGATCTCACTCTGGTTACCCGGATTTATTATGCCAATCCTATTCCCGTTGACATTCGCCATAACAGCAAAATAAACCGCATTGCGCTGATAAATATGCTCAAGAAAGACCAATTATCCTCCTTTCCATACAAGGAAAAATTATGAACAGTAACCATTTCATCATCCAGCTAAACAGAGCAGACTATATCACTATTGGTGGAGCGCTATTTAGCGCTCTCTCCGTGGCAGCCGCATTACAGCATTGGCATTATCTGGCCATTGCGTTCTTATATCTTGCCATGCTTGGCGACGCACTCGATGGTATTCTGGCCAGAAACTTAGATATTGTCCGCCCTTTTGGCCGTTATCTTGATGGATTTATGGATCAACTTATTTACCTGATCTCACCATCCATCATCCTATACCTTTCCGGTTATCAATCCTGGTATTCACTGTTTATTATCTTAATGATAATCAGCGGTTGTCTGCGATTATCCGTATTTAATGAAGTCGGAAATATTCAGGATGAAGATCGACTCTCCTATCTTGGTATGCCCGTATTCTGGAGCTTATTTATTGTCAGCGGTTACACTTTGGTCAGTTTAGTCGTAATGTCATGGTTGGCACATCTCTTACTAACATTGGCGCTTATTGCATTCAGTATCGCCATGCTATGGGATCGCCCGTTTTATAAATTCAAACATCTCAGTACCATCGTCAGTACAACACTTGCAGGGTTTGTTTTATTTACCGGCCTTCATTTCTGGAGTCTTTATGCTCAATAGCTTTTATCATGGGTGGATTTTAATGATCCCCGTCATCCTTGGTGGCTGTTTACATATGGTGATTGTGACAAAAAACTATTTTGCCTACTGGGCTATTCCAATACATCAACGTTATTTCGGCCGTAACAAGACTTGGCGCGGTTTTATTGCTGTACCCATTATTACCGCGCTATTTTCGCTATTGTGGTTAGTTTTCGACACTGGAACACAAGACACAACGATTCCCCAGACTATTTCTTCCTGCTTATTTACCGGGTTTCTGGCGGGTCTCGGCTATGTTCTTTTCGAATTACCAAACTCCTGGCTAAAAAGAAGACTCGGCGCACCACCGGGGCAACATCCAGAGAAAAATAAGCGGCTATTTATTTTATTCGACCAACTTGATTCCGCTATTGGCGTCACAACAGCCTATTTTATTTATCTTAATCTTACTTATATCGATGCACTTTTCGTTTTCCTCTGTTTTTTAATCAGCGCCTTTATTGTTAAAAATATGCTGTTTTTACTTTCGCTGAAAAAAACGAGATTTTAGGTGGGAATACCCCAGAAAAATGGCTTCTTTAATTGGAAGCCATTTTAAGGCATACCAAATAAGTGTGCCTCTGCGTGTTATCACCAACAGAACACGCATTTTACAACATTATTTCGTAGTCAAAGATAATTCAACTCCGCATGCAGCAGCATAACGTTTAAGTGTGTGCCAGCTAGCTCTCGTTACATTCTTCTCAATCCGGGTAACTGCGGACGGGTTAATTCCCATCCGTTTAGCCACATCTACTTTTTTTAGACCTGCCTTTTCCCGCCACTCAGTGAGCTGTTCTAGCAACTCATATTCTTCTGTGGCCTCAGCATAGGCTTGCAGAGCTTCCGGTGTATTAAGAAGACGTTTTCTCACTTCCGAATGTAAGATAGGAGTTACTTTAGCCATGTGTCATATCCTCCAGTCGTTTCAGCGCTAACTCTATTTCAATTTCAGGTGGTGAAATATTTATAAAAATCTGGGATGTATGACATCAAAATCCAATGAAAAGGAAACCATAGACAAAGCGTAAGTGACTGCTCCCCGCCGTAAACGGCGAGTCCTCCCACTTCTCAGGCCGCAACCGTCTGTGTGACGGATTTACGCTGGCCTCCATGGGCAGAAACGACGAGTCCCGCCGCCTGTAATTCCTGTATGCCCTTGCGCCGGATGTTGAGCGCCGCATTGATA
>NZ_RCWA01000011.1 GCF_018448905.1 Photorhabdus heterorhabditis | reverse complement strand
GATGAGCCAGACGGTTAGCACGGGCATTCAGTTCCGCATAACTGAAAATCTGTTGTTGATATTCTAACGCTGTCGCCTGTGGGGCCTGCTCTGCCTGTTGCTCAAACAGCTGATGAATACATAACGGGTCTGGATAAGATGAATCCGTCTCGTTCCAGGTTTCCAGCAGCAACGTACGCTCAGCCTCAGACAACAAATTAAGCTGCCCGACGGGAATTTCATCACCACACCTTTTCGACCATGCCAACACCTGTAAGTGTTCGCTCATCCGCTGAATCATTTCCCGGCTCAGGCGATTTTCATCGTAGATCCAACGAAAATCCCCCCGCGTATTTATCTGGAACGTCAGCAATTCGCCGGAGACCTCCTGAGCACACGGTTTGTCATCCTGTATCACCGAGATGGCGATCGGCCACGGTTGATGGGTTGTTAATGCCGGAATAGCCCGCAGTGAAGGAGAGCGGGAGAGGAGATCACGACTAAATGTACGATGCTGTGACAGCCGGGCCAGCTCGCTATCAACCCAATCAGCGACCACACGACAAGGCTTATCAAATGCCACCTCAACGACCATGGGTACCACCGGTGCCAAATCTGCCGCCAGATCTTTTACTTCATCCACACACCAGCCGATTTGGAATTTAGTCTGCTGAATCAAGCGCGCAAGATAGATAATAAATACCTGCAACAGTTCCTTTGATGGATTCTCCTCATCGTCTTTTGACAATGGGGACTGCCAGGGACTCATTACCCATCGAGGTTCTGCCTGTTTCTCCATCATTTCAAAAGGTAACTGGAGGGGTTGCAAAGAAGCAAGACGCTCACACCAAAATGATTCACTAGGTGTAAGCATCTGGGGGATATTCCTTTCGCTCCCAGCCTGTTGTGAAATATCATTGGTGCTGGTTATATTTTCCACTGTCTGCGAGAGGTGTTCAACTTTAGGAGCACTTCCCGTTTTAGCCATATTATCTTTCATTTACGACCTCAACGAATCTGTTAGAAATTTAAAAACTGTCATTCTTAACAGTCATCAAAAATGCTTTTCTTTTACTTCTTGATTCCAAAAAATAAAAACGGACACGTCTGACATCAATTCAAGATATTAGATGCCACAGCCCAGCTAACCGCTGCCAATTAACAATTCTTCGACGCTAAATTTCCCTGACAACGGGATAAATAATTCACTTTATCATGCATAATAATAAATTCCATTTTTGTTCCTATTTTTCAGATAAATTCTTGCAGTTTTTATCGTCTGGAGCTGAAATTCCATAGCTAAGAATGGAGATATTAGATGAATTTATTAACCTATGAGGGAAAATATAATCTCAGAATAATAATAATCACATTCGACATTATTTTATAATAATTAAACCATACAACTAATAGCAATATTATTACATTCAATAACATGAAGAAACATTATAAATCACAATTAACTTCAAACATATTATTTCATAATAATAAAACAATGTGACCAGAATATAAACCACCTATACCCAATAGATTTCAAATTGCAGCACGGCGGCAAGTGAACGCATCCCCAGGAGCATAGATAACGATGTGACTGGGGTAAGTGAACGCAGCCAACAAAGAGGCAACTTGAAAGATGAAGGGTATAAATAATATATTGATTCAAAATAGATATATTAAAATCGTTCTTGAATGCGATTTCTCGGATACCCCGAGACGCTGGCCAGCGCATGGCGCAAGCTGGGAAAATTTTTAATATTATTCAGTTTTCACATACCGCCAAACATATATATTTAGACTATTCTCCGCCGCTTTTTCATTTTTACCACCTCTATTCCATAGGGCTATATTCCTACACACGCGTCATGCTGACTATTTATTCACAAGAATAGCCAGTAATTACACCCAATGGATATTACGAATCATTTAGAATAAACAAAACATATTCCAAAGAAAGGTCATAAAATTAAGAATAATTAAATCGACTTATATCAATATTTAAAAAAATTATTATACCAATATTTTCCGTTAATTATTTATTAAAAATCACCGCCCCAACAATAACTCCAAAGTTAAATATACAATTTGAATAACAAAGCAATCAATAAAATAAAATAAAATAAAATAAAATAAAATAAAATAAACAATAAAACCCCATTTAGATTACACAATAAAAAATAATAACAACAGCAAAAAGACTTGGAAATTAACTCATATGGAGATTATCACCCTCCTTATTTTAATACAAAAAATCCGATATAAAAAATATATACCGGATCATCACAACATCACTAAAGCACTTAATATATCTTAAATTATCAGTATATGAATAATCATATATCTCATTGACATCCCCCCAGAAAAAGGCAATACAGACACCAGCGGATCAATTAATTACAAACTATAATCCCGGTGCTTTCCAAAGTGAAGTTGTTAAACCATGATCAACCAATGTTAACTGATCGGCATATATCGCCTGCCAGTTCTGTTTAGCCTTTTGATATACCTCATAATGTTCAGGATTGGGTTGATATTCGTGTTGCCAACGCACCAACTTTTCCCCTGTAGCACTCATTGCATCATACAACCCAACCCCTACGCCTGCTGCAATTGCACATCCTAAAGCAGTAGACTCTTTGACAATCGGAACCCGCACCGGAAGCCCGGTTACATCAGATAAAATCTGGCTCCATAATTTTCCTTTCGAGCCACCACCAGCAAATACCAGAGAATCCGGTTTCACTGCCGAAAATGCAGAGATTAGATCCAAATTGCAAGCCGAAACAATCGCAGCGTTTTCTTCCAATGCACGGAATAATGTCGCTTTATTACATTTTTCAGGATCAATTGACAGGTTAATAAAGGAAGGTGCTGCATGGTACCAAGCTTTAAACCGCATTACATCAGAGAAAATTGGCATAATGCCGTAAGCGCCAGCCGGCACTCTGGCTGCCATATCTTCCAGTAAGCTATAAGCATCAACACCAAGACGCTCCGCCAGTAATTTCTCTTCCGCGCAAAATGCATCCCTGAACCAGCGCATAGTTAAACCCGTAAAGAAACTGATGGATTCTGCCTGAACCATACCAGGAATAACATGAGGGTTAATCCGTGTATTCATATTCGGGTCAGTTATTGGTGCCGGTAGGTTTACAACCTGCTGCCAGAAAGTACCACCAAGAACAGCCGTCTGGGCGGGTTTTACAACACCTAAACCAAGACAACCAAGTTGAACATCACCGCCGCCCATGATCACCGGTGTTCCAATATTAAGTCCGCATTGAGATGCAGCCTTTTCAGTGACAAAACCTAACAAAGTTCCTGTTTCTTTTACCGGTGAAAGAATATCTGAACGCAGCCCTGCCATCTCAAGAAGGTCAGAACGCCAGTCACGACTGACCAGATCTAGCATTCCTGTTGTACCCGCATTGGAGGGATCTACGGCCAATTCACCACTGAGCATATTCGCCAGCCAATCGCTGATCATCGTTAAAGCTGCGGCTTGACGATAAATATCTGGACGATGATGAGCAAGCCATAAAAGACGAGGCATAGCTCCCAACGCCAACGTTTGGCCTGAACACTGATAAACATCATATTCAAAGGTATTGTTATATAACGCTTTCAATTCACCCACTTCATGGCTGGAGCGTGCATCCACATTGGCACAGGCCCAAATCGGTTCACCATTACGGTTATAAAGAACAATACCTTCCCGCATAGAACAGGACGCAACACCTTGAATAGCGCTGGCAGGTAATTCTGCTTTTTTCAGCGCCTGGCGGATACACTGACAAGCCAGCTGCCAGTTCATCACTAAATCAAATTCCATTGAGCCGGGTACATCAGGTACAGGCTGATGTACCCACTCAGCCTGCCCTGCGGCTATTTGATTCCCTTCAAGATCAAATATTACTGCACGAACACTCCCTGTCCCTGCATCAAGCGCCATCAGATATTTTCCTGATGGATTAGCACTACGGCGTTGATTCATGATGCTATCCTCAGTTTAATTATTTTCTGAACCTCTAGCCTTACCTCAAATTTTTGACTTATTCACGGATAGATTGAGTACATGGTCAGTGTCATTGTAATAAATTCAGCATCGCCCTAGCGGTCTGCTCTTCAGTCACCAATGCATTGATATATTGACCGTTAAGTGCTGCAATAATGGCTTCCGCTTTATCCTCACCTCCCGCAACACCAATAACTGTTGGAATCGTTTTCAGTTCCGGCATGGAGGTACCTATAAGCTCATGATGAATCTGCATATCTTCCACCAACTCACCATCTGCTTGCATAAAATAGCCGAGGATATCGCCGACAGCCCCTTTTCGGGCAAACATCAGTTGTTCACCACCGCTGATATAGCCAGAACGCATAATTGTCGCTTGCTGTTTCTGATTAATGGCACCGATACCAACGATAGCAATATCAGCCGCACCCGCTGCCAACAAAACATCACGGACACTACTCTCCTGACGGAATGTTTCAGCGACTTGGGCGGTCGAAGCACGTAATGGTGCGGGAATAATACTTATTGGACAGGCTGCATCCAGTTGGCCAATTCCAGTCATATAAGGACCAACACCACCGGACAGCGTTACCAGCCTAATTTGCTGTGATGAGATAAAACCACTTAAATGTTGTAACGTGCACATGGTAGTTTCACCAAATCCCACCGCCAGTAATTGCTGTGGTTCAATCAGCGCCATCAGTAAATGTGCGGCACCAATCCCCAATCTGGCACTAAGATTCATATCAGCCAGTGCGGGTAAAACACGCACTTGTTTCAGAGAAAAATGTTTTTGCAAAGTATCTTCCAGCGCCAGACAACCCTCATAGCGAGAGTTAATCTGTACTCGAATAACACCTGACTGCCGCCCCTTTTCCAGTAATCTGGAAACTTTTAACCGACTCAGACCAAGCAGATCACCGATATCCCCCTGTGTCAGGCCATCGTGATAATAAAACCATGCAATACGCGCAAGTAGCTCTTCTTCACTCATGCTATTACCCGGATAGGTGTCCTCAGACAGCATCTGTTTCTCTTTGGCTGATTTTTCTTTTGCTAATTTTATCGACATAACCACTTTCTTTTTATCCGCACTCCACAGATAAGCATTAAAACGCATTACACGCCAGAGTCTTACCGTACAATTTGAACATAATACAACGCAGATCAAATTTTTTCATAAATTGTGATCTAAATAGTGCTAAATTCGGAATACAACAGCTACCATATTGAACAATTGTTTTTTATAAAAAAATATGTTCATTCAAAATTGTTATTTTGCCTGAACGGGTAATTTTCATCAAAGCAACATCAATCAATACGATTTCTAATTCTATTGTCCGGCAATCTCCGCCATTCGTGGTTGCTGGCCCAGTGTAAGCTAGTTAGGAGAAGAAAAATGGCAGATTTAGACGATATTAAAGACGGTAAAGATTTTGGTGTTGATGTTCCACAGAAGAATAGTCTGTTTGAACTGAAAGGCTGTGGCGCACTTGATTGGGGAATGCAATCACGACTATCACGGATTTTCAATCCCAAAACCAACCGAACTGTTATGTTGGCTTTCGACCACGGTTATTTCCAAGGACCAACAACTGGTCTTGAACGCATTGATATTAATATTGCCCCCCTATTTCCTCATACCGATGTATTAATGTGTACGCGCGGTATTCTGCGTAGTCAGGTTCCACCGGCAACTAATAAACCTGTAGTCTTGCGCGCTTCTGGTGCCAATTCTATCCTGACGGAACTGTCCAATGAAGCGGTCGCGGTTACGATGGAAGATGCCTTGCGTCTGAATGTTTGTGCGGTAGCGGCTCAGGTATATATCGGCTCTGAGCATGAACATCAATCAATCAAGAATATTATTAAGTTAGTCGATCAAGGAATGCGTTACGGTATGCCAACTATGGCGGTAACCGGTGTTGGTAAAGATATGGTTCGGGATCAACGTTATTTTTCTCTGGCGACTCGTATTGCTGCCGAAATGGGCGCGCAAATTATCAAAACTTACTATGTCGATACTGGCTTTGAACGTATTGCTAGCGGATGCCCAGTTCCTATTGTGATTGCTGGTGGTAAAAAACTCCCAGAAAAAGAGGCGCTGGAGATGTGTTATCAGGCAATTGATCAAGGCGCCGCCGGTGTTGATATGGGTCGTAACATTTTCCAATCCGAAGCACCGGTTGCCATGTTAAAAGCCGTTCAAGCCGTAGTACATCAGAATGAAAGTGCCAGCAAAGCTTATGAGTTGTTTTTAAGTGAAAAAGAATAAGGGGGATTAAGATGCACGTAACTTTAGTTGAAATTAATATTAAACAAGACAAATTAGATAAATTTCTTGAAATTTTCCGCTTAAATCATCTGGGTTCAATTGAGGAAGAAGGCAATCTTCGTTTTGATGTACTACGGGATGAAAATATTCCAACCCGTTTCTATATTTATGAAGCCTATGTTGATGAAAAAGCGGCTAATGAACACAAGAAAACATCTCATTATCTGAAATGTGTTGAAGAGCTTGATTCTCTGATGTCTGAACCAAGGAAGAAAACGACATTTATTGGTGTAATGCCGGAATAACATCAATAAGGCGCCTCAATATAACGATAAAATACAACATTGTTTAAATAATTAAATTGCCCGGGACAGAACATCTTGCCCGGGAATTCTACTCTCACGCTAATTTTAATTTCCCACAACTAAGAATAACAAGCAGAATACCCTGAAGTTTTATTACCAAATTAAACCGCCTATACATCAGGTCATTTTATTCAATACGAAAAGGTAGATTAAATCTGACAATTAATACCAATACAACGAAATAACTAATCATCAAGATCATCACTGCCTATATTTATCGGCACCATACAATGCCCCCGTTGCTTTTATCGGACTAAACCGGCCCGAGCCATAACCGGGATTAAACTGAGTAGCAGAAAATGCCTCATGATGAAGACGATAAATACGCTTTCCTGCTTTCCAGACACAATAATTACTTATATTCAATCTTTCTGGAAGTTCTGGAGTTTTTTGTAATTCCTGATCTTTCCTCTTAACCATGAACACCCTTTTCCAATTCACCTTTAGCTGCAATAAGTACTTGCTCTGGCATTGTTTTCAGGACTTCTTTGGGTTTTTTATTACCTAACCAACTATTATTTGAACCAAACCAAACAGCCAATCCCCAAGAGGTCTTTTTATCACCAAATAATGTGATTATTTTCTTAACAATATCAAGGGGCTTAAAATCTTCATTCAAGGCATATTGAGGAAAATAATCTTTACCATCAACCGTAATCGCAAAAATCTTATTACTGTTTTTCCATCTGTTTGGCCCCGCACTCTTATTACTAGATTTAAATCCATACCCATCTGAAATAGCCGTTGAGGTTAACCAAGTTGAATCTGACAGAATCAATTCCTTTAACGCTTTTCGACGTGCTAAGAAGCGAGCATCACGATCCTGCTTATGTTCAGATGACAGCCGCCTAACAGAATTATCTTCTGTTATCTTATTGGATACTTCCTTTTTGGGGTTAATCTCTGGTTCTACTTTTTTCTGCTTCACTCTCTTACTGGTCTTAAGTACAGGGGAAATATCATCTGTTTTTGAACTCACAAAACATAATGTTGAATTATGATCATCACAAATAGCAATAGAATTCACCGTTGCAACTGCGGCGTTTACTGCAACATATAAAGCTTTACCATATTCAGTGTTACCAGCTATGTTGCTATCCAATTTGATAACTAAATATTCAGCATCTTTATCAATCTTACGATCGATCAGTTCATGTCTCGATTTCCACCGATTTCTTCACCTCAGCGGATGAATATATTCTGGTTGCCATAGTATATCTTCTCATAACAGCATATGGATATATTCAATATATAGGATATATAATGACTAGTCACTATAGCACCAATAATAAATATTGTTGTTACTTTATAACACTTATGTGCTGACAAATGCTTATTCAAAAGGAGGAGTATTCACTGCCGTGAGTAAGAAAGGAATTTAAGAACAGAAGCAGTAAGCTCCACCGTTTGGGAGCTTGGTTATTCAACTAAAACAGATAACTAAATCAATCAATTTTTTTACTAATAGTAATTCCATCGAAATCATTATTACGAGTTAGCCACAGAGAAAGTGCTTTTAACGAATCAGATGTAAATTCATCACAACGAATCGTGATCTCCTCCGGTGTCAACCAACATACATCATCAATTTCTGCTGCCTGTAAAGCAAACGGGCCATGGCTGATACAACTGAATAATGCGCCATAAACACGGCAATTCTCTTCTTCATAATAAAAACTACCATGCTCGGCAAAAGGAACGCCTGCAATCCCCAGCTCTTCTTCTGCCTCTCGCCGGGCTGAATCCAACATATTTTCCCCCATCAGCACAACACCACCTGCGGTCGCATCCAGTTTTCCCGGGTAAAAATCTTTAGTTTCTGTACGATGCTGAACCAAAATTTTCCCCATGCCATTATGAACGACGATATAAGTGGCACGGTGCCGTAAACGTTGGGCTCGCATCTGTTGACGTGTAGCCTGGGCAATGACTTCATTATTTCCATTAACGATATCGATCCACTCAATACCCACTGTATTCTCTTGTTCCATCTGCAAAAAACCTTTTTTTATTAGCAAGAAATCGCAAATCTATAGAATGATTAATCTACCCAAAATAACCAAATTGATAGGACTACAAGACGGTATTCGTTTCGGACGATTCATGCAACCTTTTAACTTAACCTGAAATAGAACATCTGAGGAACTATACCCGTTATCTTTCAAATTGCCTCTTTGTTGGCTGCACTCACCCCGGTCACATAGTTATCTATGTTATCTATGCTCCCGGGGATTCGCTCCCTTACCGTCGCGATCCATCTTGAAGTCTATTGGGTATAGTCACCTTCAACATATTGGTTTCATCCAGTAACTGAAATATTCTTACGGAGCTATTTTACTCTTGCACTTTATAAGATCTCATATTTACACTACATTGTTTTCTTATTATTTACGACATCCAATCTTCACCAATTAGTACAAAATTATCCGTATAACGTTTTAAAGCCAAACTCCCCCATTTATTTTTTCTAGTATCAATAAGAGCCTGATTTAATTTATCATCCATATGTAAGAACAACATATTACGTTGCCGAATATCAGGAACAATATCATCCCGCTCTTTCATTGTTCTTTCAAATAACCGCATTTTATCCCGGTAAAAATGATATTTCTTCGGTTCAGCCAACTCTGCAATTCGGTCGCCAATGTAATGAATATACTTAAGCATACGGTGATCAGGCACACTCAAGGCATCTTTTAAAGTCGGGTTTTCATTACGTGGAAACCATTTATTCCTATCAGTATCACTGATATGTTTAAAAAATTCTTTCTGAATCTCTAATGCTGCCTTCATATCACTTTCTGTTTCATGGTTCAGCGCCGGAATTAAATACAATTTTACTTCAACCGGTAATGTGGCTTTGAGCCGTATATAGTGACTTGAATCTCTCTCTTCCACCCGTTCAATAATCAGATTGGCTTTATAAAAGTGAACTATTTTTCCATGATGCAAGAAAACTTCATTACCTTTTGTCAAGCCCAATAATTCAATAGTACTAAATAGATAGCCCAGCGGCCCCCAATAGTTATAAAGCCAGTTATCAAGGTCTTTTTCCGGAGGCGCGGATGGAACCAGGTCATTTTCATTCACATGACGGTAATGCGTGATACCTTCCAGTTCCTCTACCGCACTACGGGTTAATGTTCGCGGCATTCCATAACTATACAAACAAGGATGATATTTTTTCAGTTGTGCGCTATGCAATAATCCCAATGCACCTCCCAAGCTATGCCCACAAATAAATAAATTTCGGTTTTTAGCCAAGTCACTGATTTCATCAAATACACTTTTATTATCAGAATCAGCAGATTTTAACTTGCTAATAAGACTAAATGCCTCCCAAAAACCCCTATGAACTTTGCCATTCTCGATAAAACCACTGCATACACCACCTTCACCACACCCCAATGGCACGGGCTGGTACATAATATCAGTGATAGCATCATTGATACTGGCTGTCCCTCGCCAACTAACAATAATATCTTGTTGATTAGCTGCATAAAATAACTCAGTATCTCCGAATAAGCTCACACTCGCTTTTGAGTCAATAAATACAACATCAGTATAACGTTCACGAAATGGCACATCATAAGCAATAGGAGAACGCGCTATTTTTTCTACTTTATTGGGCAATTGGGATATATCCAACATCTGCCGGTTAAAAAAATGAGTGATAGAACCTGCTACACTAGCATTATCATCAGAATATGCCAGCACCCCCATTAACGCTAAATTATAAGCATTCACCAAAGTGTAATCTGTCTGGTGATGTAATAATAACGCCCAAGCCCGAAACGGGCACACTTCCAGAACATATCGGCAACTAATCGCATAAACGCAAAAACCTTCCGGTACTGGGTTAGGGAAATGGTAATGCGGCGGTTTATTTTCTTTCCATTTATCGATCACAGGCAAGCCATCACTTATTTGACCAATCGTCACATAACGATATTGGTGGCCTTCTACTTCCGCTTTCGGTTTAACTACCGATGCTCTGATATCACGCTTCTCTCGTAATGGTCTCTGTTCCATTTCATCAGCCAATGGCTGAGCACTGATATACAATATTACTGGGTAAAGTGGCAGATTTTCTTCCCTGAGCAATCCTTGATCATTAGTCACACCTTTACGTTCATTACTTGGAACTCCCTGACTTATCAGACGATAAGGCATATTAACTAACGGATTACCTTGTTCATCAACTAATTGGAATTCCACCCAATGTTCTATTATCTCTTCACTATCAATAGCGTCTCGCAGGCATAATTTGCTCATAATTGTTGTTTTCCTTTTTTTATTTTTAAATATTAATTCAACGCTTATTATCAAACTGACACTAATAATAGTGAAAGATAAAATTAATTCACTCAAGCATGCAATTGCAATAAAATTCAACAAATGCAAAACGAATATAATTATGAAAAATCCAAGAACAAAAGAATGAAAAATTAGGAATAATCCAAGTTATTGAATTACTTTACCTCATAAATTTATAATCTGAAAAAATAAAAAAACCATCATTAACCAATCGGATAAAAAATTATCAACACCATAAAACAACACATTGAATAACATATAAAAACATTCATTCATCTAACTTTCGCAACAAGCCGTTAAATTTTATTTTTGATGGATTAAATAATAAAAGATTCTATTTTAGATCAACAAAAGGAACGATAAAGAGGTTAATGATAACATACAAATATATTATTCATGCAAATATCACATCAATTACTTATACTCAATAGATTTCAAGATGCATCGCGACGGCGAGGAAGCGAATCCCCGGGAGCATAGATAACTATGTCATAGAGAACTCTGTGACCGGGGTGAGTGAATGCAGCCAACAAAGAGGCAACTTGAAAGATAACAGGTATATTACATGCTGCATAACCTAATGATAATGTGTAATACAATTTTACGTTCTATCGGAGGCTCTATGATCGATCTGTACTATGCACCAACGCCAAATGGTCACAAAATCACACTCTTCCTTGAAGAAGCCGGCCTTCCCTATAATCTCCATCGGATTGATATTAGTGCGGGGGATCAATTCAAACCTGAATTTCTTGCAATTTCTCCTAATAACAAGATTCCGGCTATTATTGATCAGCAGCCAGCCGATGGCAGCAAGCCTGTTACCATTTTTGAATCCGGCGCCATCCTTATTTATCTTGCTGAAAAAACGGGGAGATTGCTTAGCAAAGATATGCATGAACGCATTCAAAGCCTACAATGGCTGTTCTGGCAAGTTGGCGGTTTCGGCCCAATGTTGGGGCAAAATCACCATTTTAATCGTTTCGCACCTGAAAAAGTGCCTTACGCGATTAACCGTTATCAGGAAGAAACAAAACGCCTGTATAAGGTTCTGAATGCCCAATTGGAAAAAAACCCCTATCTGGGTGGTCAGGAATACAGCATTGCTGATATCGCAACTTATCCGTGGGCGCGTTCCCATGAATATCAAAATATTGATCTGGATGATTATCCAGCAGTCAAAAAATGGTTTGATATTATCAGTCAACGTCCCGCCACTCAGACAGCATACAACAAAGCCTAATTCTGTTTGCGGGGTAATTATTTCCCCGCAAAACTTGATCACGTTAACAGATAGCCGTATCTTTAACCATCAGCCCTTACATCCCTGCTATAGTTTTTTATATCAACTTTAGGTTACAGGAGTGGCTATGCGTATTTTAATCACCGGAGGAACAGGGCTAATTGGTAGCCGCTTGGTTTACCAGCTTCTTTCCCTATCTCATTCCATTACCATTCTGAGCCGTTCACCTCAGAAAGTTTATTCTCTGTTCTGTAAACAGGCTGAATGTTGGACCAGTCTGAAAGATAAAACAGATCTCAACGATTTTGATGCTGTTATTAATCTTGCTGGTGAACCCATAGCAAACAAGCCCTGGACTCCAACTCAAAAAGAGAAACTGTGCCAAAGTCGCTGGGAATTAACAGAACATATCAGCCAGCTAATTAATGCCAGTCAAACACCACCAGAGGTATTTATTTCCGGCTCTGCCGTAGGCTATTACGGAGATCAAAATCAAGCCGTTGTTACAGAAAATGATCCACCCAATGATGAATTTACTCATCAACTCTGTAAACGCTGGGAACAACTTGCATTACAGGCTGCTAGTGATAAAACCCGTGTTTGTCTTTTGCGTACTGGCGTTGTACTGGCAAAAAATGGTGGAGTACTGAAAAAAATGTTACCCCTTTTTCGTCTTGGGCTTGGCGGCCCTATGGGTAGCGGAAAACAGTATCTCCCTTGGATTCATATTGATGATATGGTGAATGGCATCTATTACCTGCTGATGACTCCCGAATTAAGCGGCCCTTTTAATATGACTGCCCCTTACCCAGTACATAATGATCAGTTTGCCGCAACACTGGCGGAAGTGCTGAAACGCCCTGCAATTATCCGGATACCTGCTTTCGTGCTGAAATTACTGATGGGAGAGGCTGCGGTATTAACACTGAGCGGACAACAGGCAATACCACATAAATTAGAGCAGGCGGGATTTGGCTTCCGCTATTTTCAGCTAAAAGAAGCTTTTGAAAATCTACTTAATATTAAATCTCAACACCTTTAGCCCCCTGCCAACGGGTGAATAGATCATGAGGTAACTCAATATCAAACTGATCGAGTACTCGATTAACCGTCTGATCAATAATATCCTGAATTTGTTTAGGCTGATGATAAAACGCAGGAACTGGCGGCATAATTACAGCGCCAATTTCTGCGGCCTGAGTCATCAGCCGGAGATGCCCTAAATGCAATGGCGTTTCTCTCACACCGAGCACCAACTTACGACCTTCTTTCAATACAACATCTGCTGCTCTGGTCACTAATCCATCAGTATAACTGTGGACAATGCCTGAAAGAGTTTTCATTGAGCATGGTAAAATGACCATGCCCAACGTTTTGAACGAACCTGAAGAAATAGCAGCGGCTATGTCTCTATTGTCATACACAACATCAGCCAGCGCCTGAACATCCCGTAAACCATAATTTGTTTCAAGCGCCAGCGTTTGACGAGCGGACTGACTAATGACCAGATGTGTTTCTACATTTTCAACTGGTTGTAAAACTTGCAGTAGCCTGACGCCATAAATAGCTCCACTTGCTCCCGTAAGCCCCACTATCAATCTTTTCATTTTTTCCTCATGCTGACACCGGGCTGCTATTTAAATCCAAAGGTAATCAACCTTCATTATAGATATCCAGGTTTTCAATTTCATTCTGATTATTCAGTTCCTTTTCATCGTCTTTACGCAGATTTTCCAGATAATAAAGGTAAGTCTGGTCAATATCTTTGGTGACATAAATACCATTGAAAACTGAACATTCAAACTCTTCAATATCCGGATTTTCTTCACGAACAGCCGCAACCAAATCAGTTAAATCCTGGAATATCAACGCATCAGCACCAATAAACTGACGAATTTCATCAACCTCACGCCCATGAGCGATCAGTTCATTTGCACTCGGCATATCAATGCCATAAACATTTGGAAAACGCACTTCCGGCGCTGCCGAAGCAAGATAAACCTTCTTCGCTCCTGCTTCACGAGCCATTTCAACAATCTGTTCCGACGTTGTACCACGAACGATAGAATCATCCACCAATAAGACATTTTTATCACGGAATTCTGCACGATTGGCATTCAGTTTACGACGGACTGACTTCCGACGCTCCTGTTGCCCAGGCATGATAAATGTACGACCAACATAACGGTTTTTCACAAATCCCTGCCGATAGGGTTTACCCAGTATACGGGCAATTTCCAGAGCGATATCACAAGAAGTTTCAGGAATTGGGACAACCACATCAATATGCAAATCTTCCCATTCACGGGCAATTTTTGCCCCCAGCTTCTGTCCCATGCGCACACGGGCATTATAAACCGAAATCTTATCAATAAAAGAGTCTGGCCGAGCTAAATAGACAAATTCAAACAAACATGGAGTTAAAGAAGGGTTTTCAGCACATTGACGGGTAAATAACTGACCTTTCTCTGTAATATAAACCGCTTCACCTGATGCAACATCCCGCAAGAATTCAAAACCTAGCGTATCCAATGCAACACTTTCAGAAGCAATCATATATTCATTGCGGCCATCATCCAAAGTACGCTTGCCTAAAACCAATGGACGAATACCATGCGGATCGCGGAAAGCAACCAATCCATGTCCAATAATCATCGCAATACAGGCATAAGCGCCACTCACTTGCTTATGCAATGCCGCTACCGCAGCGAAAATATTATCAGGCTCCAATGGGTAATGCTGAAAATGCCCCAATTCATTAGCAAAAACATTGAGCAAAATTTCAGAGTCTGACGTGGTATTCACATGGCGACGGGCATTTTCAAACAGTTTTTTCTTTAACTCATGAGCATTAGTCAAATTACCATTGTGTGTCAATGTGATACCAAATGGAGAATTGACATAAAATGGCTGAGCTTCCGATGCACTAGAGCTGCCAGCTGTCGGATAGCGTACATGACCAATCCCAATTGTTCCCTGTAAACGCAGCATATGCCGAGCTTCAAACACATCTCTCACTAAACCATTAGCTTTGCGTAAACGGAACCCATTGTTACCATCAATAGTTGCAATGCCAGCAGCATCTTGCCCACGGTGCTGAAGCACCGTCAGCGCATCATAAATCGACTGGTTAACCGGTGTAAAACCAACGATACCAACAATACCGCACATGTAGTTTTTCCTCATCAGCCAAGCGGAGAGGTATATTTCTCCGGCAGGAAACTTGACGCATTTTGCAGGTAGTCAAAGAACCACCTGATAATATGACTGAACTGTGGGATCAATTGTGATTGTTTCCAATCCTCACTTTGAGCAAATGGTGTGAATGTATCCAGAAAAAATAGAATAGCCGCGACAATCAGCACACCACGCAACGCCCCAAAGCAGATCCCCAGCACCCGATCAGTACCTGACAATCCAGTCCGTTGCACAAGAGAACCTATCACATAGTTCACCACAGAACCGACAATCAAAGTAGCAACAAACAAAACCGTAATAGCAATTCCGTTACGCACCAACTCATCTTCAAAACGGGTAAAATAAGCCGCTAAGTAAATGTAGAAGTGACTTGCTACAAAGAAAGCACATCCCCAAGTGACCAGTGACAAAGCTTCTCGAATAAACCCACGAATCAGGCTAACCAATGCCGAGAAGCCAATAATGGCAATAATAACGTAATCAATCCAGACCATGTTTTAAATCCCAAATAGGCACCCCGGCATCCGTTTCGGGCGCATTCTAACAGAAAACGAAAACGTTTGCGTAGCAGATTTCCTGTTCCACTGAAAATAATTAGCGGCGATATGGAGAAATCATCATCGCCGCAGTCACCTAATATTTACTGCTTGATTTCATGATGGTTACCCACTCATCACATAAGCAATGACAGCCTTATTACGGCTTATAACCTCTTACCTGCCCTTGTAACCCGGTCAGACTTTTCAAGTCTGATAACGCCGATTCGAGTTGTTGCCTGGAAACATTTGGACCAACATATATTCTGGTCAACTGCCCCTGAACTGGAGACGAAGGAACAGTATAGACTTGATAGCCAGACAGACGCAGTCTAGCGACTATTTCATCTACCTTTCCTGCATTTTTCAAAGCACCAAGTTGTACGATATAAGCTTGTCCCTGCGGTGCTTTTTCAACTGGCTTCGCTTCAATTTTTGACTCTGGTTTAACCTCTAATTTGGCTTTAGGCTCCGGTGACACTAGCGGTTTAGGATCTGTTTTTTGCTCAGGCTTACTCTGTAGTTTAGGTTTCACTTCTGGCTGAACAGCCGGAGGTGTTATCGGCGCTGGCGGTGGCGGAACCGTTACCAGCGGTATTTCCGGTTGTTCTAACGTTTCTGGCAGCAATACCTCTGTCTCATCCTCCAGAGGGACGGATAATATTGTTGAATTAAGGGGAGAAATAGATTCAATCTCCTGCTCATCCCCAGGCTTAGGAACCAAGGGAATTGATGCAAACTTATCTTCGTTGTATTTCTTATTGCCGTCCAACAACACAGGTAGCACTATGACCCCTAGTGCTACCAATACAATTGTACCGACCAAACGATTCTGAAATTTACTTGCCACTTCCCTTCTCCCTATCCAGAGCCTCCATGACATGCGCGACCGTGTGGAATGAACCACAAACTACAACGATATCCTGTTCATCAGCATCTGCCATTGCCTGATACCAAGCACTTTCCACATCAGTGAATACCTGCGGTTGTTTAAGATGCAGAGCCAGTGTCTGTGCATCCGCACCACGCAATTCAGTCAAAGGAGCGCAATACCACTCATCAATTTGCTGTGATAGGCAAGCCAGTGTGCCGGCGATATCTTTATCACCAAGCATACCCACTACACCAAGAATTTTACTATCTGGTTGACGGGGCAAAAGAGCCAGTTTCTGTACCAAATAAGCCGCAGCATGTGGGTTATGTGCCACATCCAAAATTAACAATGGATGTTCACGAACTATTTGGAAACGCCCTGGCAACTGTGCATTTTGCAGCCCTTGATGAATTGCCCGCTCATTAATAGCCTGACTGACTTTATCATCCTGTCGCAATAGACAACAAATCACTCCCAGCGCAGTTGCTGCATTCATCAAAGGCACATTCGGCAAAGGCAGATTACTCAGTAGCATATCATCAGATTGCCAGCACCAACTTTTCTCCTGTTTGGAAAATCGCCAGTCAGTACCACAACAAAATAGCTTAGCGCCTAATTCACCAGCGACTTCCGCAATAGAAGATGGCATATCCGGTTCACCAACCACGGCAAAATGATCTTTACGGAAAATACCCGCTTTCTCATAGCCAATATGCTCACGGTCTGCTCCTAACCAATCAGTATGATCAAGTGCAATGCTGGTAATAGCTGCAATATCAGCATCCACAATATTTGTCGCATCTAACCGGCCACCTAAACCCACCTCTAAAATGACAACATCCAGACAAGCTTCTTTAAACAATTGCAAGGCTGCTAATGTGCCATATTCAAAATAAGTCAGTGAAATCTCACCACGGCGGGATTCGATATCTGCAAATACACGGCAAAATGCCTGTTCAGGCAACTCCTTACCCTGAATACGTACCCTTTCGGTATAACATACAAGATGAGGAGAACTGTAAACACCCACTCGCAATCCAGCCGCTAGCAGAACAGATTCGATAGTGCAACAAGTGGTACCTTTACCGTTAGTGCCAGATACTGTGATTATCTTAGGTGCAGGATTCACCAGTTCCAGGATTCGGGCAAGTTTCCCCACACGCTCAAGCCCCATATCAATGGCTTTAGTATGCAGGCTTCCAAGATAGGAAAGCCACGCCGTCAATGACGACGTGGCTTGAGGAATTTGCAAAGTGTCAGACATCTTCTTTATTAGTACTTATTTGAATATCCGCATCAACATCAGCGGGTTCTGCCACAAATTCAGCAACAATCGGCTGAGCGCCTGGTTGCGGCTGATGAGTCAGTTTAGAAAGCAAACTGGCAAGAGTATTACGCATTTCAGGACGACGAACAATCATGTCAATTGCGCCTTTTTCCAACAAAAACTCGCTGCGCTGGAAACCTGGCGGCAATTTCTCACGTACTGTCTGCTCAATAACACGAGGCCCCGCAAAACCAATTAATGCTTTTGGTTCAGCAATATTAATATCCCCCAACATTGCCAAACTCGCTGAAACCCCTCCCATTGTCGGATCGGTCATCACAGAAATGTAAGGCAAACCACGTTCCTGCAATTTTGCCAGAGCAGCACTGGTTTTTGCCATCTGCATCAGTGACATCAACGCTTCTTGCATACGAGCGCCGCCACTGGAAGAGAAACAAACCAGAGGACAATCATCTTCCAACGCCTGTTCTACTGCGCGGACAAAACGGGCACCAACAACAGAAGCCATTGAACCGCCCATAAATGCAAATTCAAAGGCAGCTGCAACAACTGGCATACCATCCAAGGTACCTTTCATCACGACCAGAGCATCTTTCTCTTGCGTTTGTTTCTGTGCTGCTGATATGCGGTCTTTATACTTCTTAGAATCACGGAATTTTAAAATGTCTTTCGGTTCTAATTCGCCACCTAATTCAGTTGTTGTTCCTTCATCAAGAAAAGTCTCCAACCGGGTACGTGCTGAAATACGCATGTGATGATCACATTTAGGACAAACCTCAAGATTGCGCTCTAACTCAGCACGGTAGAGCACCTGACTGCAACTATCACATTTAGTCCAAACCCCTTCAGGAATATTTGCCTTACGGGTTTGGGTAATGTTGCTTTTATTAAGAATTTTTTCAATCCAGCTCATTAATGATCTTTCCGTCTGAATCTGGCTTATGCCAGTTTTGTTATTGTGTGCCATTAAACCACAATGCTATTACAGTGTGGATAAAAAACTGCTCAAACCTGTTACGAGTTATTCGCTTTCTGTTTTGCCACCGCACGACGATGACGCCAAACTTCAATTACACCCGGCAGGATTGAGATAAAGATGATAGCGACAATCAACAGTTTCAAATTCTGTTGTACCACTGGCATATCACCGAATATATAACCAGAATAGGTGAATAAAAGCACCCAAACCAGTGCGCCAATCACGTTGTAAGCAGCAAAATGACGATAAGACATTTTACCCATGCCAGCAACGAATGGCACAAATGTTCTGATGATCGGTACAAATCGCGCTAAAATAATTGCTTTCCCACCATGTTTTTCATAAAACTCATGCGCTTTTTCTAGATAACTACGGCGGAAAATTTTTGAATCCGGATTTGTAAACAACCTCTCACCAAAAATGCGGCCAATAGCATAATTCACCGCATCACCAATAATGGCCGCAGTAATCATCAACGCTACCATGACGTGCACATTTAGATCGTTTGAATCTAAAGCAGCTAAAGCACCCGCAACAAATAAAAGTGAATCTCCCGGCAGGAACGGAGTGACAACTAATCCTGTTTCACAAAACAAAATCAAGAACAGAATGCCATACACCCAGTTACCATATTGTGCGACAAGTTCAGCCAAATGAATATCAATATGGAGAATAAAATCAATGATAAACTTAGTAAAATCAAATAAATGAGTAAAAAATTCCATAATATTCTCCGTTATACCAAAACATCCATGTCGGCAACTAAAAACGTTAAATCAAATCATCTGCCAGAAACAGAGGCCCTATAACAGATTCCGGCAAGTCAAACTGCGGATAATCAACGGCAACTAAATATAATCCTGCCGATTTTGCCGTCGCAGCCGCTTTCGTCCGGTCTTTTAAAACAAGCAACTGGGCCATCCAGTTAATATCCTGATTACCACAACCAATCTCCATCAAACTCCCAGCAATATTACGTACCATATGGTGTACAAAAGCATTGGCTTTAATATCCATTACCACGTAATGCCCATGACGGCTGACATTAATATGCATCACATTACGCCAAGGAGTTTTGGATTGGCACTGAACGGCACGGAAAGAGGTAAAATCATTTTCACCCAACAAACACTGCGCTGCCTGATGCATCCGTTTTTCATCCAGTGGATAGTGAAAGTGTGTCACTCCACTAGCCAACACTGCCGGACGATAACGATGATTAAAAATAATGTAACGATACCGCCGGGCTGTAGCACTGAAACGGGCATGAAAATCCTCATCCACTATTTTCACCCAACGAACAGCAATATCCGGTGGTAAATGTGCGTTCACGCCCATAGTCCATGCTGCATCCTTGCGCTGGGCAGACGTTTCAAAATGAACGACCTGTCCTGTTGCATGTACTCCAGCATCAGTTCGACCGGCACAAAATACTGATATAGGTTCATTGGCGACTTTTGATAATGCCTGCTCAAGGCACTCCTGAACACTTTTCACTTCCTGCTGGCGCTGCCAGCCATAATACTGGCTGCCATCGTACTCAACTCCCAACGCAATTTTCATTTTTGAACCTGGCACAGATTCTGTTTGTTCTGTACCAAACATCAGTAAAATTGCTCCTGCATCAGTTTTTCGGCTGTCTCGATAGCCATCAACGCGCCACCAAAACGGATATTGTCGGCTACAGACCAGAACTGCAATACTTCTGGCATTCCGTAATCATTGCGCAAGCAACCAATACTCAACAAATCATTACCAGACGCTTCTGTCACCGGTGTTGGATAATCACCTTCATCTGAGACATTAATATCAACTATCCGTTCCAGTTCCTCGCGGGCTTCTTCCACACCAACCGGACGTAATGTTTCCAAATGGACTACCTGAACATTGCCATAAAAAACAGAAGATTGGACACAACTGACTGAAATCGGTAATCCTTCATCCTGTAAAACCTTGCGCACCTGATCTACAAGACGGCGCTCTTCACTCACTGAGCCTTCAGCATCCGTCAGCAACGGCAAAAGATTAAACGCCAATTGTTTGCTGAAGCGGCCCGGCTCTGGTGGAATACCATTTAGTAAACGGGCACTCTGTCCAGCTAATTCATTAACTGCCGCTTTACCGTGAATAGAAACAGAGAACAGATTGGTCAAATGCAAACGTGCAATTCCAGCCGCATCAACCAGCGGTTTTATCGCTGTCAGTACCTGACTGGTCATACTATCTGCCAAAGCAATAATATTACGATTGCGATAATCCGCCAAAGCATGAGGGTTAACACCTGGAACAACCAAAGGCACATCCGGTTCCATAGCAAATAATCCACTGCTATCAATGACCAAACAGCCTTCTTCCGCCGCTTTTTCAGCATATTGTGCCGTAGCTTCCATTCCAGCCACAAAAAAAGCGAGCTGTACCTGCGACCAATCAAAATCAGCGGCATCACGGACAATTAAATTTTTACCATTAAAACGCAAATTTTCACCAGCACTGCGTTCACTGGCAAGAGGATACAATTCACCAACAGGAAACTGACGTTCCTGTAATAACGCCAGTATCGCTTCACCTACTGCACCTGTCGCACCCAACAGAGCAATATTCCAACCTTCTGACATGTTGGTTTTCTCCACCTTATTTTTCTTTCTGGCATGTAGACATATTTCTACACGGATTAAATCAGCTCTGTACTAAAACCAAGAGCAGCTAACAACTCGGCACTCTCTTTATTATCACAACACACAGTCAAAGATGACCATTCCCGACGTTCCAAATAGTTTTTGCGCAGATGATCAAATTGACCTTTCTGACCAGCAACTTGCCGTAACGGGGCATCATCACGGCGCACATCATACACTAAATGTATCAACCGTTTCAGTGTGCTTTGAGTCACCCTTCCCTGTAGGGTAATACGACTGAAATCTGGCTCAGGCAACAAATCAGATAAGGCAACTTTATCGGATTGACCGAGAAATTCGCAGTAAGCCTCATATACCTGAGTGGTACCACGAGCCTTACCTTCAAGCGTGTATCCCGCGATATGCGGTGTACCAATATCAACTAACTCCAGTAATGGCAGAGATAAATCAGGTTCCGGTTCCCAAACATCTAAAACAACACTGAGTTTTTTACCAGATTCCAGCTCAGCAAGCAGTGCCTGATTATCAACAACTTCGCCACGGCTGGCATTAATCAATATGCGGTTATCCGGTAAAGCTGACAACAATTCAGTACTCACCAAATGATGTGTTTTATACGGACCTGATTTATTGAGTGGCGTGTGGAATGTAAGAATATCAGCCTCTTTGACTAGTTTTTCTAGTGGCCAAAATTCACCCACGTCCCCTCTGTCAGCTCTTGGTGGATCACATAAGAGTATCTGGATGCCAAGGACGGATAACCGTTCTGCCAGCCTGCTACCAACATTACCAACACCGACAATCCCTACAACTTTATCTTTGAGTTCAAAATTGTCACGTTCTGCCAGCAACATTAACGCTGAGAAGACATATTCAACCACAGCAATAGCATTGCATCCCGGTGCCGCAGAAAACCCGATTCCTGCCTGAGATAACCACCGCTGATCTACATGGTCAGTACCCGCCGTTGCCGTACCGATGAATTTTATCGTGCTACCTTTCAACAATTTTTCATCAACTTTAGTCACTGAGCGGACCATAAATGCATCAGCATGATCCAGTACATCTTCCGGCACCGGACGCCCCGGAATAGCCTGCACATCCCCCAATTGCTGAAACAGTTGCTCAGCATAAGGCATATTTTCATCAACCAGAATCTTCACTTAATTCCATCCTGTGGCATAAAACGGGCATAGCCTGCTATTTTGCCACTTAATCATAACAAAACCCATAATGACAGTTTCTTTTATTATTAACTTTTTCTGAAACTATCCAGTGTAGTACCTGCCGGTTGCTGAAAAATCGCAATAAAAGCAAAAGATGAGCTGTAACCGACATCAAAAGCGACTTCATTGACGGTTTTTACCAGCTCTAGCAAAGAGATAATGGATAAACCACAAGTAACCAGAATCTACGTATAAAGGTTTTAAGCCATGTCCTATGATGCTGTTGATTTTCTTAATGAAAAATTGATGACTATTTAATTTTTTAACGCATTCACAATATTCATAGCTTGCTCTGTATCTTTTATCGACATTCTGAATGAAGGACCTAAGGCAGTTTGGATAGTATTCGAGATAATAGGTATACCTTTAAACGATATTGTCACTTGGGAGCCGACATTTTTATTGATTAAAGTATCAAGGTGGGGAAAACAGGGTTTATCTTTTTTCACCACTATTGCTAATTGGTTATTGCCACTTTCATCTGCCCCTAAATAATCGATTTGAGCTGTACAGGCTTGAGTTAAAATAAATTTATCACCGGATGAAAATGCAAATTTCAGCCCTTGTTCTATTTGTACTTGTTTATCTGGATTACTGGAGCACCCTGTTATGACAGATAGAAGTAACATAATAACCAATAAACTTCTCATAATTTCGATCCTACAATATTGAACAATTTCACATAATATAAGCCCTACTTAAAACTCAAGTAAGGCTGTAATTAGCATTACATTAAAATAAATTACCAAGTAATTCTAATGTTTTGCCCTATAGAATGACTTTTACACCTTATTCTATCTACTCCTATCCCTCCGTTACTACGGACCAGATAATTACCAGGACCTATAGTTTGTATGGTTTTTAGTGCTGGTTCATCTACATATCGTATTTCCACGGAAAAAGTAGATGGAGCCTGTGATTCTGTATCAAAAGAATATCTAACACTGTGGCTGTTGCCGAACCATCCTTGTAAATCGATCCAAGGCCCCCAAAAACCAGGTGGAGCGTAAGCTTGAGCTGCTGGCATATTTAACTCCTTAAATGTAAAAAGTTAGTTATGTTGGTAAACAACAATTTTTCAAATAGCTCCTCTATAGTATAGATAAGAATTTCATTTATTATAATTTATATTTATGTTTTGTATGATATTTATAGATATACCTTTCATCCTTCAAGTTGCTGCTTTGTTGGCTGCGTTCACTTGCCGCCGCACTGCAACTTGAAATCTATTGGGTATATAATAAATCAAACACTGTTAAACTAAGCTCCCATTTTTCTCTCAATGCGACTCATCTATATGAATATGTTTTTCCCGTTTCTAGCCGTCCTAATCTGGTCGATCAATGCCGTGGTGAGTAAAGCTGCTACCACTGCTATTGATCCCGCTGCAATCTCTTTTTACCGCTGGCTCCTAGCCTTTCTCACATTAACTCCTTTTGTTGCACTACCTGTTATTCGCCAATGGAAAACTATCCGCCAATATTGGTGGAAGCTATTAATTCTTGGTGCACTGGGTATGGTGCTCTATCAAAGCTTGGCTTATTACGCTGCGCATAGTGTCAGCGCAACATTTATGGGAATTCTTAACTCACTTATTCCTCTTTTAACTGTCGTTATCAGTATATTTGTTTTACGTGTTATCCCCACCGTTGGTATTGCTTTCGGTACTGTTTTATCTCTGTTTGGTTTAGTTTGGCTGGTCAGTACCGGTGATCCCTTATCATTACTGCAACACGGTTTAGGCCGTGGTGAACTGATGATGTTTCTTGCTTCTGTCTCCTATGCTCTATATGGCGTATTAACTAAACATTGGTCTATTCCGTTACCAAACTGGCAATCCCTATATGTGCAAATTGCTTTCGCGGTCCTGTTATTACTACCAAATTTCCTGTTGACAAAAGATATTCAATTAAATGCTAACAATATTCCGTTAGTCTTATTTGCAGGTATTCCAGCCTCAATCCTCGCACCTTATTTATGGATACAAGGTGTCATAAAACTTGGCGCTAATACTACTTCCATATTTATGAATCTGGCCCCAGTATTCACAGCTATTATCGCTATTCTGGTTCTGCATGAAAAAATGCACAGCTATCACCTGATCGGCGGTGGCATAACCTTGCTAGGTGTTGTGCTGGCACAACAACTTCGTACTCCGCTTATTAGACCTAAGACAGCAAAATCTCAGGAAATTAATCATCAGAAAACCTGAAAGGAATTCTTACCAGTAAACCGCCCAGTGTTTTGCTGGGTAGTAATTGGGGATGAGTGCCATGATAAATACTAATATCTTTTACCAGAGCCAATCCTAATCCTGCGCCTTCATGTCCTGCGGCATTATCAAGACGATTAAAAGCCATAAGTGACAAACTGACTTCTTCTTCAGCAATTCCTGGTCCACTGTCATCTACTTCCAAATAGCAATACGTCTTACAAGGACTAATAATAACTCTGGCAGTGACCATTCCTCCTTCCGGAGTATATTTAATCGCATTGTCCAACAGATTTGCGCACATTTCTGTCAGTAGTACAGGTTCTCCCTTTATCCATTGAGTATTTTCCCCTTCATAACCTAAATCAATATTCTTACTTTCAGCCTGTCGCAAACGCGAAAAACACGCCTGTTGCAACAATTCAACTAAATTGACTGGTTTATAATCCTGAACGGCCTCTTTTTCATGCGCTTTCAAACGAGAAAGCTGCAATAAACGGTCTGTCAGAGAAATCGTACTATCCAATGTGCTATCGATGGCCTGTAAACTTTCTTTCCACTGTTCAGGATCTTTACTGGCAAGTGCTACCGCAACCTGAGTTTTTAATACCGTTAATGGTGTTCTGAGTTGATGAGAAGCATCCGCACTGAATCTCTCTTACCGGCTAACCATCAATTTCAGCCGTTCTATATAGCGATTAATCGCATGTAATAACGGGGAAAGTTCCGACCACGGTAGCATGTCCGGTAACGGAGTCAGATCATTAGCGGAACGACGAACCATAACACCGGAAAGTCTATATAGTGGTTTAAGTAATTGTTTCAACAAAAAATAAGCCAGAATCAAAGTTAGCCCAACAACCGTTCCTTGGCTCATCAACGATGATATTAATAATTGTTGTGCAAGATAATGACGTGAAGCCACTGTTTCAGCGACCAATATTAACGCCATACCCATGATTCCACCTTCATTGATCGGCTGATAAAATGCAGCGACCCGGATAGGTTGACCATGATATTCAGCATCATAAAAATAAACCAAAGCCGTGTATAAATTAGATCGAAGCGCATGTTCAGGTATCAATGGTAAATCATCATAACCAGAAATTGTTTTTCCCTGAGGGGATAACACCTGATAGAAAAGTCGATCATTCATATTTCGCTCAAAGCTATCCAAGACTACATAAGGTACATCAACAATTAATCGGTTATTCTCAACTGTCAGCCGCTCTGCCACTGTGCGGGCAGATGCCAATAACGTGCGATCATAGGCCAATGTCGCCGCATTTTTCGCACTAAAATAATGGGTATAGACAGATAGACCACCTAATAAAAACAGTGGAACACCGAAAAACAAAAGCAACTGATGAAACAATGACTTTGGTATTTTGAGTAATCTCATTCGTTCTGGCACTCTAGACGATAACCTAACCCCCGTAGCGTGCTAATCCCTACATTACTACCTGATAATTTCTTCCGAACCCGATGTACATAAAGTTCGATACTTTGTGGATTCGCTTCATCTGACAGTGCAAATACTTGTTCAAAGAGCTGTTGCTTAGAAACAGGTCTTCCCCGACGATGGAATAATGTTGTCAGAACTGAAAGCTCACGTGGAGTTAATGCTAATGGTTCATCATTTAGCATAAAATAACCTTCATCCTGATAAACAAGGGAACCAAATGCCAGAATCTCCTGTGGAATACCTGTACTACGCCTAAGTAACGCCCGGATACGTGCTTCCAATTCCTGTAAATCAAAAGGCTTAGTCAGATAATCATCAGCGCCAGAATTGAGCCCTTTTACCCGGTCAGAAACATCGGCTTTAGCCGTTAATAATAATACCGGCAAATTTTGCCCTCGCTTACGCAAACGAACCAATAGTGAAAGACCATCCAGCCTTGGCAAAGCAACATCTAAAATCAACAATGCATAGTTTTCTGTCTGCAATAATTGATCAGCCACTATGCCATCACTCGCTACATCTACAGCAAACCCCGCACTGCTTAGTGCTTTTTGCAGCCAATGCAATAATTCAGGGTGATCTTCTACTAATAAGAGACGCATTTTAGAGATATCTCCATGATTTTATAAGCATAACCAAGAATACAATTCCATATTATCCTGAACGGACGGCCTGACTGCCCCCTTCCTCCACAGGCAAGCACGGTGTGCCACGCCGCCAAAATGTTACGAAAGCTGTTGATATTGGCATTCGCTGTATACCTGCTATATTTCAAGTTGCCTCTTTGTTGGCTGCACTCACTCACCCCGGTCACAGAATTATCTATACCCTTCATCTTTCAAGCTGCTGCTTTGTTGGCTGCGTTCACTTACCCCAGTCACATCGTTATCTATGCTCCCGGGGATTTGCTCCCTTGCCGTCGCGATACATCTTGAAATCCATTGGGGATTTATCCATATTTCTGACACGCCAACTGACTTTGTAACAGACGGTTTTCCTTCGATGTATGCCCACAGCCAGCACATTTCTGACTTTGGCATGTTGGCAACCTTTAAGTCTTCAATGACAATCATGGTGCAATTTTTGCTGATTGTCGTCGTGACTTTGTGAATTTAGTTAACTGCGTCAATGCGTTGGCTATCAATCATCAGTGGTGTATGGTGATGACCACTAACTGCATACATAATTTTCCCGGTTACACTCACGCGGTGACCAAGCAGACTTCTGTACTCATCATAAAAGTCAGACGGAACTACCAGTTGCATAAAGTTACGATCACCCCAGTCTGGCGCTCCCTTCGCACACTTAATCGGATTATCCGGCTGTAACACCCAATAAGGTTCAGGGGTATCCCCATTTTCCACGCTTTCGTAATTCGGTGGACCGGGATAAGTAATCCTCAGCAAAGTTCCAGCTAGAATGATTTTTTGTCTTTCTTTATAGCAGTTTTCTATAGTATTAGCGGCGATCTGCCTGTACATTTCAAATGATCTCTGATACCAGTCCTGAAGACATTTAACAGTGGTGCATTTCTCGCGAAGTTTCCAGTTTTGCTTCGTCAGCGCTTTGAAGTCAACGCTGTTATCAGTAGCCTGCTTAGCTCTAAGGTAATCAACATATAGGTTATCGTCAGACTGGGATAGCTCAGGAGTCGCACAGATTAGCATCTCAGCTTCACTGGTAGCTTTGGTGCAATCAAAACTCGCGGAATGGGCGCTGGCGGACACCAACAACAAAGTAACAGCAATTTTCTTTAACATCTTTCACCCTCTATAAAATTTATTCAAAGTAAGCTCTAGTTATAGAAGAGACTTTCCAGTAGTCCGCAGCGATACCAAAAACAGAAAAAACAGTACCGTTAATAAGAGGGTTTTCTTAATTCATATTCCTTCTCCCTTAATCAGTTACGTTTAATATCTGTGATTCACTAATGATTTTATCTTATTTATCAACTATACCCTTCATCTTTCAAATTGCTGCTTTGTTGGCTGCGTTCACTTACCCCAGTCACATAGTTCTCTATGCTCCCGGGGATGCGTTCACTTGCCGCCGCGCTGCAAATTGAAATCTATTGGGTATATACCCGTTATCTTTCAAGTTGCCTCTTTGTTGGCTGCACTCACCCCGGTCACATAGTTTGCTATGCTCCCGGGGATTCGCTCCCTTGCCGTCTCGATCCATCTTGAAATCCATTGGGTATATATCTTTTAGATTACTATTTATTTTTCTGCTTTATGATGTTTTATTTACAATAAACCTAGCAGTAGCAAAAAAATCACCTTTCTATTTACTCAGGCATTGCCATTAGTACAGGTGTGAAATCAAAACGTTCATCTAATGCAGATGCAACAGACACATTGGACAAAGTTAATTTTATTTCACTCCCAGCTTTCAAACCGAAATTCGATATCACCATCGGATTTTTATCATTAAGGAACACGGATAAACCGGTCATGTTCAAAATCTTATCTGTATCGTTCTTAACGTTAATTGAGATTTTAGTTTTTGCTGCAATAGAACTATCTGCCTTGTTAATTTTTTTCTTCATCTCTTTGGGTATGCTGATCGCCAAAATATCTGCATTATTACCGTAAAGGTGAATTCCCTTAGTAGAACCATTATCATTTGAGTTCCCTACACTTACAGGGATTTTAAAATGAGCAAATGAATCCATATCTTTTCTGAAACATTCTACATATTCCGCACTGGTAAAAATATCCGGTACTTTTGCCTGAGCCTCTAACAGAGATTTTGAGGGCTGCCTAGAATCTTGATAATCACCACAAGCACTGACTTCAACCAATAAATCAGATGTCACTACCTTTACCTGTTCAGATAAAAGATCGCTAACAGATACTGAAGTGCTTAGTTCTGTTTTACATCCTGTTAAAGCAAAAGCCATAACGCTACAAAGAATCAATTTTCTCATCATTTCCTCAAATTTAAACTTCATCAGGGTAAAATTAATTTAATTATATTCAATAAATTGTCTATACCCTTCATCTTTCAAGCTGCTGCTTTGTTGGCTGCGTTCACTTACCCCAGTGTCACATAGTCATCTATGCTCCCGGGGATGCGTTCACTTGCCGCCGCCCTGCGGCTTGAAATCTATTGGGTATATTGAACATATCGCATAAATAAATAGTTGTCATCCGCATCATATTTCCTTGGCAAAATATAAGATTCTCTACCTACAACATTTAACCACTAAAAACTTACAACAAACCAAAACCAAAAAGAAAGCCTGTAGCCATTTGTTAACTCATTAATGCGAAACGCTACGCAAATTAAGAGATTGAAATCACATATCAGCAACTTTTTTTGTTAATGAAAGGTAAATGAAAGGTTTTGTTATTATCAATTAAGTCAACCAAGTCTGTTTATAGTGGTTGTTTCTTACACGGGTATCTATGAGAAAAAATAAATGAAAACTATAACAATCAAAACATTAGCAGCAACCATTTTACTATTTAGTACAAGCAATGCTTTTGCTGCCAGTGCACCTAGCAGGACTGAATGTATTGCTCCAGCAAAACCCGGTGGTGGTTTTGACCTGACCTGCAAGCTGGTGCAGGTTTCATTACTGGAAACCAAAGAGATTAGTAAACCTATGCGCGTCACTTTCATGCCAGGTGGTGTTGGCGCCGTCGCTTATAACGCCATTGTTGCGCAGCGACCTGCTGAAGCGGGAACCATTGTTGCCTTTTCCGGTGGCTCTCTGCTCAATCTATCTCAGGGAAAATTTGGTCGTTATAACGTTGATAATGTTCGCTGGCTGGCAAGTGTTGGGACTGATTACGGAATGATTGCAGTCCGAGCTGATTCTCCTTATAACACCTTGAATGACTTGATGCATGCTTTCAAGAAAAATCCAAACAGCATTGTGTTTGGCGCTGGCGCCTCTATCGGCAGTCAGGACTGGATGAAAACAGCACTACTGGCAAAAGAGGTTGGTGTTGATCCTCACAAAATGCGTTATGTTGCTTTTGAGGGCGGTGGTGAACCAGTCACTGCTCTACTGGGTAATCATATTCAAGCTGTTTCCGGTGATCTGAGTGAGATGGTGCCTTACCTGAATGGAGACAAGATCCGTGTTCTGGCTGTTTACGCGGATAAACGCTTGGACGGTAATTTAGCCAACATCCCTACAGCCAAAGAGCAGGGTTATGATCTGGTATGGCCGATTATCCGCGGTTTCTATATGGGGCCAAAAGTTTCTGATGAAGAATACCAATGGTGGGTTGATACTTTTAACAAACTACAACAAACAGATGATTTCAAAAAACAACGCGATCTCCGTGGATTGTTTGAGTTCAATATGACCGGCAAAGAACTGGACAACTATGTGAAAAAACAGGTTGAACAGTATCGTGAACAAGCCAGAGCTTTCGGATTAGCTAAATAAATAGAGGCGACTATCATCATGAGCGATCGTATTTTTGCTACTATCTGGTTGATACTCTGTGCCATTGGGCTAGTTATCGGTTGGGGAATTCAGAGCGAATACACTTATGAACCACTGGGACCCAGACCTTTTCCTATCGCCATTCTGTCTTTAATGGCTATCTGTGCCTTACTGCTGCTTTTCAGAAAACCAGAGCAGAGCAACTGGCCTAATACCCCCATTATCTATCGCCTGATGTTAATGATTGTCTCTTTAGTTATTTATGGCTGGACGTTTGAGTGGTTGGGCTTTCCCTTGGCTACCGCTCTGCTGACATGCAGTGTAGCGCTGTTATTTAACGCTCCACTGCCTGCTGCAATCATTTCCGGGGTGTTCCTTGGCATCACGCTCTATTTCGCCTTTGATCACTTACTTGATGTAACCCTGCCTCTTGGCAACTGGCTTAACTGACGGAGAATTTATGGAAACCTGGATGTATCTCAGTCAGGGTTTTGAAGTCGCCATGGTGCCACAAAACCTGATTATTGCGTTGATTGGTTGTTTTATTGGAACGATTGTTGGATTGTTACCGGGGCTTGGGCCAATTAATGGTGTAGCTATTCTGCTACCACTCGCTTTTGCTTTAAAGCTGCCTGCTGAATCTGCCCTGATATTATTAGCAACTGTTTATATTGGTTGTGAGTATGGTGGACGTATATCATCGATTCTACTCAATGTTCCCGGTGATGCCGCTGCCATTATGACCGCACTGGATGGTTATCCAATGTCTAAACAAGGTCGTGCAGGTGTAGCATTGTCTATTTCTGCGGTCAGTTCTTTCTGTGGTTCTTTGCTGGCAATTTGCGGCATTATTTTGTTTGCACCATTACTGGCGCAATGGTCACTGGCATTCGGTCCTGCTGAATATTTTGCGCTAATGGTTTTTGCTATTGCCTGTCTGGGTAGCATGATGAGTCAGAATCCTCTGAAATCACTGCTGGCGGCACTGATAGGATTAGGTCTGGCAACTGTCGGAGTAGACGCCAACACCGGGGTTTACCGTTTTACTTTCGACAATGTTCATCTGTCAGATGGCATTCAATTTATCGTTGTGGTGATAGGTCTGTTTTCCGTCAGCGAAATTCTGCTGATGCTGGAAAACACATCAACCGGCAAAACCATTATTCGCAAAACAGGCCGTTTGCTGTTTAACCGCAAGGAAGCGGTTGAATGCGCCATGCCAACTATCAGATCATCTTTTATCGGTTTCTTTGTCGGTATTTTGCCCGGTGCAGGAGCAACCATTGCCAGCGCAATTACCTATATGACAGAAAAGAGGATCAGTGGGAATAGTGATTCATTTGGTAAAGGTGATATTCGTGGCGTTGCAGCACCAGAAGCTGCTAATAACGCTTCGGCCTGCGGCTCCTTTATTCCAATGCTAACATTAGGAGTCCCAGGTTCCGGCACCACTGCCGTTATGATGGGGGCATTAACGCTCTACAACATTACCCCAGGGCCGGGAATGTTTACTGAGCAACCGGATATTGTTTGGGGATTAATTGCTGCATTACTGATTGCTAATATTATTCTGCTAGTTATGAATATCCCAATGATAGGTATGTTTACACGGATGTTAACCATTCCGTTATGGTTTCTTGTTCCAGCTATTGCTACCGTTTCAGCCGTTGGTGTATATGCCGTACACAGCACAACTTTCGATCTTCTGTTGATGATAGGGTTAGGCGTTTTTGGCTATATTCTGAGAAAAATGAATTTCCCAATGTCGCCATTAATCCTTGGTTTCGTATTAGGAGGAATGCTGGAACAAAATTTACGCCGTGCACTTTCCATCAGTAATGGCGAATTTGGCATTCTGTGGAACAGTGCCATTGCTCAATGTCTCCTGGTATTGGCCGTACTGGTTCTAATTATTCCGCCAATATTACGAATCATCCGTAAGCGCCGTATTCAATAGACGACGATTAAAACCAAAGCTTAGTAAATAAAAGCCCATAATTATCATAAAAATATTATGGGCTTTTTCTATTGACAAGTTCAGGAATAGACTTTCACATTAATGTCATGTTTTACGAAAAATCAAAACCCAACAAACTGGACCTTAATCCATAATTATCCTCAAAAAAATACAATAATAGTCAAGACCGATAAAAAACCTTTAAAGCAGCATATTGATGGTTGGCACTTAGAACTCTCGACTAACTGTTAAATAACTACTAAATGACACCGAGCATTCGATATCATTGATAATTGTCGATGCAATAAAAACATTTGCCTTGCCTTTTTCATCGAAATAGGTAAATTTTACGATTAGATTATGCGGGTTATATTCTTTATAATTTTTATAATGGTCTTCATACTTGGATCTAGTTGGACTATCTCTTAATTTATCTTTTTCCACCTCTTTTCTGGCAAGTTCCAAGGCGAGGATATTATTTACTTCAACATCAGAAAGCAATTCAATTTTTGTTCTTTTTAAATCAATATCCTGAGACTTAATGTTCAAATCATTTATCATTTTATCCCGCATATTCATCTCAATATAGCCACCTGTTTGAATGCAAAATTCGGTTTCAGCGTATAAATTAAAAGAAAAAAACAACAGAATATAAGAGAATAAGCGCAGCATTGTACAACTTCCAATTCTTCATCATTAAAGCTCCACACTTTTTTACTTGTGTTGAACTCAACTATGATAACCTTCTGACATCTACCAGACCGAAGTAATGTCCTTCTTCTGTGAATTCTGAACTCATCTCTTCTGAGCACATAATGAGTAGAATCAGACGGCAGAATAATAGTGATACGGACAGTGCGCCAAAAACTACCACTTTTGTCTAAACACTGTCCTGAATAACCTAATGATAAAAAGGGCTTACTCCAAATACTTGCTCATAACCAGGGAAGCATTAGTACCACCGAAGCCAAAGCTATTAGACATCACAGTATTCAGCTTCTGTTCAGTAGGTTTAGTAATGATATTCATACCCACTGCTTTATCATCGATATCCTCAATGTTAATGCTAGGTGCGATAAAACCATGCTCCAACATCAACAGGCTATAAATCGCTTCATGTACACCAGCCGCGCCCAATGAGTGGCCGGTCATCGCTTTTGTTGCAGAAATTGCAGGTGTCGTATCACCAAACACTTCCCTAATCGCCTCTAGCTCTTTCAAATCACCAACAGGCGTAGAAGTACCATGCGTGTTCACATAATCAATAGTACCATTCACACCTTGCAGTGCCATATTCATACAACGAACAGCGCCTTCTCCAGATGGGGCAACCATATCCGCACCATCAGATGTTGCACCATAACCAACAATTTCAGCGTATATGTGTGCGCCGCGTGCCAGAGCATGCTCCAATTCTTCAACAACAACGATACCGCCACCGCCAGCGATAACAAAACCATCACGGTTTTTATCATAAGTACGGGAGGCTTTTTCAGGAGTTTCGTTGTATTTCGTGGAAAGAGCACCCATTGCATCAAATTCACAGCTCATTTCCCAGCACAGTTCTTCACCGCCACCAGCAAAAACAATATCCTGCTTCCCTAACTGAATAAGTTCAACTGCGTGACCAATACAATGAGCAGAAGTAGAACATGCAGAACTGATAGAGTAGTTTACTCCTTTGATTTTAAACGGAGTTGCAAGGCAAGCTGACACACCGGAAGCCATTGAACGAGTCACCATATAAGGCCCCACACCTCGCAAGCCACGGGCACGCATACCATCAGCCCCCATAACCTGGTTATACGGGGAACCACCACCAGATCCCACAACCAGCCCGCTACGAATATTGGAAACCTGACCATCAGTTAGGCCAGAATCTTTAATGGCTTCATCCATCGCCAGATAAGCGTAAACAGAAGCGTCGCTCATGAAACGCTGAATTTTGCGGTCAATTAACCCCGTCGTATCCAGTTTTACATTACCCCAGACGTGACTTCTCATTCCTATCTCTTTGAATTTTTCGGAAAAAGTTATCCCGGAGCGGCCTTCTTTCAGAGATGCCAGTACTTCTTCCTGGTTATTACCAATGCTGGAAACAATACCTAAGCCAGTGATCACTGCACGCTTCATTAAATACCTCACCTCGTTAAAATGTTTATCTGCTATCTGCTGAATTTTTATAACGGCACTTTAGCGTACACTTGTACGCCGAACAAGTCCGATCAGGATAAAATTACGAAGAAAAATTCATCTATCCCTAAATCCCAATGTATTTTCTGGTTAAAACAACAACTAACTTGCATTAAACATATTCAAACAGCAACAGATAAAAATAAATTTCAGATAGAAATCATTCTGGTAAACCGTAATACTGGGGAAAAGATAACAACATCAATACAATCCCTAACTTTATCAATTCATATAAATAGTAATCGGTAAGTTGATTTAATTAAAGATAGGTACTTTATATCTACTTAACAAGACCATATTACTGTTTATTGTTCTGTTTTCATTTTATTGTTAATACCACTTCTTTAAAAAAGAAAAAATCAGATTACAGACAACAATGAAGGTATTCGCTACTACTATGCCTGTTATTTTCATGTTTTTTTCTGATTCAAAAACAAGCTTAACAACAACGACTATAACCATGAACAAGGTTTTTATGAAAGCAATCAGATCTTTTATTTTTGTATTGACATAATCATACGAATTACCCAAAATCAAGTGGCATACGTTTTGAAATAAAAAATTTTCTGACTTTATCCAATAAATAAAGCGTTCACTTACATACAGAATAGTGGTAATTATGTTATATAACATGCAAACAGCAGGTTCATTGTAAGACTTAGCTAAATTAGGATAATTCCACCCACTAATTTTAATGAGGATTAATAATGAGAGGACTCGGTTATTTTCTATTAAGCATTGGTATTATATGGATATTAGTGGCTTTTAATATGGATATAAGCGTTTCATCACAATATGGAGGGAAAATTAATAACGATTTATTAATTGCATCACAACAGAATCACATCTTAATTGGAGCATTCATCATACTTTATGGACTAATTATAATTATATTCAGCAGAATTAAGCGGTTATTAGAACTCATATGCAAAAAATATAATAAGGATGTTTCTGAATTAATCTCAAAGAAAACACTTACCCAAGTGCCTATGCAAAATTCAGATAACTTAAAGCGAGCTAATAATTACCGCCATTATGATTTTATCGATAGAAACGCAAATATTCTTGAAAAAAGAGTGGCTGAATTTTGTAAGTTATGCTCATTTTATATTAAAGAAGTCAAACACAATGGAGGTGACGAAAAAGCAGCCAGATTCAAGGTAATGTTAATTATTGATACAATTTCTTTACATTTGACGAAAAAACTATCAAAAGAATTTAAAAAATTGTGTGAGCTTTATATTTCTTCATAAATATAAAGCTCACTTCGTTAATAGGTTTTTTTACTTATAATTAAATTTCCCCGTTACTATTACTAAAGAAACTTGTTAATGATGAAGTGCAATATGTGATGTGAGTCTTTATTTATTTTTCAATAGCATTCAGATGATTACTGCTAAATGGAGCTTATTAGATGGAATATCTCACGAAAAAATACTGAGAGGAAGTGCTTCATATTTTTTATGAGATAGAGATAGCGTTAGTATATTAGTATGAAAGTAAATAATTTATAGAATAAAAGATTATATCTTTCCCTGAAATAATCCCCCTCATCACAATGGATGCCGCCCAGCACAACTATACCCGTCATCTTTCAAGTTGCCTCTTTGTTGGCTGCACTCGCTCACCCCGGTCACATAGTTATCTATGCTCCCGGAGATTCACTCCCTTGCCGTCGCGATCCATCTTGAAATCCATAGGGTATATATCCCTTGTCAATACCTTGCCTGTACATGCATAGAGGATGGACTTGCAACTCATATTGGCAGCATATGCGTAAGTTTAGCCGTTTCCATCGGTACTTCGGTCTTAACGCTTTGAATACTGTCAATCCGAGTTAGGTGTTCAGCATGGAAACGGCGGTAAGAATGGAGATCCTCGGTAACAATTCTCAGAAGCGCATCACATTCTCCCGCCATTAAGTGGCATTCCACAATTTCAGGCATTTCTTGGATAGCATCAGTAAAATGCTGAATCGTCTCTGCATCCTGAGCCTTGAGCCAAATCCGGGCAAACAATGAAAGACCAGCTCCAATCTTCAAGCCATCAAGCACTGCAACATAGCGCTTGATGACCCCCGCCTCTTCCAATAACCGTACGCGCCGCAAGCAAGGAGATGGCGATAAACCAACCTCCTTAGCTAATTCGACATTCTGGAGCCGGCCGTCACGTTGCAAAGCACGAAGAATACGTCTATCAATATTATCTAATTTCATTGGCATTCAATTCCACTATAGTGAAAAATATATTATACAAATTTCACTATGACTATTAATAGTGAAAAATTAGACACAAAATATCATAAAAATTAGCTTAAAATACCAACTCATATATTTCTGTAGATTAATTATAGCGTCTAGCCTGCCCAACTTATTAGTACTAATCCAGTACTTCAGATGTTCTTAATTATATGGAGGCAAAATCATGCAGTTAGAAAATTTTTTAGTCTTCGCCGCTACTGTATTACCGTTAATTTGTACTCCTGGACCCGATATTATGTTCGTGGCATCTCAAGGTCTATCCGCAGGAAAAAGAGCCGCTCTACGTGCCAATGCAGGGGTCATCTCCGGCTATTGTCTACATGGCATTCTTGGTGCTTTGGGTGTGACCGCTATTGTGGCAACCTCACCAATTCTGTTCGAGGTGATGCGCTGGGCCGGCGTTGTCTACCTGGCCTATTTAGCGGTTCAGATGTTTCGTTCAGCAATACGCCCCAACAAAATCATCTTCTCATCCTCACCAGCCAAAACCTTGCTGACCAAAGGCTTCCTAACCAGTTTCCTGAATCCCAAAGGGTTATTGGTCTATTTCGCTATCCTGCCAAACTTCATCATCGCTGATGGCAACCATACGCTCCAATCCATAATTCTTTCCGCAATTTTCATCAGCACCTGCGCTCTGGTTTATGGATTAATCGGTATCGTTATAGCCGGTATGGGGCAAAAAGGCTCGTTCAGTGACTGTCATCGTCGCTGGGTTGAAGGGATTGCCGGGGGACTTTTATGTCTGGCTGCCGGTCATCTAGCCAAGAACTGAACAGCAAGTTATTGGTATGATACCCGATAATATTCAGCGCCTACCCAAACACAGGTGCTGACTGCTAATCAAATCACCATATTTCCAATCTTTTTTTCTGTCCGGTGGTGCATCAAGCTTAACCTCGCTAAAATCGCGTTATTATCATTAACATTGCAGGCATTACCGTGAAAAATTCTGCCATCTGTACCGCAACCCTAAGCTGGAATGATCAGGGTACCCCGATTTCAACACAATTTGATGACGTTTACTTTTCAAATCAGGATGGACTGGAGGAAACCCGTTATGTATTTCTTAATGGCAACCAATTTCCCCAACGATTCTGTACTCATCCTCGTTCTAACTGTGTAATAGCAGAAACCGGCTTCGGGACTGGGTTGAATTTTCTGACACTCTGGCAATCATTTGATGCATTTCAGCAACAGCACCCTGACGCCCCACTGCAGCACCTGCATTTTATCAGTTTTGAGAAATACCCACTGAAAACCAGTGACTTATGGCAAGCTCATCAACGCTGGCCTGAACTTGGCATTTTTTCTCAGCAACTCTGCCAACAATGGCCTCAACCACTAGCAGGCTGCCACCGATTAATTATGGCAAGTGGGACAGTCACACTAGATTTATGGTTTGGTGATATCAATGATCTGTTACCAACCATGGACTCCAGCCTTTACGGGAAGGTAGACGCTTGGTTTTTAGATGGTTTTGCCCCTGCCAAAAACCCACAAATGTGGAACGAACAGCTATTTGCTGCTATGGCGAGATTTGCCCGGCCAAACGGAACCTTTGCAACCTTTACCTCTGCTGGCGTTGTCCGTCGTGGTTTACTACAAGCTGGTTTTGATGTCAGTAAAGTCAAAGGATTTGGTCGCAAAAGGGAAATGCTGACTGGAACCCTGGCAACCCAAAAATGTCAATCATTGCCTGCACCGTGGTTTGCCCGTCCAGCCGCAAGCCGTACAGATGATATCGCCATTATCGGCGGAGGCATTGCCAGTGTTTTCACCGCTCTTGCGCTACTTCGTCGTGGAGCACGTGTTACGCTTTATTGTCAGGATGAATTTCCAGCACAAGGTGCATCTGGTAATCGTCAAGGAGCACTTTACCCGTTATTAAACGGCAGTAATGACGGACTCGAAAAATTCTTTACCTCAGCATTTACTTTTGCTCGCCGCCAGTATGAGTTGCTATCAGCACAGGGGATCAATTTTGACCATCAATGGTGTGGTGTCAGCCAGCTTGCTTATGACGAAAAAAGTAGCAGAAAAATTGAGAAAATTTTGGCAACAGAATGGCCGAATGAACTCGCTATTGGCATGAATTGTCACCAATTGAGTGAAAAATGCGGGCTGGATGTTAATTACCACGGTATTCATTATCCACAGGGTGGATGGCTATGTCCGGCTGAATTGACCAGAGCCGCAACAGAATTAGCACAACAACAAGGGATGATTTGTCTTTTCAATCATGAAATTACCGCTCTTAACCGCAACAAAGACAGTTGGCAACTACATCTAATGTATCAAGGGCAACCCTTAAACAGGCATCATAAAGTGGTAGTTATTGCCAATGGTCACCATCTCCCCCAATTTGAACAAACCGAGAAACTACCGGTAACTGCCGTTCGCGGTCAAGTCAGCGATATTCCGACAACGACAGAATTGAGTAAATTAAAAAATGTGCTTTGCTATGATGGTTATATGACACCGGCTAATCCAGCCAATCAATACCACTGTATCGGTGCTAGTTATCAGCGCCATCAGCTCGATAACGAATATTCAGAAACGGAACAACGAGAGAACCGTGATCGATTACTGAAATGTTTACCTGATGCCGAATGGGTAAATCAGGTTGATATTTCTGCTGGAAAATCTCGTCAAGGTATTCGTTGCGTTATTCGTGACCATATGCCGATGGTAGGAAATGCGCCGAATTTCAATGAAATAATGGCAGATTATCAAAATCTACCAGAACAAATCCGCACTGGGAAATCGATCTCAAATGCTCCCAGTTATTCCAATCTATTTATTATCGGAGCATTAGGTTCCCGTGGATTATGCTCGGCACCATTAGTTGCAGAAATCCTTGCAGGACAAATCTTTGATGAACCATTGCCACTGGATAATGAAACACTGGCGGCCCTTCATCCAAACCGTTTTTGGATCAGAAAGCTGCTGAAAGGCCGTAAAGTGAAAATTGAAAAACCATTAAGGAACTGCGCTGCCAAACGTTAGATATTCATATTAATTTTGGTAATGTAATTTAATATATCTTAGCTCTTGCACATAGCTCTCAAATGAGATACATAATGAAATCTGATAAGCGGAGGATAAAAAAATGGCTGCTCAAACATCAATGCTGCACGTTCGTGTAGACGATAAACTCAAGGCCGATGCAACAAAAACGCTCGCTAATTTAGGTCTAACCATATCGGATGCTGTACGCATCCTGCTAACCCGTGTCGCCAAAGATGGTGCGTTACCCGCTGGTTTCACCGCTGATACGGAAACTTACGATGCTTGGTTTTTCGCTAAAGTGCAAGAAGCACTCGACGATACACGCCAACCTGTCCCACATCAGCAAGTAATGGATGAAGCCCAAGAATTAATTGAAAGGAAACTTCGTACTAACTCTTGAATGGAGGGAAACAGCCAGAGCTGACTTGTTGACAATTATTGATTACATATCTGACGATAATCTCCATGCGGCTCAACAGTTAAAAAACGCGATAGAGAATAAGGTGGCAACACTACCAGAACGCCCACAACTTTACCGAGCAGGCCGCATTCCCGGTACGCAGGAGATGGTTGTTCGATCTAACTATATAGTAGTATACACCGAAACAACCCACACGGTGGTTATCCTACGGGTACTACATACCTCACAACAATGGCCACCATCAAACGGGATAAAAGTAACGAAAAGCAAAACATAGAAAGAATAAAAATCGCTATTGAGCCTCTGATTCTGACGAACTGCACTGCCAAACGTTAGATATTCATATGAATTTTGGTAGCACAGTTCGTTTTCTGCCCCTTAATATACCTATGAATTTCAAGATGCCGCGCGACGGCAAGGGAGCGAATCCCCGGGAGCATAGATAACTCTGTGACCAAGGAGAGCGAATGCAGCCAACAAAGAGGCAACTTGAAAGATAACGGGTATAAAATTATTGAGTTTTAGCATTGTCTAACAAGCGCTGCCAAGTATGGAGAACCAGAACCTGATCCGGTGGGGTCAGTTCTCCTGCTTTAATCGCGTTTTGGATACTTTTTTCAACACGATCATGAAGCTGTTCAGCCGTATGAGCACCTTCCTCCTCCAGCTCTGCCACCGCTAAAGTAAGATGCCCGCGGAGATAACCACCAGCAAATAACTCATCATCACTGGCGTGATCTACCATGTCATCGATTTGCGATAAAATACGCGTTTCAAACTCAGCGAGCATTATTTTTCCTCAAATTCAGTTTCATTCTGCGAATACATCTTCCGGGTAAGGAAAATGTTCCGCTTTCAATGGGGACGTATTGTAGAACGATTGCAGTCCCTGAATAAAGCACTCCGCTCTTGCCGGTATCCCTTCTGCTAAGTAGTCCATAATCTGAGCATGAACTTTACGTTGAAAAGTCAATCTGTCAGGCTCAAAATTCCCTTCTAGATTGTCACAACTGACATTGAACGGAAAACCTGCGGCGGTACAAAACAACCAGTCAAGTGCTTGCGGTTTAATTTCTACTTTCTCAAATTCACTTTGTGTCTGTGCATCACGCCCATCCGGGCAATACCAATAGCCAAAATCCACTAATTTCCTGCGCTCTCTACCCGCAATGCACCAATGAGCAATCTCATGCAAAGCACTGGCATAGAAGCCATGAGCAAATACAATTCGGTTATAGGGAGTCTCTTCATCCGCTGGCAGATAAATAGGTTCGTCGTCACCTTTGACTAAACATGTGTTGTATTCTTCGCCAAAACAGCGATTAAAAATATCAATAAGTTGTTGATAGTTATGCGTTGTCATGAATTAAAAACAAAATCCTGAATCAAAAATAAAATGCCAACCAAGTACGGATTGTATCGCCGTGATTATCATTCAGTAATTTAATACTCATCAAAAAAGAGATAGTTACAATCATCGGACGAATAAGCTTTTGACCATGTGTCAAAACCAAACTTGCGCCCAACCGTGCACCAATCACCTGCCCTGCCAGCATCACCAGACCCAATACCCATAAAACCTGACCACCAAGGATAAAAAGCACCAGTGAACCCATGTTAGAAGCAAAGTTCAATACCTTGGCATGAGCTGTAGATTTCGCCAGGTTATAGCCGCACAGGGCAACGTAAGCTAACGCATAAAATGAGCCAACACCGGGGCCAAATACGCCATCATATAAACCCAATCCACCCCCGACAAGACAGGCAAATGCCACTGGAGTTAAGCGACGATGGCGATCTTCCTTGCCAATTGCCGGAGTCAAAAGAAAATACAGACCAATAATAATGACCAGAACCGGTAATAGCTGACTGAGGAAATCTGGTTTCATAAACTGGACAATAATTGCACCAGCCATTGAGCCAAACAGCGTCATCAGTATGGCAAAGCGCTGAGACTTGAGATCAACCGCACCATAACGGACAAAATAGAGACTAGCAGAGAAAGAACCTCCCACTGCCTGTAACTTATTTGTCGCCAATGCCTGAACCGGAGAGACACCCACTGAAAGCAATGCAGGAATGGTTAGCAAACCACCACCACCAGAAATCGAGTCAATAAATCCAGCAATCACCGCAACCAGAAAGAGCAGACCATAAACTTCTGCCCCTGATAATAACCAATCCATACTTTATCCCATCAAGAGAAATTGCTTATCAACATTAAGCTACCCATTTCAACCATCCGGGATAAGGCTAGCTTCATCCTCCGCTCACCAACCAGGAAGTCTGGATTCGACATCAGCACACTGCGCTCTCTGACGTAATAAATGATCCATCAGAACAATAGCCATCATTGCTTCTGCAATCGGTACTGCACGGATGCCAACACAAGGATCATGGCGGCCACGAGTCACCATTTCCACTTCTTCACCCTGGCGGTTAATCGTTTTGCCCGGCACCATGATGCTGGAAGTTGGCTTCAGCGCAATACGAGCAACAATTGGCTGACTACTGCTGATTCCACCAAGAATTCCACCCGCATGATTACTAGTGAACCCCTGAGCGGTAATTTCATCCCTGTTTTCGCTGCCACGTAAACTAATCACACCGAAACCATCACCAATTTCAACACCTTTTACTGCATTAATACTCATCAGCGCATGAGCAATATCTGCATCAAGACGGTCGAAAACAGGTTCTCCCAGTCCAGCCGGAACATTTTCTGCCACAACCGTCACTTTCGCACCAATGGAATCACCGGCTTTTTTCAATTCACGCATCAAGGCATCAAGTTGTTCAAGTTTGGTTTCATCAGGGCTGAAGAATGGGTTTTGTTCCACCTGTCCCCAATCTTTCAATGCACAATGGACATTTCCCATTTGACTCAGGTAAGCACGGACACGAATGCCATATTTATCCAGTAAATATTTTTTCGCTATTGCACCTGCTGCAACACGCATTGCGGTTTCGCGGGCAGAAGAACGGCCACCACCGCGATAATCACGAACACCATATTTTTGTTCATAAGTATAATCGGCATGCCCCGGACGAAATACATCTTTAATAACACTGTAATCCTGAGAACGCTGGTCAGTATTTTCAATGAGTAAACCGATACTGGTACCGGTTGTTATCCCTTCAAATACCCCCGAAAGAATACGCACCTGGTCCGGCTCACGGCGCTGCGTTGTATAACGGGAAGTTCCCGGGCGACGCCTGTCTAAATCAACTTGTAAATCGGCTTCTGTGATTGCAATACCCGGCGGTACACCATCGACAATACACCCCAACGCCAAACCGTGGGATTCGCCAAAAGTGGTGACCCGGAAAAATTGCCCGATACTATTTCCAGCCATCCCAATTCCTTCCTGTTAATTGTTCTTTTATTTAACCCGGTAAACAGCAATAACAACTCATCCAACTATCAGTCTTTGAATAAACGAAAATGCTCATGATGTTCGACGAGTTGCTCGCGCGTCATCATAAATACACCGTCACCACCGTATTCAAACTCCAACCAGGTAAATGGCACATCAGGATATTGTTCTATCAAATGCACCATACTGTTACCAACTTCACAAATCAGTACCCCCTGCTCTGTCAGAAAATCTGGGGCAGTTGCCAAAATACGGCGTGCGAGTTTCAAACCATCGGAACCCGCCGCCAGACCTAACTCAGGCTCACAGCGGAACTCTTGCGGTAAATCGCTCATATCTTCAGCATCAACATAAGGCGGATTAGTGACGATAAGGTTATATTTGACAGGTGGCATATCACGGAATAGATCAGAACGAATAGGAATGACCCGGTGTTCAAGGTTGTGATTCTGAATATTCTGTTCAGTTACAGCCAACACATCTGCGGAAATGTCCACTGCATCGACTTCCGCTTCCGGGAAAGCATAGGCACAAGCAATGGCAATACAACCGCTACCAGTGCAGAGATCAAGAATATTTGCGGGTTCGTCAGGGATCAATCCTGCAAACTCATTATTAATCAATTCACCAATCGGTGAACGCGGCACCAGAACCCGCTCATCAACATAAAATTCATGACCACAGAACCATGCCCGATGAGTCAAATAAGCAACCGGAATACGCTCATTAATACGGCGAATAACCCGCTCGACAATACGATGACGCTCAGTTGATGTTAATCGCGCTGTCAGCATTTCCTGTGGAATATCCAGCGGCAGAAACAGTGATGGAAGAACCAGTTGCAGCGCTTCATCCCATGGATTATCTGTACCGTGTCCGTAATAAATATTCGCCGCATTAAACCGGCTGACAGACCAGCGCAACATATCCTTAATGGTATATAATTCGGCCACTGCCTCATCGATAAAAATCTTGTCCAAAAGCCCCTCCAACCCTGTAAACTCATTGACCCGTTAGTTTGCCACGATCATTGAGACAAATCAGCTTTCCTGTCAGACTAATGACAGAGAATTTTAGTACAGGTGTTTTATTACAGATTTTTGACTCATTCTGCGGAAATCGTCTTATGAATGGTAAATAAGACGATTTCTACATAATTTATACCCAATAGATTTCAATTTGCAACGCGGCGGCAAGTGAACACAGCCAACAAAGCAGCAACTTGAAGGATGAAGGGTATATATCATATTTTCTTAGCAGAACGAGGGGTAACGGCGGTTACATTGTGCCGTATCCATAAATAATAGATGGCGGTTAACAAGAGTATCCATATTCCACCCACATAGAATGCGATTCGTGTATCTGGGAAATAACTGAGAATAGCAATAATAAATATCATAAACACAATAGTCAGTATCGGTGCAACAGGCCACATCGGTACTGGAAATTGTAATTTTTGTGCTTCTTCTGGTGACATCTTTCTACGCATAGCAAATTGAGAGAGCAAAATCATTAACCAGACCCATACCGTAGCAAAAGTGGCAATCGAAGCAATGATTACGAACACCCGTTCAGGGAGCAAGTAATTAAGTACGACAGCACACAACAGCGCCAGCGTCATAATCATGATAGTCACCCAAGGCACACCATTACGGCTTAGACTCATAAATTTTTTATGCGCTAACCCTTTCTCAGCCATGCCGTACATCATACGACCTGCACCAAAAATATCACTGTTGATAGCCGAAATCGCAGCGGTAATAACGATAATATTTAGAATATTCGCCGCCGAACTAATTCCCAATCCCTGAAATATTGCAACAAATGGACTGCCTTCCTGACCGATGCTGCTCCAGGGGTAAATTGCCATCAATACAAAAATAGTCAGTACATAGAACAGTAGAATACGCAGCGGGATAGAGTTAATCGCTTGCGGGATCATTTTCGCCGGATTTTTAGCTTCACTAGATGTGATACCGATGATTTCAATACCACCGAAAGCAAACATAACGACGGCTAAAGACTCAATAACGCCACCAAATCCGTTAGGCATAAATCCGCCGTGTTGCCACAGATTCTGTACTCCGGTTGCCTGAAAATGGCCACTAAAACCAAATAAAATAATACCTGCTCCGGCAATAATCATTGCGCTGATCGCTGCTACTTTCAGAATCGACAACCAGAATTCCATTTCGCCAAATACTTTGACTTTACAAAGATTAAGCGCGCCAATAATGAAAATAATACTGAGTACCCATATCCAACGCGGTACTTCTGGATACCACAGCCCCATATAAATACCGAAAGCCGTTACATCCGCCAGACAAACTATGATCATTTCGAAAGTATAAGTCCAGCCAGTAATAAATCCCGATAACGGACCCAAGTATTGATGAGCGTAGCTGGCAAAAGAACCGGCATCCGGTTTATGGACCGCCATCTCTCCCAGAGCGCGCATGACCATAAAAACCGCAGCACCTCCCACTAAATAAGCTAACAATACCGCCGGACCTGCAATTTTTATTGCTTCAGCAGAACCATAGAAAAGACCCGTGCCAATTGCAGAACCCAACGCCATGAACCGAATATGACGGGCGTTGAGTCCTCGTTCTAGTTGTAATGAGGCTTGCATGATTTACCCTCTTATCTTTTATTATTGGGTTTTATACCCTTCATCCTTCAAGTTGCTGCTTTGTTGGCTACTTTCACTTACCCCAGCCACATCGTTATCTATGCTCCTGGGGATGCGTTCACTGGCCACCGCACTGCAATTTGAAATCTATTGGGTATATGAAATATAAATGCAACAATTAGGCCGGACAGAAGCCGGCCATCGGTTTATTTAACGATTATTTTTAGTCTGTAATATCTGTCCAGAAGGAAGTAGTGAGGAAAGGTGTTGCTCAGCCAATAGTTGTACAGCAGCAGCAATATCCGGCGCAAAAAAACGATCTTGATCGTAATAATCTACCTTTTCCCGCAGAATACAGCGCGCTTTTTCCAGAACTGGGCTACTTTTCAAACCATTCCGAAAGTCGATTCCCTGACAGGCAGATAGCCATTCAATTGCCAGAATACCCCTAGTATTTTCTGCCATCTCCCATAAACGACGCCCAGCAGCCGGGGCCATTGAGACATGATCTTCCTGATTGGCCGAAGTCGGTAAACTGTCAACACTGGCAGGATGTGCCAACGCTTTATTTTCACTCGCAAGCGCCGCCGCTGTCACCTGAGCAATCATAAAGCCCGAATTCACACCACCGTTATCAACCAGAAAAGGAGGAAGCTGTGACATATGCGAATCCATCAACAACGCAATCCGCCGTTCTGATAATGCACCTATTTCTGCCAATACCAGCGCCAGATTATCAGACGCCATTGCAACAGGTTCAGCATGGAAGTTACCACCGGAAATCACTTCACCTTGTTCAGCAAATACTAATGGGTTATCAGATACGGCATTCGCTTCAATCAGGATAACATCGGCAGCATGGCGCAATTGAGTCAGACAAGCTCCCATGACCTGTGGCTGACAACGTAATGAATAAGGGTCCTGTACCTTGGGGCAATTTATATGAGAATCTGATAGTTCACTGCTTTTTTCTAATACATAACGATACAATGTAGCAACATCAATCTGCCCCTGTTGCCCCCGAACCGCATGTACACGCGCATCAAATGGTTTGCGAGAACCCAACGCCGCTTCGACAGATAAAGAACCGCAAACTATTGCTGCCACTAACAGATCTTCTGCCTCAAATAATCCACGTAAAGCAAAAGCAGTAGATACTTGAGTACCATTGAGCAATGCCAAGCCTTCTTTAGCTGCCAATGTAATGGGTTGTAAATTGGCTTTTGCCAGAGCTTCTTTAGCTGGCAACCACTCGCCCTGATAATGAGCCTGCCCTTCCCCAAGTAATAACAAGCTCATATGTGCCAACGGTGCCAAATCACCAGAAGCCCCCACCGATCCTTTACAGGGAATATGAGGATAAATTTCCGCATTAACTAACGCAATTAATGCCTGAATAACTTCAAGACGAATACCAGAGTAACCACGGGAAAGACTGTTAATCTTCAATACCATGATCAACCGGGTCATATTATCGTCCAACGCTTCACCTATCCCAGCGGCATGAGATACGACAAGCGAACGTTGTAATTTTTCTAAATTATCTTCTTCAATCCGTGTACTGGCTAATAGTCCGAATCCGGTATTAATTCCGTAAGCAGTGCGATTTTCAGCAATAATAGCGTTAACACATTCCACGCTGCGTTCAATAGCAGGAAAAGTCTGGCTATCCAGCGTTATTTTTACCGGTTGTAGATAAACCTGACGTAATTCATCAAGGGTCAATTTGCCTGGGTAAATAGTTAACTGTTTCATAATGTTCCTTATTTTGTATTGAGCATCGGCAAATCTAATCCTTGCTCTTTGGCACAATGGATAGCGATTTCATAACCTGCATCAGCATGACGCATAACTCCGGTAGCTGGATCGTTGTGTAGTACCCTGGCTATACGCTCAGCGGCTTCATCAGTTCCATCACAAACAATCACCATACCGGCATGTTGTGAGAAACCCATACCAACACCACCGCCATGATGCAGAGAAACCCAGGTAGCACCGCTAGCAGTGTTAAGCAAAGCATTCAACAGCGGCCAATCTGAAACTGCATCAGAGCCATCACACATAGATTCGGTTTCGCGATTCGGGCTGGAGACAGAACCGGAATCCAGATGGTCGCGCCCAATGACAATAGGCGCAGAAAGTTCACCACTGCGTACCATTTCATTAAAAGCTAACCCCAGCTTGGCTCGTTCCCCTAAACCAACCCAGCAAATACGAGCGGGCAATCCCTGAAAGCTAATGCGTTCCCTTGCCATATCCAGCCAGCGATGCAAATGTTTGTCATCAGGGAGCAATTCTTTAACTTTGGCGTCAGTTTTGTAGATATCCTGTGAATCGCCAGAAAGTGCTACCCAACGGAAGGGACCAATACCACGACAGAATAACGGGCGAATATAAGCGGGAACAAAGCCAGGAAAATCGAAAGCATTTTCTACGCCGACCTCATACGCCATTTGGCGAATATTGTTGCCGTAATCAAAAACAGGAATACCCCATTGCTGGAAAGTCAACATCGCCTTAACATGTTCTGCCATTGAAGATTTTGCTGCTTCGATAACTTCTGCTGGTGCTGAAATAGCACGTTGGCGATATTCTTCCCAACTCCAGTTTTTAGGCAGATAGCCGTTGAGAGGATCATGTGAACTTGTCTGGTCTGTGACCAAATCCGGGCGTACACCACGACGAACTACTTCTGGCAAGATTTCAGCAACATTACCGCACAATGCGATAGAGACGGCTTTCCCTTCCAGAGTGTATTTTTCGATCCTAGCCAGCGCATCATCCAGATCTTTCGCTTGTTCATCAACATAACGAGTACGCAAGCGGAAATCGATCCGGCTTTGTTGACATTCAATATTCAACGAACAGGCTCCGGCTAATGTTGCAGCCAGTGGTTGTGCCCCGCCCATACCACCTAAACCAGCGGTTAGTACCCAACGTCCTTGTAAATTACCGTTATAATGCTGTCGGCCAGCTTCCACGAACGTTTCATAAGTGCCTTGCACAATCCCCTGACTGCCAATGTAGATCCAGCTACCCGCCGTCATCTGACCGTACATAGCCAGCCCTTTCGCATCCAGCTCGTTGAAGTGTTCCCAAGTAGCCCAGTGCGGTACCAAATTCGAGTTTGCAATCAGTACCCGAGGTGCATTCTTATGAGTTTTAAATACCCCAACCGGTTTACCTGACTGAATTAGCAACGTTTCATCGTCTTCCAGTTTTTTCAGTGTTTCAACAATCTTGTCATAGCACTCCCAATTTCTGGCAGCTCGACCAATACCGCCATACACCACCAATTCATGCGAATTCTCAGCCACTTCCGGATCAAGATTATTCATTAACATACGCAGAGGAGCTTCGGTTAACCAACTTTTAGCGGTTAATTGCGTTCCTCTGGGTGCCCGGATCTCAACATTACGAAATTTACTTTTCTGGGAGGTCACAGTTTGGCTCCTTGTTTGTCTTTGTATATTTGTTAAATGTATAGTTGTATATACATGTATATTCAATAGACCAAACTGTTAGCTAAAATGATATATTTATGGGTTTATTGTTATTATTTTCTTATAAATCAATTTGTTAATATTATTTCTTTTTTATTATCAAAAAGTAATATTTTTCTTATTTTTGTGTTTATAATCACAAATTATTTACATTAATTTTACAAAAATATAATTTAAGGCAGGAAAGATTTTGTTTGGTTTGTCACCAGTACACAGGCAAATTCTGAGTCGTCACAAACTGATGCTCCATGTAAACAATTAAGGGCATAAGTCATCATATGAATGTGGTTATATACCCAATGGATTTCAAGATGGATCGCGACGGCAAGGGAGCGAATCCCCGGGAGCATAGCGAACTATGTGACCGGGGTGAGTGAGTGCAGCCAACAAAGAGGCAACTTGAAAGATAACGGGTATAGCTATGAACTGAAACGTCCTTTCAATTTATAGCGATTACCAGGAAATAGCAGCCTGGCACTGGAAACGGTGTAATGAGTTGACCAAGTTCGGCGACTAATTAATAAACAAGGAGCCCCCGACTCAATCTGCAACAATTTACAGGACCGGGGATCGCCAGTAATAGCCTCTACAATATGTTCACCTTCCGTTAGCGGTGCAATCATTGACAAATAATCGTGCGGAGTCAGTTTAGTGAAGTCTTGCTGCAAATAGCCAGGAACCGCTTGAGCATTGACGTAACGATCTTCTATCTGAACCGGAATATCGTTTTCATAATGGACAATAACTGACTGATAAATCGGCGTACCGGCGATAATATCCAATTCGGCAGCTTGTTTTACGTTAGCGTTCAGTTCTGATAACTTTAATATTTTACAGCGGTGCTGATGAGAACGGGATGAGATCTCATCAGCAATACTGTGGATTTCGAACAGTGCGGATTGCCCTTTTGGCTCTGCGACAAAAGATCCTATCCCTTGCAGCCGTACTAATAGCCCTTCAGCAGTCAATTCACGCAACGCACGGTTAGCGGTCATACGGCTACAGTTAAATTGCTTAACCAACTCAGCTTCTGATGGAACACGATCATTAGATTTCCATTCACCGGTATAGATTTTTTCGATGATGGATTGTTTTACTCTGGCATATAAAGGTACAGGTTTGGCAAATGATCCTGATAAATGTGTCGTCACAATAAATTCCTTGTCGCTATAAAAATGTTAAGTGATTAATTACACTAATTTTATCAGGCTATCTTTACCAAAAAATAACAGCACAATAGTACTGTTATTTTAGACAATCAATACCACCAATGCACTAATTGCCAGGCAAGACGTGCTGCTGCTTTCCCACCTACCCCTTGAATATCAAATATTGGATTGAGTTCAACCAGATCAGCCGCCTGTAATTTCCCACTCTGACAGATTGGCTGAATCAATTGTAGAAGGCGCTCCAATGGTAACCCCAGTGCTGCCGGAGCAGAAACCGCAGGCATCTGATAAGCAGGTAATACATCCAGATCAATCGTCATGTAAATCAAATCAACTTGCTGAAGCGTATCTTGTATTTGCTGTTGTACTTTGTCCAGTTCGGTTTCACGACACTGATTATCCCAGATGATCTTAACATTCAAGTGGCTTGCTTCATCCACCAATGCTTGGGTATTAGATGCCAAACTGGCGCCAATGCAAGTATAGTGAAACGGTCGGTGGTGTTGCTGACAATACTCGGCGAGCTGACGAAATGGCGTACCGGAAGTAGGTTGCGACGACCGCCGTAAATCGAGATGAGCATCAAAGTTAATAATACCAACACGTTGATGTGGAAAAGCATCATAAATTCCGACGCCATGAGCAAAAGCTGTTTCATGTCCACCACCCAGCACCAGAGTGCGCACATGCTGATGTTGACATTGAATAATTGCATCAGCCAAGGCTTGTTGTGCTTCACTCAATTGATTAGGATTCGCACGAATGCTCCCCAAGTCCACCAATCTGTCATGCCCTTTATGACTGGCCATATTTGCCAATGACTGCCGCAAATAATCAGGGCCTTGATTGGCCCCCGGCCTACCCTGATTGCGTTTTACACCTTCATCACATTCAAACCCCAGTAGTGCAATATGGTGAGAAAATTCTTCCGGTGTAAAATAGGGAGATTGTTTGATCGTTTGAAAAATCCGCAGTGCATTATCCGCTTCTGCCAAATCATTTCGCCCTTGCCAAATAGTAGGCGAAGTAGCATGCCATAAATTCATTTACTGCTCCTTATCTGCTATATATTGGAATGAGTAATAGCACCACGAAATACCCTGGTATTCAGCGGGTTATGACCTAACTCATAGAAAATATCGACAGGATTTTCCACATCCCAAACAACAAAATCAGCATAAGCACCCGCGCGGAGCTGTCCGTGACTATTTCCTCTACCCAATGCACGAGCAGCATGTCGAGTAACACCTAACCATACCTCTTCAGGAGTCAGCCCAAATTGTACACAAGCCATATTCATCACCATACGCAGAGAGGCAAATGGGCTGGTTCCAGGATTAAAATCCGTAGATACAGCTATTGGTACATTAAATTGTCGTAATAAATCGACAGGCGGGCGCTGCGTTTCCTGCAAAAAATAGAAAGCACCGGGAAGCAAAACAGCAACCGTACCACTGTGGCTGAGAGCTTCCACTCCTGTCTGATCCAGATATTCAATATGATCAACTGAAAGACCGTGATAACGAGCGACCAGCTCACTCCCTCCCAAATTGGACAATTGCTCCACGTGTCCTTTTACTGGAATGCCCCAGCGCTGCGCTTCCTGAAAAAGCCGCTCGGTTTGCTCCAAATTAAACCCTACGCTTTCACAAAAAACGTCTACTGCGTCAAACAACTTTTTTCGCCAGAGTTGCGGCAGGATAATTTCACAAATCAGATCTATATAGGCATCAGGACTGTGTTTATATTCAGGCGGGCAAGTATGAGCAGCGAGCAATGTCGCACTGATTTCTATCGGATTATATTTCTCCAGGTTTTGTGCAACCTGTAGCAATTTTTCTTCATTTTCCAGATCTAATCCATAACCCGATTTAATCTCAATAGTGGTTACGCCTTCAGCCATAAATGCAGCCAAACGCTGCTGGGCAGAGTGTCCAAGTTGTTCAAGAGAACTGGTTCGGGTTGCTGAAACTGTCGCATTGATACCCCCTCCCTGCGCACTGAGTTCAGCATAGGACATACCATTTAAACGCTGCTCCCATTCATAAGCCCGGTTACCACCAAAAACTAAATGAGTGTGACAATCGATTAAACCGGGGGTAATCAGGCGTTGTTGGACATCAATTACCTGACAGCTACCCGTCTGTAATGTTGCTGTGGGCAAAATAGCTAAAATTTTGTCATCACGTACCAGAAGATCATGTTCTTTTAATAATCCGTAAGCTGCATTGATAGAAGGGTCCATTGTTGCCAGTCTTGCGTTACGCCAAACGACATCAGTATCACGCAGTTCTATTGCCATGGTTAGAATCCTGTATTTGTCTGTATCTGATAGCTCAGTCCATTAGTTGTATATACATTTATTTTCTAACCAGCAGTAATTGTCAAATTATTTCGTTGACTACCTGAACATAGCTTCTTACTCCGCATTTTCAGTCAATAAATCAGGCAAAACTAGGTTCTATTAGACATAATCAGGTTAAACAGTTAAAAAGATACCGTACACTTGTCACAAAATAGTTTGATTAATTGAGCAATGATGAAAAATAAACATTCCCTGAATGAGGAAGAGATTAACTTGTTTAAAGAGTCGGTAGCAGGTATCAAACGCATGAACCAAGATACTGTCTTACATCCTCCCATAAGAAAAAAAGCCAGCCATATTGCCCCTGAGCGAGTACAGCAAGAGCAAATTGATGCCAGTTACTATTTTTCTGATGAATTCCAGCCCAATCTCAATACAGAAGGCCCTACCCGTTACATACGGGAAAATGTAAGCCATTATGAACTAAAAAAACTACGCCGAGGTGATTATTCGCCAGAACTGTTTCTTGATTTACACGGGTTAACTCAAATGCAAGCCAAACAGGAAATTGGTGCACTAATCGCTGCTTGCCGCCGTGAACATGTCTATTGTGCCTGCGTCATGCACGGTCATGGGAAACACATTCTCAAACAACAAACTCCACTGTGGCTAGCCCAACACCCAGATATTATGGCCTTCCATCAAGCACCCAAGGAATGGGGAGGTAACGCCGCATTATTAATACTTGTCGAACTCGATGAACCTATACGTCGCTGAATTATCAGGCCCTTGCTGCTAATTGTGATGGGCTAACCTGCCAGACAAGTGTGCCTTTACCCGTCTGGCTGTTTAAATCCACACATGTAATTGCAGATGTTGCGAACATCGGCGGGGTCTCTGCTGGGCAGAGCTCAGCAACCAAATAACCAACTAACGGTAAATGAGAGACAACCAAAACAGCATTATGCCCTTGTTCAGCAATAACCTGTAGATAACTACTGACCATAGCAGCATCACCTGATGGCGATAACCCAGGCAACACTTCTTCACCAACCGGTAATGATAAAGATTTACGAACAACCTGTAACGTCTGTTCAGCACGGATATAAGGACTCACTAATACCAGATCAATCTTAGGCTCTTTCTGTGCCAACCAATGAGCCATTTCTTGTGATTCATTACAACCACGAGGAGTGAGTTGTCGGGCTGAATCGCTGATTGCATCTAAAGCTGCTTCACCATGACGCATAATAAAAACTTGCATAATCCACCGTATGAATGAGTTTATACCCTTCATCCTTCAAGTTGCTGCTTTGTTGGCTGCTTTCACTTACCCCAGTCACATCGTTATCTATGCTCCTGGGGATGCGTTCATTTACCGCCGCGCTGCAAATTGAAATCTATTGGGTATATATAGTTATTCTGCTAATAATAAATATCAGTAATCGCAACCTGAGTTATACAACAAAATTTGTTATCACAAAAACATTTCAGTCTATGGTGAACGGGCATTCTGCTGTAACTGCTTCCCGCCTTGAGCCGAATTGTCACAATCAGCCGGTGTTACTTGCTAAAACAAAGATAAAAATAATTAAGCAACAATTTCAGTTGATATTGCTTAAATTCAAAAAGGATTTTTTTATTCAAAAATCCTAAAGATGATGCCGATACCCCAACAAGGTATCGGCATCAATTTCTTCACAAATACAATGTAGATCACTATGGATAGAAATTTTTATTCTGTTCAGCCATTTTCACCAAACGCTCACAAGGTGTGAATCTATCTCCAAACTGACTCTCCAACCTACGTAGAATTTCCACCACTCTGGCACAACCAAGGCTATCAATATAGCGGAAGGGGCCACCAAAGAATGGTGGAAAACCTATACCAAATACCGCGCCAATATCGCCATCACGCGGACTTCTGATAATCCCTTCATCCAAACAACGAACGGCTTCATTAAGCATTAGCATCACACAACGCTGAGCAATTTCTGAAGAAAGCATACGAGATTCAGGCTTTATATTCATCAAGGTATAAACTGAGCTATCAACTTTTTTACCTTTCTTACCCATCCGCCAAAATTTTCTGGATTCTGATGTATATAAATAGAAACCACGACCATTTTTCCTACCTTTGCGACCATCTTTCAGTACAGCATTAAGAGATTCAGGTGCCGCAAAGCGTGCCCCTAATTGCTCTACCAAAATCGGCATAATTTTGGTACCAACATCAATTCCCACTTCATCTAATAAATTAATTGGCCCTACTGGAAAACCAAAATTAACCAGTGCCTTATCTATATGATCAATTGGCTCTCCTGCTACCAGACAATTTGATGCCTCACTGATATAAGGAACAAGGATACGGTTTACATAAAATCCGGCTTTATCACCTACCACAATAGCGGTTTTACCCTGCTTCTTAGCCAAAGCAACTGCTGTAGCAATCGTTTTCTCACTGGTTCCTTGATGCGGAATAACTTCCACCAGAGGCATTTTATCTACCGGGCTGAAATAATGCAGACCAATAACCTGCTCTGGTCGTTGAGCTTTTTCAGCAATTTGATGGATAGGAAGCGAAGATGTATTAGATGCAAATACCGTTTCTGGTCTGGCATTCGCTTCAATTTCTGCCACCATCTGTTGTTTCAGTGATAAATCTTCAAATACCGCCTCAACAACAATATCCACCTGTTCGAAACCACGATAATCCGTCGCTCCTGAAATAAGCATCATTTGCTTAGCTCGTTCTATCGGACGTAATCGCGTTTGCTTCACTCGTTTGGACAACAAATCCCAAGTGTACTTCAGTGCCTGACTAATACCCTTTTCATTAATATCTTTGATGCGCGCGGGTAATTTGCCTCGGGTAGCAGTTACATTCGCAATTCCCCCTCCCATCAAACCACCACCTAATACGCCAACACGTTTGATTTTCGCTGGTTTCTCTGATGACCCTGTCTCATTTTTTAATGACGTCGCAGCAAAAAACAGATTGCGTAAAGCAGCTGATTCCCGTGTCATTGCTAGTTCACCAAATGCCATAGCTTCGGCCCGTAAACCTTGGTTCATGCCTTTTTCAAGACCTTCTTTGACAACCTCAATAATTCGTTCAGGTGCAGGATAGTGCCCACGAGTTTTCGCCAGTGTTTTTTTACGAACGATATTAAACAAAAAGTATCTTCCTACAGGCCCTACCAATAACCGCTGTTGCCACGGTAAAGACTTACGCACAGGAATGCCTTTTTTGATTTTTTCAACAGCAACTTCCAGCAAAATATCTAATGGCACAGCATCATCCACGACTCCCAGTCGTAATGCCTGTTTCGCTCTTAATTGCCTACCTGTCAGAATCATATCCAGCGCCGAGCTGACACCAATAAGTCTCGGTAATCGCTGAGTACCACCTGAACCAGGTAATAACCCAAGCTGAACTTCAGGTAATCCAAGACGGGTTTTATCATCCAGTGAACATATACGCCAATGACACGCCAGCGCCAATTCCAAACCGCCCCCCAAACAAGCACCATGAATTGCCGCTACAACAGGCAAAGGATAATTGGCTATTTGAGAAAATAATTTCTGACCCTTTTCAGCCAGATCTTGTGCTTCTTCTTTGGTTTTACACCCGGCAATCATGGAAATGTCAGCACCGGCAATAAAAGTATCCGGTTTACCGGAAATCAATATTAATCCTTTAAGGCCAGAAGACTGCTGAGCTTGTTTGAAAACATTCAGAAATTGATCAACAAATTCTGCTTTCAGCGTATTTACTTTTTCTCCGGTCACATCAATAGTGATAACACCGATTTTATCCGACCTGACATCAAAATTGAAAACAGAAGCCGCCTGTTTTGTATCCGTAGTGATGGTTGCAGCATCATGCTGAGACTGAGTCATTATTCCACCTCCAATACCATAGCTGTGCCCAGCCCACCAGCAGCACAAGCAGTTGTCAACCCAAGCCCCCCACCACGGCGCCGCAACTCATTCAATACCTGCGTCACCATGCGAGCTCCTGTTGCTGCGAACGGGTGCCCATAAGCAATTGAACCACCCAAGACATTAAATTTATCCATATCAACTTCACCAATTGCTTGAGCGCGCCCTAACTTATTACGGGCAAATTCATCACTGGCAAACATTTTCAAGTTTGCCAATGTCTGAGCAGCAAAAGCTTCATGCATATCAATTAAAGTTAGATCTTTTAGTGTAATACCGGCACGATCGAGCGCTATCGGTGTCGCATACGATGGCCCCAATAGCATATCTTGCCAGACATCAATAGCTGAGAACGCATAGCTACGCAGGTAACCAAGCGGTTTTATTCCCAACTCTTTAGCCACAGACTCACGCATCAAAATGACTGCTGCTGCGCCATCTGTCAGCGGTGTACTATTTGCCGCGGTAACAGTGCCATACTTGCGGTCAAATGCCGGGCGCAACTTCGCATAAGAAGTTAATACGGAATTTTTACGAATATTATTATCTTCAAGCAATGCTTCACAATATGGAGGGAAATGGGCCGTCATGACTTCATCAGCCAACAAACCCTGTTCCCAAGCTTTTGCTGCAAGAATGTGGGAACGGTGTGCCAACGCATCCTGATCTTCCCGACTGATACGGTAGGTTTTCGCCATTTGTTCTGCGGTATCTCCCATACGCAGACCTGTCGAATATTCTGCTACTGCCGGAGATACGGGCAATAAATCACGAAATTTGAGGCGGCTAAGTAATTTAAAACGCTGCGGCAAAGTTTTCGCTTTATTCATATCAACAAGAGTACGGGCCAGAGATTTAGTTACACCAATCGGTAATACAGAAGACGAATCCGCACCACCCGCAATCCCGATATTCACCGTACCTGCCATAATGCTTTCCGCCACATTAGCAATCGCCTGAAAACTGGTCGCACACGCACGAGATACGCTGTAAGCATCTGTATTCACACTTAACCCAGTACCAAGAACGATTTCACGCGCAATATTTGGCGCTTCAGGCATTTGTACTACTTGTCCAAACACCAGTTGGTCAATCTTTTCAGGGAGTAAACCACTTCTGGTTACCAGTTCATTGACCACTGATTTACCCAAATCCACAGCCGGTATGCCGTGATACGATGTTGCCTGTTTAGCAAATGGAATGCGTAGCCCGCTGACAATTGCGATACGATCACCTTGCTGTGTCACTTTTGTTAAAGGACGACTCATAACGGCTCCTGAAAGATTATTATTAACCATACCCTTCATCCTTCAAATTACTGCTTTGTTGGCTGCTTTCACTTACCCCAGTCACATCGTTATCTATGCTCCTGGGGATGCATTCATTTGCCGCCGCGCTGCAATTTGAAATCTATTGGGTATACATCAAATAACTGAAAAAATTTTTTAACCAACCTAGACAGGTCTGACCTGATAGATCATTGTTAGCGTAATGTCTATAAATAGCAAACCTGAATAAATTAAAAATGAGAGCAAGCGCAACTTTAATTTATTTAATGTCTAAATGATCTCAATGCCTCTTCGAGCATGTTCGCAAACAGTAAAAAAATAAATAACGAGAAGGAGGGACTCAGTGAAATACCTCCACTATCTACTTAAGACAGCGGAGAAAGCCAGCCCTTGGATTAACGCAATCCCAACTGGAAAATCAGCGCTTCTGCCTGGCAACAGAAAACGAAATCAGTAATTAGTTGAATCCCCTTATCAACTGGCTCAATTTTATGATTAATAACACAAGGTTCTGATTCAATAGACTTTGCTTTTTTAATCAAAGTGTTAAGCATTGTTTCTACTTCCTGCTTATCAGCAAAAACATGTTGGTAAGACACGATGCAGTCAGTATTATCTATCACCGTACCTACATCTACGCAGCAGCAAGCAACCGTCTCTTCTGCACTACATTTCATTCGTCATACTCCATTCTCCAAATATTAATCACTCATCTTAATATTTTACTCCTCTCATCATAGGAAAACTAAGCACTTACTCTTTATAAGTATATTTATCCTATTGAAATCTGATTTCAAAAATTTATTTCCAAACGTTTTTATTAATACCTAAAATCATTTTTTTGTTAACTGAGTCGCGTTTTTGATATCAATTTGGACATATTTTAAAAACACTCTTGCAACACCAACAGATGTCAGACCTATACTTCACCACTGGTCTGATTTGTCATGAAGACAAACCGACTCTACAATCCTGCGCTCCTTGCTAAGTTAAGTGGCATAGTTAAATAATAAACAAGAGGGTTTTGGTCATGAACCAGAAAAACCTGTTCACCCGTTCAGCATTAGCGGTTGCAGTGGCTCTAATCTCATCCAACGCGGGTGCCGCTGGTTTCCAGTTAAATGAATTTTCTACTTCGGCTTTGGGCCGAGCTTTTTCCGGGGAAGGCGTTGTTGCTGATAACGCAACGGTAGGAAGCCGTAACCCAGCAGCAATGACTCTGTTTGATCGCCCATCCTTTTCTATCGGTGCCGTCTATATCAACCCAGATGTTGATATTACAGGTAAATCCCCAGTGACGGGTAAAAGTACCAACGCTAAAAATATTGCGCCAGTAGCCTGGATACCTAACCTACATTTTATTATGCCTATTGATGATCAATGGTTTGTTGGTACTTCAGTCACCACTAACTTTGGTCTGGCTACTGATTTTAGCAATAACTACGACGCAGGCCCTATCGGTGGTAAAACTGACCTAACAACATTGAACTTCAACCTGAGCGGAGCTTATCGACTAAACGATAACTTCAGCTTTGGTTTAGGACTTAACGCTATTTATGCTGATGCAACAGTCGTCCGTCATGCGGGCGCTCTGTCAGACATTCTGGCTATGAAAGCCCCTCAACTAAAAGGTCTTATCAAACCAACAGATGAAGTTTCTAATCTGGAAGGTAAAGATTGGGGTTATGGCTGGAACGCGGGCATCATGTATGAAGTGGATGCAAATAACCGCTACAGCCTGACTTACCGTTCTAAAGTTAAAGTCAAATTTAAAAACGGTGACTATAAAAATGACATTCCCGTCCAGCTAGGGGCAATACTTCAGAACGCAGGAATATCCTTCCCTGCCACCGGTGGTCAAACTATTGGCGGTAAATTAGACCTCAATTTGCCGGACATCTGGGAAGTTTCTGGTTACAACCGCGTAGCACCTAAATGGGCTATCCACTATAGCCTGGCATATACAGGCTGGAGTGAGTTCAATGAACTAAAAGGGACCAAAAATAAAGATGGCTCAGTTCTGTTTAGTAAACATGAAGGCTTCAAAGATGCCTACCGTATTGCTTTAGGTACAACTTACTATCACGATGACAACTGGACATTCCGTACTGGTATCGCCTTTGATGACAGCCCGATTCCTGCTGAGAACCGTTCTATCTCTATTCCGGATCAAGACCGTTTCTGGCTAAGTGCTGGCGCAACCTACGCATTTAATAAAGACATGTCTCTGGACGTAGGTGTTTCTTATATGCATGGACAAAAAGTCACAGTTAAAGAGAAATTGTCTGAAAAACTGCCTTACACATATGAATTTGATGCAAAAGGTTCTGCCTGGTTATATGGTGTAAACTTCAACTACGCATTCTAATCAAATGTAGTTCTCAAAAAAGGATAGCTCTACGGCTATCCTTTTTATTTATGAAGTAAAATCAGACAATAACGATCAATCAATACTGTCCAAATCACCCTGTAATGCTTCAGCATTTGGATTTTTTGTAGCTTCCAACTTACCACCGCTTGCCATAAAATCATGGCTCTGGAAGTAAGCCTCACGCATCATCAGATAAGGATCTGATGAATTCTTCAACAAACCATCAGAATCCAGTAAACGAGCACGAGTTTCAATACCTTCAAATACCCACTTACCCGCAGACATCCAAATGGTCAAATAACTTAACATTGGATAAGTCATATCAGCCCAGTCTCCCCCTTCATCACGCAGAGTAAAACTGCCATAGCCCGGTAATACAGCATAAGGACCATATCCCACATCATAATAGCCCAAAGTACTACCAAAACGTTTTGGTTCTTCTTTTGCCAACTTAGGATTTGCCATAGTTGCAACATCAATCAAGCCACCTATACCCCAAATGGTATTCAGGAAAAAACGATTAAAATGTTTCATTCCCTGATACGGGTCACCACGCAAGAAACTGTTTACCATACTGGCTGGTTCTTCGAGATTACTGAGAAAATTGCCCAAACCATTTCGTGCAGGCATCGGTACATAGTCGCGCCACGTTACAGCTACCGGACGTAAGATATAGGGATCAAGGACATTATAATTAAAGTTGAACATTGTACGGTTAAAACCTTCCAGAGGGTCTGAACGCCCCTGTTCAACGCTATTAGATGAACCGGCACATCCCACAAGTAATGTGGCTGTAAGAGCGATTACGCCCAAACGATACTTCATACAATTCTCCAAGTAACCATCTCTTAGATCCGGCAAACCAATCTTGTCGCACTACCTGCCGATGATCATCAATAAATATAAATATTACTGACAATTCAACTTGAATGGTACTCAATTTGAGTGGTCATTAAACAAGCAAACAGTTCATAACATCTTATCTTAGGAAGAAAAAGCAGTTATAATGCAGCGGTTGTCCCCTTAGTTAAATGGATATAACAAGCCCCTCCTAAGGGCTAATTGCAGGTTCGATTCCTGCAGGGGACGCCATTAACAGAACCAATAAGCACATATGCAATATTTTGAGATGTAAGAAAATATTACGATAATATAAAAATAAAACAATATTACTTTCATATGTAAATTAACATCTTTATATAACAAATTAAATATTCATTATATAAAAAATCGAATATAAAACTTCATTTAACTTATCAAAATTATAAACATTTTAAATGAATTTAAAGTCATTTAATTTCATTGGTTTTTTCAAAAAATTATATTATTATTAATTCAAAAAATTAACATCTCTTTAATTATACGCTTTAAAATTTATATCAAACCTAAAAGTTAATTATCATATTTATTTGAAAAATCATTTAACTTCATTTCAAAATTTAAATAACACCATTAAACACTAATTATAAAAATAATAACATTCAATAACGCACCCCCCCCCATAATCAAATAAAATTCTCAATAATTTCAATCAAATAAAGCACAATTGAATATAAAATTATTTATTTTAAAATACATTCACAATTCTATAGTAACTAAGGAATAAATATATTATCGAGAGTAAAATTGGAATATTTTTATTATTACCTTTAAAAGTATTATTATTCATTCAATGAGAATGACATGTAAATAAAAAACAATAAAAGAACAATCAACATTTCCACCTAGTTATTTAATTCATAAATTTACATTTAATAAAGTCACACTTTAAAAAATTTTAACCAGATATATACAATTATTTTCTCTAATATGTATATATCTGTCTTTATAATTTAATCAACCAACGATAACTGTTGCCGTAAATATGTGCCTGAGCCTAACAATCCAGGTTGCGGATGAGTAATCAAATAAACAGGAATCTGTTGTATTAATGTTTTAAAGCGCCCTTTATCTTCAAACCCATGCAAAAAATTTGACTGCTTAAAGAAATCAAGAAATCGTGGCACTATACCACCAGCGATGTACACACCCCCAAAAGTTCCCAGATTTAACGCCAAATTTCCGCCAAATCTCCCCATGATTTCACAAAATAACGAGAGAGCACGATGGCAATATTGGCAACTTTCATCTAATGCTCGCTGTGTCACTGTTTCTGGTTCCAAATCTTCCGGCTGATTATGGTTCAAAATAGTAATAGCCTGATAGAGATTCACCAGCCCACTACCAGACAAGATTCTTTCGACTGAAACATGGCCTAGCTTGCGACGTAAAACAGCCAATATTGCATCTTGCTCTTCACTATTCGCTGCAAAATCCACATGACCACCCTCACCTGGCAAACTTATCCATTGCTTGTCTACTTTTATCAGATGAGCGACTCCAAGGCCAGTTCCAGCTCCGTAAACAGCAACCGGTTTATCTTCAACTGCTTTTCCCCCACCCAACTGAACTTTGTATTCCTCTGTCAACATGGGAATAGCCATAGAAACGGCAGTAAAGTCATTAATAACATCTAATTTTTCTAGCCCAAGCGTCTGTTTTAGCTCACTAATAGAGAATGCCCATTGGTGATTAGTCATTTCTACCCAATCTCCACTTATCGGGCAAGCAATAGCGATACAAGCACAAGTTACTACTGTATTTTGCTCGGCCAAATAGTGGCTAATAATAGACTCTAATCCAGCGTATTGTCTTGCGCTATATGTTTCAATCTGCTCAATAGCCCCATTTTTCAAATTACAAAGTGCCAATCTGGCATTCGTGCCACCAATATCAGCCACCAGTCCGTAGAGGTTCATTTTTATATCCCAATAATTAACTAGTACAACAATATATGTAAAGCTTATCCCATCTGGAATTATTGGTATATAGATAGTTTGAGCGCGAATAACGCGCATAATCAAGGCATGCACGTAGTATATGAAGTTAGTTTGTTCCAACTCGAACATATGATCTACTGATTAAAAATCAACCGCTCTACCAACTGAGCTAACGGCCCATTTAAGATGGTATTTCGATTGAAATGCGCTTTTTTGAAGGTGGGTCGTGCAGGATGACTCGGGCTACGCCCTCGCCTTTTAGGCCAGCGCGAATGCGCTGTTGTCTCGCTTCGCTCGGCTCGAACCTGCGACCCATTGATTAAAAGTCAACGGCTCTACCGACTACGCTAATGACCTATTCAGGAAATTTGTTTTTGAATGAAACTTTAAGATGGTGGGTCGTGCAGGATGACTCGGCCTACGGCCTCGCCCTTCGGGCCAACGCTGTCGCGTTGTTGTCTCGCTTCGCTCGGCTCGAACCTGCGACCAATTGATTAAAAGTCAACTGCTCTACCGACTACGCTAATGACCTATTCAGGAAATTTGTTTTTGAATGAAACTTTAAGATGGTGGGTCGTGCAGGATTCGAACCTGCGACCAATTGATTAAAAGTCAACTGCTCTACCGACTGAGCTAACGACCCATCTAAGATGGTATTTCGATTGAAATGCGCTTTTTTGAATGGTGGGTCGTGCAGGATTCGAACCTGCGACCAATTGATTAAAAGTCAACTGCTCTACCGACTGAGCTAACGACCCATGCCAAAAATATGCAATATTGCTGGAACAATCTAATGAAGTGGTGGGCGATACCAGATTCGAACTGATGACCCCCTCCTTGTAAGGGAGATGCTCTACCAACTGAGCTAATCGCCCACTTCAAAGGACTATCACTGCATTTTATATCACTAAATTTATGATTGGTGGGCGATACCAGATTCGAACTGATGACCCCCTCCTTGTAAGGGAGATGCTCTACCAACTGAGCTAATCGCCCAATCATAAAATCATTTCTATCACAACGAGATGGTGGGCGATACCAGATTCGAACTGATGACCCCCTCCTTGTAAGGGAGATGCTCTACCAACTGAGCTAATCGCCCCGTCGTGATGGAGTCGCATTATAGGGATAGTTCAGGATGAGTCAACGCTTTTTCTAGGTAAAAATATCGTTCGTCTCAAAATTAAACAAATGTGAGATAATTATCATCACTTAGAGTCCAGTTTAAGCAGATATGCTGACTTTTCTCAACAACATCCCGCCAACAGCATTGAGGAATTAAAGTGCAGTGATAAAATAACTCCCCATTTTGTTACTTTAAATTACCAATAACGTTCATTGAAAAGTGAAACGTAGTTAAGGCAATCCTCAATGCGTAAAATTAAAACCCGTTTTGCACCAAGCCCAACTGGCTATCTCCATGTTGGTGGTGCACGTACCGCACTTTATTCCTGGTTATACAGCCGCCATAATGAGGGCGAATTTGTCTTACGTATCGAAGATACTGACCTTGAACGCTCAACTCAGGAAGCCATTGATGCCATTATGGATGGTATGAACTGGTTAAATCTGAATTGGGATGAAGGCCCTTTTTATCAGACAAAGCGTTTTGATCGTTATAACCAAGTCATTGATCAAATGCTAGAACAAGGAACGGCTTATCACTGCTACTGTTCTAAAGATCGTCTGGATGAATTACGTGAAACTCAGATGACCAATGGCGAGAAGCCTCGCTATGACGGTCGTTGTCGTGATAGTCAATGTCAGCATAACCCAGATCAACCCCATGTTGTTCGTTTCCGCAATCCACAGGAAGGCTCGGTTATTTTTAACGATAGTATCCGTGGTCCAATTGAATTCAGTAATCAGGAACTTGATGATCTGATTATCCGCCGTACCGATGGCTCACCAACTTATAATTTCTGTGTTGTTATTGATGATTGGGATATGGAAATTACCCATGTAATTCGCGGGGAAGACCATATCAATAATACCCCACGCCAAATTAATATTCTGAAAGCTCTGGATGCACCAGTTCCAGAATACGCGCATGTTTCGATGATCCTGGGGGATGATGGTAAAAAACTGTCCAAACGCCATGGCGCGGTGAGTGTTATGCAATACCGCGATGATGGCTATCTACCAGAAGCACTGCTGAATTATCTGGTTCGTCTAGGTTGGTCGCACGGTGATCAAGAGATTTTTAGTCTCGAAGAGATGACTGAATTTTTTAGCCTTGATGCTATCAATAAATCTGCTAGTGCATTCAATACAGAAAAACTGCAATGGCTGAACCATCATTATATTAATACTCTACCCCCAGAGGAAGTTGCTGTTCATCTGGCGTGGCATATTGAGCAGCAAGGCATTGATACCCGTAATGGCCCACAGTTGATTGATCTGATTAAATTATTAGGTGAACGCTGTAAAACTCTGAAAGAAATAGCTGAATCCTGCCGCTACTTTTATGAAGATTTTGCTGAGTTTGATGCAGATGCAGCGAAGAAACATTTGCGTCCAGTTGCCCGTCAACCTCTTGAAGTTGTTCACTCGAAGCTGGCTTCAATGACTGACTGGACAGCAGAAAATGTTCATCACGCCATTCAATCTACAGCTGATGAACTGGAAGTTGGTATGGGTAAAGTCGGTATGCCGCTGCGCGTGGCTGCCACTGGTGCCGGACAGTCTCCAGGTCTAGATGTGACTATTCATGCTATCGGACAAACTCGTACTCTGTCTCGTATTAATCAGGCTCTGGAGTTCATTGCTCAGCGTGAAACCCAACAGTAATTAATGCGACAAAGGCATCACTGGCTCTATGGTGATGCCTTCTGCTTTTAAAAAAGGTTTTCGTTTAGTTTGCTCACATTATTCACTCTCTAATCCGCCTTCCATATCACGGCAACCCATTGCTTAACCTTTATTTTGTCGATTTATCACAAAACTGATGGCTTTTTCAACGTTTGTTTTGAGAATGATAAGTTAGTCGTTGACAGTATTTGCTGGGTTTCATATTATGCGCCCCGTTCCATTAATTTTGATTGGGGCTATAGCTCAGCTGGGAGAGCGCTTGCATGGCATGCAAGAGGTCAGCGGTTCGATCCCGCTTAGCTCCACCAAATACTTTCACCAAAGTAAAGTATTTGGTACTAAAATTAGGAAAAGTTACAAGCGTGGGGCTATAGCTCAGCTGGGAGAGCGCTTGCATGGCATGCAAGAGGTCAGCGGTTCGATCCCGCTTAGCTCCACCAAAATTATCAGGCCCTGAAAGCTATGCTTTCAGGGCCTTTTGCTTATCACTGTTTATCACCTTCATATTAATAAACCCTTACTTTGGCTGGTTATTCTTCAACGGTTTTACCAGCGAATCTAACCCTTCCATTTTTATTGCCAAAGTCATCTCCATCAGTACACCTAATTTGCCTTGTGGAAATTCACCCTTACGGGAGAACCACAATAAGTATTCTTCTGGTAAATCAATGAGTACCCGACCTTTATATTTACCAAATGGCATAACGGTATTAGCAATCTCTATCAGGTTTTCTTTTTCCATAACTTGCATATATATCAATTAAAAAAGGTAGTATCAGTTTACGGAGTAAAGAAGAAATATGCGAAAGGAAATACAGAAAAGTTGCATCATCCATGACGCAATATCCCACGATCAAACTTTATATTTTTACAGCACCAAACCTGCAATAGCTGCGGATAGAAAACTAACAAGAGTTGAACCAAACAGTAATTTCAGACCAAAGCGAGAAACTACGTTACCCTGTTTTTCATCCAAGCCCTTAATCGCACCTGCAACAATCCCAATTGACGAGAAGTTAGCAAAAGAAACCAAAAATACCGATAAAATGCCCAGTGAACGCGGAGAAAGTTCTGTAGCAACTGACTGCAAGCTATGCATCGCAACAAATTCGTTAGAAACCAGTTTGGTTGCCATGATACTGCCAACCTTCAACGCTTCATCCGCAGGGATACCAATCACCCAAGCGAATGGATAAAACACATAACCCAATGTTTCCTGGAAGTCCTTATCAAAAATCATGCTAAACAGCGCGTTAATAGCGGCAATCAGAGCAATGAAACCAATCAACATCGCAGCAACAATCAGTGCCACTTTAAAACCAGCCAAAATATATTCACCTAGCATTTCGAAGAAACTTTGGCCTTCATGAAGATTACTCATTTGAATATCTTCTTCACTGTCAACATCATACGGGTTAATTAGTGACAGAATGATAAAAGTACTGAACATATTAAGCACCAGTGCCGCCACAACATATTTAGGCTCCAGAATTGTCATGTAAGCACCAACTATCGACATAGAAACCGTTGACATCGCAGTCGCGGCCATTGTGTACATTCGGCGCTCAGACATTTTGCCCAGCACATCTTTATAGGCAATAAAATTTTCAGATTGACCAAGTACCAAAGAACTAACCGCATTGAATGATTCCAACTTACCCATGCCGTTAACTTTAGACAACAGAGTACCAATAACCCGGATGACGATTGGTAATACATTGATATGCTGTAAAATCCCAATCAGGGCGGAGATAAAGATAATCGGACACAATACATTCAGAAAGAAAAATGCCAGTTTTGCATCCATCATGCCGCCAAAAATAAATTCAGTTCCTTCACCCGCAAATTTCAGCAATTGCTCAAACAAGCCAGCAAATCCCATGACAAATTCCTGACCAACACCAGAATTCAGGAAAAACCACGCCAGAGCAAGCTCAATAACAAGCAGCTGAATAATATAGCGAGGACGAATCCCTTTACGGTTACTACTCGCCAGAATAGCAAGGCCACCAATAACAACCAGAGCTAAAAGGAAATGCAGGATCTGAGACATATCATACTCCAAACATGAGAAAACTAGTTTATACCTGTTATCTTTCAAGTTGCCTCTTTGTTGGCTGCACTCACTCACCCCGGTCACAGAGTTATCTATGCTCCCGGGGATTCGCTCCCTGGCCGTCGCGATCCATCTTGAAATCTATTGGGTATATAAATACATTCTATGTAATCATAGTTAACAAAATGGGATAAATATCACACTATGTTGAAATAATTTTTGTCCTAAATCTATATTTAGTAGGATTGATCACATTTTTAGCTGAATCGTATAAATCAGATTTAAAAATACCTCATTGCACATTACGGATTATTGAAAAAATCCCTCAATAATCCGCATGCAAACAAAAAATTATTCACCCAATAAACGGATCATTTCTTCTTCATCAATAACCGAAATATTTAGCTCATGAGCTTTAGCCAATTTTGAGCCAGCAGCTTCACCAGCGATCACCAAATCTGTCTTCTTAGAAACACTGCCGGTAACTTTTGCCCCAAGCGCAATAAGCTTATCTTTGGCTTCATCTCTGGATAACTGATGCAATGAACCAGTGAGCACAATTGTTTTACCCGCAAAGGGGCTGTCAATCTTCTCGGCCTTTGTCACGACAACGGGTTCCCAGTTAATTCCTATATTATCAATCAGCTCATCAATAACTTTTTGATTATGAGGTTCACTGAAGAAGTTAACCACATGTTTCGCCACCACTTCACCAACATCTTGAACTTCTTTCAGTGCTGCTTCATCAGCTGCACGTAATTTATCCAACTCGCCAAAGTGCACGGCCAAATTAGCGGCTGTCGTCTCCCCAACTTCACGGATACCCAAGGCATAAAGGAAACGGGCAAATGTGGTTCTTTTCGCTTTTTCCAGAGCTTCTACCACATTCTGAGCAGATTTCGGCCCCATACGATCAAGCCCGGTTAATTTACCCGCCGTAAGCCTGAAAAGATCTGCGGGGGTTTCGACATATTCCTTATCCACCAGTTGATCGATAATCTTCTCTCCCATACCGTCAACATCCATCGCCCGCCGGGAAACAAAGTGTCTAAGCGCTTCTTTACGCTGAGCACCACATACCAATCCCCCCGTACAACGTGCTACCGCTTCCCCTTCAATCTTCTCAATATCTGCTCCACATACTGGACAATGTTCAGGGAACATCACTTCATCACTGTCTTGCGGCCTTCTGTCCTCCACAACACCTACAACCTGTGGAATAACATCACCAGCACGACGAATAATAACAGTATCACCAATACGCAAACCTAAACGTTCAATCTCATCCGCATTATGCAATGTCGCATTACTCACCGTCACACCAGAAACCTGCACAGGTTCCAAACGCGCTACCGGTGTAATCGCACCAGTACGACCAACTTGAAACTCAATATCGCGAACAATCGTCATCTGTTCCTGAGCAGGGAATTTGAATGCCGTCGCCCAACGTGGCGCACGAGCGACAAAACCTAATGTTTCCTGTAACTCCAGCGAATTCACTTTGACAACAACACCATCGATATCAAATCCTAATGTTGAACGCTGATTCTCAATATCATGATAAAAATCAATAACCTGCTGACTGTTAGTGCAAATCTTAACTTTATTGCTGACTGGCAATCCCCATTTCTTAAACTGTATCAATCGTTCATAGTGACTAGCCGGTAACTCTCCCCCTTCCAGAACACCAACACCATAACAGAAAAAAGACAATGGACGTTTAGCGGTAATACGGGGATCAAGCTGACGCAGGGAGCCAGCTGCCGCATTACGCGGGTTAGCAAATACTTTTGCACCTGTGCGACGAGCCTCTTCATTCAGTTTCTCAAACCCTTTTTGTGGTATAAAAACCTCACCACGGACTTCAATACGGGCAGGAATATTTTCTCCAGTCAGGCGCAGCGGAATCGCGTTGATAGTCCGTACATTCGATGTAATGTTTTCCCCTGTTGTCCCATCACCACGAGTTGCCGCCTGTACCAGTTCACCATTTTCATATAACAGGCTAACTGCCAAACCATCCAGTTTCAGCTCACAGCAAACGACCAAATCCTGATCATCTTTCAGGCGGTCACGTACCCGCTTATCAAATGCCAGATAACTCTCTTCATCAAACACATTATCCAATGACAGCATAGGGATTTTATGGCGAACTTGTTCAAAAGCAGTCAAAGGAGCAGCCCCAACCCGCTGAGTTGGTGAATCAGATGTAATCAGTTCAGGGTATTGTTCCTCAAGAATTTTTAGTTCCTGCATTAACCGATCATACTCTGCATCCGGGATCTCTGGCGCATCCATAACGTGATACAGATATTCATGATGACGCAATGTTTTTCTGAGATGTTCTATTTGTTGAGCAGTTGATTTCATAACTTATAGCCAGCGATAAAAAGCCCCCGACTGGCGGAGGCTTGAATGTTCGATAAGTTGATTATACCTGAGCATCGAGTGTGCTGCGAATACGAGCCTTATATAATTCGATTTTTTGCGGTGTTAACATTTTGCGTTCATCATCAAGCACCACTCCTCCAACATCAGAAGCGATACGCTGAGCGGCCTGCAACATTAGCTTAAAATTCTGATTCGATTCTCCATAAGAGGGTACCATCATAAACATAGAAACCCCTGGAGTAGTAAAATCAACCATCGATTCAGGATTAAATGAACCTGGCTTTACCATATTAGCAAGACTGAATAACACCGGGCCGCTACCTGATGGATTTAGGTGACGGTGAAAAATCTGCATTTCTCCAAACTGGAAACCAGATTGCAGAATGCCTTGCAGCAGTAATTCACCATTCAATACCTGGCCCTGGTGTGCTGCCACATGAAGAACCAAAACAATTTCTTTCGCTTTGGCTCGCTCCTCTTCTGCAACAGTTTTCTCTTTTGCCCCTTCCTGCGATTTTTCTTCCGCCACAGGTGCATTTTTCTCAAACTCTTCCAGCTCTTCGGATTCAAATAATCCAAGTTGCGGTTCCTGCTCTTCTGGTACTGCTTTTCTGGCTGTCGCCTCAGGCTGACGACCAGCAAGCAACGGATCATTGTTCTCTTCAGGAATTGCAACATCAATTGACTGACGGCGCTCAATCACCGACTCAGCTTTATGCTCCTGATGGGGCTTCACCTGCTTATGGGCGTAAGACTTTTGCTGATTGTCGAACACTTCATCTTCACTGTCATCGACGAAACTATTCTGACGATCACGTTTATAACGTTTCACTGGGCGATCACGAAAAAGCGAAGAACGCTCTTTACGGCTGGTCCACAACCCATGTAACAGCAAAGCTATGATTGCTATCGCACCAACAATGATTAATATCAGACGCAAATCCTGCATCATTGCTATCTCTGTTGTTTAAATTAATATGCCACCACGGCAGAACATTTTCTGTATTAACTCTATTTGTCAAATAACACAAGTGCAAGCTTATACACACTTTTCTTCTCAGAAACATGCCTGACAAGCACTTTTTGTTCTTTTTTTGTACAGAACGAGGCTAGTCAGTCGAAAATCCTGCCTATATGATAGCGTTTCAATCATATAGAAGAGAATAGGAAGTATGCTTAATTTGACAAAACCGCCCAAAAATTTGAGCGGCTTTCAATATTTGATGCAAGGTTGCAGATTAATTACTCGACAGGGCATTAAAAGATTCGTTCTATTGCCTTTGCTGGCAAATATTTTGTTACTTGGTGGTTCATTTTGGTGGCTCTACCAGAAACTGGGAAGCTGGGGCGACTGGATATTGAGCAAAGTACCAGATTGGATGCAATGGCTGAGTTATATTTTATGGCCGCTGGCAGTGATTTCTATTCTGCTAATTTTTACTTATTTCTTCAGCACAATAGCAAATTTTATAGCTGCGCCATTTAATGGCTTGCTAGCGGAGAAACTGGAAGCGGATTTAACAGGAATCCCGGCACCAGATACCGGAGTTATAGAACTGGTGAAAGATGTTCCGCGTATCCTAAAACGGGAATTAGTAAAACTGCTCTATTATATTCCACGCGCTCTGCTATTGCTGCTTCTTTATTTCATTCCTGTTATTGGACAAACTGTCGCACCTGTTATCTGGTTTATTTTCAGTGCCTGGATGTTGTCGATTCAATATTGTGATTATCCATTCGATAACCATAAAGTCAGTTTTCCAACAATGCGTCATGCCCTTCGTCAAAATAAAATAGATAATCTGCAATTTGGCGCCACAGTGAGTATGTTAACAATGATCCCTATTGTCAACTTAGTGATTATGCCTATCGCAGTATGCGCTGCCACCGCAATGTGGGTAGATCGCTACCGTGATAAGCATGCAATTCATATTATGCAAAAATATTAATTCAAAGTTATTCTTTTAGACGATAAGAATATATTTAATCTATATTTCCATAAATTGATTGTTGACGTATTATTGACCGGATATCACTAAAGGGAGTTGAAAAACGAGTATGAGTAAAATTTATGAAGATAATTCTTTAACTATTGGTCGTACCCCGTTAGTTCGCTTAAAACACTTTGGTAATGGACGCATTCTGGCAAAAGTGGAATCCCGTAATCCCAGTTTTAGTGTGAAATGTCGCATCGGTTCTAACATGATTTGGGATGCTGAAAAGCGCGGTATTCTGCAACCAGGAAAAGAGCTGGTAGAACCAACGAGTGGCAATACAGGCATAGCACTTGCTTACGTTGCTGCAGCCCGCGGCTACAAATTAACTCTGACTATGCCTGAAACCATGAGTATCGAGCGGCGTAAGCTACTGAAAGCACTGGGAGCAAATCTGGTGCTGACTGAAGGCGTTAAAGGCATGAAAGGTGCCATTGAGAAAGCTAATGAAATTCAGGCCAGTGATACTGATCGCTATATCATTCTGCAACAGTTCAGCAATCCAGCAAACCCAGAAATCCACGAAAAAACCACAGGGCCAGAAATCTGGGAAGATACAGATGGTGAAGTTGATGTATTCGTTGCTGGTGTAGGTACTGGTGGTACACTAACAGGCGTCACCCGTTATCTCAAAAATACCAAAGGCAAAAATATCACTGCGGTTGCAGTAGAACCCGAAGACTCTCCAGTAATCAGTCAGACTTTAGCTGGTGAAGAAATAAAACCGGGTCCACATAAGATTCAAGGTATTGGCGCTGGTTTTATTCCTGATAACCTTGATCTCAAACTCGTTGATCGGGTTTTCAAAATCAGTAATGAAGAAGCTATCAAAACTGCCCGTGAAATCACGATGAAAGAAGGCATTCTCGCGGGTATTTCCTCTGGTGCAACTGTTGCAGCTGCGGTGAAACTTTCCCAAGAACCAGACTTTAAAGATAAAAATATCGTTGTCATTCTGGCTTCATCAGGTGAACGTTATCTGAGCAGCGTGCTGTTTGCTGACTTATCCGATGAATAAAAGTATCTGAGTAAATTACTTAGTTTTATTGATAAAAAAGCACCTAAATGGTGCTTTTTCTGTGTAGTAGATCAAATTTTTACACTTTGCCAGATGATTTATTACAATGGGTTTAGTATTTAACCAATAATAATTATTTCGATGCTCGAAATTAATTAACAGAAGTAGTAGTTTCGGTTAAGGAGTTCTACGATCTATACCCTATAGATTTCAAGATGCATCGCGACGGCAAGGGAGTGAATCCCCAGGAGCATAGATAACTATGTGACCGGGGTGAGCGAGTGCAGCCAACAAAGAGGCAACTTGAAAGATGATGAGTATATCTTTACTTCAAACTATCAATCAGAAGCATCGGAAGAAACAATTTTTTAATAATGAATACTCAGGTTAAGATTTATCCACTATACATAGTCTTAGCTTAACAGCAGAAATCTAAGTTAATTGAGGAAACGTTATGTTCCAGCAAGAAGTCACTATTACCGCGCCAAATGGCCTACACACCCGCCCGGCTGCACAGTTCGTTAAAGAAGCAAAAAGTTTCGCCTCCGACATTACGCTAACTTCCAGCGGCAAAACTGCCAGTGCGAAAAGCCTGTTTAAACTGCAAACTTTAGGACTGACTCAAGGCACCGTTGTGACCATCTCTGCTGAAGGTGAGGATGAGCAAAAAGCAATCGAACACTTGGTTAAATTAATGGCAGAACTGGAATAACACCCTGTTAGCCACAAAGCCAGCCAAGATTCAGACGTTATGAATAAACCGATATTCACTTAGCCGTTCTCCATCCCCGGATAAACATTTATCTGGGGATGTCAGTTTAAATGCATATCCTAAAACAGCAAACCATTTGCAGGCTGGCTCTTTAAAAAATAATTATTAGTAGTTAGGTAACATTATGATTTCAGGCATCTTAGTATCACCAGGCATCGCTTTCGGTAAGGCTCTATTACTGAAAGAAGACCCCATCATCATTAATCAGAAAAAAATCAACCAAGAACAAGTCGAGCAGGAAATCTCCCATTTCAAGCAGGGTCGTGAAAAAGCCTCATCTCAATTAGAAATAATCAAGAATATAGCAGCAAAAAACCTCGGAGAAGAAAAAGCAGAAATCTTCGAAGGACACATTATGCTGCTGGAAGATGAAGAACTTGAACAAGAAATTATTTCGTTAATCAAAAATGATCTCAAAGCTGCGGATGCTGCGGTTTATTCCGTTATTGAAACTCAGGCCCATGCTCTTGAGGAATTGGATGATGAATACCTGAAAGAACGCGCCACAGACGTGCGTGATATCGGTAAACGCTTACTGAAAAACATTCTAGGTATGCCTATTGTCGATCTTGGTTCAATTTCAGAAGAAGTGGTTCTGGTTGCCAGCGACCTGACCCCCTCTGAAACTGCACAACTCAATCTGGAAAAAGTGCTTGGTTTCATTACTGATTTCGGTGGCCGCACTTCCCACACATCAATCATGGCTCGTTCCCTTGAGCTTCCAGCAATTGTGGGTACGACTAACTCGACAATAGAAATCCAGAATGGTGATTACCTAATCTTGGATGCGGTAAATAACCATATTTATGTCAACCCATCCGATACAGAAATTGAGCAGCTAAAAAAAACCAAAAACGAATATCTGGCAGAAAAAACTGAACTTGCGAAACTGAAAGATCTGCCAGCAATTACACTTGATGGCCATCAAGTTGAAGTCTGCGCCAATATCGGAACTGTTCGGGATGTTGCTGGCGCTGAACGCAACGGTGCCGAAGGTGTCGGTTTATACCGCACAGAATTTTTGTTTATGGATCGTGATTCATTGCCAACAGAGGAAGAACAATTCCTGGCTTATAAAGCTGTTGCTGAGGCAATGGGCAGCCAGGCGGTTATTATACGCACGATGGATATCGGCGGTGATAAAGATCTGCCCTATATGAATCTACCGAAAGAGGAGAATCCATTCCTCGGTTGGCGTGCAATTCGCATTTGCCTTGATCGAAAAGAGATCTTACATTCTCAGTTACGTGCTATTTTACGTGCATCTGCTTTCGGTAAATTACGTATTATGTTTCCAATGATTATTTCTGTAGAAGAAGTACGGGAGCTGAAAGCAGAACTTGAATTACTGAAAGGTCAATTACGTGAAGAAGGCAAAAAATTCGATGAAGCAATTGAAGTGGGTGTGATGGTTGAAACACCAGCTTCCGCGGTTATTGCTCGTCACCTGGCAAAAGAAGTTGACTTTTTCAGTATTGGGACAAACGATTTAACTCAGTATACTCTCGCTGTAGACCGTGGTAACGAGTTGATTTCTCATCTTTATAACCCAATGCTACCAGCAGTATTGAGCCTGATTAAGCAAACCATCGACGCTTCACACGCTGAAGGTAAATGGACGGGGATGTGTGGCGAGCTTGCGGGTGATGAACGTGCTACACTGTTGTTATTAGGTATGGGGCTAGATGAGTTTAGTATGAGTGCGATTTCTATTCCCGGCATCAAAAAAATTATTCGTAATACTCGTTACGAAGATGCAAAGGCACTGGCTGATCAAGCCCTTTCTCAGCCAACTGCCAAGGAATTGATGGAGTTAGTTGATACTTTCATCAAAGAAAAAACACTTTGCTAACAATATCGGTTAAAACGCGGTCCAGTATAAACAATTAGGAGAAGATTCATGGGTCTGTTTGATAAACTGAAATCTCTGGTTTCAGATGATAAAAAAAACAGCGGCACTATTGAAATAATCGCGCCTTTGTCTGGTGAGATTGTCAATATTGAAGATGTTCCAGATGTTGTTTTCGCCGAGAAAATTGTCGGTGACGGTATCGCTATAAAACCTGCTGGCAATAAGATAGTTGCACCTGTTGATGGGACTATTGGCAAAATCTTTGAAACCAACCATGCGTTTTCTATCGAATCGGACAGCGGTATTGAGCTATTTGTCCACTTTGGTATTGATACGGTTGAGCTTAAAGGTGAAGGCTTTAAGCGCATTGCTGAAGAAGGTCAACGTGTGCAGAAGGGAGATTTAGTTTTGGAGTTTGACCTTAAACTCCTCGAAGAAAGAGCGAAATCAACTCTGACACCTGTTGTTATTTCCAACATGGATGAAATTAAAGAGTTATCCAAACTGAGTGGCTCTGTCACTGTTGGCGAAACGCCCATTATGCGGATTAAAAAGTAACAATACTTTCATTTAATATCGAAATACCATTTTCATCTTAAAAAAAACAGCCGACAATTGCGGCTGTTTTTTCATCCCATTATTTAACTTATACCCAATAGATTTCAAGATGGATCGCGACAGCAAGGGAGCGAATCCCCGGGAGCAGAGATAACTATGTCATAGAGAACTCTGTGACCGGGGTGAGTGAGTGCCGCCAACAAAGAGGTAACTTGAAAGATAACAGGTATATCTAGCCTTCCAATTCAATCATCCGGTAATGTGGGCATCGTTTACCTTTATTGAGACTGTGACTTTTGCCTTTACTTGTTCCGAGTTTTTGATATCTGCCAGCATAACAACATTCGGGCTGCCTGCTGTGTTCCTCTTTTCAGCCTATGAAATAAACTCAGAACGATACTGACAGATATTTTAATCAGATTAATTAAATACTCCGGTAGAAAGATATCTGTCACCACGATCACAGATAATTGCAACAATTACAGCGTCCGGGTTTTGAACTGCCACTTTTAATGCGCCAGCAACAGCACCACCAGAACTAACCCCACAAAAAATCCCTTCTTTCCGGGCTAATAAGCGCATGGTGTCTTCAGCTTCCTTCTGAGTAATATCCAGTACCTTATCCACCAGCTCCTTTTGAAAAATACCCGGCAGATAGGCTGGCGACCAACGACGAATACCTGGGATATGACTATTTTCAGCTGGCTGTAATCCAATAACTTGAACACTATCAGACTGGCTTTTCAAATAGCGACTAACACCGGTAATTGTCCCCGTTGTTCCCATACTGGAAACAAAATGTGTAATACGCCCTTTTGTTTGTTGCCAAATTTCGGGTCCTGTAGTGGTAAAATGTGCCAATGGATTATCCGGGTTATTGAATTGATCAAGAACCTTGCCTTCACCATTACGCTCCATTTGTTGCGCTAAATCACGTGCACCTTCCATACCCACTTCTTTACTCACCAAAATAAGTTCTGCACCATAAGCACGCATAGAAGCCTGACGTTCAAGACTCATATTGTCAGGCATCAATAATTTAAGCTGATAACCTTTTACCGCAGCGATCATTGCCAACGCGATACCTGTATTTCCACTAGTTGCTTCAATTAATACGTCACCAGGAGAAATTTCACCTCGTAATTCAGCCTGCTGAATCATTGACAGCGCTGCCCTATCTTTTATTGAACCAGCTGGGTTATTTCCTTCAAGTTTTATCCATATTTCCACACCCAACTGATCAGTCATTCGTTGTAATTTTACCAGTGGGGTATTACCTATAAAGTGTTCCAAGCTTGCCACAGCTATTACCTAATTTTTATTTAATAGAAAAGCGAAATAACCATATTCAGAAATATATCACAAGACTTTAAATAAAAAATGCTCATCTCTTGGCGGTAAAGAGACGAGCAAATGGTACCAACCAAAATTTAAATTATTATCAAGCGGTCTGGGCTAAACTAAGGGCTTGCAGTTGTTTATCACCAGCATATAACCGGGCTTCAGTACCACCAATAAAATAACGGCTCCCTCTTGTCGGTACTGAAGTTTCATCAAACCAAACAATAGCAACCGACTCCTGATGCCACCCTAAAGGCTGAACAGAGAGCTGCCAAAAATGTCCACGAGGACTGACCTCCGTTACCTGTACTGGCAGTGGGCTAGATGGTGTAGGCTGCGGATTCATCATGACTTCCCACGGGCGCAGGAAGACATCAACACTCCCCTGATGGATTGGTGTTACATTGAGGGGCAAGTGCTGCCCGCCAATCAAAAGCTGAGAACCTTTAATCTCACCACAAAAATGGTTAACCTCACCCAAAAATTCCATGACAAAACGACTTGCCGGATAACGCCATACCTCTTGTGGCGTGCCGACTTGTTCAATATTACCCTGGCTCATGACGACAATCCGATCAGCCACTTCCATAGCTTCTTCCTGATCATGAGTTACAAAAACGCTGGTAAATTTCAATTCTTCATGAAGCCGACGCAACCACCGACGTAACTCCATTCTTACCTGAGCATCCAGTGCACCAAATGGCTCATCCAGTAACAAAATTTGGGGTTCAACAGCCAGTGCCCTCGCCAGTGCTACCCGTTGTTTTTGCCCACCAGAAAGCTGTGACGGATAACGTTCAGCGAGATGAGTCAGTTGCACCATCTCCAACAGTTCCATCACCTTACGGCGAATAGAAGCCGTATCCGGGCGCTTACGTCGTGGAAGTACTGTCAACCCGAAGGCAACGTTATCAAATACGGTCATATGCCGAAACAACGCATAATGCTGAAATACAAATCCAACCTGCCGGTCTTTGGCATGCATGCGACTAACATCCTGCCCATGGAAACTCAGCTTTCCCGAAGTCTGTTGTTCCAGACCAGCAATAATCCTCAACAAGGTTGTTTTACCGGAGCCTGACGGACCAAGCAGAGCGACCATTTCTCCGGAAAAAATATTCAGAGTGATATCGCTCAGAACCTGAGTCCGACCAAAATATTTACTGATGTTGTTAATTTCAATACTCATATTCGCTCCTACCTTAACTATGCTGGCGATTTAACCGCCATTGCAAAGCACTCTTAACAACCAATGTGATAATTGCCATCAACGCCAGCAACGCCGCCGCAGTAAATGCCCCTACGGTATTGTAATCTTGATGCAATAATTCAACCTGCAACGGCAATGTGTAAGTTTCACCACGAATAGCACCAGATACCACTGAAACAGCACCAAATTCACCAATCGCCCGGGCATTGGTCAAAACCACACCATATAACAACGCCCAACGGATATTTGGTAACGTCACCCGCCAAAACATTTTCCAACCAGATGCCCCCAGTAATATCGCGGCTTCATCTTCCTGGCTCCCTTGACTAAGCATCATTGGCACCAGTTCTCGAACAACAAACGGGCAAGTAACAAATACTGTTACCAACACCATTCCCAGCCAGGAAAACATCAATTGGATATCATAGGATTCCAGTACATTCCCTGCCCAACCATTCGAACCATAAAATAATAGGTAGAGCAAACCCGCGACTACTGGAGAAACAGCAAATGGGATATCAATTAACGTCAGCAAACATTGCCGCCCAGGAAACTGAAAACGCGTTACCAACCAAGCGATCATCACGCCAAAAATCAGGTTTACCGGAACTGTGATCAATGCAATCAATACCGTTAACCAAATGGCATGCAACATATCAGGATCTAAAAGATTCTGAGTGACTACGCCAATTCCTTTAGAAAAGGCGGTCATAAAAATCCACACAATTGGTATCACCAACAGTAAGACTGAAAACAGTACTCCTGTTGCGATAAGTGCCCATTTCCCCCAATTTACAGGAGTCCGTTGCGTTATATAAAATTCAGATAAATCGGCCATTAATGCCCCCCAATCCGCTTACCAAAGCGGCTTTGTAAGGTATTAATGCTAAATAGTAATATCAAGGATACAGCCAATATAACTGATGCAATGGCACTGGCAGCTGGATAATCAAATTCCTGCAATCGGATGAAAATCATCAACGATACCACTTCTGTCTGCCATGCGATGTTACCTGCAATAAAGATCACTGCACCAAATTCCCCCAAACTGCGGGTAAAAGAGAGTGCCGCTCCCGCAATTAAAGCTGGAGATAATTCCGGTAATACTACACGCCAAAAAGTCTGCCAACGGCTCGCACCCAACGTCTGAGCTGCTTCTTCATACTCTGGCCCCAACTCTTCAAGTACTGGTTGAATTGTTCGCACCACAAATGGCAAGCTTGTAAACGCCATCGCTACTGCAATACCCAGCCAAGTATTCACCACCTTCACATCAAAATGCCCAAGCAATGAACCATACCAACCGGTAGCAGAGAACAGGGTTGCTAGTGTCAAACCGGCTACCGCAGTAGGTAACGCAAAAGGGAGATCCATCAAACCATCCAGTAAGCTACGACCGGGGAAACGATAGCGAGTGAGTATCCATGCCATCAGCATACCAAATACCGCATTAAACAAACTGGCAACCGCCGCTGCTAATAATGTGACTTTATAAGCCGCCACTACTTGGGGATTAGCAATAACCTGCCAATACTGTTCCCAAGTCATACTGGAAAGCTGCACAACCAATGCACTCAAGGGCAATAATAAGATCAGACAGGTATAGAACAAACTGCTACCTAAACTCAGCCCGAAACCAGGCAATACCCGTTTACTGGAAACCGTAAACATTACTTATGCCCTTCCGCTAGCAATTGATCCAGCGTAGCGCCAGTATTAAAGTGAATTTTCATTACCTGTGACCAACCACCAAACTGATCTTCCAGCCGGAATAATTTGGTTTCTGGAAAACGAGCTTTCTGCTGCTCCATCACTTCCTTATCATTGACACGATAATTAAAGCTAGCAATGATCTGCTGCGCTTGCGGACTATAAAGGTAATGCAGATAAGCTTTAGCCGCTTTCTCAGTGCCGTTTTTCACAATATTCTTATCAACCCAAGCCACAGGGAATTCCGCCAGAATATCTACCGGCGGGACAATCACTTCATATTTGTTATCACCATACTGCTTGCGGATGTTATTCACTTCAGATTCGAAACTTATCAACACATCACCCAAACCACGCTCAATAAATGAAGTCGTTGCACCACGGCCTCCTATATCAAATACCGAGACATTTTTCAGGAAACGTTTCATCCACTCACGAGTCTTCTCCTGATCGCCGCAATTTTTCTGTTGCATTGCCCCCCAGGCAGCTAGATAGGTGTAACGTCCATTGCCGGAAGTTTTAGGATTTGGGAAGACTAATTTGACATCCTTACGTACTAAATCATCCCAGTTATGAATATTTTTGGGATTACCTTTACGCACCAAAAACGCCATCGTGGAATAGTAAGGTGAACTGCTATTTGGCAAACGGCTTTGCCAGTCAGCCGGGATCAAATTGCCACGATCATGCAAAATTTGTACATCTGTCACTTGATTGTAAGTGACCACATCAGCCCGCAGCCCCTGAAGAATTGCCAGTGCTTGTTTGGAAGAACCTGCGTGGGATTGTTTAATTAGTAATTTGTCTTGTGGATGCAGTTCATTCCACTGTTTTTCAAATTCAGGATTAAGTGCAGAAAATAGCTCACGCGCAACGTCATAAGAGCTGTTTAACAGCGCTACAGCAAAGGCATTACTGCTGCCCAATAAAGTTACTGCTACCAGTCCGTTTAGTATTTTATTTTTTATTGAATGCTTCTTCATTGCTCACCTTAGTACCTACCTCAATAGGGGTTATTGGTGCAGGAAAACAAAATAGCCTAATGAATAGGTTCTCAACCTGTGATTTCTCTAAAAACACGCCAGTAACTAATGTATCCAGTTTATTTATAACAGGGTAGATAACTATTGCCGTTTAATATACCGAATTGCAATTAGAAAGTATGAAACGCAATAAGCTGACAAAGCAGTAAGTTTTTTAAATGAAAAATGCGGGCCTGCTATAGCACCGCATATGAGGAAAGAGCGATACTTCAATCAACAATGGCTTTTTATCGCTTCCAGACAATACGTTCCACTTTCCAATTTTTCAGCACATCATCAGAAGGAATCAAACCTTCAGGGCCATTCCAGTTGCCTGTAAACAAATAACTGACGTTTTTGCTCTGCGGAGATACGCAGATGATCGCTCTCTTTTCTGATTCACTAACCGTATTTCGACAAGCACCAAATGCTTTGTTATAAATCGCCGAGAACGGAGTACCAATCTTTGTTCCCCAGACGGTTTTAACATCTTTATCTAGCACTTCAATACGACTCACTTTTCCATCTGTCTGACCAAACAGCTCTATTTTCAGTTGATCTCCATCCAGTGCTTGAAATACTGTCACCAACTGACCATTCTTAGCCTCCATACCACCACGTAAATGGTACTTCTCATGCAACCCTTTATCTATCTCGTCCTTACTGATTGCTGTCAGACCATTTATTTCCCCAACTCCCTGATCTGAAATTTGTAGTGAGTGACCAAACCAACTAAAAGGCGATAAACCTGACCATGAAAAACTAGATGACCCCGCACAACCGGCTAGTAATAGCGAACTACCCATTATGACAAAACGTAATCCTGATAAAATGTTAGCTAAAGAAAACTCCTGCATAACTGACTCCTTTTGATTAGATACAGGGATGGCTACTGAGACATCACACCTGATTGTTAGTTTCAGAGAGCACAAAAAGTTTGCACACATTAATGACAATAAGTGAATATTATCTTGATTAAATATCACTTCGCGGTATTCTGCTTTCCCGCTAAAAAACCATTTTTATTACAAGGTCAATATGATGAGAAAAACATTTGTAACCACCGCCTTAATTGCTCTATTCAGTGCGCCATTAATGGCTCAAACCACATATATGCAATCTGGTGGCTTTTCCGGCCCAGATGCTACACAGCCTCAAACTCAGACAGCCCCACAAGAAGGTGGTTTTGTCGATAACAATGTAAAAATTTCGACCACTGAGCAAGTTAAAAATATGTGGGATGACAGTTGGGTCGTGCTGGAAGGAAATATCGAATCCCGCATCCGTGGTGATCACTTCATATTCCGTGATAGTGCAGGAGTCATTGAAGTCGAAATTGATCATAAATATTGGAATGGTCAAACAATAACACCTCAGGATAAAGTCCGCCTCGAAGGCGAGGTCGATAAAGAGTGGAGTTCCACGACAGTTGATGTGAAGAAACTAATCAAATTGCACTAATGATTTGTGGCTGAATGGCACTCATTCAGCCGCATGACTCAACTTAATATTCCTGATCAATAATCAGACACTTGCTGAAAACAACACTCTCCTGATGACGATCTTCATATTCCAACTTTTCACACATATAGAGAGTGGCATCATTATCCTCGGGAACAATGAAAATTATTTTTGGGCAACCACGGGCTATCAGTTTCTTTTCCAACCGGGAAATCAATGCATTTGCAATTCCCCGCCCACGAAACTCAGGATGAACCCCCAGATAATAAGCCGAACCCCGGTGGCCATCATACCCCCCCATAATAGTCCCAACCACTTCACCAGCCACTTCCGCGACTAAAAACAGGTCAGGATCATGAGTCAACTTACGCTCAATATCCATTTCAGGATCAACACCAGGATTAAGTAAATCGCAGCGTTCCCATAAGGTGATCACTGCTTCAAAATCATCTTGTCGAAATACCCGAATTTCCATCCCTAACCAACCTGTTCTTATTGAAATAACAATTTTCTCATTATCTCCGCTTTAATCCCGGAATCAATACGAAAATGCGTTCTCTATCACCAATAGGTATAATATGGTAATCATCCCATTACAATGAGAAAAGGGTAGTGAACATACCAAACGTTAATCAAATTAAATCTTTCTTCCTTTCATTACAGGATAAAATTTGCCAGCAACTGGAACAAGCAGATGGTACAGCGAAATTTACAGAACAAAGCTGGCAACGGGAAGAAGGTGGAGGAGGCCGTAGTCGAATCATGAGAGAAGGTACTGTATTCGAACAAGCAGGCGCTAATTTTTCCCACGTATCAGGAACCATGCTTCCTTTATCAGCAACAGCCCATCGCCCCGAATTAGCTGGTCGTAGTTATCAAGCAATGGGGGTCTCAGTGGTTATTCATCCTTTAAATCCATATATACCAACCAGCCATGCCAACATCCGGTTTTTTATTGCAGAAAAAGAAGGTGAATCTCCAGTATGGTGGTTCGGAGGCGGTTTTGATTTAACACCTTATTATGGTTTTGAGGAAGATGCTATTCACTGGCATACTACCGCCAGAAATATATGCCAGCTATATGGCGAAGATATTTACTCAAAATATAAAAAATGGTGTGATGATTATTTCTATATTAAACATCGTAATGAAGCTCGTGGGATTGGCGGCTTATTTTATGATGACTTAAATACCCCTAACTTTGAATATTGTTTTAACTTTACTCAAGATATAGGTAAGGGCTTTCTTGATGCTTATCTACCTATTGTGGAAAAAAGGAAAACTCTATTATGGGGTGAGCGTGAACGACAATTTCAACTATATCGCCGTGGTCGCTATGTAGAATTTAACTTAGTTTGGGATAGAGGAACTTTATTCGGACTACAAAGCGGTGGACGGACAGAGTCTATTTTAATGTCCATGCCACCCTTAGTACGCTGGGAATATGATTATCACCCTGAACCAGGATCTGCGGAAGCTTCTTTGTATATTGACTTTCTTCCAGTAAAAAGCTGGATATGATTTTTATTATGTTAGGAATATTACACTCAATTATTCCTAACTATTTATGTTTTTAATATAGCCAATACAAAAATCCCCTATACAACAAATACAACATCTTGTTAACAACCCCTTAACATAAAAGAAGCATGTTGGCCCTGATGACTATCTGCTGGAAACGTGTTTAATATGAAACCGTACTTAAAGAGTACCTCTTATTAAAAATCTAATAATTTATTCCAGGAGATATTTTATGCAAATACAAAACAATAACTACAAGGGTTTAATACCACCGTACATTCTTCAAAATATTTATAATAATGACAATGAAAAAAATAAAGTATTAATGACATTAAATCATACTAAGAGTTTAATGTTGGAAAGTGTTATTAAAACACCATCTTCTACCAATGAAGTTACCAGCTCGACTTTACATCGTTCTATTTACGATGCAGAAAATAAACGCAGGTTACCAGGAACTTTAGTACGAGATGAAGGAGATCCAGATAACGGTGATAAATCAGTTGATAACGCATATAAATATTTAGAAGCAACTTACAATTTCTATAAAGAAGTTCTTAATCGCAATTCATTAGATGACAAAGGAATGAAGTTGATTGCCACTGTGCATTATGGAGAAGAATATATGAATGCATTCTGGGGCAATGGACAAATGGTGTTTGGTGATGGTGACGGCAAGCTTTTCAATGATTTCACCACATCTATTGATGTAATCGGCCATGAATTATCTCATGGTGTTATCGAAAAAACAGCCGACTTGGTTTATTTCTTCCAGTCCGGCTCATTGAATGAATCAATAGCAGATGTCTTCGGCTCATTGGTGAAACAATATTATCTGAAACAAAAAGCTGATGAAGCAAATTGGGTTGTAGGGGAGGGTTTACTGGGCAAAGACGTTAAAGGTGTAGGGATTCGTTCATTGAAAGAACCCGGCAAAGCATATGATGATCCTATCCTTGGTAAAGATCCACAACCGGGCCATATGGATAATTATAAAGAAATGCCGATTTATAATGATAATGGTGGTGTTCATATTAACTCAGGTATTCCTAATAAAGCCTTCTATAATCTGGCAATAAAATTAGGTGGATATGCCTGGGAGAAAGCAGGAAAGATATGGTACAACACATTGTTGGATAAAAATCTTTCACGTGATGCTAACTTCTCATCCTTTGCTAAATTAACAATTAAACATGCTCGCGAGTTATTTGATGAGGATGTTGAAAAAGCAACTATTGATAGCTGGAAAGAAGTAGGTGTTAAAGTAGAAGATAAAGTAGAAGATAAAGTTTAATCTATCAACATATCGCTGGTTTAATACCAGCGATATTTTATTATTTGTAATACCTGACCTAATAAAAAAGATATCTAATGAAAGATGTTAAAATTGTTAACGCCGAATTTCACGCTATACTGTAGAGATGTGAAAAATAACCGTGCAAAACTGGTATATCATGAATAATAAAACCTTCGAATTCACAGCTGCCAAACTCACAACTGATAGTAAAATCACGATTTCCCTGCAAGGAGGATTTGCGGTTACACCCGGTCTTAGCCAAGATAAAACAGTGAATTTAAAATCATTGTCTCCGCACCAAAAGCAATTATTTCTTCAAGCCATAGAACAAGATTTTTCTAATGCTATGCCATCATCACCTAATCCTGACCAACATTATTATCTGCTCCATATCGTCACTGGAAATGAAGAGCACTACCTGACCCTTCCAGAGTCAGATGCACCAGAAATAATTACTCAGATATGGGATGCTCATAAAAAGGGTGGTTAATACCACCCCTCCATTTTAGAATTAACGCTTTTTTAAGTGAGTCATCAGACGTTTACGTTTACGCATCTGGTTTGGTGTTAAAGTATTGCGTTTGTCTGCATACGGGTTTGCTCCTTCTTTAAACTGAATCCGAATTGGTGTCCCCATCACTTTCAGCGACCGGCGGAAATAGTTCATCAGATAACGCTTATAAGAATCAGACAAACCAGTGACCTGATTACCGTGGATCACAACGATTGGTGGATTATAACCACCAGCATGTGCGTATTTCATTTTTACCCGGCGACCACGGATCATTGGCGGCTGATGATCTTCTTCAGCCATACGCATAATGCGGGTTAATAATGAGGTACTTACACGGCGAGTCGCGCAGTCATAAGCCTCAAGAATCGAGTCAAACAAATTCCCCACACCACTACCATGCAAAGCAGAAATAAAATGTACTCTGGCGAAATCAACAAAACCAAGACGATAATCAAGCATCTCTTTCACTTGCTCTTTATCTTCCTGTGACATGCCATCCCATTTATTGACCGCAATCACTAACGAGCGCCCGCTGTTAAGTATAAAACCCAGCAACGACAAATCCTGATCAGAAATGCCTTCACGGGCATCAATCACCAGTAACACAACGTTTGCATCCTCAATCGCCTTAAGCGTTTTGATTACTGAGAATTTCTCAACTATTTCAGTAACCTTACCCCGCTTACGCACACCGGCGGTATCAATCAAGACATATTCGCGACCATCACGTTCCATTGGAATATAAATGCTGTCACGGGTGGTACCCGGCATGTCATAAACCACAACCCTCTCTTCACCTAAGATACGGTTAGTCAACGTAGATTTCCCTACGTTTGGCCTGCCGACAATTGCTAATTTCAATGGCAGAGTTGATGGATCAAAATCATCTTCCTCTTCTTCTACCATCTCAGACTCATTCTGTTCCTGTTCAGCCCAATATGCTGCGTTCGCTTCTTCTTCGGTCAGCTCAACCTCTTCTTCCCCATCCTTACCGGAGAAAGGTAGCAATACCCGTTCGATAAGCTGGGTTACACCACGGCCATGAGAAGCAGCAATGGAATATATATCACCTAATCCGAGTGAATAAAATTCAGCAATGGATGTATCGATATCAATCCCATCGGTTTTATTTGCAACCAAGAAAGTCGCTTTTTCACGGCTACGCAGATGTTTTGCTATAGCGTGGTCTGCTGGCATTAATCCAGCACGGGCATCTACCATAAACAGAACAATATCGGCTTCTTCAATCGCCATCAAAGATTGTGCTGCCATATGTGTTTCAACACCATCTTCGGTGCCATCGATACCGCCAGTATCAATGATGATAAATTCCTGCCCTTCGACCTCCGCTCGACCATATTTACGGTCGCGGGTCAGACCTGGAAAATCCGCTACCAGCGCATCTCTTGTACGGGTTAAACGGTTAAATAATGTGGACTTACCCACATTTGGGCGCCCTACCAGAGCGACGACAGGTATCATTTGTTGATGCCTCATGACTTAAATTTGAAATCAGTATTTTGCTGCTTATGGTTTTAGTCGCAACAAAACACTAAAAAGACGAAACGGCTCCTGGTCTTTTCAGGAGCCGTGGAACGATAACAACTCTTTATGCTACTTCAGATAAATAGATAGTAAAAAATACTCAACGGGTAAACAGATAAACTGTACCGTCTTTCGCCTGTACCATCAGTTTATCGCTGGCAACAACCGGACGACTCATTAAGCCAGAACTATCAACTTTATGCTGAGCAACAAACTTGCCGTCATCCATATTCAACCAATGAAGATAACCTTCACTGTCACCAACAACCAAATAACCATTATACATTTCAGGCGCAGTCAGATTACGGTGCTGTAATTTTGTCTGAGTCCACAGAGTCACACCATCACTTTGACGCAGGCTCATAACACGATCGTTTTGATCAACAATGTAAATATTATCACCAGAAACAACCATCTCGTTCACTGAACCCAAATCGCGTTTCCAGAGAAGCTGACCTGAGCGCATATCAAGCGCCACCAGATTACCATTATATGCTATTGCATATATCACACCCTCAGAAATAACCGGTGTCATATCAACATCATTAAGACGACCGATTTCCGTAGAACTGGTTACCTGGGAGATACGTTGTTGCCAAATCAGTTGCCCCTGAGAAATCAGTACTGCATTGACACGGCCATTATCACCACCTACGATCGCCGCACCATAAGCCACAGCTGGGGCCGACTCACCACGCAATGACAACGATGGCGTGTCCATATTAACGGACCACCGAATTTTACCATCCGACTCACCCAATGCTTGCAACATACCATTGCTGGTATGAATCAATACCAAGCCATCACTCACAACCGGACGCGACAACGCTTCACCAGCAACTTCAGATTCCCAGACAACCTGACCATCCGCCGTATTTAGCGCAATCACTTTCGCACGTTCAGTACCTACATATAAATGATCCCCGGAAACCGTCAGACCACCAGAAAGCAACGCAGGTATACGGGAAGAGAGCAAACCCGCTTTTTCAGCCAGATTTACCGACCATATCTCTTTGCCGCTATCAATTTCCAGCGCCTTAACGATGCCATTACGATCAGCAACATAGACAACAGAGCCCTGCCAGGTTGGTGTCAAATGAGAGTAATAACGACCAACACCATCACCTACAGATTTATCCCAGATAACGCTTGGGTTAAATTGATTTTCAACCTGTGGTAACGGTGACATAGTTACCGTATCCTGCTCACTTGAACAACCAGCTAACAGAACGGAAGTAACCAGACCAACCAAGAGTGTTTTACGCAGTTGCATTGAAAAAAATCCCCTTAGCTGGATAAGTTATTCAATTTAAGATTTAACATCGATTTGATCGCCTGAGGTGAATCTGATCCCAAACCTTTGGTATAGGCTGCACGAGCACCAGCAAGATCACCTTTTTTCAATAGTGCATCACCACGGATATCTTCTGCTACTGCAACCCAACCAGAACCTTTCACCAGCTCCAGTGTTTTCAGTGCAACATCCGCTTTACCTTCTGCCAATTGAACTCTGGCTAAACGAATATTAACCAGAGCCTGCAAATCTTCATTTTTTGTCTGCTCTACCGCTGTAGACAAAAACTGCTCCGCTTTAGCTAACTCATTCTTTTCAACAGCAAGTTTAGCCAGTTGCATATGAGCCATCACGCCATAACTGTTATTCGCTTCACTGGCAAATTTCTCAGCAGCAGCATGACTCTCTTTTACACCGGAAATTAAGCCCCGATTTACTTGCTCAAAAGCTTCCGCACTTGCTTGTAACTGATTTGTTTGATGAGATTGCCAATAACGCCAGCCAATCAGCGCGCCAGCACCCAGGACCAGCCCGAAAAGCATCGCCTTACCATTATTGGCAAAAAAGCGGCGGATCACATCAACTTGTTCATTTTCATTGGTATAGACTTCCACAAAGTCTCTCCTTAGCCTAACAGTTCAGCCAAACGAGCAGCAATTTCGCCTTGCGGCAACGTTTGTTGTTCGCCGGTCCGTAGATCTTTAATGGCTACCTGACCAGAACGTACTTCATCCTCACCAAGGATCAACGCAATTTTAGCGCCGTGTTTATCTGCACGCCCTAGTTGCTTCTTAAAGTTACCTCCGCCATGATTCGTCATCAGGCGTAATTGCGGCAACATATCACGTACCTGTTCAGCCAAAATCAATGCTGCTTGCTGACTGCCTTCGCCGAAAGAAGCCAGATAAACATCTGCAACTGACAGCTCAGCCACAAATGTCGGGTTAGTTTCCTGCACCAACAGAATCAGACGCTCCATTCCCATAGCAAAACCTACTGCCGGAGTCGAACGGCCACCCAGTTGCTCAACCAACCCATCGTATCGGCCACCAGCACAGACAGTCCCCTGAGCACCAAGCGCGGTTGTGACCCATTCAAATACTGTACGGTTATAATAATCCAGACCGCGAACTAAACGCTGATTAATTCGGTATTTGATACCAACTGCATCAAGAAGTGCACACAGGCTGTTAAAATGTTCCTTTGATTCGGCATCAAGATAATTAAACAGTTCCGGCGCATCATTAAGAAGTTGCTGAATTTCAGAATTTTTTGAATCCAAAACACGCAATGGATTGCTGTACATACGACGCTTGCAATCTTCATCCAGCTTATCTTTATGCTGCTCAAGGAAAGCAACCAGCGCTTCGCGGTAGCTGGCGCGCGCTTCCAACGAACCAATAGAGTTCAGTTCAAGCGTTACATGCTCAGAAATACCAAGCTCACGCCACCAGCGGGCAGTCATTAAAATAAGTTCGGCATCAATATCAGGCCCCTGAAGACCAAATACTTCAGCACCTAATTGATAAAATTGACGATAACGGCCTTTTTGTGGGCGCTCATAACGAAACATTGGCCCGATATACCATACGCGCTGTTCCTGATTGTACAGCAGACCATGTTCAATACCCGCACGCACACAGCCTGCGGTATTTTCAGGACGCAGGGTCAAACTTTCACCATTGCGATCATCAAAGGTGTACATTTCCTTTTCAACCACATCAGTCACTTCCCCGATAGCACGTTTAAATAACGGGGTCTGCTCTACAATCGGTGTACGGATTTCACTATAACCATAGCCCGCAAGCACTCGTTTCAAAGTGCTTTCAATACGCTGCCAGATAGCAGTATCTGCTGGCAAGTAGTCATTCATACCACGGATAGCTTGGATATTTTTTGCCACGTTTTATCTCTGTTAATAATTCAAAAATGATGTTGATTATAAAAGCGAATACTGACGAGGTTCAATTGGCAAACCAAACAGCACTAGCTCACGATAACTATGCGCTAGTGTCAGGTTTATTATTTATCTAATTGACTTATGTCTATACGCTTATTTTCATCCAGCATTGATGCCTTAGCACGGATCTTAGCCTCAAGCTGATCGATCATATCAGCATTATTGAGGCGCTCTTTCTGCCGAACCCCATCTTCATAAAAACCGCTTTTCGTCTTAGCACCGGTAACGCCCAAAGTGGAAACTTCCGCCTCACCCGGCCCATTAACCACACAACCAATGATTGAAACATCCATCGGTGTCAATAGATCTTCCAGCCGTTGTTCCAAAGCATTAACTGTACCGATAACATCAAATTCCTGACGAGAACAGGTTGGACAGGCAATAAAATTAATACCACGGGAACGAATACGCAGTGCTTTCAGAATGTCAAAACCGACTTTGACTTCCTCTACCGGATCGGCGGCTAGCGAAATACGTAGGGTATCACCGATACCTTCTGACAGAAGGATTCCCAAACCAATGGCTGATTTTACAGAACCCGCACGAGCGCCACCCGCTTCTGTAATACCAAGATGTAATGGCTGATCGATCTTCTGAGCCAGCAAACGGTAAGCCCCAACCGCCAGAAATACATCAGACGCTTTTACGCTGATTTTGAACTGGTCAAAATTAAGTTTTTCAAGAATATCCACATGACGCATAGCCGATTCCACCAAGGCTTCTGGTGTTGGCTCACCATATTTTTCCTGAATATCCTTTTCCAATGATCCGCCATTCACACCAATACGGATTGGGATACTTTTATCACGGGCAGAAGCCACAACCTCACGGATACGTGCCTCATTACCAATATTACCCGGATTAATACGCAGACAATCAACACCATACTCAGCAACTTTAAGTGCAATACGGTAATCAAAATGAATATCCGCAACCAAAGGAACATTAACTTGCTGCTTAATCAGTTTAAATGCTTCTGCTGCGTCCATCGTTGGTACTGATACCCGGACAATATCAACCCCAACACGTTTCAGCGACTTTATCTGTTTAACCGTTGCTTCCACATCTGTAGTGCGTGTGTTTGTCATTGACTGCACCGCAATGGGTGCATCATCCCCGACTGGCACATTCCCTACATAAATACGCGTAGATTTGCGTCTTTTTATCGGCGATTCATTATGCATACTGGTGTTTCTCCCATACTTCCATGTGCTTACTCATGAAATAACAACTAATGCTGTACTATCAAGGCATTTACCGTGTTTCTGGTACTTTAAAACGCGCAATACGACCAGCTTTAATAAAGCTGCTTAAATCGACAGCCTGCCCCTGGAACTGCACATCCACTGCCGTCGGAGCACCAATAGTTAACTTATAAGGTAATGAACCAGAAAGACTCAGACTATCTCCCTTCCTTTTAGTTCCGCTAAACAGCGTCTTCCCATTAGCATCAACAACCTGTAACCAACAGGATGCCTTGAAATTCATCACCAATTTATCACTACCAGCTACTACCGTTGTTCTATTTTCCACAACATCAGATAGCTGAGCTGTACTCTGATTAGTCGGATTAGTTGGTAATGGGACAGTCTGTGGCTGAGTTTCTGGTGTTTCCACTGCCTGCTTTTGAGTTGATATTACAGGCTGGGTCGCTTTCCCACTATGATTATTCGCTTGCGCTACATTTTCCGTTGGGACAACTGGTGTAGGCGGCTCACCAGCCTGCAACTGTGTTGCCTGCTCGTGATTTCCCGTCGATAAATCCACAGAGTTAGTATCTTGCTGAACAATCTGAGCCGCAGATTGATCAACCATCGAAATCAATTCCTTCTGTTGAGCGGTGTAGTTCTGCCACCACCAGGCTCCAGTCAAACTGATCACCACCAAAATAATTAGCCACGTAATCCGCATTAACCAACTATCGCGCTTTTTACGTTTCTTACCCAATGAAAAACTCTGCATTGGTGAAACTTTTGCTGTTTTTGCTGGAGTATGCTTATCCAAAATTGCCAGAATTTCTGCCTCTGGAATGTGTACCAATTTAGCATAAGAACGAACATAACCACGCAAAAAAGTCGGCGCCATATTAGCGGGTATATTGTCCTCTTCAATATCGCGGATAGTAGAAAGTTTCAAACATAGGCGATCAGCCACAGTCTGCTGAGTTAACCCGTGTTGTTCACGAGCCTGACGCAGGAGGTAACCTGCTGTTAAATGAGCTTGTTCTGGAGTTGTTTCAGTATTCATTAGCAAGAAGATGCAGCACTGTTCAGGTTGTGGAAAACTTCGCGCCGGCTTCTCTTGCGATAATTTTTACATTATGCAACAGCCTGCGCGGCGAAATAGATTTGCTATTTTACTAGCGGCAAATCATTGATAACAAATACGCCTGTCAGCATTGCTCCCGGCAAACAACATTTTGGCTTCTTCATGCTGCCCCTGTTCACAGAGAAAAGCGCTGTAATGATGCAATACCGTATCATTTCCTGGCGCATACTGCATTGCTATTTTATAACGCTGACGAGCAGCTTCCGGCTGGCCGGAATATTGCTCATATAATGCCATACCCAATTGAGCCTGATAATGGTCAGGCTTTGCCCGTAATACTTTATCAAAGTGATATCTGGCAGCCGGCAAATTGCCTTCAGCCAGATAAGCCATTCCCAGTTGAATCCGAGTTTCTGTTGCCACTATTCGCTGTTTATTTCCGTTTGCTGGTTGACTGGAACAACCTGCCAATAATGCGGCAGCAACAATCATTCCCGATAACGTCCTTATCATAACTATCCTCATTGATTAAGGATTCGCAATTATAGCAATAATTTCAGTTACTGTAGTTACTGTATTACAGGACATGCCTGAATTCAGACCGTTCTTACCTGAATAGGTTCACCTGACTGACGTTTTTTCAATGTACGTTTTGTACGATCAATAACATCACCGGCAAGCTGGCCACATGCAGCATCAATATCATCTCCACGGGTCTTACGAACAATGGTTGTGAAACCATACCCCATAAGCACCTTGGCAAAACGGTCGATACGGCTGTTAGAACTGCGACCATATGGCGCACCTGGAAATGGGTTCCATGGGATCAAGTTGATTTTACTCGGTGTATCTTTTAAGCATGCAGCCAATTGGTGTGCCTGCTCCACGCTGTCATTAATCTGATCCAACATGACATATTCCACTGTCACACGCCCTTGGTTGGCATTAGATTTAGTCAAATAACGGCGTACACCGGCAAGGAACTGCTCAATATTATATTTACGGTTGATCGGGACGATATCATCACGAATATCATCTGTCGGCGCATGCAGGGAAATGGCCAAAGCAACATCAATCATATCGCCAAGTTTATCTAACGCAGGCACCACTCCTGATGTCGATAGCGTCACGCGGCGTTTGGACAGACCAAAACCAAAATCATCCATCATGATTTCCATGGCAGGCACTACGTTATTCAGGTTAAGCAGAGGTTCACCCATTCCCATCATAACGACGTTAGTAATCGGACGACGACCACTAGATTTCAGTGAGCCAATAATTTTTGCGGCACGCCAAACCTGCCCAATAATTTCAGAAACCCGCAAATTACGGTTAAACCCTTGCTGAGCAGTTGAGCAAAACTTACACTCCAGTGCACATCCTACCTGAGAAGAGACACACAACGTTGCCCGATCATCTTCTGGGATATAAACCGTTTCAACTTGTTGATCACCAACACTGATAGCCCATTTAATCGTACCATCGGCTGAACGTTGCTCTTCTGCAACTTCAGGCGCACGAATCTCAGCAACCTGCTGCAATTTTGCTCGCAGAGTTTTGTTAATATCCGTCATCTGCTCAAAATCGTCATAGCAGTAGTGATATATCCACTTCATCACTTGATCGGCACGGAAGGGTTTTTCCCCCATATCAACGAAAAACTGACGCATTTGCTTGCGGTCCAGATCAAGTAAGTTAATTTTACCGCTTTTATTTTCTGGAGTTTCAGACACGACAGAAGCAGCAACTTGTGCCACAGTATTTGGTTGGGACATTTCTTACATTGCCTCGTTGTTACACTTTCGGCTCTGCGCTGATGAATTCAACGCGAAGTTTCAATTCGGGTACCACTATCAATTTAGTATAGTGACAAATAATAAACGCCCCGTTGAATTAACAACGGGGCGCGGCATTGTACAAACTTTAATGCAATGATGCTACGGCTAACTGTAAATCAGTTAGCGTGGGCAAATTTCATTTTCAGTGAAGAAATACGCGATTTCACGGTTGGCAGATTCAACAGCATCAGAACCGTGCACCGCATTTTCAGTAAAGCTGTCTGCATAATCAGCGCGCAGAGTACCGGCCAATGCATTATCAGGATTGGTTGCACCCATCAAGTCACGGTGACGCTGTACTGCATTCTCGCCTTCCAATACCTGAACCACAATTGGACCCGAAGTCATGAATTCCACCAGACCATCAAAGAAAGGGCGGCCTTTGTGCTCTGCATAGAAACCTTCAGCCTGTTCACGGGTCAGGTGAAGCATTTTGGCGGCAATGATTTTAAACCCAGCGCTTTCAAAACGGGCATAAATGGACCCGATAGCATTTTTCTTCACAGCATTAGGTTTAATAATAGAAAAAGTACGTTCAACCGTCATGGATAACCTCTTGGCTCTTCTTTCAGCAACAGATAATTTTAATTTTTTATTCCCGATAAAAGTTGATCGGGTAATATTCATTCCCGCAACCCTAGCAGGGATAAAAAGAGGCGTTGATTATAGGGGCACGAAAGACGGTTGCCTACAGAAAACATAACAATTTATTAAATTTTCCTTAGCGAAAATTACCATTTTTTCGTACAAATCACACTTTTAACTGAATCGTTTACTTCAAGATAAAATTCACAGAATCTATCTGCCCTCCCAAATCCAAAACACTAAGCTGATATTTTCCCGGTTGGGTCAATGTCTGCACCAGCGCCTGATTATTTTCTGTGGTCATAATTTGTTCTCCATTTAGGAACCACCATTGCTGACCACTTCCCCCCTGAGTCGTAATACGTAAATCAAGGCTGTCAATACCGGGAAGCCGTTTCAACACATCACCGTTATGAATACCAACAATTAACAAGGGCGCCTGATCTAATTTCAGCGGTGGGCATTGCGGATTAATGGGTGGCAAACGTTGCGCTCGACGCTCCTCCTCAGGCAACCATGACTCGAGAGTAATCGGCCATAAAGCGATATTTTTAGGCTCAGCGTTAAAACAATCAGGAGCGACACGCAACCCTTTTTTATCCACCCATACCTGTTCATTAATGCCCGAAATACCTTCCTGCCCCACAGCAGGCAATGTAGGAGGAACCGTATGATCAAGTATCCAACTCAAACGGCGTTGACGGCAATTACTGTCTCCCTGAGGCAGACTCTGCCCACCTGGCCAACAAATTATTGCCTGACTAACACTTGCCGGGCGTGGATCAGAAGGAATCCATTTAGCGCCATTATGCATATTCGCCAACAACAAGTTATTGATCTGAGTCATTATCGGAATCGCAGTGGCATAACCGAATTGCCCCACAACCGGCGTTCCGTCCGGCCTACCAACCCAAACACCTATAGTATAACGGGCATTTAAACCAATAGCCCAAGCGTCGCGGTAGCCATAGCTGGTACCGGTTTTCCAGGCCAGTGGCACTTGCGCCGGTAATACATCATCAGGTTGTGGACGCCCTTCTCCGGCCATCATCCGCCTGACTATCCATGCTGCCCCCGGAGAAAAAAGTTGTCTGTCACGCAATTTCTGCTGCGGTGTGAATCTCAGAGGAGAAACTTTTCCCTGACGGGCAAACGCGGTGTAAGCCGCCACCAATTGATCCATCCGGGTTGCCGTTCCACCAAGAATCAATGACAAATTGGGTTCGCTACCGGGAGGAAAACGTAAAACGGTTCCCACATTACGCATATTAGCGGTAAACCGTTTAGCACCATATGCTTCAAGTAGTTGTACTGCGGGTAAATTCAACGAGCGGACCAATGCCTCACTGGCACTGACCGGGCCATTAAAACTACTGTCAAAATTTCCCGGACGGTAATAATCAAAGCGGCGAGGCACATCCTGTAAAAGTGACTCCCCATGAATCAGCCCATCATCCAACGCCATGGCATACAAAAATGGTTTCAGCGTTGATCCTGGCGAACGCCATGAACTTATCATATCAACATGACCAAAACGGCTGTCATCCCGGAAATCAAGAGAACCAATATAAGCTTTCACCGCCATATCAGTGTGATCGACCACTAATACCCCGACTGAAGTTTTATCCGATAACTGATACTTCCAATTTACCGCCATATCCTCAAGCTGGCGTTGTAATCCCACATCAATCGTTGTTTTGATGATTTCCTGACGACGACCTTTAGCCATTCGTCTGGCAAGAAGCGGCGCAAGCTGTGGCACCTGCCGAGGCGCTAACCACAATGTTTCTTGCCGAATATCCGCCACTTTCTCTTCCGGCCAGATTTTATACTCTGCCAATCGTTGCAAAACCTTATTACGGGCAGACTGTGCTCGTTCAGGATAACGATCTGGCCTTAAACGGCTGGGTGCCTGTGGCAAAACAGCCAATAAAGCGGCTTCTCCTGAAGAAAGCTCAGATGGCGGTTTTCCCAGATAAGCCCAACTCGCCGCTCCAATTCCTTGCAACGTACCACCAAACGGGGCACGATTCAGATACATTTCAAGAATGTCATCTTTAGAGTAGTGCCACTCAAGCTGTAATGTACGCCCGATTTGTTTCAACTTCCCGCTCAAGGTACGTGAATGCGGATCAATCAACCGGGCAACCTGCATTGACAACGTACTCCCGCCCGACAAAATTTTACCTGCTCGTATATCTTGCCAAGCCGCCCTGACAAGAGAAATCGGGTTAATTCCTGGATGTTGATAGAACCAGCGATCTTCATAAGTCAGTAGTGCCTGAATATATTCCGGTGACACTTGATTCAGTGTTACCGGGTAGCGCCAAACCCCTTCATCATCGGCAAAACGCCAAAGCGGAGTACCATCCTCACTCACGACAATCCGTGCCATTTTGGCTTCACGCAATGGCAAAGGCCAAACTTTATCGGCCAGCCATAGACTCGCCGGGATCAGAAACAACGACAGCACAATCAACCAAATGAGGCGATATGTTTTTTTCATCGATTTGGAATACCTGATAAGAAATCAGCCCTTACGCTTAGGCGTAAGGGCTGGGTTTAGCGGACAACTTCCAATTTTTCAGGGGTAGATCCCACCGCTCGCCAGTAAGGGACATACATAGATTCAACCTGAGGTGCCGGAATCGTGTAGACACCCGGTGTCACCGCACGAGCCAAATACAGCAACGTCACCGGCTGATAGGGATCAACTGCGACCGCTGCCACATACCGATCATCACGATATTCAGTATGACGAATAGTCACCTGCTGCATATCACCAATCAATTCCTGGAGATTAGTAGCACTATCGCTCAAACTGGCACTGCTATTAGCCAGGTTCTGGTTTTCCACTTCTAAACCGGCAGGCAGCAAATCAACAACCAAAGCATCCGGTACTGATTTATCTGAGTTGACCACCAGCTTCACCACTACCATTTCACCACTTCTCAGACGATCAATAGAAACCGGATTACCATTTAGATCTAGATAACTACGCTGGATGTTCAATACATTAGAGTAGGGTTTCGGTGAATATTGTGGATAACCGACGACATTCAAACGAGAATAGAGCGTACTGTTACCACGATTGCTGATATTAACTCCTTGCAGGATCTGCTCTGCATTCATCACCTGATTCCATGATCTGCTGCTGCTCAACGGCGGCACTTGCTGATTAACTACCGCTGCCCATGGTTGTTCCGAAGCATTTATAAAGAAACGCCCTGCCAGATAGAGTGAATTACTCTCCTGAGTTGAAAAATAGTTACGGGATGGCAACTCATCAGACAGCTCCAGCAATTTTTCATCACGATCTTTTGGCAATATATTATTTTCAGTCAACAGCGCGACAATCAGGGCGTTGTCACGGATAGCACTACCGTAATCCCCCAATCCGAACTCATCATGACGATTTTTATTGATTCCCAAGCGAACCGCTTCATCTGCTCTGGTGTTATCACCCATCAGTTTCAGTGCAACTCCCAATTGTACTAATGACAAGCCATTTCCTGCCTGAGAACGGCGTTCATAAACTTGTCTTAGGGCACCTAACGGCGCTTTCTGCTGACTGGCAAGCACCAAACCAGCATAAGCCTGAGCTGAGAACCGCATTGCTTCCTGATTCTGACTGTAGCGATAGTTAATGACATTCTTATCCTGTAAATAACGCAACAGACGGTTATTGGCAGAATTTAGTGCATCATTCGGTACGCTATAGCCTCTCTGACTTGCACGGAACAGAAAATCGGTAGCATAAGCCGTTAACCAATATTCTTCATCTCCGGCCCTATCCCACAAGGCAAATCCACCGTCGTGGCGCTGCATACTTAACAAGTGGATAATCCCCTCATCAATACTCGTCCGACGTTTGCTGTCACTTTCCGTTTTGATACCCAATTTTTTCAATTCTGCTTCATTTGAATAAAGCGATGGATAAAGTCCACTAATAGTCTGCTCAAGACAACCATACGGATAGGCGTACAGTTCTCGGATATAACGCGAAATCTGTAACGGCGGACGGCTGGTTAGTAACAACTGACCTTCGAGCGTTTCTGGCGCTAAACCCGATATTGCATCTAACGGTAACTGCCAATTTTCTCCCTGATGGATAACATCAGCAAACAGCATGGTTTCCGCCGGTTGTGCCGGACGCACTCCAATCTTCCAGCTATTTTTATACTGTTTCAGATTTTCACCCGGTAAATTAAGGCCATCGACTGTCAGGAAAATTTCCCCCTGACCAAAACCACGATCCGCTGTAACAGGAATTTCAACTGTCATACGTTTACCTTTTTCCAAGGTTATTTCCTTGTTGGCAGCACCTTCTAATTTGATCAGACCATCAGTCGTAAAGTTTAAAGTCAGATCTTGCGTCTGTTCAGTCAAATTAGTGAGATCCAGCGATAGCAATGAATGATCACCACCAGCCATAAAGCGCGGTAATGCCATCTGTGTAATCACCGGTGCAACAATGGTAATTTTGCTTTCACCATGACCGAACTCGTTCTCACTCCACGCCTGAGCCATCAGCCTCAATTCACCATTGAAATCAGGAATTGGCAGAACAATCTCCCCTTCTCCTTTTTCATTCAACGCTACGGGCTGTGCCTGTTCAGCAATAATATTGACTTCAGTCAGTGGTTTTCTACCTCCGCGATCAAGCGCATTCTCATCACCATCACCGCCAAAACGCAGATTCGCCAACCGACCATCACCTTCAATCAACTGACCATACACATCATATTGATCGACGCTGTAACGTTTACGACCCAAAAAGACCTGGTAGGGGTCCGGGGTTTTAAAGTTCGTGACATTCAACACCCCGGTATCGACAGCAGAAAGCAACACATTAACCTGTTTAGGCAATGGTTGCCCTGGCTGTGGTGTTGCTTTAACTTTAACGGTCAAATCCTGATTCGGACGCATTTTTTCTGGGGCGGATAGCGTCAAATCCAGTCTACGATTTTCATCAGCCAACGGCAGGTGCAACACGCCAATGGCCCGTTTCGGTGTCGCCTGACGAGATTTATCACCCGGACGTACAACCACGGCAGTCAGATAAAGGTCATGACGACGCCACTCTTTATTGATCGGCACTTCCACATCCAGACCTTGCTCCGGCACATTAATTTCCTGCCACCAGAGCGGCCCTTCACTGGATTCCACCAACAAATAACCTTTGCCCGCCTGTGGTGCAACCATATGCAATTTTACTTTCTCGCCCACCTGATAAGCCGGTTTATCCAGAGACAATTTCACCTGATCAGGACGAACAGCTCCTGTGCCTCCTGTATTGTCCTGCCATGAATAACCGGCCCAGAAATTAACGCTGGTCACTAATTGATTTTCTGGATTAACCACTTCAATACGGTACGAACCCCAATCAACCGGGAAGCTGACTTTTGCCGTACCATCCTGAGCAATCTGGATATGCTCGTCTGCCATCACCAGATCTTTCTGATCATAACCTGATTGCCAACCTTCACCATCCGACCAACGCCAATAATAATCACGACGTTCATAAACCAGACGGGCGGTCAGATCTTTCGCCACATATTTTTTACCATTGGCGTCCGCATAGACCAGCTCAAATTCAGCTAATGAATTTTCATCCACGTTATAACGGCTTTGGTCGCGACCAGTACGATAGTCATAAACCTGTTTCCGACCAAACAATGGACGAATACCAACCAGTTTTTCGGCTGGCCACACAGTTTGCTCAACACGACGTGTAACCGGGCGACCACCAGACTCAAGCAGGCTTGCCTGTACAATCACTTTTACCGGTGATGTGACTGAACTCCAATTTTCCGCCTTAACATCCAGTGCAGTTCCACCATCACTATCCAGAATGAGATCAAACTCATCTAATGTACGACTGAGATTTTCTTCATTGATAGCACCAAATTCATAGCCAGGTAGTTTTGCTACCGCATCACGGTCTGGACGCAGAAATAATTGCCCTTGCAAGCGATTATTCGCCGCAGGGGCACCGTACAAGTAACGGCCTTTAATGGCAAAATCCACATTGTGATTTTTCATCACCGGCTGCAATTCACTGCTAATTTCCAGCGCCATACGCTCTGGCATAAAATCTTCTACATTAAACTTATAGTAACGAAACTTGTTATCACCCAAATCAAAACGTAACGACCAGAGACCGGTATCCGCTGATTGAGGAATAGCGTAGTGATACTGATACAACCCATTTTCAGGTTGCCAGACAAAACTCTGGACTACCTGACCATCCGTTTTCAACACATCAACTTTGACCGGCTGGCTTTTAATTGCACGACCATCACCATCACGCAACAGACCATTCACAATCAAAGTTTCACCGGGGCGATAAAGATCACGAGGCCCAAAGACAAAAAACTGTTTGCTGTACCCTTGTGGACCTGCGATATCAAATTCAGACAGATCCAGCGCGGGTGACGCCAAATCGATCATACTGGTTTGCCCATCACGAGTGGCAAGCAGTAATTTAGCTTTTGCACTTTTCTCCAGACTTGCGTGTCCATCACCATCTGTCATTGTCTTTGACAATAACTGCCCTTTATCATCCAACAAGCGTACTTCCACGCCTTTCAAGCTACTGCCTTGCTCCAGAGATTGGGTAAACACATCCATCTGATCCAGATAACTATGCACAGAAACCCCAACGTCGCTTAACGTGAACATGGTTGCCGGATTGGTATCGGTGTATTTACCCGCCTGTTGCATCACCGCCATATAAACACCATCTTGCTGCAATGCTTTAATGTTATTTAATGGCAATAGCAATTTTTCGCGGGTATTTAACGTTGGATTGAGATCGAAACGACCGGTATAAACCAATTCCGCATATTTAAGAATGTCTTCAGATTCCCAGTCATTTAGGTTATTGCGATATTGCCACTGGGCAATAAAAGAAGGCAGCGCTGTCTCTTTGATCCTGAAAAAATTAACATCAACGTGATTAACATTGAGTGCCAACACAGGTAAACCTTCTGCGACTTTACTTGGCAACAGAGATCCCTTACTGGCAAAACCGACAGAGGGAGAAATCGTCTCTGTTGTCAGAGTTTTCTCATAATCCGCTTCAAGCTGACGCTCATTAATACCTTTAACCCCTTTATCTACGACCAATTGCAACTGACGGGATGGAGGCAAATGACGCAGACGGAGTTCCATCATGTTATCTGACAGTTCCCAAGCACCATCAAGTTTGCCTTCTTTTACATCGACCAAATGGACATTCTGGGCAAAATTTTGATTTGGATCTAACGGAACAGAAAATGTCACCACCATTGCGCTGGCACCATCAAGTTGAAGCTCAGAAGCATCTAAAATTGTCACCTCTTTACCCGCGTAGCGTTTTGCCAACTCAGCCAATGATGCCGCATCTTTCTGTTTTACTAATTTTGGTGGAACATTTGATTGCAGAGATGTTTTTTCGCTTTGAATTTCTGTGGATTGTGATTGAGCGGTTTTATTATTATCAGAACTGTCAGACTGGTCACAACCAGAAAGCACCAGCAAAGAAGCCAAAATCACCGCAAAATAACGCCTTTTTCTTTCTGGCCGATGCCAGAATTGACCTTGATTCATGACCGTAACCCCTATCTTATCCCAACCAATCAGTAATAGGATTTAATGAATAACTTTACAAATCAATACATTAATTTAACGCAAACAGATTAAGTAATATTGCACTATTTGAATAGTGACAATATACAAACATTAAGTTCATATAATAACTCTTTTTTAACGAATTAAATATCATAGAATGCAATAAATATATTTGAATTTATAGCTTTAATCTATGATTAAGAACTCTATATATTTCATAAATGAATAAAATTTTTAATTCCTTAATTTGGCGTAAATAACATTTATTAAGCTATACCCTTCATCTTTCAAGCTGCTGCTTTGTTGGCTACGTTCACTTACCCCAGTCACATAGTTATCTATGCTCCTGGGGATGCGTTCACTTGCCGCCGCACTGCAACTTGAAATCTATTGGGTATATATTTCTTTATAAATCACGAAAAATAAGAGAATATTAAACAATATATTAACGGGAGTTAAATAAGCAAATAAGAAAACAAGAAAATAAGAAAATAAGAAAATAAGAAAATAAGAAAATAAGAAAATAAGAAAATAAGAAAATTATAGTTAATAATAACCAAACTTAATAGAATTAATAAGATATAATTCAATATAGAAAACATTAATATTAAGAATAATATACAGGTACATCATGCCACTTTATTACCAAAAGTGGCAATGATTACTTGTACAAAATTTTTGTTTTTTAAGTCTTTTTTTAGAAAATGCCGACAAAGCCCTCTATGAGAAAAAATGCAATAATAAATGTCAATAAAGTCAGTAATGGAAATATTCACTAATCGTTATTTATAGGCTAAATGGTTTAAGTAAGACAAGGACTCCAATTCTTAACATCGGGAAAAATTGAGTAGTAACCCAATAAAAATCTGCATGAAAATTTACGTTCTGAATAAATCTCATCACCATTACCCTACCAGTAACACTTGTCCTGTTTTCAACCCCTTAGCATTTGGCAGCCAAAGCCTTCCCCAACTACCCGTACAATGACACCCATAGACTTCTTTGATATTTTCTTTTATGAAGAACTCTCTAATCTTCAATAATTCGGTCGGTAATGCTCTCCTCAAATGGAATCCACCTATCACTGCGAATACTTTATCCACACCTGTAATTATTTTAGCGTGGTTAATTATTTCACAAATACCAGAATGACCACACCCAACAATAATAACAAGCCCGTGATCACTTTTCCAAATTAAAGCACTATCATCAAATATATAGTCATTGGCCCAAGAACTTTTTTTTACTAAACCATAGGATTTTCGATGATTATTTGTTATTTCTCCTGAAAAAACAAATCGTTCACTTATCTTCATATGCGATTTTGTCAAACGAAAAAAAACTTTCTTCTTGATTCTTTTATTAATTTTACCCGACATTTTTTTAAACTTTAAAACACTGTTTTTGAACTTAACCCCATAATATCTCTCATTTAATGCATCAGGATGACATATTAATTTAGCATTATGAGGGAAATAATTAACACCACCGATATGGTCAGAATGTCCATGAGAGATAACAATCTTAGATATATCATCAATAGATATTCCCATCCTGTTTGCATTCTCGATATAGCTGTCATCCGGGCCGGTATCAAAAATTATCTTCTCTTCACCGTCCTCAAGTAAAAGGCTTAAACCAGGCTTAGCTATCAAATATGAATCAGATGTTTTATTTTCCAGGAGTACAGTTATTTTTAATGACATGGTATATCCATTAATTTTGTTGAAGTCATACTTCTATTAAACGATACGGGTAACAATAGCATTGATGTACATCAATAAAACAATGAAAAGCGTTTATATCGTCACATTCTTATAAGCAGATCACAAATTATCACTTATTTTCTGTCAGTTAATTTTTCAACATAAAATGACTATCTCTCTATTATATTTATCGCCTTGCAATATTAACACATAATTATTATCCCTTGTTGCACAACATATATTTACCAACAAAGATAAATATATTATCTCACATGAAAATTCAACAGGATATTATTGTAATTAATAAAATAGACTCTCAAATACAATATTAATCCATTTAATTTAAGCTCATAACTGTATAGTTTTATACCCTTCATCTTTCAAGCTGCTGCTTTGTTGGCTGCGTTCATTTACCCCAGTCACAGAGTTCTCTATGCTCCCGGGGATGCGTTCTCTTGCCGTCACAATGCATCTTGAAATCTATTGGGTATATGTAAGTTATTAATGAAATAAATCAATTAATATTGAACCATAATTCAATCATTATTTCAGAAATAAAACAATATATTATCCCTATTTAAAAAAATAACATTAAATTCAATTGAAATATTAACCCTATAAATATTAAAATCTATTTTAAATAAAACTCAATAAGAATTAGAAAATAAGCATCCGATAGTATCAAAATCGTGGCGAAGTCACGGGGGAAACCTGTCCGTTCTTTTATTGCTACCCCGCCCAACCTCGCCACGATCGAATTGATTATGTATTCGTTACCGGAATATTCCCTCGTAACCAACTGCCTAGTTTACGCTGGTAAAATGGTTGCGTATGCTGAATCAAATAATGGCTAATACCACGCTCTTTTTCATCAACCAAGCAAAAATCAATAGGTTCTTCTTCGGAAGTGTATTCACAGGCAATACTACCGGCCTCTTGAATTAACTGTTCAACTTCATCCGACGTACCATTCATTTCCAGTCCAATTAATAAATTGGGCTTTTCATCCACATTTTTATCATGAGCCTGAATGATAAAAGCACGGCGGACAGGTTTACGCTGGCTAAATAAACTGACCAGAGCGTCAATGAGCTGTGAAGGATACTCTTCCGGCTGGCTGAGTGTTATCGCGCTGCCACTTGGAACATTAACCTCAACCGAAACCAACTCACTTAATGAACTCATAAAAATCTCCAATCAATTTTTATACAAAATAGAATTATTTCGCTTTTGCCAACAACAGATTTGCAATCGAACGAACACCATAACCCGTTGCACCAGCAGACCAATGTTCTACAGCAGATTTACGGTAAGTTGCCGAGCAATCAATGTGAATCCAACCTTTTTGGTATTCTTCCACAAAGTGAGAGAGGAAAGCCGCCGCTGTGCTGGCACCAGCCGTATGTGATGGTGCCGCAACATTATTCAGATCAGCAAAATTTGATGGCAGTTGGCTACGATGGAATTCAGCCAATGGCAGGCGCCAGAACAATTCATTTTCAGATTCAGAAGCAGCTAGCAGATCCGCCGCCAGTTTATCATCAAAGCTGAATATAGAGTGATAGTCATTACCCACAGCCGCTTTCGCTGCACCTGTCAGGGTTGCCGCATCAATAATTAATTTAGCTTTCTCTTTGCTGGCATCAATCAAACCATCAGCCAGAACCAGACGACCTTCCGCATCGGTGTTCATCACTTCAACAGATTTTCCATTGCGGTAACGGATAATATCACCCAATTTAAAGGCATTACCACTGACCATATTATCCGCAATACAGAGGAACAGTTTAACACGCTGTTTCAGACCTCGATTGATCGCCAGAGCCAATGCTCCCGCCAGTGTTGCCGCTCCGCCCATATCTGCTTTCATGGAATCCATAAAAGAAGATTGTTTTAAGCTGTAGCCGCCGGTATCAAATGTAATGCCTTTACCAACCAGACAAGCGAATACGGGCGCTTGCGAGTTGTCAGTTGGGTTGTAATCCAATGCCAGCAGAATCGGATCGCGGGAAGAACCACGACCAACAGTATGAATACCTGCATAACCCTGTTCACGTAAATCTTCGCCTTTAGTAATGCGATAACTTACCGCATCACCAGCAATACCACACATTAGGTCAATAGCACGTTTCGCCAATTGTTCCGGCCCAAGCTCTTCAGCTGACATATTGATGGTGTCACGTACCCAATCAATAATTTTAATTCTGTTTTCCAATTCTTGTTTTTCAGCCGCAGGTAATTGAGGCCATTCAATAGAACGTTTACCTTTTGGCGCACGAAATCCTTGCCAGAAAGCCCAACTTTTCTCTAAATCCCAACCTTCGCCAACCAAAGCCACATGACGAATTCCCTGTCCGTCAATTTTACGTCCGGCACGTTGAACAGCGCCTAATTTACCTTTACCAACCAGATGAATGGTCACCCCTTGATCACTGGAACTAATCAACGCTTTTTCACCCCAGCAAACTGCTGCTGGTTCATAAGACAGTGTTATTGGCATGATTTGTTTAGTCATTTTTTTCACCTCTTATTATTACCGCTTGATGGCAGTGAGGAGCTTATTCAAGCTTCTACCTACATAATTATTCGCCTGCCAGATATTAACCCTATAAAAAAACTGGCCAAAGCCAGTTTTTCATTGAAGTTCAGCCTACCTCAAAACCATAGGAATAAATAACAAATTAATGCTATTTTGTTATTCAAATTCATCCAACCAGACCAAAAGAATAGCTTCCAGAATCTTTTCATTAGATTTCTCGGGAGCGTCATCAAAATCATCTAATTCACAAATCCACTGATGCATATCAGTAAAGCGAACTGTTTCTGGGTCTAGATCAGGAAACTTGTCATACAGCGCTTCCGCAATTTCACGACTGTCAGACCATTTCAGGCTCATTTATATATTTCTCCTGCCAATCAGTGCTCACGAGCATGGTTAATAGTGTATTTTGGAATTTCTATTACCAAATCTTCATCAGAGACTCTGGCCTGACAACTCAGACGACTTTCCGGCTCCAGCCCCCAGGCTTTATCCAACATGTCATCTTCCAGTTCAGAGCTCTCTTCCAGTGAATCGAAGCCTTCACGAACGATACAGTGGCAAGTTGTGCAAGCACAGGATTTTTCACAAGCATGTTCAATTTCAATCCCATTGCGCAATGCAACATCCAGAATGGATTCCCCTTCTCTAGCTTCCAGCACTGCACCATCAGGGCAAAGATCGTTATGAGGTAAAAATACAATTTTCGGCATAATTAAATCTCATCCACAGAATGGCCCGCCAATGCACGACGAATAGATGTATCCATCCGACGCGCAGCGAATTCCTGCGTTTGCTTGTCCAGTTGTTTAATTGCGTTCTCTATAATTTGAGGATCACTCCCCTGAACGCTTTTTATAAGTATTTCTACAGCGGCATCAATCGCCGCCTGCTCTTGTTCATTCAGTAAATCAGCATCTTTTTCTAACGCACGGGTGACACTTTCCAGTACCCGCGCCGCTTCTACTTTTTGTTCTGCCAGTTTGCGCGCATTGATATCCTCCTGAACATTTGTCATAGAATCTTTTATCATGCGAGCTATTTCTTCATCAGATAAACCATAGGAAGGTTTCACCTGAATAGCGGCTTCCACACCAGTCGATTTTTCCAATGCGCTGACGCTCAGCAAGCCATCAGCATCTACCTGGAAAGTCACCCGGATATGGGCACCACCAGCCGGTAATGGCGGAATACCACGCAGTGTAAAACGGGCCAGTGAACGGCAATCATTCACCAATTCTCTTTCCCCTTGCACCACATGAATACTCATTGCACTCTGACCGTCTTTGAAGGTCGTGAATTCCTGTGCTCTTGCTACTGGAATGGTTGTATTGCGGGGGATAACTTTTTCAACCAAGCCACCCATGGTTTCTAGCCCCAGTGAAAGCGGAATCACATCCAATAACAGCATGTCGCTGTCTGGTTTGTTACCTACCAAAATATCCGCCTGAATCGAAGCACCGATAGCCACAACTTTATCAGGATCAATTGAAGTCAATGGTTCACGGCCAAAAAACTTCCCAACCATGTGACGAACCAGTGGTACGCGGGTTGAACCACCCACCATCACCACTTGTAACACTTCATCCGCAGAGACTTCTGCATCTTTCAACGCCCGGCGACTTGCCAGCAAAGTACGTTTTATTAACGGTGTAATCAGTGCTTCAAATTCGGAACGGGTGATTTTCCCCTGCCAGTCGGCAATATTTATTGCTGCAACATCGGTATCACTTAAGGCAATTTTTACCTGAGTGGCAATATCCAATAGCTGACGTTGTAGACTGTGGTCATCCCGACTGCTGATACCTGCCTGTTCACGAATCCAGTCAACGAGCATCAAATCGAAATCATCTCCCCCAAGCGCAGTGTCACCACCGGTTGCCAGCACTTCAAATACACCACGGCTCAATCGGAGAATAGAAACGTCAAATGTACCGCCACCTAAATCATAAACAGCAATCACACCTTCCTGACCAGAATCCAGTCCATAAGCAATTGCAGCGGCAGTCGGTTCGTTAAGCAAGCGCAGAACATGTAATCCAGCTAAACGAGCCGCGTCTTTTGTGCCCTGACGCTGTGCATCATCAAAATAGGCAGGAACAGTGATCACAACGCCATCAAGCTTACCATCCAGTGTTTCTTCTGCACGCTGTGCCAACAATTTAAGAATTTCAGAAGAAACCTGAATAGGATCGACCAAACCTATTGCCGTATTGATTAATGGCAACCCATTCTCACTCGCCTGAAATTGATAAGGAAGATTAGGATAACGTTGTTGAATATCAATCAGAGAGCGTCCCATCATGCGCTTCACAGAACTGATGGTATTAACGGGATCACGTGCAGCCTGTTGACGAGCCAACCAACCAATTTCAGTACCCTTTTCATGATAGTGAACAACCGAAGGAAGCAGGTAACGATCTTCACTATCCATCAGGGTTTCCGCTTGCCCACTACGAACGGTGGCAACTAATGAATGCGTTGTACCTAAATCAATACCGGCAGCCAAACGACGTTGATGTGGTACAGCAGATAAACCCGGCTCGCTGATTTGTAATAAAGCCATATACGCGTTCCTTAAAAGTCGTCCAGTAAACGTTCTTCTAGTTGTTCAACTTGCTGTTGCAATTTATCCAGAAAACGCAATTTACGAACAGTATCGGCTGCCTGTTCCCACTGCTGTTCATTCAATTGTTGCTCCATTTGCTGACTACGGGTTTTAATCATCCCGTTCAGACGGGCAGCAAAATCTGCCAATGCCATTTCTGCATCGGCTTTATTTTCAATGAATTCTAACTCTTCCCGCAACATAAGCTGTTCCATCAGGAAAGCATTGTCATTCATGGTGTGTTGCTCGTTGGCTAAATCAAAACCATGTAAGGAGAGTATATATTCAGCACGTTTCAATGGGTGTTTAAGCGTTTGATAGCCATCATTGATAGTCGCTGCCTGCTGCAACGCCAGCGCTTTTTCGCGCTCCGGCTGACTAGCAAAGCGATCAGGGTGAAACTGACGCTGCAATTCCTGATAACAGTTTGTCAGTTGTTCACGGTCAATAGCATAACGAGCCGGCAGCCCGAATAGAGTGAAATAGTCCATAATCTAAACTTATTCTCTGGATTTAGCCGAAAAACGGAATTAAACGTTAAAACTTTCTCCACAACCACATTCGCTGGAAATATTCGGGTTGTTGAATTTAAAGCCTTCGTTAAGGCCCTCTTTAACAAAATCCAGTTCTGTACCGTTGAGATAGACCATGCTCTTGCCATCTACGATAACTTTGACACCCTTATCTTCAAACACGGTGTCGTCTTCGTTAATCACATCAGCAAATTCAAGCAGATATGCCATACCTGAGCAGCCTGATGTTCTGACGCCAAGGCGTAAACCAACACCTTTTCCACGGTTACTTAGGAATGACGAAACGCGTTGTGCAGCACTTTCTGTAAGGGAAATTGACATACAACAACCTCACTTTTCAAAACCAGCAAAGGCGGATACTGGATGATATACCTGTTATCTTTCAAGTTGCCTCTTTGTTGGCAGCACTCTCTCACCCCGGTCACAGAGTTATCTATACCCTTCATCTTTCAAGCTGCTGCTTTGTTGGCTGCGTTCACTTGCCGCCGCACTGCAACTTGAAATCTATTGGGTATATGCTCCCGGGGATTCGCTCCCTTGCGGTCGCGATCCATCTTGAAATCTATTGGGTATATAAACAGCCAGTATCCACCAAATTCATATTCTATTTTCTTATTCTCAAGGGCAATTATTTGCCCTGGCGTTTACTTTTGTAATCCGCAATAGCTGCTTTAATTGCATCTTCTGCCAGAATAGAACAGTGAATTTTCACTGGTGGCAGTTCTAATTCATCTGCAATTTCAGTATTTTTAATCGCTTCTGCCTGCTCCAGAGATTTGCCCTTCATCCATTCAGTAACTAAAGAGCTGGAGGCAATTGCAGAACCGCAACCATAGGTTTTGAAACGCGCATCTTCAATAATGCCTTCATTATTGACTTTGATTTGCAGTTTCATGACATCACCACACGCCGGTGCACCGACCATGCCGCTACCAACCATTGGATCTTCATTATCAAAAGAACCAACGTTGCGTGGGTTTTCATAGTGATCAATTACTTTTTCGCTGTAAGCCATAGTTGTTACTCCCAAAGCCGTTTAATTAGTGATGAGACCATTCGATACTGTTAAGATCTACACCTTGTTTAAACATTTCCCACAGTGGAGAAAGTTCACGTAAGCGGCCAATAGATTTGTGAATCAGTTCAATGGCGTAGTCTATCTCCTCTTCCGTGGTAAAGCGCCCTAAAGAGAAACGGATAGAACTGTGTGCCAGTTCGTCATTCATACCCAACGCACGCAATACGTAGGAGGGTTCCAAACTTGCGGAAGTACATGCAGAACCCGAAGAAACCGCCAGATCCTTTAATGACATCATCAGTGATTCGCCTTCAACATAGTTGAAGCTGACATTCAGAATGTGTGGCGCGCCGTGTTCCAAGTCGCCGTTGAGGAAAACTTCTTCGATATCTTTAATACCATTCCACAGGCGTAAACGCAGACCGCGCAGACGCTGAGATTCGCTTTCCATCTCTTGTTTAGCAATGCGATACGCTTCACCCATACCGACAATTTGGTGAACAGGTAAAGTGCCGGAACGCATACCACGTTCATGACCGCCACCATGTTGCTGAGCTTCAATACGAATGCGTGGTTTACGGCGAACGTACAGCGCACCAATCCCCATCGGCCCATAAATTTTATGCGCGGAGAAAGACATCAGATCAACTTTCAGTTTAGTCAGGTCGATAGTCAGCTTACCTACGCTCTGAGTGGCATCAACATGAAAAATGATACTGCGACTGCGACACATTTCGCCAATAGCAGCGATATCCTGTACCACACCAATTTCATTGTTAACGTGCATGATAGAGATCAAAATAGTGTCATCACGCACTGCGGCTTCCAGATCTTTTAAATCAATCAGCCCATTGCTTTGAGGTGCCAGATAAGTGACTTCAAATCCTTCACGCTCTAGCTGACGGCAAGTATCCAAAACCGCTTTATGTTCAGTTTTGCTGGTGATGATGTGCTTGCCTTTTTTCTGATAAAAATTAGCCGCACCTTTAATAGCAAGATTGTCTGATTCAGTTGCGCCGGAAGTGAAAACAATTTCACGCGGATCAGCACCCACTAAATCAGCAATCTGATTACGGGCAATATCAACCGCTTCTTCAGCCTGCCAGCCAAAACGGTGAGAACGGGAAGCCGGGTTACCAAATACCCCGTCCATGGTCAGATATTGCATCATTTTTTCAGCAACACGCGGATCAACCGGTGTCGTTGCTGAGTAGTCTAAATAAATGGGTAATTTCATTGCTTACATGCTCCCTACTTCTAATACTTCAATTCATCACAAGTTCTGCTTATGCGCGCAGATTGACATTAATTGTTTCTTGTGCTCTGCCATTAGGCGTACGGCGTTTATCGTTATCTTGACGATCAGCAACATCTAACACTTCTTGATTATTAACTAATTCTTTTAAACTAATACTACTCAGGAAACTGGTAATACGATCACTTAAATCGCGCCATAAAGCATGTGTCAAACAGCGATCACCGCCTTGACACCCTTCTTTACCCTGGCAACGGGTAGCATCTACCGATTCATCAACAGCGAAAATAACTTCGGCAACGACAATTTTATCGGCATCTCTGCCCAGCAAATAACCGCCACCCGGACCACGGACGCTTGAAACCAGACCATTTTTACGCAAGCGAGAAAATAATTGTTCAAGGTAGGAGAGGGAAATACCCTGACGCTCAGAAATGTCGGCCAAGGGCACCGGACCTTCTTGTGAGTGTAACGCCACATCAAGCATGGCAGTTACTGCATAACGCCCTTTAGATGTCAATCTCATAAATGAATTACCCCGTGGTGAAATATGAATGAAATTGTGTCATTCCTGAGTATTTTAGTCAACTATTTAACCTAGTAATTTACTCAACTATTTCTTCGCCCATTTTTCAACCGAGGTCAGTATGCCACGCAGAATATTCAGTTCCTGCATCTCTGGACGAGCACGGGTAAAAAGCCGTCTTAATTTATTCATTATTTGGCCTGGATGTGCTTTCCTGATGAAACCAGAATCATGTAATACCTGTTCAAGGTGATGATAAAAACGCTCCATATCATCAACTAATGGATATTCAGTCTCATTTGTTTCCTGCTCAACTTTATCCTGACGCGCGAGATAGGCCATACGGATTTCATAACTCACAAGCTGAACCGCCATTGCCAGATTTAATGAACTGTATTCTGAGTTAGTCGGGATATTCAGATGATAATGACACTTCTGCAATTCTTCATTAGTTAGCCCTACACGCTCACGCCCAAAGACAATAGCAACAGGTGCATGTTCTGCTTCTTGAACACTCCGTTCACCACATTCACGAGGTTCGACCATCGGCCATGAAAGGGTTCTTGAACGAGCACTGGTGCCAATTACCAGTTCGCAACCAGCCAAAGCTTTATCCAAACTATCAACAATAGTCGCATTACCAATAACGTCGCTGGCACCCGCAGAAAGGGCAATCGCATGAGAATCTGGCTGAACCAAGGGATTAACCAAATAAAGATTGGTTAATCCCATTGTTTTCATTGCCCGGGCAGTTGAACCCATATTCCCAGTGTGGGAAGTTTCAACCAAGATAATGCGGATATTTTCTAACATGACAACTTCTGGACTAGTTATAAGAATCAAATATCTTAACACAGTATTAGTCATTTTTCCGAACTACTGCTATACTGCGCGCCGATTAATTATCCGTTCTTTAACATCCTAGTGGAAGATACCCCATGCATCCGATGCTGACCATCGCCATACGCGCTGCGCGTAAGGCCGGCAACCTGATTGCCAAGAATTATGAAACTCCTGACGCGGTTGAAGCGAGTCAAAAAGGTAATAACGACTTTGTGACCAACATTGACAAAGCCGCAGAAGCGCTGATTATCGACGTTATCCGCAAATCTTATCCTAAACACACGATTATTACGGAAGAAAGTGGCGAACTAGCAGGCGAAGATGATGATATTCAATGGGTAATCGATCCACTGGATGGCACCACTAACTTTATCAAACGTCTCCCCCATTTCGCTGTTTCTATTGCAGTTCGCATTAAAGGCCGTACCGAAGTTGCCGTTGTTTATGATCCAATGCGCAATGAGCTTTTCACCTCAACCCGTGGTCAAGGTGCACAGTTGAATGGTTACCGTCTGCGTGGCACCAATGCCCGCGATCTGGATGGCACTATTCTGGCAACAGGTTTTCCATTTAAAGCAAAACAGCATTCCACTGTTTTCATTAATACTCTTGGCAAATTATTTGTGCGTTGCGCTGACTTCCGCCGTACAGGTTCAGCAGCGCTGGATCTGGCTTATGTTGCGGCTGGCCGGGTTGATGGTTACTTTGAAATTGGCCTAAAGCCGTGGGATTTTATGGGCGGTGAACTATTAGTTCGTGAATCTGGCGGTATCATTACTGATTTCGTTGGCGGCCATAATTACATTCATTCCGGTAATCTTGTTGCGGGTAATCCACGCGTTGTTAAAGATATTCTGGCCGAAATGCGTGATGAATTATCAGAAGCATTGAAACGTTAATTCAAAGCCAATATTTAAAGCAGGAATTGCAGGCGATATCCTTTGAGCCTGCAATTCTATCTTTTACCTCGAAAGGATGCTCTCACCGGCATAATATAAAGATGCATAGGTAGCTATACATCACCAAATCCTCTTTCTCGCCTTTATAAACAACCAAGCCAGCCACGTGAAAAGACAGATCCTCTGCCACTTGAACAAGTATTTGCGGTTCGCTCTGATAGTCAACCTAGTAGCCTTCTTTTCCGCTGCTTAACCACCGGAATCCCTGCGAACTGAATTAACACAGATGTCCCACCAAATCACCTTCCCTGCCAATCACATGAATCAATGTTTTGCCCAGTTCCCGTGCTTCAATCTGGTTGATACTAGCCGATGCATCCAGATGAGTTTACCGGACAGCCGGGTATCACTCAGAGCCGAGTGATACCTAGTATTATCCGTCAGTAAATATGCTATCAGGACCGTTGGCTAGCCGGAAGCAGCATCAACCAACAGGCTGGTTTGTAGTTCATATATTTTCCAACCCAAAAACCGAGTTTTAATCTAACACCCACTGAGATCGATTACCTTATACAAATCTAAGGTTACCTATGCTGCCAGAGTCCCGGTATTGGTTTTTTCAGGAACAGTGAAACGGAAAACTTCGTTGAGCGGTTAAATTAAATAACCTATTCAACAGCTTCCAATTTAAATTCAGGTGAATAACGTTTCATTTGTGACTCCAAAGCCTCCAGCAGGTGAAATGACCCCAAAAGTTCTGTCTAAGGAAAAGCAAAACAGGTTCTTCATAACTAAGAGAGTATTTATCATAGCAAGTTTAGTTAATGCATAATCGGCTACTTAATATTTAGTTTAATTATTAAACAAATAACTAATTATTTATAATATTAGTAGAAAAAATAATGAATTTATAAACAATTAAAAATATAAAAAATATTTTATTTGTAAATAATTACCAAAAGATAAATATTATTTTTATATATGGTTAATAAGGGTGTTTAATTAATTTTTAACCTTGGATTCACATAATAAGAGCAAATTTTCTGTGGGAAAAAAATAGAATTAATGATTATCGTCCAACAACGGGAGTTATTAGTGAAATCATACATCCATTAGATCTAATTCAATGGATCAACCTTGAACATTCATTAAACCTAAATTACATTCAAGGTATAAAATCTGACTATTCTATATCTGGAGACGAAATACCAGATAGTACTTTTATTATAGGTGAAATAAATGGGGCTGTAGTCACAGGATATAGCAGTTTTGTAAATCTATTTAGAAGAAGAGAATTAGACTTTGTTTTTCAAGATATACATAATCAATTAATTTTTTCCCAATTAGCTTTTGATACGCCAAACTGGTATGAAGATTCGGTAAGAATTTGGACCGAAACTAGTATTAAAACTGAAGAAATCTTGCACTTTAATTCCCTTGATCATGAATATAATGGAGATAGAAAAATAGAGAGAGTTGTTAATGTTGTCAAAGATGTTACAGATTTTATTATGATGGAAAAAAAACCTATTTTTGACTTTCCTACTCTAGAGGATGCCATACGCCTTCAAAAATTACTCAATGAAATTGATTCTAAGAAACCAAAATTCTATAAAGTAAAATATAATTTTTCAAAAGAGAGAATTTTATTAAGCGAAAAAAGTGGATTTGGGAGATTAGGGTAGAAAACAGGATCATGTATTTAAGATGTTGAAGCTAGGGGGTGTTAACGTTTTGTTATTTTTATCTTAAGTTAGAAGTGGTATTTGACGCCAGAGGAGGAAAGCACCTTGGAAGGCAAGCAAATTGGCCTAAACAGGAAAATGGCTCACAACATTTTTCATTATGAAAAAACAAACCTATCATTTTAAACAAGATTTGTCAGTTGCTTAGGGCCTGTATTACAGGCCTCCGCCATCAATATGACACAAATGCTGATATTCAGATCTTTAACACGAACAGAACCTTCTGATACACGGGTAAATGCTTCCGTGAATTTAGTTCGTACATCAATTTCCAGTATGAGTTCCAGCAAATCAACTCGTGGCAACATGTCAGTCACCCGATTACGTAGCTCAATGAGAGAAGATGATTCTTCAAATATCATCAAGAGGACTCAAAACCAGTCTTGTTCTCTGGTCATCCCGACTATTAATAAATCTTATTACCGGATTATCGGGCAAACTTTTCAACCCATCACGATTGCCTGATCAAATTCTTAAGCCATTGCCGCCAGTTATGGGCTCAGGAGCGGATGAAAAACCAAGAGAATATCAAATTACATGTTTGCCACTCACTACCGTCTAAAAGGCTATTTGTGAATCAGCATATCCAAGCACCAACCAACAAGCTTGAAATTGGACATTCTCAACAACATTAATAACGTCTTTCTTCCTGTACCGCTTCGATAGAGGGTGTGTGTTTTTTTATCTTGATTTAGTCTGTTTATGACCAAATCAACCACATAAAATAAGTTAGATCCAGCCCTAGGACTAAATTGTACTATACAAGGAAATCCTAAATACATATTTTGAGAACAGGACCGATAAATGAAGGAATGATAAGGAATATGTGAAATGTCCGGAAAAACATGAGCATTTGTATAATCAATTATCTTCGGTGAAAGCTCTAAGAATCTGAACTGATAGCAACCATCTGGAGCGAAATTAATGCCGCCTTCTATGAAGGCGGATTTTTAGATTTTTACTTAGTATTTACTATCTTAAAAGCATTACTTTTCATACTATAGAACTGAAGGCCTAATGAAATTACCATAGAGAGAACTGCAAAATAAATTAGAGCCATGGTCCCCATTCCCAGAGATATAATTACGCCACCCAATGAGGCTCCTACCGAACTTCCTAGATAGTTAACCGAACTATTGAGAGCAACGGCAGCACTTCCGTGTTTAGGCTGATAAGATAATAAAATGTGTTGCTGAGGAGCTCCTGATGCCCATCCCATAGCTCCCCATATGAAAAACGGCAAATATTTTATAAACGATAGATTAATCATTACTGGGATGCATATGACAGAACATGTTAGAATAATTAAAATAATTGTCATTAAAATTTTTGGCGCTTTAAAGTAGTCAATTAAATACCCAATTGATAGACTACCAAACAAACCACCTAATCCCCAAGCCCATAAATATAATGCTAAATTACTTAAGTTATTAAGATCCTGTAATAATGGAGATAAATAGGTGTATAAACCTAAGCTTGCAATACTTGCAAAGAACGTTATTAATACAGTGACAGCAACTCTTTTATCTAAAAACATTGCAATTCTTTCTTTCATAGCCGGTGGCGCAATAACTGGAACATGTGGTAAAAATTTAAAGATACTTAAAGCTGAAATTAAACTAAGAACAACAACAAACCACATTGCAGATTGCCAATTCAATTGGTCAGCGATATAAAGCCCCATAGGAACACCTAATACAGTTCCCATACTCATACCACCTATCGTTAAGCCAAGTGCCCGCCCTTTCTTTTCCACAGGCACTAGCATAGTTGCTCCAGCCACAGCTAATGGTGAAAACAAACCGGCACCAACACCGGCAATCGCTCTTGATATCAAAAACACAGAAAAATTTGGAGAAACTGCGGTTAATGCATTCGCAAGTCCAAAAATTATTATAGAAGTTAATAGGACTTTTTTTATAGGCTTACCTGCTAAAAGTGAAGCAAATAGAGGGGCAGAGATTGCATAACATAAAGTAAATATACTTACAGATTGTCCTACTTGAGAAACGCTTTTTTGATAACTATCACTAATTCCCGGCACAAGTCCAGCGATAATATAGGCATCAAAACCCAGAGCAAACATACCTATAGCTAAGAAAAGAACTTTTTTCATAGTGTTGCCATCCTTACATAGTTAACAATACCATAACAAATGAATTTTATGCATTATGATTGACTAACTCCCCACAACGTTTTTCCATCAATCACGATGACACTTTTCCCTTCGCTGATCCGACGATGATTGATCCAAGGATGTAGGTTTTCAATCAAAGGCATCACTATCAATGACCTTGATAATATTAGCAACACAGTGTCAGCAGGGAATGTCGGGAGTAAAAGCAGTGTGCTGTTTAAGCCACTTAAATTGTCACTCGCCAAATCCCTGAATAGATTTCCAGCCAGAAACACCACTCACAACAGCCGAGCAAACCAGAAAAATAACATCCATTAATTCATGTTTTCTTATTAATGTCAGCGCACGGAACAAGACAGGTATGTCATTGATACATTCTTTGAAATAATTATCGTCAAGCTCACTTTTTTATGAAAGATGATGATCAGATCATTTTAATGATGAAAAGTTCCATAAAAAGTAAGATTTTCCTGATTCTGAGCCACAAAGCTCGAAGGTGGGCGAGGATGTCAATTGACAACAAAAAAGTTACCAATGAACTTTTTTGTTGTCGTTTTAAACCTAAATTACTCCGCTAACCAATAAACGGCTTCATAAGGTTGTAACTGTATGTTTTTTGCAGGTAGCTGACGTTCAGGATAATTCCCCAATAATTTAACCCACGAGCAATGGGATAAAGCAGCATCCAGTGACCATTCCTGTACTTCCGCGCTGAGATTGGCGATAACCAATAACGTTTGATTTTCCCAACGACGAACATAACACCAAAGAGAAGGATGAGATGGCAATAAGTCTTCATAGCTGCCATAAGTCAGTACAGGATATTCCTTACGCAACTTTATTAAGCGTGCATAACAATGAAAAACTGAATCATCATCCTGCATAGCGTTTTCAGCATTTACTTCCTGGTAATCACTATTTAGCGCGAGCCACGGTTCCCCCTGAGTAAATCCTGCATTATGAGTTGCATTCCATTGCATCGGCGTTCGCCCATTATCACGAGATTTCTTCGCTAAGACCGATAAGATTTTTTCTTTATCATCGCCCAGCTCAATCTTCTCCTGATAAATATTTAAACTTTCTATATCCCGATAATCTTCAATTTGAGAAAAATTAGGGTTAGTCATCCCCAATTCTTCCCCTTGATAGATGTAAGGAGTTCCTTGCATACCATGCAACACCATTGCCAACATTTTAGCAGATGGAACCCGTAATGCTCCTTCACCACCAAAACGTGAAACAATCCGCGGTTGATCGTGATTACACCAGAACAGAGCATTCCACGCTCGTCCATGCATTCCTTGCTGCCACTTAGCAAAAATTTTCTTCAATTCAATAAAATCAGGTGGCGCAATGACCCATTTTTCGCCATTGGGGTAATCGACTTTCAAGTGATGAAAAGCAAAAACCATCGATAGCTCTTCACCATCTAACGAGGAATAGCGCTGGCAATTTTCCAGGGAAGTAGAAGACATCTCCCCGACAGTCATCACCCCCGCAGGCTGAAATGCCTCTCTGTTTATTTCCTGCAAAAACTCATGAATACGCGGACCATCGGTATAGAATTGACGCCCATCTCCCTCTGTTGCTTCAGGAAAATCCTGCTGCTTAGAAACCAGATTGATAACATCCAGACGGAACCCATCAACGCCAAGGTTAGCCCAAAATTCACAAATCTTTTTAAGTTCAGCCCGTACTGGTTCATGCTCCCAGTTTAGATCAGCCTGCTCAGCGGCAAACAAGTGTAAATAATACTGGTTGCTTTCCTCATGCCACTCCCAAGCATTGCCGCCAAATTTTGACACCCAATTATTAGGCGGAGTCCCCGGTATTCCATCCCGCCAGATGTAATATTGCCGGTAAGGGCTATTAATGTCCTGTGCTTGTTTGAACCAAGGATGCTGAGTGGATGTATGGTTGAAAACAATATCCACGATGATACGGATATCACGTTGATGTGCTTCATCGACCAAACGCTTAAAATCATCCATTGAACCGTAAGCCGGGTCAATCGAACAATAATCAGCGACATCATAGCCATTATCTACCTGTGGTGAGAGGTAAAAAGGAGTCACCCAAATAGCGTCCACTCCCAGTTTCTTCAAATAATCAAGCCGGTAAGTAATACCGTTCAGATCGCCGGTTCCACTACCAGTAGTATCCTGAAAACTTTTAGGATATATCTGATAGATGACACCTTGTAACCACCATGGAATGATTTTGTCCATCAAAAACGCCTTATCAATATATTTCCTGAGTTAAAGTTACTTTTATATCTGTTAATCAAGTGAAGATTTAACAGGATTATTCAACAGCTAACACGCTACTCATATTCTTCTTTCGATAAACAATGATAGTCAACACCAACGGAATGATAACGGCCACGAGCATAGCTAATGCATAAATTGCCCAGAATTGTGGTTTAATCGAAAGGATACCTGGCAGACCACCGACACCAATACCGTTTGCTAATACACCACTCAATCCACAAATTAATCCAGCGAAACCAGAACCAATCATGGCACAGAGCATAGGGTATCGATATTTGATATTAATACCATACATAGCCGGCTCAGTGACGCCCAAATATGCGGAAATCGCTGCGGGCACAGATAACTCACGTTCATTATGCTTTTTGCTAATTAAAATGATGCCAACAACCGCTGAACCTTGAGCAATATTAGATAATGCAATAATAGGCCAAATCGGTGTCCCACCTATACTTTGAACCATCTGCATATCAATGGCTAATGTGGTTTGATGAATACCTGTGATAACCAACGGCGCATAAAAGAATCCGAATAAAGCCGCGCCTACAGGAGCAAAACTTCCCGTCATCAATGCCTTAACAACCCAAGCAACGCCATCCCCAAGTAACCGACCAAACGGCCCAATCAGGCTATGTGCTAAAAAGGTTGCTAAGATCAACGAAACGACAGGAACAATCACCAGATAGAGGTAACTAGGAACCACCCGTTTTAACTGAATTTCAATCCACCCCAAAGTAATGCCAGCCAACAGTGACGGAATAACTTGTGCCTGATAACCCACTTTATTGATTGTGAACAAGCCAAAATTCCATATATCAGGAATATGTTGCCCTAACTGATAAGCATTCATAAGTTGAGGCGACACTAATGTTATTCCCAATATAATTCCTAATATCGGTGTTCCCCCCATTGCTCTAACTGCTGACCAACAGATACCCACTGGCAAATAGAAGAAAATAGCCTCACCTAACAACCATAAAAAATCATATATCGTTTTCCAGACAGGATACATCTGGACTAAAGTTTTACCATCACTGAATGGAATATCACCAATAATATTACGGAAGCCCAAAATAAGACCACCGCTAATTAATGCCGGCAACAAAGGAAAAAATATTTCTGCAAACTGAGAAATAATTCGCTCTTGCCACTTCATATTTTTTTTCTTCGCCTGCTTTTTCTGAACTTGCTGTATATCTTGCTTACTCAATTCAGATTGACCAAGATAGCTATTTAAAACCTGATAATAATCATCAACGTTAGTGCCTATCACGACCTGGAACTGCCCTGCATTGGTAAAACACCCCTTAACCATCGGCAGATTTTTTATTTTATCTGTCATCGCCTTAGCGGGTTCAACCAATACAAACCTCAACCGAGTAATACAATGAGTCACACTGGCTATATTTTCACAACCACCGATTAATGTAATTAGTTTTTCAATATCTTTAGAATTTATTTTATTTTTCATCATAGCCAATCATTATAAGTTAGTATCAATCACTAATTAGCATGCTTAGTAAAGTAATTTCATCCTAATATCATTCAGTAATGCTTGTCATGGGAACGTTCCCAAAAATGCGTTAAAGATCACATTGAAATTGCAATATTCTTACTTTTAAGCCAATTTACTAGGAACGGTTACCTGTTGTTTTGGGTATTGTCGATTTATCTGAGCCATCAATTGATGGGCCGCATACTTACCTGCTTCACTATAGCCCAAATCCACAGAAAGCGTATTAGGGTACAAAAAATTCAGTAAGGGTGTACTGCCAATACTACCTATCTGTATATCTTCCCGGTTATTTTGCTGCAAATACTTATATGCTCCCAACGCCAGGCTGTCTGTTGCACAAATTAAGGCCGTAGTTTCCTTTCTTAATACTTTGTCAACATGTTGAAACCCACTCTGATAGCTTAAGTCACATTGAACAGAAAGTGGGCGTAATCCTTTCTGTTCACAGCAATTTAAATAGGATTGATGACGACGAAAACCCGTTGTGGTATCACAATCACGTACACCAAGAAAACTGATATCTCTGTGACCCCGCTGGTAAAGTTCATTCATTAGTAAGCGAACAGCGCCCGCATCGTCATAACATATAGAAGAAACATCAGCATATTCACGTGCAAATACCACTATTTTTTCACGCCAGGGAAATAAGAATTCTTCTGACAATCCTGTGAAACCAAACAAAATAACACCATCCGCATTACGTAACGCCAATTGGCGTAGATGTTCCTGTAAAAGCTGCGGATTAAAATTACTTTCCATAATAATAGGATCATAACCATGCTGATAAAATAGGGGTAACATCGTACTTATAGATAGATTTTCCGAAAAGGACCCCAACCGTGACACAATTAAGGCAATAATTTTGTCACTTTTCACCCGCATTGCTCTCGCAGATTTAGAGGGAATAAAGTTATTTTGGTGAATAATCGCTTCGACTCTTTCACGTACCTGTGAACTTACACTACTTTCATTGTTTAATACACGCGATACCGTTGATTTACTGACATTAGCCAAGCGTGCTATATCTTTTATTGTTAACTTGTTCGACATGATATCTCATAAAAATATTATTAAATCTATCCAGTTTCTTACAAAAATTTCATAAGAAACTGAACCTATGTTGTTAATAATTATGAGCTTTAACCTGTGGCCGCAAGAAGATGGCAGGAAAAGCAACTAAAGCCATTACCCAGAAAATTCCACTGTGCAGATAATCATACATAAATCCTGCAACTACCGTCATAACAGCAATAGCGCCCCCCATTGCTAAGGCCGAATAAGCCGCCTGCAATCGAACAATTTCCTCTTCCTTTCTGGCACCGATAAAACGCATTGCCGCCAAATGGCAGACAGTGAATGTGCCACAATGCAGAATTTGCACGACAATCAATACCGGCAATGCAGTGAATGTTGCCATCAATCCCCAACGAACGACACCACATATACCAGAAAGCAGCAAAAGGTCACGGGCACTCCAGCGGCGAAATAATTTATTACTCAGCGTAAAAATAACAACCTCAGCGACTACTCCTAAAGACCAGAGATAACCAACTACCGAAGCAGAATAACCCAATTTTTCCCAGTAAATTGCACTGAAACTATAATATCCCGCGTGGGCGCCCTGCAATAAAGCCACACAGAGCAGGAACTGACATATCGGTTTTTCAGACAACAACTGTTTAAATGACACAACATTAATTTTGTCTGATTTGACTTCATTAGCGGGCATGATGGAAGGTTTAAGCAATGTCACCAACAGCGTTGACAAGACACTGAGCAGCATAGTGATAAGAATGGCATGATGGCCCCAGACAGAGATTAATTCCCCGGTCAACGCCGAACTGATAATAAACGCAATCGAACCCCAGACCCGTATTTTTCCATAATCAAAAGGAAATTGTTTTTGCCATGTTCCCGCCAGCGCATCTCCCAACGGCATCATCGGCGAAAAAAACAGGTTGAAACCAATCATGACGAACAGAAGCCATGCCCAGTGATTTCCCAATGTAAAACCAACAACGAAAATCAAGGTCAACAATGCCAATATACGCAACGCAACAATAAGTTTCGCAGGATTTTTAACCGTAGGCGCGATCAATAAGCTACCCAAGAAACGGGAAACTAAACCTGCACCCAACAAAATCCCTATCATATCAGGTTCTATACCTTCACCCTGAAGCCAAATAGCCCAAAAAGGCAAAAATATCCCGTAAGAAAAGAAATACGTGAAATAATCTAACGCCAGCCAACGTGTCGACTGAATAACCATCAATCCCTCCTGGTTAATAATGCAAAAAAACCTGCTCGACACTAACTTAAGCAAACAAGGTTAGCTGGAGCAGGTTTAATAATTATTTATTAAAATTATTATTTATGCGTAAACCGGATATTCTGCACAAATAGCCAAAACTTTTTGCTTAGTCGTTTCAATAATCCCTTCATCATTGATGTTGTCCAGTACATCACACATCCAGCCAGCCAGTTCCTGAGCTTCTGCTTGTTTGAAGCCACGGCGGGTAATTGCAGGAGTACCAATACGTACACCGGAAGTCACAAATGGACTCTTCGGATCATTAGGTACGCTGTTTTTGTTTACGGTAATGTTTGCACGGCCCAACGCAGCATCAGCGTCTTTACCAGTAATATTTTTGTCAACCAGATCCAGCAGGAATAAGTGGTTCTCAGTACCACCGGAAACGACTTTGTAGCCACGCGCCAGAAAGACTTCAACCATTGCTTTAGCATTATCAGCAACTTGGTGTTGATATGCTTTGAATTCTGGCTCCATAGCTTCTTTCAATGCAACTGCCTTACCCGCAATAACATGCATCAAAGGTCCACCCTGGCAACCCGGGAATACAGAAGAATTCAATTTCTTATACAGCTCTTCGTCACCACCTTTTGCCAGGATCAAGCCACCACGTGGACCCGCTAGTGTTTTATGCGTCGTGGTAGTCACAATGTGGGCATGAGGAACAGGGTTCGGGTAAACCCCCGCAGCGATTAGGCCAGCAACGTGTGCCATATCAACGAACAAATAAGCGCCAATACTGTCTGCAATTTCACGCATTCTTGCCCAATCAACAATACCGGAGTAAGCAGAAAAACCACCGATAATCATTTTTGGCTGGTATTTTTTAGCTTGTGCGGCGATATCGTCATAATCAATTTTACCGCTATCATCAATACCGTAAGGCACAATGTTATATAACTTACCAGAGAAGTTAACCGGAGAGCCATGAGTCAAATGACCACCATGTGCCAAATTCATCCCTAACACAGTATCACCTGGTTGCAGCAAGGCCATATAAACTGCTGCATTCGCCTGAGAACCAGAGTGAGGCTGAACGTTGGCATAATCAGCACCAAACAGCGCCTTAGCGCGATCAATAGCTAATTGTTCAACAACGTCTACATATTCACAGCCGCCGTAATAGCGTTTACTCGGATAACCTTCGGCATATTTGTTAGTAAGCTGGGAGCCCTGTGCCTGCATAACTCTTGGGCTGGTATAGTTTTCAGAGGCAATTAACTCGATATGTTCTTCCTGACGAACAACTTCTTGCTCCATCGCCTGCCATAGTTCGGGATCATAATTAGCAATATTCATTTCACGCTTTAACATTGGGTTCTCCTGACTCAGCTAACTTCTCTTCAAACAACACCCCAAAGGGCAGAATGGCACACAGTGTAAACCCTTTTCACAGAATGAGATAGTCTTGACAAAATATTTTACGCAAACGATTGCTTGCCAACTGCAACAAGATATCGGTTTTTTCAGACATAACAAAAATTTCCTACTTTTTGGATCATTATCGGAATTTGTGACCTTGGGTAGCCTTAGCCTCAATGTAAGTATCTTCTGCAAACATTTTTTTACCGTAAAGACCACATTTTATATTTACAAAATCCTCAAAAAGCTATAAGTTGCATTTAATTTACATGTTATAGTTTTCATGATCACTTGAAAGAAATTCAGGAGTTTCAACCATGCTAGATAGTCAAACCATTGCAACTGTCAAATCTACTATTCCACTGCTCTCTGCTACTGGCCCGAAACTGACCGCCCATTTTTATGAACGGATGTTCAAACATAATCCTGAGCTGAAAAATATTTTTAATATGAGCAATCAGCTCAATGGCGATCAGCGTGAAGCCCTGTTCAATGCTATCTGCGCCTATGCGGCCAATCTTGATAATCTGGCAGCCCTCTTGCCGGCAGTTGAAAAAATCGCTCATAAACACACCAGTCTGAATATTCAACCAGAGCATTATCAAATTGTCGGTACTCACCTTCTGGCAACATTGGATGAACTGTTCCAACCGGGAAATGAAATTCTGGACGCTTGGGGAAAAGCTTATGGTGTGCTAGCTGATGTTTTTATCAATCGTGAAGAGCAGATCTATCATAGTGGCGAATCGACAGATGGCGGCTGGCGTGGCTTGCGACCATTCCGTATTAGCCGGAAACAAGTAAAAAGTGATGTCATTTGCAGCTTTGAGTTTGTACCACAGGATGGCGGAAAAGTGATGGACTACAAACCCGGCCAGTATTTAAGCATTTATCTGGAAGACGATAGTTTTGATAACCGCGAAATTCGTCAGTATTCACTGACAGCCGCACCAAATGGCTCCAGCTATCGAATCGCAATCAAACGAGAACCACAAGGAACTGTCTCCAACTATATGCATGATAAAATGCAAGAAGGTGATACCGTTTGGCTGGCTGCTCCACGCGGAGATTTCTTCCTTGATATTAAACCAGAAATCCCCGTGACTCTGATTTCTGCCGGTGTTGGCTTGACACCCATGATGAGTATGTTGCATCAACTCCACCAACAAAATCATAACAGCCAGATTAACTGGTTACATGCAGCCGAACATGGTGGTCATCACGCATTTACCAATGAAGTCACAGCCATTGCACAGGCAATGCCAAATCTTAACAGCACAATTTGGTACCGCGAGCCAAGAGATGAAGATCAACAAGGTGTCCATTACCAACATAAAGGTTTTATGGATCTGGCAGTTCTGAATGAGACACTCAAAACCAAAGGAATGCATTTTTATTTCTGTGGCCCAGTTCCCTTTATGCAATATGTGGCGAAACAGTTATTGGATATAGGAATTGATAAACAATTTATTCACTATGAATGCTTTGGTCCGCATAAAGTGATTTAAATTTTCAGTTTAGTATTAAAAACATTATACAGTGAAAATAGCCAATAAAGCATCGACTTGAAAGATGAAGGGTATATCTTTAATTTATGGACTCTGATGTTCAATATTTATGTGTATTGAATGTGCTTAATGTGACTGAAAAAACCAATTCATCACTATTTTAGAGACTTTAATGGAGTTTATTTATCATGGAGCCCGTCCCGCTGGACGTCAGCTCCATTGATTTCAAAAATCATGAGTAAACTTATGCTGACTGGCAATTAATTTTGCCCCACAGGCTGTTTACCCGCTATAGGAATACCCTTGTGAGTATAGTCATCAATAGCGGTAATCACCTTACCGCCATGATCTGTCGTATCTCCTAATAGAATAACCGCTTTTTCCATTAACGTTCTCCACCGTTTTTCGATTGGCAAATAACATCATCCCTATCACACTTCAGTAATTAATGGTAATAATCCTAAGTTCACCAACTGAATTTCAACATCATTGGATTTATCAATATCGTCCTGATCTCTTCCATCAAAAATACCTTTTTTGGTGACAATCAGAATACCTATCTGTTCATTATTCTGCTGCACGGGAAGCACATCTTCCGCCATAGGCAGATAGGATTTATCAATAATACGGGGCTGGTAAAGCATCCAGCCAACACTGAGACGGTCAGGGAAAACCTGTTTGCCTTTTAAGGTATAGCCGTTGGTTTCTACTTGAATATAAGGAAAATCACGACTGGTCGCTAAATATTTAACTAAATCAATTAATCGGGATACATTCAGTTGACTGCTGTCAATTTTTAAATTGAGTTCTAGCCGAACCCAATTAGAATGTCCCGACTTTGATTTTTCATAAATAATGCCACAAGATAATTCATCTTTTTGACCATCCCACATTCCATTGATAAGTGAAGGGAAATTTTTCCTATACTCTTTTTCAAAGTCCCTTATTGCAACGCTTGTAGGCCCTTTTTCATCAAATACAACGTGTTTCAGGGCCTCTTTGCGAGAATAACCTGTCAAATACCAAGTCTTCTTTTGCCCAAAAAAGATATCAATTTGCCGCGTGACACGAAATAAATCTATTAATGCCGAATCTACAGTAATAATTTCCTGCTGTTCATAACGTACATTAATTTTTAAACGAATAATTGCCATTTAAACCTCTAATTAAGCTGTCGCCGCCAAATTGGCACAGGGTGTATAGTGAACACTGATATTTTCATATTCACTAAACAATATTTTAAAATAATCAGAACTGACAGGCTGTAAAAAATGCCATTCCACATGAGGAGTCCCCTCCAGTACATCACAGACCATTTGATGTCTTTTTGCTTGATTTCGCGCAGAAATCTGGCCTTTCCACCAAATTTTTGGTTCACCTTCACTATCAAAAAACTGGTCATACCGCGCTTTGGCCTCCAGAAATAAGCAATACGCGGGTCGCCAGCCATCAAAGGTCACTTTCAGGCACTGAAATTCCTGGATCATCTGTATAGTGGGATCATATTTCGTTTGAGCAATAAATCGCTGATAGTTAATCGTGATGGCGCTCCAGCGGCTCACCTTGCGATATTTTTCACTCGTCACCGGAATAGCCAGGCAAGCCTTGCACTCTTTTGTACTCTCCGTTTTTTCACACTCTT
>NZ_RCWA01000010.1 GCF_018448905.1 Photorhabdus heterorhabditis | reverse complement strand
CGTATTTCAATTTGCTCCGGCGTGATGGGCATGGCTTTAGAAGATTTGCCTTGCCGCTCCTGCCTCAACTGACGAACCCAGCTCCCCAAGGCTGATTTGCTGACATTCATCGCTTTAGCGGCTTCCAGTTTGAATTCAGGGCTAAAACTTCTTTTCATCATGTCACCTGTTTGATTGTTGAAGTAAAAATATCACCTTTATTACGGTGACTAAAATTACTGTGCCACATCAAAATCGGATGGGCTGAAACAGAAGTATTCTCCTGTGATTGGTTGACTTTCAGTCTGGTAGTGTTGTTTGTTTTATAGTCATGTTATAGGTTGATATTTCCGATTCTAAGCATTAGACTTCTTATGTTAGTTGAAGTGGATCGCGCTAAGGCCGAGGCTACCAACCCGGTTAAGAGCACAAAAACAGAGGTCCTGCTTAAAGATAAAAACAAAAAACCAACCTCACCAGTTGGTTTTTTGTTTTTACTGATCTATTAATCCATTGAATCATATCCAAATAAACTTATAATCAACGGCTGTTAGTTGAGGCGCGTTTCGGCCTGTGTATCTCTTACGCAAGTTTTCGTAAGTCCTGGCTGAGTACAGGTGGTGCTGATTCAGAGCCTTGGTTGGAGCGCGATCCACTTCAACTAACATTGATGAGAACCAGCCGGACAGGCAATGTAAAGGCAATGGCTGGTTAAGTCGTGCTCCTAACGGGAGCAAACGGGTGAAAGCATTTATTGACACTGCTATCATCGTTCTCAAAGCGTTAATCGCGCTTTTAGAGCTGATCCGTGCATTTCTGAAATAGATAACGGAAACGTAGCTAAGGCCATCGGGGTAACCTCCCGGTGGCCTTTAACATTTACCGCCTTTGATCAAGCAAGCCACTCTTGTTTAAGTGGCCCAATATATTGATCTAACGGCTTAAATTTGGTAATCCCGACTGGACTTGAACTGGTGTTCAAGCCAGTGGGTTACTCATTCAAGGCTGCGCCCCCCTGACCATCGGATTTTGCCGATAGCAGTGCTACTTTAACTGATTGTATTATCTGACCCAAGAATCAAATAAATACCTTAGTGACGGTTTGTCTCGCTGCGCTTATGACGAAATAAATGAACTTATGGCGAAAACGGCACTACACCGCACCCGCCTGCACGCTTTGGATCAAAAAATTTTTTCAGTTTTAAAATCCTACAAGGCAAGCTGCCAAATCGTGCCAGCACTGGCGAAGTGAGAGGAGTCACAAACTGAAATGATTGAAAAGATTTTCAGGAAATTTCAGTTTGTAGATCTAGGAAGGATCACGACAGAAAGGTTAACACAATGATAATAAGGAAATATTTCTATTTTACGTAAGAAGTAAGATCACGAAGATAAGCCGAAGGAAATTTCAAAACACAGTACTAGCGCGGTCTTGTGGCTATTAGAAAATTGAAATCAGCTAAGTTAAGTAAATATATTTTTATTGGCAGAAAATTTTTTTCGCGTTTGGTTCGCTCGGTCAAAAAATAATCTTCATTGTGTATGAATAATGGCACAACAGGGATATGAAAATTTTTTCAGGGGACAAAAAGGGAGCACTGACTGAAAGACATAAAAAAACCACTCCTGCTTGAGTGGTCTATCTGTTTTTACAGAGAAAATCTGGTGGCCCCTACTGGACTTGAACCAGTGACCAAGCGATTATGAGTCGCCTGCTCTAACCAACTGAGCTAAGGGGCCGTTGGATGGAAGGGATTATACGTACAGTTTTGCTTGCGGTCTAGATCTATAAATTTATATGACCACTTTGTATACAAAATTAAGTTTTTATTAAGTAGTAAAAGAGGTTAACGATATATATTGGCTTTTTTTACGGCTAATTTAACGTTTTTATAAGTTATCGATTTAATTTTTAATAAGATATTTTGTGTTGTTGGTTATATTATGATCACGATAATCAATGTATTTTTATGGATGATTATATGAATAATAAACATCTTCCTTCTGCTTCTTCTTATCACCAGATAGAAAACTACTTTTTCTCGTCTATTAGTCAATTCTCTCAACACATAAACGAGTATGTGCGGGTATATGTGACGGGGATCGAAGTGGATATTTTTAATTTTTTGTTGGTGACAAAAGGATGTGTTGACATAAGTGATGCTCTACGTTCAGGTATTAAATTCTTAGAACATACTGGGTTACCTTTTGGTATTGTTTTTGTTGAGGATGAAGTTCAGCGTGTTCAGCAAGATATCCAGCAAGCCAATCTTGTTATTGGTGGAAAGACCACCGCTATGCAATTAAATATGTCTGAGTGGCATAGTGAACCCGTCAATCACGATATTCGATGTGTTGATGCTGTTTTGCAGGATTGGTCTATTCCGCTTGAGAGTGCTTTTGCATCTGAGGAATATAATGTCATCAGGCAATATCAGGAACGGCATCAGATGGCAATTGAAGCAGGAAAAGAATTAAAACATTATGCGCTGTACATAGATGGTAATCCTGTCTGTTCTTTGACTTTATCAATATTGGATAATATGGCTCGTCTGGATGATATTGGTACGGTTGTGGAGGTGCAGGGAAAAGGATATGCAACTGCATTGATAAAATATGCTCTAAATGAGGCGAAGATTAATGGTGCGGTAGTTTGTTACCTGGAAGCTTCATCTGTTGGTGCTTCTTTGTATCGACGTCTCGGTTTTACTCCATTGTTTGATTATCAGAGTTTTTATCGCGATTGACATTGGTATTGTGTGTAAAAAAACAAAGCGTCTGCCGGAACAGACGCTTTTCAATCAGCGTGACTAAAATTTCTGATTATTCATCAAGGAAACTACGCAGAACTTCAGAGCGGCTTGGATGACGCAGTTTACGTAGTGCTTTCGCCTCGATCTGACGAATACGTTCACGGGTAACGTCAAACTGTTTACCAACTTCTTCCAGTGTATGGTCAGTATTCATATCGATACCGAAACGCATCCGCAGTACTTTTGCCTCACGAGCGGTCAGGCCAGCCAGAACATCGTGGGTTGCTGAACGCAGGCTTTCTGAAGTCGCAGAATCTAGTGGTAATTCCAGCGTTGTATCTTCAATAAAATCACCCAGATGTGAATCTTCATCATCACCAATCGGAGTTTCCATTGAGATAGGTTCTTTGGCAATTTTCAGTACTTTACGGATCTTGTCTTCCGGCATTAACATGCGTTCTGCCAGTTCTTCCGGTGTCGGTTCACGCCCCATTTCTTGCAACATCTGGCGAGAAATACGATTGAGTTTGTTAATTGTCTCAATCATGTGAACGGGAATACGAATGGTACGAGCTTGGTCGGCAATAGAACGTGTGATTGCCTGACGTATCCACCATGTAGCGTAAGTTGAGAACTTGTAACCACGACGATATTCAAATTTATCAACCGCTTTCATCAGACCGATATTTCCTTCCTGGATTAAATCCAGGAATTGCAGACCTCGGTTGGTATATTTTTTGGCAATTGAGATAACCAGACGTAAGTTAGCTTCAACCATCTCTTTTTTCGCTCGGCGGGCTTTTGCTTCACCGATGGACATTCGCCGGTTGATATCTTTCACCTGTTCAATAGTTAAACCGGTTTCTTCTTCAATCTGACGAAGTCTTTGCAGGCTACGTTGTACTTCTTCCTCAATCTCAAGTAACTTTTCAGACCATGGTTTGTTCATTGCTTTTGCAGCGGTGAACCAGATGTCACTGGTTTCATTACCGGAGAATAAAGTGATGAAGTTCTTCTTCGGCATTTTGCACTGCTCAACACACATTTTCATGATTTGGCGTTCTTGAAGACGAACGCGATCCATCATAGAACGCATGTTGTTAACCAAGTAGTCAAACTGTTTTGGTACCAGACGGAACTGTTTGAAAACTTCTGACAGTTTTAAGATTTCGGCAGCAGTATTTGGATGGCTGCGGCCATTTTTCTTAATTTCCTGGCGGGTGATTTCATACTGTTCGTTCAATTCCTGGAATTTCTGACGAGCTAATTCCGGATCAATGCTGTTGTCATCATCGCTATCGTCGTCGCTGTCTTCATCGTCTTCATCATCATCGTCATCAAGTTCTTCTTGTGGGAGCTCAGAACCAACGTGAGTTGCGGTAGGTGCGAGGTCTTCTTCTGCGTTCGGGTCAACGAAACCAGTAATTAGATCTGACAGGCGAGCTTCACCTGCTTCTACGCGGTCGTACTGTTCCAATAAATAGGTAATTGCTTCAGGATATTCAGCAACAGAGCATTGTACCTGATTGATGCCATCTTCAATGCGTTTAGCAATGTCAATTTCACCTTCCCGGGTCAATAATTCAACGGTACCCATTTCACGCATGTACATACGTACTGGGTCGGTGGTACGGCCGATTTCAGATTCAACACTAGACAGGACTTGTGCAGCAGCTTCCACAGCGTCTTCATCTGTGTCGTTAGTAGTTTCTGCTAGCATCAGATCATCGGCATCAGGTGCTTCTTCCATTACCTGAATGCCCATGTCATTGATCATCTGGATGATATCTTCGATCTGATCGGAATCGACGATATCTTCCGGCAGATGGTCATTGACCTCAGCATAGGTCAGATAGCCTTGCTCCTTACCACGGGTGACAAGTAGCTTTAGCTGTGACTGCGGGTTTTGCTCCATAAGACGGTATCCACACTTCAGAGTATTTGGGTTGGTGTCGGTCGGCGAAACTAATCTGCCAACAATAACATTTAGGGGCATTTTCATTATATTGCCACTGCCCACTTATAGTGGCAAAACGTAGGGTTTTTTCCCTACTTAAATGCGGCATTTAAGCCGTGAATTCAGTGTCTACTTTCTGGCACGGGACTCATTAATCAAGCGGACTTCTTCACGCTCTTCCGGTGTCAGACCTTCAGTTCTTGCTCTAGCGATAAGAATGTCTAAGCGCTCTTCTAACGCAGAATCGACGAGGTGATCCAATGCGTCACGAAATGTATTTTCTGCTATCTCTTCTACTTGTATATCGTTCCATGCAGCTAATTTTTCAAGTTGTTTACTAAATTTAGTATCCCGATATTGCTCTAGCAGTTGTCCAGTTGTCAGCCCTGGCTGAGTAAGGCAAACCTCTACAAGTTCCATAAATAATGGTAAGCCTGCAATCTTGGCCTGCATAATTCCCTGTAGAGGGGGAACTAAAGCGGCTAAGTGTGGGTTTTGCACCAACAGTCCTATAAGTATACGCATAGTTGTCGGTTTTAGCTGTGGCATCTGATAATTATTCCCGTTTTCCAGACGCTGTGGTAATAAACGTTCCAACTGTACTGCATCGGGAATACCTATCATATTACCGAGTTCTTGTCTCATATAGAGACGTAAAGTTTCTCCCGGAATCTGGTTGATCAATGGTACGGAAAGTGAGCTGAGCTTGGTTTTTCCTTCTGGACTACTTAAATCAACTTGTGGCAATAATGATTCGAATAAAAATTCGGACAGTGTATGAGACTGTTCCATTCTTTGTTCAAATGCTTTACGGCCTTCTTTACGGACCAGTGAATCAGGATCTTCACCATCAGGCAAAAACATAAAACGTAACTGCCTACCATCATTTAGATAAGGAAGTGCCGTTTCCAACGCTCGCCATGCAGCATCGCGCCCGGCTCTATCCCCATCGTAACAACAGATAATGTTATCGGTAGCGCGGAAAAGTAACTGAATATGTTCCGATGTTGTCGAAGTACCTAATGAGGCAACCGCATAATCAATACCAAATTGCGCCAGCGCCACCACATCCATGTAACCTTCAACAACTAATAACTGTGAAAGCTCATTGTGGTTTTGTTGTGCTTCGTAAAGGCCGTATAGCTGGCGGCCTTTATGAAAAATATCAGTTTCTGGCGAGTTGAGGTATTTCGGGAGTGCATCTCCCAGAACTCGTCCACCAAATGCAATCACGCGTCCTCTGCGGTCACGGATTGGAAACATCACTCGTTCGCGGAAACGGTCATAAGTGCGGCCATTGTCATTTGCGACTAACATGCCAGCATCATTCAATTGTTGACGTTCTTCCGCGTTATGGACAAACCGTTTCAAGGTGTTATCCCAACCAGCGGGAGCAAAACCAATCGAGAAACGGTGGATAATTTCTTCACTAAGTCCGCGTTGAGCCAGATACTGCCGGGCTTGTTGTGCAGCGGAGGTATTTAATGAATTCTGATAGAAGCTGTTGAGCTTATCCATCAGTTGATAAAGATTTTGTCTTTGGTGGCGTTCTATCTGACTGCTGCCAGAACCTGATTCATAAGGTACTTCCAGACCGTGCATGGCTGCCAATTCTTCGATGGATTCAACAAATTCAAGTCTGTCGTAATTCATCAGAAAGTCGATGGCGTTGCCATGAGCTCCACAACCAAAGCAATGATAAAACTGTTTATCGCCATTAACAGTAAACGAAGGCGTTTTTTCGTTATGAAACGGACAGCACGCGTGGTAATTTTTACCCTGTTTTTTAAGTGGTACACGAACATCGATCAACTCGATGATATCGGTACGAGCTAATAAGTCATTGATAAATACGCGTGGAATTCGTCCAGCCATAAGCCCTTTTTACGCCTGTTGATGAACGACAATAAGCCGCGCTTCCTTTTGGAAAGCACGGCCTTTATCTGCAACTACTATTGTCTGCAAATTTAACCACTGTGCGGGTGAACCGCAAGGATTAGTACAGACGAGTGCGGCGTGCGTTTTCGCGAGCCAGCTTCTTAGCGTGACGTTTTACAGCAGAAGCTTTAGCGCGTTTACGTTCAGTCGTTGGTTTTTCATAGAATTCACGACGGCGAACTTCTGCTAACACACCTGCTTTTTCGCAGGAACGTTTGAAGCGACGCAGTGCTACGTCGAATGGCTCGTTTTCACGTACTTTAATTACCGGCATGTGCCTCTCACCTCAATAGAAATCGGTTTTGCTGGCGTGATATGCCAGCCATCTTAAAATGGTGCGGAATTTTACTTCAATGGATACGGCTTTGTAAAGCGCCGCAGCAAATTGAAACAACATTACATAGCGACCTGCAATGAGATTTGCAAATCAGTTCTGTAATATTGACGATAACCACACAGGAAATTCACGTAGGGCGCTGATTATAGACTAAACAGTTAAAATAGTCAGCACGTAAACCACGCAAATTATCTCATTAATGATAAACTGGCTCTCTTCCGTGGATTATAGGTAGTGTAATGCGAGTTTTAGGTATAGAAACGTCTTGCGATGAAACCGGAATCGCAATTTATGACGGTAAAGCCGGTTTATTGGCAAATCAATTATATAGTCAGATTAAACTACATGCTGATTACGGCGGTGTCGTGCCTGAACTGGCTTCACGTGACCATATCCGCAAAACAGTTCCCCTAATTCAGGCTGCTTTGAAAGAAGCAAAATTAACAAGTAAAGATATTGATGCAGTTGCTTATACGGCAGGTCCTGGTTTGGTCGGTGCATTGCTGGTAGGGGCGACTATCGGCCGTTCTCTGGCGTTTGCCTGGGATGTTCCAGCTGTTCCGGTGCATCATATGGAAGGGCATTTACTGGCTCCGATGCTGGAAGATAACAGTCCTGAATTTCCGTTTGTGGCTTTGTTAGTGTCTGGTGGTCATACTCAGCTTATTAGCGTGACGGGTATCGGTAAATATGAGCTGCTTGGCGAATCAATAGATGATGCGGCTGGTGAGGCATTTGATAAGACAGCTAAATTATTGGGATTGGACTATCCGGGTGGGCCGCTACTTTCCAATATGGCTCAGAAAGGGGAATCAGGGCGTTTTGTGTTTCCTCGTCCGATGACCGATCGTCCTGGGCTGGATTTCAGTTTTTCCGGGCTGAAGACTTTTGCGTCTAATACTATCCATAACAACAGCAATGATGAGCAGACCAGAGCGGATATTGCTCGTGCTTTTGAAGATGCGGTAGTTGATACATTAGCGATCAAATGTAAAAGGGCGCTTGAGCAGACCGGATTCAAACGGCTGGTAATGGCTGGTGGTGTCAGTGCTAATCGTACGTTGCGCGCTAGAATGGAAGAGGTCATGACCAAGCTGGAGGGGGAAGTATTTTATGCACGTCCAGAATTCTGTACAGATAATGGGGCCATGATTGCGCTTGCCGGTATGATCCGTTTGAAAGGGGGAGTGAGTGACTCTCTTGGAGTGACTGTTAAAGCACGTTGGCCTTTGTCTGAATTACCTGCGTTGTAATCCTTCTTTATATAATGGAAATAAAAAACCAGTAATTCGGTCAGTTACTGGTTTTTTATGCAGATCTGTTGTTAATCTTCTTTTCCTTCTTCATTCTTTGCCTGGATTTTTTCTTGTTCAGTCATCTCTTTTTTCTTTTTCAACTTGTTCCAGATGCGGCTTTCCTGGCCGCGCCAAAGGCGTTGAATATTATCATGGTGACGTAGTAGCACCAGACAGCAGAGCATGGCAACTGGAAAAGTAAATTCAGGTTTAAACCACCAAACATAGAAAGGAGCTATCAGGGCACTGACAATTGCACCTAAAGAGGAGTAACCACTCAGTAAGACTGTCAGCAGCCAAGTACCAGTCATCAAACCCGTCAGATCCCAGCCAATGGCCGCAATAGCACCAAAAGCAGTTGCAACACCCTTACCACCTTTAAAATGGAAAAAGATTGGGTAAATGTGACCGAGACAAGCGGCTATTGCCGTAATCCCCAAATAGAAAGGGGATACATTAAGCTGATAAGCCAGCCAGACTGGGATCATTCCTTTCAGAACATCAAAAATCAGTACTATTGCCGCGGTACTACGGCCACCAATCCGCAATACGTTTGTCGCTCCTGGATTGCCTGAGCCATGCTGACGTGGATCAGGTAGCCCAGCCAGACGGCAGATCAGTATTGCGCTGGAGATCGAACCGCAAAGATACGCGAAGGTAATCATACCAAGCGCGATAACACTCATAATGTCTCTCCAATAATAATGGTCGTTTTCTTAGCTTAACCATGGATAATACGCATATTTAGTCGGAAGTGGTATCCGGCAAGTTGAAAAAACAGGAAAGCGACGTGATGGATATCGTATTTATTGAGGAATTAGTTGTCATCACTACAATTGGTGTTTATGACTGGGAACAGACTGTTAAGCAGAAGTTAGTGTTCGATATCGAAATGGGATGGGATAACAAACGCGCATCTTCCAGTGATAATGTTGAACATTGTCTGGATTACGCTAAAGTTAGTGAAGCGGTTATCAACCATGTAGGAAATCAGAATTTTGCTCTGGTTGAAAGAGTGGCCGAAGAGGTGGCTGAGCTGCTGTTAAACCGCTTTAATTCACCATGGATACGGGTAAAAGTCAGTAAACCGGGGGCTGTGGCACAGGCTCGTCAAGTCGGTGTTATTATTGAAAGAAAAAAATAGTCTGAGCAGCAGTGAATTCAGTTGTCATATTGTTGTCAATATTCCTGCCATAATCTGGCATGCAGTATTGCCAAGTTTAATAATATGTCAATTTGATTAATGACAATGGGAAAATGGCAGCCGGGTTACTCTAGGTTGCCGTTTCGGATATTTGTTAATGGAGTGCGACTTCTCTATATGACTGACCTTTCTACCTTGTTTCATGCATTTATTCTTGGTGTTGTTGAAGGGCTGACTGAATTTCTTCCTGTTTCCTCTACCGGTCATATGATTATTGTTGGCCACTTACTGGGGTTTACTGGTGATAAAGCTGAGACATTTGAGGTGATTATTCAGCTTGGATCTATTCTTGCCGTGGTGGTTGTATTTTGGCGTCGCCTGTTTGGGTTAATTGGTATTCACTTTGGTGAAGTTCCTCGTGAAGGTAAAACCAACGGCAAACTGAAATTGAGCCACATTATTCTGGCAATGTTGCCTGCGGTGACGCTTGGGTTGCTGTTCCACGATACTATCAAGTCACTGTTTAACCCGCAAAGCGTTATGTATGCCTTGGTTATTGGTGGTGTGTTGTTAATTACAGCAGAAATCCTGAAACCTAAGACACCGACGGCAGAAGGGCTGGATGATATTACTTATCGCCAGGCTTTTATGATTGGTTGTTTCCAGTGTCTGGCATTATGGCCGGGATTCTCCCGCTCAGGAGCGACAATTTCTGGTGGAATGCTGATGGGGGTTAACCGTTATACTGCATCAGAATTCTCCTTTATTCTGGCGGTGCCAATGATGATGGGGGCGAGTGGGCTGGATCTCTATAAGAGCCTGCATTTTTTGACTGTCTCTGATATCCCAATGTTTGCTGTTGGTTTTGTTACTGCATTTATTGTTGCGTTGATAGCAATTAAAACCTTTCTGACATTGATTAAACGTATTTCTTTTATCCCGTTTGCTATCTACCGTTTTATTGTAGCTGCCGCCGTTTACTGGGTATTTATGTAGTGAATGATATCCCCTGATATCGATCTCATTCAGATATCATCCAAAGTTCGATATTAGGGGAAGTACAGAGTATCTCGATCCTCCAAACAACGGCGCTAACTTTGCTGTTGTTTCCATTCAGCCAGTGCTTGCTGACGTTGACGTCGTAACTCATTACCAATATCAGCGCCACGCAATCCGCTGGCGACAATATTTTTCACCTGAACTTGGCTGGCAACCTTAAATGCCTGCCGCAGATAATTACCTTGAGGATAGGGGGTATTTTCAAAACCGGTACGGCCCCGTGCATCTGCTTTACTGGTAATAATTAACTGCTCTATGCGTTGAGGTTTACGCCATGCATCAACAGAATCAAATAACCTAAGTAATGTTTTTGGCCGTAATTGATCAACGGTATGTACCAAATCATGATACTGAGCGGCCAGTTTTGCCAAATCACGGGCAGAATTAGGAACACGCAGACGTTGGCACAACTGATCCACTAACTTAATGCCTGCTGGACCATGTCCGTAATGATGAGGCCACTGTTCAGGTGGTGTCAGTGCTTTACCGAGATCATGACATAGCGCAGCAAAACGGCTATCCACTTCATTTGTCAGCTCTGCTGCAACTTTTAGCACCATCAACGTATGAATACCGGTATCAATCTCAGGGTGCCATTTTTCTGGGGCCGGAACACCAAACAGATTATCAATTTCAGGGAACAGTACAGCCAGCGCGCCGCAGTCACGTAAAATCTGAAAGAAAACTTGCGGTGAATGAGTAGAAAGGGCTTTTTCTGTTTCTTTCCAGACACGCTCCGGTGTGAGTACTGATAACTCTCCGTTGGTTGCCATATTTGACATTAAGGTTTGTGTTTCTGGTGCGATAGTAAACCCTAAATGTGCGAAACGTGCAGCAAAACGGGCTACTCGTAATACCCTTAGTGGATCTTCAGAAAAAGCATCAGAAACATGGCGCAAGATACGATTATTTAAGTCATCAATGCCATGATAAGGATCGATAAATTCGCCATCAGGCGTTTGAGTAATTGCATTAATTGTTATATCACGGCGCAGCAAATCGTCTTCTAGGGTGACATCTGGCGCGGCATAACAGGTAAAACCTGTATATCCCAAGCCAGATTTTCTCTCAGTACGCGCCAGTGCATACTCCTCATGAGTTTTGGGATGTAAGAATACGGGGAAATCTTTACCAACTTGCTGATATCCTTGGGATAATAGCTCTTCTGGTGTTCCGCCAACCACAACCCAATCCCGTTCTTTCACAGGAAGGTTTAGCAGGCGGTCACGTACTGCACCGCCAACCAGATAGATTCTCACTGCAATATTCCTTATCAATTCATCCAGCGGTCATTGCGTTTACGACGCGGGAGCATATGTGGCAATAACAATCCTAAAATTAAGCCAGCACCTGCAACACCGCCGCCATACATAAACCATTGCAGAATGATATTGCGTTGCTTGTCATCAAGTTGCAGATTTGCTACATCGAGTTTTTTTTCTGCCACGATCAGTTTATTTTTCAACTGTTCATTTTCTTTTTTTAGCCCAGTCATAATGTCACTGCTGTTTGCAACTTTCTGCTGCATATCGGCAGTACGTTGATTCCAGCTACTGTCTATATTGGCTAACTTATCAGTGAGTAGCTTTATTTCCTGCTCCATTTCAGGAAGACGAATCCGTAAACTCGGTTTATTACTGAGCTGGTTAACTGGCAGCCAGACAAGACGGCCTTTATCGTCCTTTACTTGCGCGTAATTGCTATCTCGGTTGATGCTCATTAATGTGACTTCATCACCAGCATTCAGTGTGCCGGCAATCCGATACTTGTTACCCGGACCTGCGTGAGTGTAGGTAGATAACTCATCGGATACATAGCGTTTTTCTTCAGCGTGGGTAGTAAGAGAAAAACCTAGGCTTAATAACGCTGTAAAAAGTAAAGGTAGTTTTCGCATTGTAATTTCAACTGTCCTTTATCTATGGTGAGTTTAGGATTTGATAGTAAAGAGTTAAGTTTGCTGGAGCAAACAGTAAACCAAAAGAAAAGCTATCTAACAGGTCGAATACAGGGCTTACTGGTTGTTTGTTTAACAAAGCATTTCTGCCAATTACTATCATAACTTTCAGAAAAGAGAAAATTTTAATTTTCTCACTTGGCAAAATCCGCTGTAAACCCTCGGTAGGACGAGGAACAGTCACAACAACAGCTATCCTTTTCCGAGAGTTGCACCGAGAAGGAAATATTATGCCTACTTTGCTTCTGGCAATGTTGTTTGCCGCTTATGAATAATGACAGCAACTTATAAGATCATGTAATATTTTTGATTCTTTAAGATGGACAAGACATGTACATGAACGTGCATTGTGCTGCCGCGCTAATTACTGGCAATATTCTTATAGCGCATAACGTCATTGTATATTTACGTAAGCCTCAGTTAACCTACTCACAGAACTATTATGAATCAGACAATTGAATTACTCACTTCGCACCGCAGTGAACGCAGTTATCTCGATAAACCGATTGCTGAAAACATTCTTGCCAGCATCATCGAAGCTGCACATCTTGCTCCGACTTCGGTGAACTCGCAACAAGTGTCACTGATCGTTATCCGTGATGCCCATCATCGAGCGAGAATCGCTGAGTTGGCCGGTGGTCAGCCGTGGATCGCCCAGGCGCCGGTATTTATTACCGTAGTACTGGATATGCATAAAACACGCTTCGGCATAGAGATGAGCGGTAAACAGCAGATCGCGCATCAAAGTATTGAAAGCCTAATTTCTGGCTCAACTGATGTTGGTATCGCATTAGGAGCACTAATGACCGCAGCTCGCTCTCACGGTCTGGGTGTCGTGCCAATTGGGGGTATTCGCAGGAATCCAAAGGCGATAATCGAGCTTCTGCAATTGCCGGAACTCACTTTCCCGGTGGCTGGTCTGGTGATTGGCTATGTTGATATTCCTGCACAGCAGAAACCGCGTTTGCCTCTCAACAGTTTCTGTCACGAAGAATATTATCATTGTGAAGTATTACCGGGAGCAATTGAACAGTACAACAAAACATTAATGGAACACTGGCAACGTATCGATCGCAATGACGGTAGTAATTGGAGCATGAATACTGCCAGTTATTACCAAAATATCTATTACCCGGAAGTACTTTCTGCTATTCAGCAACAGGGTTTTAAACTGGACCAATAGATAAAATTGGTGCTTGAGAAATAACAGAACAAAAAAGTAGCTGTCTCGAATGTATTTTGTATTGGAAGCTGGTTGATGGAAAGTCACATCTAAAGGCTTCCTTTAGTTTTAATCATCGTATTCAGAATAGTCACCAGTCTGTGCGTATAACCAGTCTGTGCGTATAATAAGTAACAAACGCAACTTTCTTGGATTAACATCTTGACGAAAATAGCGTATGTCGCAAAGAAAAGTGAAATCGGGGTAAGATAATAATCAAAGATTGTCATCAATGGTGCAGATATGAGTGTAGAAATTGAATTAAAACTTACCGCTAAACCACTAGCTATCCCTGTTATCCGTCAGCAATTATCATTATTTCCTCATCACTATTTTGCACCTCAGAAACTGACCAATATCTATTTTGAAACACCAGATAACCAACTTCGTCGTCTTGATATGGGGCTGCGTATTCGTGGTTTTGATGACCAATATGAAATGACGATCAAAACAGCCGGTAAAGTCATTGGTGGATTGCATCAGAGGCCAGAATATGATGTGCCGTTGGTAAAGCCGGAACTGGCTCTGACTCTGTTTCCACCGCATATTTGGCCTGAAAACTGTGATGTGAAAGAATTACAATCCCGCTTGCATGCTTTATTCAGCACTGACTTTATGCGTGAAAAGTGGGTAATCACTTACGGGCAGAGTGAGATTGAAGTGGTGTTTGATCAGGGAGAAATTATCGCGGCAGGCCGCAAAGTACCAATCTGTGAGTTTGAACTGGAATTGAAACGAGGAACCATTGCTGATGTATTCGCGCTGGCATTTGAGCTGGCAAAATCAGACGGTTTGCGGCAGGGAAATAAAAGTAAAGCTGCCCGGGGTTATCAGTTAGCTCAGGGAAAACCGAGGGTAATTTCGTCTCCTGTACCGACAGAAATTGATATGCAACAGCCATTATCATCTGTGCTTTCATCAATATTGAGCCACTGGCAAGATCAGGAAGAATGCTGGTCATCAGGCTTATCAGAAGGTCGGGATGGTTTGAAGCAAGTACTTACATTGGTTCAGCAGACGATTAAATGTCTTAGCAAGCCAGCAGGTCGGTTGGAGCAGTTGGATGATCAATTAACTGCTATTGAGCAAAAATTATCAGAAGTGGAAACAGAGGCCGAAACTCTGTGTTACAGCTCAGTTTATTTGCAATGTAAGTTGGCGCTGACTATGTGGTTAGTAAATCTCTCTGCTTGAATAACAGGAATTCTCTATGTTGCCACTTTCAACCCCGCTTTTGGCTCAATTACAGAGTGTGACTGAGCATTTCCAGGAATTGGCTTTATCTATTGAACCTTTTGCTCCGCATGAGCAGGCAGTGTTGTCACTGAGTGATTTTGTTGCTGAACATTTGCAGATTCACCCTGAATGGTTAGCTGAAATCCGCCAGAATCCACCTGAAACGCAGGAATGGCAACGATACGTTGAATGGTTGCAACGGTTACTTTCATCAGCAGAAGATGAAAATACCTTGATGCGGGTTTTACGTCAGTTTCGTAACAAAATTCTGATCAGAATTGCTTGGTTACAAGCGTTGTATGGCAGTACCACTCAGGGGACTTTGCAACAGCTCAGTGTGCTGGCTGAGACGCTGATTGTTGCTGCCCGTGACTGGTTGTATCAGCGTTGTTGTCAGGATTGGGGAACGCCTTGTAATCAACAAGGTGAACTGCAACCACTGTTAATTCTCGGTATGGGAAAACTCGGAGGGGGTGAGCTGAATTTCTCTTCCGATATTGATCTGATTTTTGTCTATCCTGAAAACGGGATTACCCGAGGTGGCCGCCGTGAAATGGATAATTCTCAGTTTTTTACCCGTTTGGGACAGCGTCTTATCAAAGTACTCGATCAGCAAACAGTGGATGGTTTTGTGTATCGGGTTGATATGCGTTTGCGTCCATTCGGTGACAGCGGCCCGCTGGTATTCAGTTTCGCAGCGCTAGAAGATTACTATCAAGAGCAGGGGCGTGACTGGGAACGTTATGCAATGGTTAAAGCGCGCATTATGGGATCGGGCAGTAAATCATATTGCGAAGAATTACGTCAGATGTTGAGGCCGTTTATTTTTCGCCGTTATATCGATTTCAGTGTGATTCAATCCCTGAGAAATATGAAAGGAATGATTGAACGAGAAGTTCGTCGCCGTGGCTTGAAAGATAATATCAAACTGGGTGCTGGTGGTATTCGTGAAATTGAATTTATCACTCAGGTATTTCAGCTTATTCGTGGTGGTCGTGAATTGTGTCTGCAATCTCAGGCGTTGTTACCTACCCTTCGAGTAATAGAAGATTTGGAGCTTTTACAACCATTACAGATTAAACAACTTGCTGATAGTTACCTATTTCTGCGGCGATTGGAAAATCTTTTACAGTCAATCAATGATCAGCAAACTCAGACTCTGCCAGAAGATAAGCTGAACCGTTCGCGACTGGCGTGGGGTATGAAATTTGAAAGTTGGGATGATTTGATTATTGAATTAAACAGCAAGATGGGAGCCGTTCGGGTTATTTTTACGCAATTAATTGGTGATGACAGTAATAATAGTGAAGAAGAACCCTGTTATGTGCCATTTAAGAGTCTGTGGCTGGAGCACCTTGAAAAAAAGGAATTAATAGTACTGGTTCCGCATTTGGATGAATTGGTTGCACAGCAAATATTGCACGCCATTTCTCTATACCGTCATGATGTGGGCAAAAGAACCATTGGCCCCCGTGGTCGTGATGTACTTGATCATCTAATGCCGCGTTTGTTGGCAAAAATTTGTTTACGGCAAGATGCCAATACGGTACTGGAACGGATTATTCCGCTGTTGCTAAGTATTGTCAGCCGTACAACTTATCTGGAATTAATGCTGGAATCGGAAGCCGTATTGACACATGTTATCCGGCTGTGTGCGGCTTCACCGATGATTGCTACTCAGCTTTCCCGCCATCCATTGTTACTGGATGAGTTGCTTGATCCACAATTTCTGTATAAGCCGTTGCCATTGAATGCTTATAAAGATGAACTACGGCAATATTTATTGCGAATACCTGAAGATGATGAAGAACAACAGTTAGAGGTTCTTCGTCAGTTTAAACAGGCGCAATTGCTGAGGATTGCTGCGGAAGATATTACCGGCGTGCTGCCAGTGATGAAAGTGAGTGATCATTTGACTTATCTGGCAGAGGCGATTATTGAAGCCGTAGTTCAACAGGCATGGAGCCAAATGGTAAAGCGCTATGGTGTTCCATCACATCTGAGCCAGCGTAAAGGGTTAGGGTTTGCTGTGATTGGCTATGGCAAACTCGGTGGTTGGGAACTGGGCTATAGTTCCGATCTTGATTTGGTTTTCTTACTTGATTGCCCGATGGATGTGATGACTGATGGCGATCGGTCAATTGATGCCCGGCAATTTTATTTGCGTCTTGCTCAACGAATCATGCATCTGTTTAGTGCCCGAACCTCTTCCGGTGTTTTGTACGATGTGGATGTCCGTTTACGGCCTTCTGGCGAGTCAGGAATGTTGGTCAGTACCATCGAAGCGTTTGCTGATTACCAAAAAAATGAAGCATGGACTTGGGAACATCAGGCATTGGTACGTGCCCGTATGGTATTTGGTGATGAAAATTTGCATCAGGATTTTGCTCGAGTACGTCACCAGACGTTATGTACGCGACGAGAACCGGCTTTGTTATGTCAGCAGGTCAGGGAAATGCGAGAGAAGATGCATAAGCATTTAGGTAGTGACCATTCAGATCGATTTGACATTAAAGCTGATCCAGGCGGGATCACGGATATCGAATTTATTGCTCAGTATCTGGTACTACGCTACGCATCTGAGAATGAACGATTGACGCATTGGTCAGATAATGTGCGAATTTTCGAATTGATGGCAGCTTATGGAATTATGGATGAGGATGAAGCCGCCTCATTGACTCAGGCTTATATTTCCATGCGTGATGAATTGCATCATCTGGCGTTGCAGGAGCTTTCCAGCCAGATATCAGTTGATTGTTTCAGCCGGCAACAGGAACAAGTACGTTATAGCTGGCAACAGTGGTTGGGTGAGCAATAACGGGTGATACCGGTTTTGTGTACGGATTTTACTGGCATTTTCTGGGCTTATGGTAATATTTGGCACCAGTTAATATCTAATATTTGGAGCAAGGGATGAAAGTAACACTCCCGGATTTTCACCATGCAGGCGTTTTAGTTGTCGGTGATGTGATGTTAGACCGCTATTGGTATGGGCCAACCAGCCGGATTTCACCGGAAGCGCCAGTGCCTGTAGTAAAAGTAAATACCATTGAGGAACGTCCGGGAGGGGCGGCCAACGTTGCTATGAATATTGCTGCTCTTGGGGCGAATTCACATCTGGTAGGGTTGACTGGGGTTGACGATGCAGCGCGTGCGCTGAATGAAAAATTGAGCAGTGTTAAGGTGCGCTGTGATTTTGTTGCTGTGCCAACCCATCCGACAATTACTAAGCTGAGGGTACTTTCCCGTAATCAGCAATTAATCCGTCTGGATTTCGAAGAAGGTTTCGGTAACGTCGATGCGCAGCCGATGCTTGAACGTATTGAACAGGCGTTACCCCATATTGGAGCTGTGGTTTTATCTGACTATGCTAAAGGTGCGTTGAGTCAAGTTCAGAGCATGATCAAACTGGCAAACGCTGCCAAAGTTCCGGTGCTAATTGATCCAAAGGGTAGTGATTTTGAACGCTATCGAGGAGCAACGTTGCTAACGCCAAATCTGTCCGAATTTGAAGCCGTAGTGGGTTGCTGCAAAGATGACGATGAACTGGTTGCGAAGGGCACTAAGCTGGTTAAGGATCTGGATCTTCAGGCATTACTGATCACACGTTCTGAGCAAGGAATGAGTTTGCTGAGCGTTGATCAACCACCGCTGCATTTGCCGACTCAGGCGCAGGAAGTTTTTGATGTTACTGGCGCTGGCGATACGGTTATTGGTGTGTTAGCCACTGCGATTGCAGCGGGAAGACCACTGAATGAAGCTTGTTTCCTGGCGAATGCGGCTGCGGGCGTTGTAGTTGGCAAACTGGGGACTTCAACGGTTTCGCCAATTGAATTGGAAAATGCTGTACGTGGCCGTGCTGAAACAGGTTTCGGTGTCATGACTGAATTTCAGCTTAAACAGGCCGTTGCTGATGCTCGTCAGCGCGGAGAAAGAATCGTGATGACCAATGGTTGTTTTGACATTCTGCATGCAGGCCATGTCTCTTATCTGGAAAATGCTCGTAAGTTAGGCGATCGGTTAATTGTTGCCGTTAACAGTGATGCATCAACTAAACGCTTGAAAGGTGAAAGTCGCCCTGTCAATCCATTGGAACAACGTATGATCGTGTTATCTGCGCTAGGCGCTGTGGATTGGGTCGTTCCGTTTGAAGAAGATACACCGCGCCGTTTGATTGCTGGTGTTTTGCCGGATGTATTGGTTAAAGGTGGTGATTATAAACCTGAAGAGATTGCTGGTAGTGAAGAGGTTTTGGTGGCTGGTGGTGAAGTCAAGGTGCTGAATTTTGAAGACGGTATTTCAACAACTAATATCATTAAGGCAATTAAAAAACAGTGAATGATTCTTTAATAGAATTTGCTGAGAAATAAGGTACTGGTAAGAGTATGCCGATTGGAGTGAAAAATAGAATACTCCAGCGGCATAGTTTTGTGAGTATTCAATTAAGGACTTTGGTATTTAATATTTATGCTCGCGCTTTTAATCGGCAGGCGACGGTTGGGCAACCACAATTAATTCAAACTTCGATACCTGAAAAGTGGTTTGGGATAATTCGCTAATCTGGCAGGAGAAGACTAATCCATCCATATTGTTAAACGCTTCTTCATGTTATTAAGCTGGTGTTTTATCTTGGTGGCTCTGAATATAAAGATATTTCCAGCTTGTTCTTACAGTGAAAAATGAAAATGGAAAATAATTCCTAGTATTTAAGGGAATATAAACAACCTCTACTCGGTAAAATCGAGATTAATAGTAAAAATTCCCCCCTCTTATTTTTAGGACAACAAAATGATGATATTGATAATATGAATAAGATAAAAATGTGAAGTAAATCACATTAGATTTCTAATTGATAGCTATCAATGGATAGTAATAGAGAAAATTATTTTATTGCCGTAAACCTCCACAGGGATATTAAGATTTTAAAATATTAATCAGGAGTATTTGGGCTGGCGATATACTTGGTGAGCATTTTTATTTAAGTTCGGTGACCGCTTTAACAGTCACCTTTTAATAGAATGGTAATGACGCAAGAGGCTAATCTAATATATACCTGTTATCTTTCAAGTTGCCTCTTTGTTAGCTGCACTCACTCACCCCAGTCACAGAGTTATCTATACCCTTCATCTTTCAAGCTGCGGCTTTGTTGGCTGCGTTCACTTACCCCAGTCACATCGTTATCTATGCTCCTGGGGATGCGTTCTCTTGCCGCCGCGCTGCAACTTGAAATCTATTGGGTATAAGTATTGGATTTACCCTGATATTACGCACTCTACTCTTTTTTTTCCGCATTATCAGCGGATAGTGCATTTTTATCTTCCAGTTTCGCTTCAAGTTCACTTAAACGTTTTTCCATTGCAGTTAATTTTTCACGAGTACGCAATAGAACCTGAGTTTGAATATCAAATTCTTCACGGTTAACTAAATCAAGTTTGCCAAGCTGAGATTGCAAAATCATCCGCAATTTTTTCTCTATATCGCCCCCAAACTCTTTTACTCCTTTTGGTAGAGAATCTTGGATCTGGCGGGCAATTTGTTCAATTTTTTTGGGATCAAGCATGATACGTCCTTTGATGGCATAGATAATTTCTGAATAGTGTAATACCAGATGGCAAAACCACAAGGCATTGTGAGCGAGGTTTCACATCTGATTTTGTTGATTGCTCCCGGTAAATATTAGCGTTATAGTTCGTTAGCTTATCTCAGGGCGGGGTGAAAGTCCCCACCGGCGGTAACACTAGGCCATTTTTGTAGGCCATGGTGAAGCCCGCGAGCGCTCCGCTTGTAGTTATCTTTATGATAAGGCGGAGGTCAGCAGATCCAGTGTAATTCTGGAGCCGACGGTTATAGTCCGGATGGGAGAGAATAACGGCATCTGTCGGGCTTTGTGCTCGTCTGTTGTTTCGGCTATGGCATTTCATCATGTTATGGTGTGTCCATGGCGAGAACTCCTCAAGACTGCCCTGATTCTGGTAATCCATAAAATATTAATGAGGTTTTTTACCATGAATCAGACGCTACTTTCTGAATACGGCACATCATTAGAACGTGTTGAATGCGCTATTGACGCTTTACGTGATGGCCGGGGTGTGATGGTGCTGGATAATGAAGATCGTGAAAATGAAGGTGACATTATTTTTGCGGCCGAGACCATGACGGTAGAGCAGATGGCACTTACTATTCGTCATGGTAGTGGGATTGTCTGTTTGTGCCTGACAGAAGAACGCCGTCAGCAATTGCAATTGCCAATGATGGTGCAAAATAACTCCAGCCCGTTCCAGACTGCTTTCACCGTAACCATTGAGGCGGTCTGCGGGGTGACAACGGGGGTGTCTGCGGCGGACCGTATCACGACGGTTCGTGCAGCGATTGCAGATAATGCGAAACCCAGTGATTTGAATCGTCCGGGGCATGTTTTCCCGCTGCGCGCTCAGCCGGGCGGTGTTTTAGCTCGTCAGGGGCATACTGAAGCGACAGTTGATTTAGTCAGCTTAGCCGGTTTCAAACCAGTAGGTGTGTTGTGTGAATTGACCAATGATGATGGTTCAATGGCTCGTACTCCTGAAGTGGTGCAATTTGCGAAGCTGCATAATATGCCAGTGGTAACTATTGAAGATTTGGTCGCTTATCGTCAATCAATGGATCAGAAAGCTTGCTGAAGTATGATCGTTCGATAACCAGATGAAATATCAGTTATAACCGCGTATATTTCCCAGAACCACAGTTTATCTAAGCTGTGGTTTTCAGTTTTTTTGAATAACTTCATCACTTTTGGCACACTGTTTTACCTATCTTAAAAGCGTAACCTGTCTGCAAGTATTAAAATTACATATATTTGTTTGAGAGGTCGTTATGAATATTTCCAGAATGCCGGCACTGTTTGTTGGTCATGGCAGTCCAATGAATGTACTGGAAGAAAATCGCTATACCAATGTGTGGCGTGAACTTGGTGAAAGACTGCCTGTACCTAGGGCTATTTTGGCGATTTCTGCGCATTGGTATACCAATGGCACAGCTGTAACCGCCATGACTCAGCCGAAGACTATCCATGATTTTCGTGGTTTTCCACAAGAGTTGCATGAAACTCAGTACCCGGCTAAGGGATCACCGGAATTGGCCGCTTTAGTGCAGGAAATGCTGGAACCTGTGGAGGTTTATGCAGATCGTCATCAGTGGGGATTGGATCACGGGATTTGGGGCATTCTGATTAAGATGTATCCTCAGGCAAATATTCCTGTAGTTCAACTCAGTATAGATGATGCTAAACCTGCGACATATCACTATGAATTAGGAAAAAAGTTGGCTGCTTTGCGAGATGAAGGTGTTTTGATTTTGGGAAGCGGTAATGTTGTACACAATCTTCATGCTATGAAGCGGCAAGAGCATAATGCGGAACCGTATCCTTGGGCAGAAGCATTTAACCATTATGTGTGTGATAACCTTACCAGCTATGAACAGCCTTATCCTTTGATTCATGCATTGGACAGAGAAGACGGCCAGTTATCCAATCCGTCTCCTGAACATTTTTTACCATTGCTGTATGTTATGGGGGCGTGGGATAGAAAAGAAGTGGTTTCTATTCCCATTGATGGCATTGAATCCGGTTCGCTGAGTATGTTGTCTGTGCAGGTTGGTTGAATAATCAACTTTTTTGGTTATTGTATTCGGCGAAGGCTTTCTGCCCTTTAGTTCAGATTTCCGGTGGTGAGGTTATCGCCACGTTGTCTGTGGAAAGGGCTACAACCATGACTGAATCCAGAATTTCATTATTAATAATTTATGCTTTTTACCAGACCCCGTAATATATTTTTGATTTTGAGTCAGTTCTTAGCATGGGGATGAAAGTTGACGTAAGTTGGCAGACGTGTGTATTACGGGAGATCAAGCTTGTTTGTGCAGATATCAGCAATAGAGGGCTCTGATATATCAAAATTATTTACCTTTTTGGCAATTTATAAAGGTACAAAGTTTCTTTATTGGATGTTTAAGGGAGGAATTTTCGGTGTTTTACTATCTTCCTTAATTCCTCCCGGCTGGGAATTAATCCAGAATAATATGCGGGTAGAAACGGGATAAATCTTGCGTTATCAATTCACGGTCTTCACGCAAACCAATACCACAAGGCTGCTCGTTTATCAGCCAGCTGCCAATTAGCGTATAACTGTCACCGAATTTTGGTAGTGTATGGAATTGCTGTACGATCATCCCTTCTTTACCGTAAGGACCATCAACACTGGCAATTTCTTTACCATTCTCAATGATACGGATATTAGCTCCTTCCCGTGAAAACAGCGGCTTAATAACATAGCTGTCCATTGCAGGATAGTTGTCATTAGCAAAATAAGCGGGCAGTAGGTTTGGGTGATTCGGGAACATCTTCCACAACATTGGCAATAGTGCTTTGTTGGAGATAATGCTCTTCCAAGCCGGCTCCAGCCAGCGGACGCCAGCATCTTCCAGTTTGGTGGCGAAAATCTCACGGAACATCAATTCCCAAGGATAGAGTTTGAACAGATTGCTGATCACCTGGTCTTTCAGATCAGTAAACTGGCCTTTCTCGCCCAGACCGATATCTTCAATAAACAGGAATTCAGTCGGCACACCCGCTTCCAGTGCACAATCCTGTAGATACTGAATGGTACCGCGATCTTCTTCCGTATCCTGACAACAGGCCATGTGCAGTAAGCCAAAACCATGTTCATCACGTAATTGAGCAAAGCGCTCAATTAGTTGTTCTTGCATGCTGTTGAATTGATCGGCGTTCTCCGGTAGCAGCCCGGCATTCATCTGATCTTCCAACCATACCCATTGGAAAAAGGCGGATTCATACAACGAAGTTGGTGTATCTGCATTATTTTCCAATAGCTTTGCTGGGTTTTTACCATCGTAAGCTAAATCCAATCGGGAATAGAGTGATGGTTGGCTGGTAATCCAGGAGCTGCGGACAAAATCCCAGCAATGTTTTGGGATCTGAAACTTAGCCAGTAATTCTTCACTATCGACGACTTTTTCTACCACCTGCAAACACATCTGATGCAGTTCGGCAGTGGTATTCTCGATTTCTTCAATTTGGGCGAGAGAAAATTGGTAATAAGCATCTTCACACCAATATGGCTCGTCATACATGGTGTGAAAATTAAAGCCATATTCTGTCGCCTTTTCGCGCCAATCCGGGCGTTCGGTAATAGCAATACGTTTCATCCGTGATTAGCCTCCCATTGAACGGGAAGTAGAACCTGAAGAGGAACTACGTTGCATGGTTGACTGTTTGGCAACAGAATCACCGAAGCCGCCACGGGTAATGGTTGTCGTTGTTGCTGGTTTTGGTGCCATTGCGGTTTTAGGGACTGTCATGGTGCGACCCCCTGCGGTTGCAGGGCCATAGCTTTTTCCTGTCGCATCAACAAATTTACCGTTTGCCGGGCTGGCTGCGGATTTGGAGCTAAACAGTGGTTGTGATGGAGCTGCTGCACCGCCGCCCATCAGACGTCCCATCATGTAACCGGCCATCAAAGGCATCCAGAAGCTGCCGCTTTGTTGTTGCTGAGCCTGTGCTTCACCATTGGTGGTTGTGCCGGGCCCCGCTTGTGCAGGAGCTTGAGTGCATTGTGCTTCACCAAATTCAGCAATACAGTCTTCTTTGGTTGCATATTTAGGGGCTGTTTTTTCTGCTTCTTTCAAAGCATTATTATAAGTAAGGGTACATTGCTCACTCTGTGATGGATTTGCTTGGGAGCAATCATCTGCATTCATGTAAAGAGAGACAGTTTCATCACTCTGTTCACAGGCAGATAACATGAAAACTGCACTGACAGCTATTGCCACAGGAGCCAGGCGATAACTACGCCAGGCTTTACGGAATGCGCTGTGGTTAATGTTTTTGGTTCGCTTTATTGTCATAGTCGTATATCCAGATTTTAGGTGTCTGTGATTCTTTAATGAAATAGTCTTAAGGATAGGGGAAAGATGAACAAAATTAAAGCATAAACCTTCGGTTGATAGCCTTATTTTTTTGCCTGATAAAGGGATTCCTGGATATTGATTATTGGGTATTCCGCTTAATCTGGCTATGAATATTGTGAAATAGATATGCTAATTTTGAAAATCAGTGATGTCATTGATATTTTTTAGTATTAATCTTATCAGTATAATTTCTGGTAAATTAAGGATAATTAAACGAGTATGGTTATTATGTAAATGAATCTACTAATTGCATTGTCCTCTGTGATAACTCCAGCAGGTAATTTCTGGAATATAACCTTAAATTAATGACAAAATGTTATTGTAACGTTCGTGTTGTATTTTCTATTTTAATTAAGGAATGAAGTAGTATGGATAAAAGTCAATATTCAGAAAAATGGCAGACACGTTTTGCATTTTTTAACAGCATGGTGCCCTTAAATCTCCTGAGCATAAAGCTGCTATGAAAGCAGAATCACCTATGCGTCGTATTCTGTTAAATATGAATTTTATCGCCTTCTTTTTTGGTTTTATTTACTTTTTTGTTTTAGGTTTATGGCGGAAAAATCTGGCTTTACTTGGAATTGCTGTTGTTGTGATGATGATATTGGGGAGCATTGAAAGTGAACTCTCTTTTGCTGTTAGCACCGGGGTTAATTGTGCTTTTGCGGCAATATGGAGCATGATGGCTAACTATGCCTATTATCTGAAAGAAACAGTGAATAGCCAGAGCTGGAATCCATTCGAAGGGTTTTTCTGATTTATATAGGCTTTGTATTAAGATAAATATCGGATTTTCTTTCAGAGAAAATTGTCGTTGATAAGAAAAAATAGCCCGCTTGATGGCGGGCTGTTTATTATTAAAGATGAATAACTGAATCAATTACGGCCAGATGTTACTGGTGCAGCTGTTTCTTGAACAATATTGTTGGCTGAGGTTGAGAGCTGTTTGCCCAACGTATTATTCAGGACAGCTAAATCATTCTCATTTAATGTGCCAAGAGCGTGCTTAATATTCAGTTGATTAATCAGATAATCATAGCGGGCATTGGATAGCTTTTGCTTGGCATCATATAATTTTGTCGTTGCATCCAACACATCAACAATAGTACGTGTACCGACTTGATAACCTGCTTCCATTGCATCCAGTGAGCTTTGTGCGGAAACAACAACCTGCTTGAAAGCGTTGATACTACTGATAGAGGCAGATATGTTGTTAAAAGAGGAACGGACAACCTGTACAACATTACGATAGATGTTTTCTAGTTGTTCGCTGGCGCTGACAAAACCGTATTGTGCCTGTTCAACGCGGGAATTGGTTGCCCCACCGCTGTAAATTGGTAGGCTGAGTGTCAGGCCAACGCTGTTTTCGCCGCTATAGTTATTTGTTTTGTTTGTGCCATGAAATTGGCTGTTTGATACACCAGTAGAGGCGCCTAGCTCAATGACTGGCATATGACCGGATTGCTCCACTTTGATTTTCTCACGAGCCAGATCTTGGCCTAAACGGGCTGACAGCAGGCTGAGATTACGTTTTTCTGCCTCCTTTAGCAGAATATCCACCGCTTCTGGTTTCTGTGTTTTGAAACGATCAATATTCAGCGAGGCTAACTGAGGGTAATAAGTACCCGTTACCAGACGCAGTCCCTCCAATGCATTGTCCAGCTCATTACGACCGACAACCTCATCAGCTAATACTCTATCGTAGTTAGCACGAGCGTTTTGGACATCAGTAATGGCGACCAGACCGACATTAAAACGTTGAGTGGTTTGATCCAGCTGACGGTAAATTGCCGCTTTCTGCGCTTCAATATAAGAGAGGGAATCAATAGTACGTAGTACCTTGAAGTAAGCTGTTGCACTATCTAGAATCAGTTTTTGTTCACTGCTTTGATAGGTAACATCAGCAATACCCGCCGTTTTTTCTTGTAAGTTCAACTGGCGCCATTTAGACATATCAAAAATGGTTTGAGTCAACTTAAGTGTCGTACTCAATGTATTACTTTCTTGGTTACGTGTATCGCGGTAACCGCTGTTATAGGTATATCCCGTATTTAACCCCAGTTGAGGTAATAATGGACTACGGGATTCATTAATTTTTTCAAAAGCTGCATTACGTTCAGCCATTGATTTACGTAGCTCAGGGTTACTTTCTTTTGCTTGCTTATAAACCTGCAAAAGATCTTCAGCCTGACTGGCTGAGCTAAATCCCGCTAGGCTCATAGCGATTAAAAGGGAGAGCAGTTTCTTCATTTTAATTCCTTTATTGCACAGCTATTTTGCTTAGTTGCCTTGATGAAAAACGAAATGTCACTGATTCTAGCAGAGAATGCTATCAGTCAAAGGTAGCCATTTGTGCCATATTGCCTTAATTTAGTTTAACTTTACACCACCAAAGGATGAATTTTTTAACTCTGCTTGATTAATATCATTTAGTGGCTAGCAATTAAGAAAGTATTTAGGAGATTTTTATGAATAAAAAGTCGTTAATGTCAGTCATGTTAGATAAACAGGATGTGGAAATTATAGCGAAAAAAAGCTTGTACAAAGGGTTCTTTAAATTAACCAATTACCGCTTCCGTCATCGTCTGTTTGCTGGAGGCTGGAGTGAAGAGGTCAGCCGCGAAGTTTTTGAACGTGGGCATGCTGGTGCTCTGTTACCTTATGATCCACTCCGTGATGAGGTTGTACTGATAGAACAGATACGAATTCCGGCAATAGAGACTAAAGCAACACCATGGCTGTTGGAAATTGTTGCCGGTATGATTGAAGACGGTGAAGATGTCGAGCATGTGGTGCGTCGTGAAGCGATGGAAGAGGCAGGAATTGAAGTTAAACGCTGTAAACCCGTATTGAGTTATCTCTCCAGCCCAGGAGGAACAACTGAACGTATTTCTGTGATGGTCGGTGAAGTGGATGCGACGACGGCTGCCGGTATTCATGGATTATCGGGGGAACATGAAGATATCCGGGTGCATGTGGTCAGCCGTGAACAGGCTTATCAGTGGATGGAAGAAGGAATTATTGATAATGCCGCTTCAGTTATTGCAATACAATGGCTGGCATTGCACCATGAAAAGTTAAAAAGAGAGTGGAATTCGGATAATTCCTAATTTTTAACCTAAAAAAGGGAAGTGTGTTCCAGTCAGCAGATCTCTTGTGTTAAAACGAGTTATGATGTTCGCCAATGACTTATAGGACAAGGAAACCATTTGGAAAGCCTGTTTGAATTGCCTGTGGTAGAGGGAACCACAGCCAAAATATTGCAAATAACAGATACGCATCTTTTTGCTGGCAAAGAAGATACTTTGTTGGGTATTAATACTTATCGTAGTTATCACTCGGTACTGGATGCCATTCTCGCACAAAATACTGAGATTGATTTGATCGTTGCTACGGGTGATTTGGCTCAGGATCAGACGCTGGAAGCTTATCAGCATTTTGCTGATGGTATTGCCCGTTTGCCGGCACCTTGTGTCTGGTTACCAGGTAATCATGATTATCAACCCGCTATGGTGGATGCATTGGCGGCTGCGGGCATCTCTCCATCAAAACAGATTTTGGTCGGTAAATACTGGCAGCTTCTGATGCTTGACAGTCAGGTACAGGGTGTTCCTCACGGAGAGTTGTCGGAATATCAGCTAGAGTGGATGAAAAAGTGTCTGGATGAGTATCCTGAACGTTATGCTGTGATTCTGCTTCATCATCATCCATTGCCATCAGGTTGTACTTGGTTGGATCAGCATAGTTTGCGTAACTCACATATTCTGGCGCAATATTTGCGAGGGTATTCGCAGGTTAAAGCAATGCTGTGCGGGCATATACATCAGGAGATCGACCTTGATTGGAATAGTATTCGCATGATGGCAACACCATCAACATGTGTGCAGTTCAAGCCACATTGTACTAATTTTATGCTTGATACTGTTGCTCCGGGATGGCGTTATCTCGAGCTATCTGTTAATGATAAAGGCGAATTTGGTTTGACAACTCAGGTCTACAGACTAGAGAGCAATGAATTTTGTCCTGATTTAGAGTCGGACGGGTATTAGGTTGTGTTTGTCTCCTTATACTGCTGTGTTACTCTCTGTTTATTTGGTCTGCCAAGCCTCACAGTTTGTGTCTTGTTGCACAGGAGCGTAGTGACCAGCGGCGTTCACGCACAATCGAGGGGCACTGCCTGATGTCAATATTACTTTATCTGCATGGTTTTAATAGTTCCCCACAGTCGGTAAAAGCAAACGCCTTGAAAGAGTGGCTACATCGGCATCATCCCGAAATCGAAATGCTGGTGCCTCAGTTGCCGCCTTATCCTGAAGACGCGGCTGAATTGCTGGAAAATCTGGTGATAGAACATGCCGGGAATGATGTGGGTATTGTGGGTTCTTCTCTCGGTGGTTACCTGGCAATATGGCTTTCACAATGTTTCAGCTTACCCGCTGTTGTTGTCAATCCAGCCGTTCGCCCGTTTGAGCTATTGCGGAATTATCTTGGGGAAAATGTTAACCCCTATACTAAACAACGGTATACTTTGGAGCCGCGCCATATACATGACCTCAAAGTCATGCATATTGAACCGTTGGAATCACCGGATCTTATCTGGTTATTGCAGCAAACTGGGGATGAGGTGTTGGATTACCGTCAGGCCGTTGCCTATCTCGTATTGTGCAAGCAAACTATTGAATCTGGTGGTAATCACGCCTTTATCGGGTTTGAACACTATTTCCCGCAAATCATCAATTTTCTTGGGTTTTCCAGTGATGGTGAGAAAAAACTTGCCAAAAATGTTTAAACGACTGGTATTATCAACAGTATACAAAACTGATTAGCCCTTTAATCACGAAGCAACCAACAGAATTACAAAATGACTCAATCTAGTTACAACGCAGATGCCATTGAAGTCCTCAGTGGCCTGGAGCCGGTTCGCCGTCGTCCGGGAATGTACACTGATACAACCCGTCCGAACCATTTGGCTCAGGAAGTGATCGATAACAGCGTGGATGAAGCTTTGGCTGGGCACGCTAAATATATTGAAGTGATCCTTCACGGCGATCAGTCACTGGAGGTCATTGATGATGGCCGTGGTATGCCGGTTGATATTCATCCTGAAGAAGGGGTTTCAGCAGTTGAATTGATCCTGAGCCGCTTACATGCCGGTGGTAAATTTTCCAATAAAAACTATCAGTTTTCCGGTGGTCTTCACGGTGTGGGGATCTCTGTTGTTAACGCCTTGTCCAAACGAATTGAAGTCACCGTCCGCCGTAGTAGTCAGGTTTATCAGATAGCGTTTGAGAATGGCGATAAAGTACAGGAATTAGCGGTGATTGGCAGTTGTGGTAAACGTAACACGGGTACCAGTGTTCACTTTTGGCCTGATGGAAGCTTCTTTGACAGTCCACGTTTCTCTGCTTCTCGTCTGACCCATTTATTGAAAGCGAAAGCGGTTTTGTGTCCGGGAGTAGAAATTGTCTTTAAAGACAAAATTAACGATACCGAACAAAAATGGTGCTATGCCGATGGCCTGACTGACTACCTGATGGCCGCTGTTAATGGCCTGATAACATTACCGGTAGCCCCTTTTGTCGGTACTTTCAGCGGTGAAACTGAAGCGATTGACTGGGCGCTGCTCTGGCTGCCGGAAGGGGGAGAACTGCTGACTGAAAGTTATGTCAACCTGATCCCGACTATGCAGGGAGGTACCCACGTAAATGGGTTGCGTCAGGGGTTACTGGATGCCATGCGTGAATTTTGTGAATTCCGTAATATCCTGCCGCGCGGAGTGAAACTTTCAGCAGATGATATTTGGGACCGTTGTGCCTATGTTCTGTCTGTAAAAATGCAAGACCCGCAATTCGCTGGTCAGACTAAAGAACGTCTATCTTCCCGCCAATCTGCTGCCTTTGTTTCTGGTGTTGTCAAAGATGCTTTCAGTTTGTGGTTAAACCAGAATGTCCAGGAAGCAGAGCAATTGGCTGAATTGGCAATCGCCAGTGCACAGCGCAGAATGCGCGCAGCCAAAAAAGTTGTGCGCAAAAAATTGACCAGTGGCCCTGCATTGCCGGGAAAATTGGCTGATTGTACATCACAGGATCTGAATTTCACTGAACTGTTTCTGGTGGAAGGGGATTCTGCGGGCGGCTCTGCAAAACAGGCTCGCGATCGTGAATATCAAGCTATCATGCCACTGAAAGGGAAAATCCTGAATACCTGGGAAGTCTCTTCTGATGAAGTATTGGCATCACAGGAAGTCCATGATATCTCAGTTGCTATTGGCATCGACCCGGATAGTAGCGATCTCAGCCAGTTACGCTATGGTAAAATCTGTATTTTGGCGGATGCAGACTCAGATGGGTTGCATATTGCAACGCTGCTATGTGCACTGTTTGTTCGTCACTTTCCAACATTGGTTAAAAATGGCCATGTTTATATGGCAATGCCACCTTTATATCGTATCGATCTGGGCAAAGAAGTGTATTACGCACTGGATGAAGAAGAAAAAAGTGCGGTACTGGATCGCCTGAGCCGCAAACGGGGTAAACCCAACGTGCAGCGTTTTAAAGGATTGGGGGAGATGAACCCACTACAATTACGTGAAACGACATTAGACCCAAATACCCGTCGTCTGGTGCAGTTGACTATCGATGATGAAAACTACCAGGAAACCTTCTCTATGATGGACATGCTTCTGGCGAAGAAGCGTTCAGAAGATCGCCGTAATTGGCTGCAAGAGAAAGGTGATACTGTGGAAATTGAAGTGTAATGCCCACAGGGATAGTCAAAAAAGATTCTGAGGAAATGATGAATGAGTGAGATAACTCATGATGGCGTGGAGCGTTTACCGCTTCGCTCATTTACTGAAACCGCCTACCTAAATTACTCCATGTACGTCATCATGGACAGGGCGCTGCCTTTTATCGGTGACGGTTTGAAACCGGTTCAGCGCCGTATTGTTTATGCCATGTCAGAACTGGGGCTGAACAATACCGCCAAATTTAAGAAGTCTGCTCGTACTGTGGGGGATGTGCTGGGTAAATACCATCCGCATGGTGACGGCGCTTGTTATGAAGCTATGGTGCTGATGGCGCAGCCATTCTCTTACCGTTATCCACTGGTGGATGGACAAGGGAACTGGGGCGCGCCGGATGATCCTAAATCTTTTGCAGCTATGCGTTATACCGAGTCTCGTTTGTCCAAATATGCAGAATTACTGCTGACTGAGTTAGGACACGGCACCGTTGACTGGGTACCAAACTTTGATGGCACGTTGCAGGAACCTAAAATGCTGCCGGCGCGTCTGCCAAACATTTTGCTCAATGGTACGACAGGTATTGCGGTGGGTATGGCGACAGATATTCCGCCTCATAATGCCCGTGAAGTGGCTAATGCACTAGTAACGCTGTTGGATAAACCACAAAGTACTCTTGATGAGTTGATGGAGCATGTCAAAGGTCCTGATTATCCGACTGAAGCAGAGATCATCACTTCTTACGAAGATATTCGCAAAATTTATAAAAATGGCCGTGGTTCAGTGCGGATGCGTGCTGTTTGGTCAAAAGAAGATGGCAATGTGGTCATCACTGCGCTACCGCATCAGGTTTCTGGGGCTAAAATATTGGAGCAGATCGCCAGCCAGATGCGCGCTAAAAAGTTGCCAATGGTTGATGATTTACGTGATGAATCTGATCATGAAAACCCAACTCGTCTGGTTATTGTCCCTCGTACAAACCGGGTTGATTTGGAACAGGTGATGAATCATCTGTTTGCGACAACAGATCTAGAAAAGAGTTATCGCGTCAACCTGAATATGATCGGATTGGATAATCGTCCGACAGTAAAAGGTTTAGTCGAGATCTTGTCTGAATGGCTGATATTCCGCCGGGAAACTGTTCGTAAACGCTTGAATCATCGTTTGGCAAAAGTTCTTAAGCGCTTACATGTTCTGGAAGGCTTATTGATTGCATTCCTCAATATTGATGAAGTCATTAATATTATCCGTAATGAGGATGAGCCAAAACCGATGTTAATGGCGCGTTTTGGCTTAAGTGAGACTCAGACAGAAGCTATTCTTGAACTGAAATTGCGCCACTTAGCTAAACTGGAAGAGATGAAAATCCGTGGCGAGCAGGATGAATTGGCAAAAGAGCGTGATAAGTTACAGGCAATTTTGGGTTCTGAGCGCAAGTTAAACACATTGCTGAAGAAAGAGATCATTGCTGATGCAGCAACTTACGGTGATGAGCGTCGTTCTCCAATGAGAGAACGTGATGAAGCTAAGGCTATGAGTGAGCACGACATTACGCCTTCTGAGCCGGTGACAATTGTACTGTCAGAAATGGGTTGGGTGCGCAGTGCGAAAGGTCATGATATCGATCCGACTGGGCTAAATTACAAAGCAGGAGACAGCTTCCGTGGCGCAGCTCGTGGTAAAAGTAATCAGCCGGTTGTCTTTATTGATACGACGGGGCGCAGTTATTCACTTGATCCTCGGGATCTGCCTTCTGCCAGAGGTCAGGGAGAGCCACTCACGGGGAAATTGACCCTGCCAGCGGGAGCAACGGTAGAACATGTATTGATGGCGCCTGATGAGCAGAAATTCTTGATGGCATCTGATGCCGGTTACGGTTTTATTTGTAATTTTAGTGATTTAGTAGCCAAAAACCGGGCAGGTAAGGCACTGATTACATTGCCAGAAAATGCTAACGTTATAGCGCCGCTGGAAATAAATAACCCGCAGGATGATATGTTGTTGGCAATTACTAGCGCAGGCCGCATGTTAATGTTCCCAGTTGCAGATCTACCCCAGCTTTCGAAAGGGAAAGGGAATAAAATAATTTCTGTTCAGGCGGGGGCAGGAGATGAGCGGTTGGGTTGGTTGTTTATATTACCACCACAATCGTCTATGACACTTTACTTTGGTAAACGTAAACTGACATTGCGCCCTGAAGATCTTCAGAAATTCCGGGCAGAACGTGGGCGTAAGGGAACATCCCTACCTCGTGGGTTGCAACGTATTGAGCGAGTTCAGATTGATACACCACCTTCTGCTTAACGTCTTATCCCAATAGGCGTTATTGTTACAGGCAGTTTGATTCTTGCCCTTTATGACTAAAGAATGGCAAATAAAATAGCCTGATTGGGATGGACTCTAAATTTGGATTAAATAAAACCTTAACGGGCCGGGTGAGGCCCGTTAAACAAGAGGCGGCTATGTTAGCGATTATTCGTGGCATTATTGTTATTTTGTTTTCGATTTTAGTGTGTGTATTGGGGGGTATTTACTGCGTATTTAGACCGCGTAATCCACACCATGTCATGGTATTTGGTCATATGTTTGGTCGATTGTCGAAAGTATTTGGCATCAAAATAATTGAGCGTATTCCTGCCGAAGCCAAGAATTATGGGCCGAGTATCTATATTGGCAACCACCAGAACAACTATGACATGATAACCATGTCTAACGCGGTCCAGCCGAGCACCGTGACAGTGGGTAAAAGAAGCTTGGTGCTGATCCCCTTTTTTGGTCAGTTATATTGGCTGACAGGTAATATTCTGATTGATCGTAATAATCGTGCTAAAGCACACGGCACGATTACTCAAGTGGTGGAACAGATTCAAAAACGCCGTATCTCTGTCTGGATGTTTCCGGAAGGAACACGTAGCCGTGGCCGGGGTTTATTGCCGTTTAAAACGGGGGCTTTCCATGCTGCTATTGCTGCGGGAGTTCCTATTGTTCCTGTCTGTGTCTCTTCCATTGCTAATGGCAATATTAAGTTAAATCGCTGGAATAATGGTACTGTCATTGTTGAAATGCTGCCACCAATTGATACCTCTGGGTATACCAAAGAGCAAGTGCGTGAATTGGCCGAGTATTGTCATCAGGTGATGAAGGCTAAAATAGAAAAGCTGGATAAGGAATTAGAGGTAATAAGGAAATAGAATACGTATTTATAATAGGTTATTTGGTTTGCTATCTTTTCCTTCGAAAGGGTACTCCCGCCGACATAAGGCGGGAGAAGAAAGGGATAAGGCGAATATCGTTATGGAGCCTAATTTTGATATAATTATTTCAGATGGGGATATATGATTTACCTTATTTTTAATTGCTGTGCTAAAAATACCAAAATAATCATTAATGATGAATTTGAACGTTATGCTTGGGTGATGAAGGAGGATTTATATAAATATTATTTATACCCGTTATCTTTCAAGTTGCCTCTTGGTTGGCTGCACTCACTCACCCTGGTCACATAGTTCTCTATGACATAGTTCTCTATGCTCCCGGGGATTAGCTCCCTTGCCATCTCGATGCATCTTGAAATCCGTTGGGTATAAATGAAGTAACAAAAATAACGTTAAAGCAAAAAAATCTGATTTAAATTAGTATTACATCTATTCTAAAAAGAAAGCCAGCATTGCTGGCTTGAAATATTAATAATATTTTATATTTAGTAAATAAGTTATTCTTGTGGGACGGACGGCGATTTCATTAATTGGGCACTCTACTTTAATTATGGGTTGGCCGAGACGAAACTCCTGCTTGAAACCAGTGAGAAATTCCCCTCTGTTTTTGAATTGAACAGAAGGGTAACCTAATGGAAGAAGAGAACCGAGATGGCGGGGCGTACGCAGATAATCTCCAGCAGAAACTGAAAGATTTACATGGCGCTTGGAAATGGTGTTTCGATAAATCCCTGTCAGCAAGCTCCCGGGTATTCAAACATAAAAACATCAACAGAGATTCAATCCGGTTTGTCAACTTTGAAAAGTATTGCCAGTTAGCTCATCGATAGGTAAAACTCCCGGCAGGTATAACGGTTTACTCACTGGGACCGATTTGTGTAATGCATTCAGATAGTTTTAGAATTCGTTTCGTGTTCGCGATATGATGAGCTTTTGGTAAATAATGTTTTTGTTAAGCGCAATCAAAAGGACAATAAACTTTAATAACTTCGGTAATGGGTTATTAGCTTCCGTGGTGGGTGATTGCAAAGTGAGGTACATAACACCCGGAGTTCTATTGTGTTTATCGCGGAGAAAATATGTCATTTAGTCGGCGCCAATTTATTCAGGGATCAGGCTTGGCAATGTGTATCGGAGCTGCTCCTTTTATAGTTCGGGCCAGCAAAAATCAGCAAACTGCTTTGCCGGTTCCCCCTTTATTGGAGTCCCGTGGTGGACAGCCACTATTTCTGACTTTACAAAAAGCACACTGGACTTTTGATGGGCAATACAAAACCAGTGTATGGGGAATTAATGGTCAATATCTTGGTCCGACTGTACGGGTTCATAAAAATGATGATGTGAAACTGATATACAGTAATCGGTTAACTGAACCAGTTTCGATGACGGTCAGTGGATTGCAATTACCGGGTACTCTGACTGGAGGCGTTGCTCGTCAGATTTCTCCGGGAGCTGACTGGTCTCCTGTACTTCCCATTCGTCAGTCGGCGGCAACCTGCTGGTATCATGCCAATACGCCTAACCGGATGGCGCCACATGTTTATAACGGCTTGGCCGGGATGTGGCTGGTGGAAGATGAAACCAGCCGTAATTTACCATTGCCAAAACATTATGGTGTTAATGATTTCCCGGTTATTCTCCAGGATAAACGACTGGATAACTTTGGTGTTCCTGAATATCGGCCAGCTGCTGGTGGATTTATTGGTAATACTTTGTTGGTTAATGGCGTACAAAATCCTTTTATTGAAGTATCCCGTGGTTGGATTCGTCTGCGTTTACTGAATGCATCCAATGCTCGCCGATATCAGTTACAAATCAGTGATGGTCGTCCTTTCTATATGATAGGTACTGATTTGGGATTGTTACCTTCACCCGTATCTATTCAACAAATGTCCATTGCGCCCGGCGAGCGACGGGAAGTATTGATCGATATGTCCAAAGGGGATGAGATTTCTGTTACGGCTGGCGAATCAGCTGGTGTACTTGACCGGCTGCGTGGGTTGTTTGAACCATCTACTATGTTGATTTCTACTACTGTTCTGACCATTAAGGCGACAGGTTTGTTATCTTTGGTGACTGATGAACTACCATCCCGTCTGGTCGATGATTCTATGCAGGTTTCCAACGCAATCCGTAACCGCGAAATTTATCTTGATGATAATACACCAGGAATTAACGGTGTGTTGTGGGATATGAACCGGGTAGATATTACCAGCCAACAAGGGACATGGGAGCGCTGGATCGTGAATGCATTCTCCCCACAACCGTTTCATATTGAAGGTGTACAGTTTAAAGTTATTAGCAACAATGGGGCGATACCACAACCGCAGGATTATGGCTGGAAAGATACTGTCTGGGTTGATGGTCGGGTGGAATTGTTGGTTTATATGAACCAGCCATCTTATGAGCACTTCCCGTTTTTGTATTACAGTCAGATCCTGGAAATGGCAGATCGCGGTTCTGTTGGGCAGTTAGTGACCATGCCCGTCAATTAGCATCATGCCCCGTAAATCCTTGTGGCAACTGATGTTTTCCATACATACCGGGCGTCAGTTTGTCTCAGCTCAGCACCTGTCTGTACCGGCCTAAAAACTTTCTCTTCATGACTACTGGAAGCAAGTGGGAGAATGCATGGCATTCATTGTTTCCGATATGCTTGATGAGCAGGATCGGGCACTTTTCGGGTACCATTACGTTTCATCAGACAGGGCTGCATATTCCCCACGTTCTATGATGAAGCATCATAAAGGGAATAACTTCCCTCAGAGATTTTGAACGGCTGGCACGTTTGGAGTTGGGATGTATCTTTGTCTGTCATGGTATTACACCTGAGCATGCCAGTTTCGGACATTTCATCTCACAACATCAAGGCGGGGAGCACAGTTACTATTCACCATATTCTTCAATAGTTACTCGCAGTGATAACAATTTCCCATTACGCAGTAAAGTGACAGGAACGACACTACCGGGACGTATTTCAGCCACTTGATCCATTGTTTCAGCCGCTGAAATAGCCGGTTTGTTATTTACACTGGTAATAATATCACCTACTTTAATACCGACTTTTTGCGCGGGTCCATTTAGGGTCACCTGAAATACCCGTAGCCCCTGAATCTGATTGATATTGCCGTTAGAAGAGCGAATATGTGGAAGCTCCTGTGACGTTATGCCAATAAAACCTCGGATAACCCGTCCGTCACGGATAAGTTTCTGCATAATCTTGGTGGCGAGTTCAGTAGGAATAGCAAAACCCAGTCCTTCTGGGGTTTCACCATTTTCACTTTTGTCGAATGATAATGTATTAATACCCACTAGTTCTCCAGTGGTATTAATCAATGCACCGCCAGAGTTACCCTGATTAATAGAAGCATCGGTTTGGAGAAAATTTTGGCGTCGGGTAGGGCTTAATCCAACGCGGCCAGTGGCGCTAATAATCCCCTGAGTAATAGTTTGCCCCAGATTGTAAGGGTTACCAATGGCCAGAACGACATCTCCTACATGGGCCACTCTATTTGGATTGATAGTAATGACAGGCAGGTTTTCGGCATCAATTTTCAAGACTGCAAGATCTGTTAGGCTGTCAGAACCTACAATCAGGGCTTCATAAAAATGGCCGTTTTGTAGTGCAACAATAATTTGTCCTGCGTTATTGATGACGTGTTTATTAGTAAGAATGTAGCCTCTATCACTCATAATAACGCCAGAGCCAAGGGTATGATTTTCCCGGCCTTGATGAGAAAAACTTCCCATATTGCTGCTGTAGACGTTAACCACAGCCGGCGCTGCTCGGCGGACACCTTTATTAAAACTGAATGGAACTTCGTCATTACTGTTGCTGGTGATTGCAGATATCAACCCGGTAGGGCGCAACGATGGAACGGTAAGCAGCAAAATTACAGCTACAAGTAATCCTAAAAAAGCAGAACGTAGCAATTTGGCAATCATGGGTATTATTCAGAGTGAGTTAATGAGTCATTGCAGGATAGCATAGAAATTAACAGATACAGCATTACACGGTATTTCGGATTACGGGCTTTTAGTGTTTTGATTATCACTGTTGAGTTTTTATCAATGATAAAACGAGAAAGTTTGTACTGATCGCATTTTTCTATCATTTAGATGGGTTTTTACGGCCTTTAACCTTACGGTTTAGCGCTTTTTTACCCCGAAAATCCCGACTGACTCAGTTTAAATCACGTCTGAACGTGATAAATAGCTGCTTAATCATTAAAGATGAAACCGAAATGATTAAGGATTTTTTGCAGCGGGTAAAAACTGTTAAAACTTTATGTCGATTAAAACCGGAAGTTAAAATAATGACTTTTAGTCATAGCTTAAATCCTGCTGCTCATAAGGCTATCAATAAAAATGAAAAATTGGTTTTGTTAATGCTTATGTACCTCAAGAAAAAAGATAAATAAGAATATACCTGTTATCTTTCAAGTTGCCTCTTTGTTGGCTGCACTCACTCACCCCAGTCACATAGTTATCTATGCTCCCGGGGATTCGCTCCCTTGCCGTCGCGATGCATCTTGAAATCTATTGGGTATATACCTGTTATCTTTCAAGTTGCCTCTTTGTTGGCTGCACTCACTCACCTTGGTCACAGAGTTCTCTATGCTTCCGGGGATTCGCTCCCTTGCCGTCGCGATCCATCTTGAAATCTATTGGGTATAGGTTAATTTATATTAGAGAAAGCAAATCAACCGCCAACATGTTATCTGGAATTTTCGATGATGCGAAAATATCCCTCATTTTTTTAATAGGTTTGTTAGCGGCATAAGACACAACATTACGCTGTGTCTTATGCTGGAATTAGACCGAACTTTTCAGCCTAAAAATATTAATTTCTCAATAACAGATAGATACTTTCTTCACCGCGAAGAATATTCAGTGCTATTACTGGAGGTTTAGCATCAATGACTTTGCGTAACTCATTAATATTCTGTACGCGTTCATCATTAATCCCAACAATCAGATCATTTTTCTGTAAACCAGACATTGCAGCAGGTGAATTTTGCATGACACTATCGATTTTCACACCGTAAGTACCTTTTACTTCACCATTACTCAGGGTTGCACCTTGCAGAGCAAGAGTCAGGTTTCCTGCTTTGGTTGTTTGACCTTCACTGTTTTCTAGAATAACGGAAACTTCCATTGGTTTACCTTTACGTAATAGACCAATTTTAATTTCTTTACCTGGTACAGTCGTGCCAATTTTTGCCTTCAGCTCAGCAAAGCTATTGATCTTCTTACCATCAACGGAAACCAAGATATCGCCAGATTTAATACCTGCTTTCGCCGCTGAGGATTTTGGTAATACTTCACTGACAAATGCGCCGCGCTGAGCATCAATATTAAATGCCTTGGCGATATCGGAATTCATTTCGGTACCTTTAATACCAAGAATACCGCGTTTGACTTCACCATGAGCGATAAGTTGCTCACTTAGGGTTTTTACCATATTACTTGGGATAGCAAAGCCGATCCCAATGTTACCACCGCCTGGGGCCAGAATTGCGGTGTTGATACCAATCAATTCGCCATTCAAATTAACTAGTGCACCACCGGAATTACCACGGTTAATAGACGCATCAGTTTGGATGAAATTCTCTAGTCCTTCCAGATTCAGGCCGCTACGTCCTAACGCAGAGATAATTCCTGAAGTCGCGGTTTGACCAAGGCCGAATGGATTACCGACTGCGACAGCAAAATCACCCACTCGGAGTTTATCGGAATCGGCCATAGTAATGGCAGTTAAATTCTTAGCATCTTTCAGTTGCAGTAAGGCGATATCTGTCTGAGGATCGCGGCCTAACAATCTGGCTTCATATTCACGTCCATCATTCAATTGCACACGAATTTTATCTGCGTTATCAATAACATGATTGTTGGTTAATATATAACCTTTAGCGGCGTCAATGATAACACCTGATCCAAGTCCTTGAAATGGGCGGGTACTTTCACGGCCCATCGGTAAATTTGGACCGAAGAAGAACTTGAACTCTTCAGGTATATTCTGTTCTTGTTGTACCTGTGTACCGGAAACATGCACACTGACAACGGCAGGCAGTACTTTCTCAAGCATCGGTGCGAGGCTTGGCAACTCCTGACCAGCGATAACAGAGGGTAAAGCGGCGTTACTGACGGCTGGAACAGCCATGACAGACAATCCGATACTGATTGCTAACGCACTGAGGAATAAGTTTTTTCTTTTCATCTAATTTGGTTCTCTTGTATACCTAAGCCAGAAGGCTAACTGCCTATCCCAATAGGGCTATTTTATTTGCCCTTCTTTGTAATAACTAAGTGAACTTGGGCAGTGCTCAGACAAAAGCTTTAGCTTTTGAACTCGCTGTGGTGCGGACCGAAGGGTGAGCGAAGTGAGTCATCCCCACGTACTACGTGTACACTCCGGTTTTTCCGTGCTGTCCGTGTTCACTGTTCATTCATAAGAATGGCTTGCAACAATTACACCTATTAAGACAAGCTCTATAAGTTAACTTGGGCAAGTTGCCGCGATTACTTTATGACTCTTAATTATTAAGTAAAGTTCATCTGGTAAACAGAGTTAGTACATTTTTTTACAGGTATTTACATGATTGAGGAATAAAAAAACAAAACTTCTTGTGAATGGGTAATAGATTTTGCATTTGAAGTTTCTGCTGTGGCATGTTTTATGCCACAGCAGAAGTAGTTACTGGTTTTTGTCATTAATTGGACGGAATAAACCGGAAGCACCATCAGAGTAATCTCTTGGTGGCATTTTAACCGGAGCTTGATCATTATCTGCTTCTGATTCAGTCAGTCGATAACTAAATGGATTTTCTTGTACTGGCATATTCGGCATCAGTTCATGAGAACTTTTAACCATATGTTGATACAGCTGGCGGTAATCGCGGGCCATATTGTCGAGTAATTCTGCACTGTGAGCAAAATGGCCGACTAATTCTTTACGGTATTCTTCCAGTTCTGATTTATTATTCTCCAGTTCAGTTTGTAAGGCTTCCTGCTGGCGCAGCTTAGTATTACCAAAGCGCATTACCAGCGCCCCGATAACAAAACCAACTACCAATCCAATCAGTGCGTACTCCCAAGTCATAGCTACTCCTTCATCAACATCGTTGTTCAGCAGAATGTTTCACTTAATTATCGTCACTATAACCGTTAATCTAGTCAGAGTGGAATATTGATCATGATTTACATATTGTTTGTAGATCTTATTTTGACTCTATTGTAGACAATTGATCAGGTAATAAGGTCAATCTGAATCATAAAAACGACAAAAAACGGGCGATTATTTTTTAAGGATTGTTATTGTCATGTCATCATCGATTACCCCTTCATCATTCTATCAAAAAGCCCTTGCTGAGGGTGAATACCAACCAGATGATGTCCAGCGTCTGGCCGTTACTCAATTGGATGTCATTCACTATGCTCTGGCTAATGCTTTTTCCGGTAATCCAACCAAGCGACAAGGTCTGAAAGGGCGTCTGAGTAAGTTATTAGGGAAACAGATTCCAACAACTTGCATACCCGTTCAAGGTCTTTATATGTGGGGGGGCGTTGGCCGGGGAAAAACTTGGCTAATGGATATGTTTTACCAGAGTTTACCGGGTAAGAGGAAACTGCGGTTGCATTTTCATCGTTTTATGTTGCGAGTGCATGAAGAGCTAAAAGAATTACAGGGACATGAAAATCCTCTGGATATTGTGGCTGATGGTTTTAAAACAGAAACAGACGTACTCTGTTTTGATGAATTTTTCGTCTCCGATATTACTGATGCCATGATTCTTGGAACATTATTGGAAGCTCTGTTTGTAAGAGGGATCACCTTGGTTGCAACATCCAATATTCATCCTGATGGGCTTTATCGTAATGGCTTACAGCGGGCTCGTTTCTTACCGGCTATTGAACAGATTAAGAAATATTGTGATGTAATGAATGTGGATGCGGGTATTGATTACCGGCTGCGAACTTTAACACAGGCTCATCTCTATTTTACGCCGTTAAATAAAGATAACGAACGGGCTATGGATCAAATGTTTATCCGTTTAGTGGGTAAAAGCAGTGAGCAAGCACCGGTGCTAGAAATTAACCACCGGCAAATGCCAGCAATTCGTAGCGCGGATGGTGTACTGGCAATTGGATTCAAAGTGTTGTGTGAAGATGCGCGCAGCCAGATGGATTATATTGTTTTATCAAAACTTTATCACACCGTTTTGTTATATCAGGTTCCGGTAATCATGTCTGGTAATGAAAACGCAGCCCGTCGTTTTCTTGCCCTCGTTGATGAATTCTATGAACGGCGGGTAAAACTTATCATCAATGCTCAGGTGCCGATGGCGCAAATTTACCAAGGTGTTTTGCTAACTTTCGAATACCAGCGTTGCCTGTCTCGTTTGCAGGAAATGCAAAGTGAAGAATATCTGAAATTACCTCATTTGCCTTAATTCTGGGTTTACCTTGTGTACGGAATGAAAGCTGATGTAAATATTTAAATTGGGGTCGATTTTTATTTATGACTTCTCTATAATCTTGCGACCCCACGTTACAGCAACGTTTTTTTTCCCAAAAACTTGCATAGTGCCGGCATAGGCTATTCGAAGGGGTAGGTTTGCTGGACAAAAGTCGTGTGAACCTCGGCAGTTTTTGAACCTTGAGTGTTCACCAACGTGTAACTTATTTATTGGGTAAGCTTTAATGAAAACTTTTACAGCTAAACCAGAAACCGTAAAACGCGACTGGTATGTTGTTGACGCAGATGGCAAAACTTTAGGCCGTCTTGCAACTGAAGTGGCTCGTCGTCTACGCGGCAAGCATAAAGCGGAATACACTCCGCATGTTGATACTGGTGATTACATCATCATCGTTAACGCAGAAAAAGTTGCTGTAACTGGCAATAAGCGTTCTGATAAAATCTATTATCACCACACTGGCCACATCGGTGGTATCAAGCAAGCGACCTTTGAAGAGATGATTGCCCGCCGTCCTGAGCGTGTAATTGAAATCGCGGTTAAAGGCATGCTGCCAAAAGGGCCACTGGGCCGTGCAATGTACCGTAAGCTGAAAGTTTACGCAGGTAGCGAGCACAACCATGCGGCACAGCAACCGCAAGTTCTGGACATTTAATCGGGATCATAGGCAATGGCTGAAAATCAATACTACGGCACTGGTCGCCGCAAAAGCTCTTCCGCACGCGTCTTCATTAAGCCGGGTAGCGGTAACATCGTAATCAACAAACGCAGCCTCGAAGTTTACTTCGGTCGCGAGACAGCGCGCATGGTTGTTCGTCAACCATTAGAGCTGGTTGATATGTTGAATAAACTGGATCTGTACATCACTGTTAAAGGTGGTGGTATTTCTGGTCAGGCGGGTGCAATCCGTCACGGCATCACCCGTGCACTGATGGCATACGACGAAACTCTGCGTTCTGATCTTCGTAAAGCTGGCTTCGTTACTCGCGATGCTCGTGAAGTTGAACGTAAGAAAGTGGGTCTGCGTAAAGCACGTCGCCGTCCACAGTTCTCCAAACGTTAATTTTTGGCCTTTATGGCAATGAGTTAATGTTCAAACCCGTCTTTAATGGCGGGTTTTTTTACTTAATATTATCCATACACTTCCCCCAAAATGTACAAAATCTGGTAGACTAGTGCCAACTTTTGCCTCATCCATTTATCTGCCTACTATCCTGAACGATGATAATTGTGTTGAGTAGTGCATCCCGTATCTACAGTTGCGGCGCAGAAACATAAAGGGTGAGAATGAATGAGCAGGAATAGTCGTTTATAGAGTGGGACTATTCGTTCTTTTTTTAGATAAACTTGGAGGTTTTCATGGCTGTCGCTGCCAACAAACGTTCGGTGATGACTCTGTTTTCAGGCCCGGCCGACATTTTTAGCCATCAAGTGCGAATTGTACTGGCGGAGAAAGGTGTCAGTGTTGAAGTTGAGCAGGTTGAGGAAGGTAATCTACCACAGGACCTTATCGATCTGAATCCTTATCAGACAGTTCCTACTTTGGTTGATCGTGAGCTAACGCTATATGATTCCCGCATCATTATGGAATATCTGGACGAGCGTTTTCCTCACCCACCATTAATGCCAGTGTATCCGGTTGCCCGTGGCTCCAGCCGTTTGATGATGCACCGTATTGAAAGAGACTGGTATTCCTTGATGCACACTATTGAGAAAGGTAATTCTCAGGAAGTTAATACTGCTCGTAAACGATTAGCAGAAGAATTGCTAGCAGTGGCACCAATATTTAAAGAAATGCCATTCTTTATGAGTGAAGAATTCAGTTTGGTTGACTGCTATCTTGCCCCTTTATTGTGGCGTTTACCTGTACTGGGTATAGATTTGCCAAGTTCTGGCACTAAAGATTTACAAATTTATATGCAGCGTGTTTTTGAACGTGATGCATTCTTGGCTTCATTAACAGAAGTTGAACGCGAAATGCGCTTGCAATCCAGGAATTGATTTTATGGAGCTGTCTCGAATGTCTCCCCGTCGCCCTTATTTGTTACGTGCTCATTACGAGTGGCTACTAGATAATAATATGACTCCATATCTGGCTGTAGACGTAACTTTATGTGGAGTTAATGTGCCGATGGAATATGCTCGTGATGGGCAGATTGTGCTGAATATAGCACCGAGAGCTGTTGGTAATCTTGAATTAGCTAATGATGAAGTGCGCTTCAATGCCCGTTTCGGCGGTGTTCCACGTCAGGTTTATGTACCGATGGCGGCGGTTATTGCTATTTATAGCCGTGAGAATGGGGCGGGAATGATGTTTGAGCCTGAAGCAGCTTATAACGATGAATATCTTTTTGAGTCTGCTTCAGATAAAAATGAGATTGGTACCTCTGCATCTGCGACAGATAACTTGGTACTCGTTACTGATACCTCTAGTGATGCTGAAGGTGATAGTGGAACTTCACCTGATGATGAGCCACCAAAACCGACAAGAGGGCGCCCTACTTTACGGGTAGTTAAATAATCAATTAAAAGACGGTAGGTGTGTCGCTTAATGGCGATATATTCATAACTGTCCTCATGAAAAGATTAAAATCCGGTGATTATTTATCATCGGATTTTTTAATGTATATTATTGCCTGTATACCCTATGGATTTCAAGATGCATCGCGACGGCAAGGGAGTGAATCCCCGGGAGCATAGGTAACTATGTGACCGAGTGCAGCCAACAAAGCAGCAGCTTGAAAGATGAAGGGTATAAACTATTTTGTTCAACCCCATTTTATAATATCTTAGAAAATCATTTTATTTAATAATATTATCATTGAATTAAATCAGATAATTAAAATGGAAGTTTTTAAGTTTTATTTGGTTTTTTTATAACCAAATTAACCATGTAAAATGAGTTAAATCTTGCTCTGGTGTAAAGACCTGTGCAGTTTGCCAGGGGTTAATTTGGAACGCCAGCGAAACTGCACTCAATATATTATCTGTTCCATGAGAAAAAGCCGCTCAAATTAAGCACCAAGGTCCGTAATAGTCATTCATCTGAAATTTTTCAGTCCCACAAGGGTTGGTAGCGATCGCGTGACCAACGATAATAAAGTGCTAAAAAGGCATTAATATAGTCTGGCGAGAATAGCTCAGGGTTGAAATGCCCACTTTCAGACAAATCAAGTAATTCATTTACCCATTGCAGTGTTTCCTCATATTCATCGTGGGAAGGATCATTGAGTATTTCAATTAAATTCTCATATCCATAAACACCTCCGGTATCTTCAAGAGGGCAGGCGCGTGCGCCATCCAGACAATAGATAGGAAGAGGAAGATTATTCTCAGGATAATTACTGTTTTCTAAGATAATTTCATGCTCCCAATTATCGCCAAAATCATAAATATAGCTAAACGTTCTGCCTTTTTGTTTAATTAAATCCATCAGGCGATATAAACCTTCTTCCTTTCCATCAGATGGCTCTTCTGGCATTTCCGTTAGCCGCTGCTTGCCAATACGAAATTCATGTAAGTGGCTATCTTGCCATCCCATCACGATTTGTATCGTATCATGCAGTCTGTCGAGTGGAATCGAGGCAGGAACGACAAATCGTCGCCAGATAGCGGGTTGTGAATCTATGAGGGTAATTTTTAACTGATAGAATTTCTCGTTCATTACTTATCTCCTAAGGGTTTCGGAATGATTCTTTCAACGTGTTCCATCTGTTGTCAATATTTCGTTGAATCTTTTTAGTTAAAACTGTCGGAATACCGACAGTTTTAGCTTCCTTATGAAAGTCTTTGGTGATGTCATAAATTTCAGTAGCTATATTGATAATTGCTTTTACCCCAGATAATCCGGCTTGACCTGCCATTAATTCCATTATTTTTTTGTTATTTTTGAGCCGCAGCCGTTGAAGGCTGTCATATGTTCATTATGGCGTGATGGGCTATATATAATGTCGTAGAAAGGAGAGATATTCCAGTTGTTATTGTCATCAGCTAGGAAAGCGATGGACACCCTGGTTTACTATCAGATAGTTAAATATGGCTCAGTATATACCCTTCATCTTTCAAGTTGTTGCTTTGTTGGCTGCGTTCACTTACCCCAGTCACATCGTTATCTATGCTGCTCCTGGGGATGCGTTTTCTTGCCGCCGCGCTGCAACTTGAAATCTATTGGGTATATAATTTGGGTTATAATTTTTTTCTCTTCATTTTACTAAAGTAGATAAAGTATTCTTTAAAGAATGACGTATTTCTTACTATGGTTAATTATGATATTAACTTTTTAATCTGTGGATCACTCTGTTTTGCCTTTGACCGCGAGTGGCATGATTAATCGGGTATTCATTTCGGTTTTCATGATCGGGACTGGAATATCTTAATGTTCTTGCTATTAATAAAAAAATGCATATCATTTACATCTTGTTAATCAAATATTGAAGATTAATTATTGTAAATTTTATATTCTACTTAGGGTAATCGTTAACGAAATTATAGTAGATTAGTGGGGTGTTTTTATGTGTTCGCTTAACCTTTTCGTGTAGAAGCTTGAGTGATGTTGCTTAAGGTTATCTAAAGAATAGATGAAATTTGGAACATGATTTGTTGAATAAAAATATGGGTGGAATTGATCTCATGTAGGGTGATAGTTAATTAGTTAAAGGTATTCTCATTTCGCAAAATAACCCATCTTGATAAGATATAATCATTAATGCTTTAGTGTTTTCTCCGTAGAGTAAGGAAACGAGTTAATATGCCGTTGAGTAAGAAAATTCGAGAAACTTTCATTTTGATGTGCCTATTTGGTTTTATCACGCTGGCTCATTTAAGCCTTGGCTATCAATTAAAATTAATATATGTATTCAGTGCTTTTTCAATCTTAATATTGTTATCCAATTTTAGCTATTTAATATATTATACCTTTATATTTGCTATTGGATTAATTGGGGTGATTTATTCTCCAGTAGGATTGACTTATGGTTATCCTGATATAAATTCAATAGGGTCTTTAATATATACTAATAAAAATGAGACTATTGAATTTATCAGTGGGCTTCCTTTGTTTACATATTTAGTTGTATTAGTAACCATGATTTTAATGCTTTTATCTCTAAAGGTAAAAGTAACATTGAAGAAGAGTCATGTAGGATTTCTTTCCCTATTTTTTGTTTTATCCGCTTTCTGGTCACCGGTAAGAGGATATATCCAGTCTGATTTCGATCCGGATTTTAATCTATTAGCCTCTGGATTACCGGAAGTTAGGTTTTTTAGTGATATAGTTGAGAGCTATAATGAGGTTAATTCAGAAAGAGTCAAATTTGCTGAAATAATAAAACAGAAAGACTCCTGGCAGCCTATTGTAGAAAAAAATAAATATGAAACATATATCATGGTGATTGGGGAAAGTGTCAGAAAAGATTTTATGAATACATATGGTTTCCCTTATAATAATACGCCGTGGCTGAATAAAGCCAATGCTAAAATATTTACAAATTATATCTCTTCAGCGGCATCGACTCAGCTATCTTTAACGAATTCACTGGCTTTAAGAAACGACAATAGCATCGATTTAAACAACAGTATCATAACGCTGGCAAAGAAAGCGGGCTTTTATACCTATTGGATATCTAACCAAGGTATAAAGAGTGCTTTTGACTCTCCGGTTGCTTTAATTGGGCAACAGGCAGATAGCTTTAATTTCCTTAAAAGTGGAAGTTCTGATGATCGGCGTTATTTACCTGATGATAAGTTAATGCCTTATATAAAAAAAGCGTTAACGTCAGAGGAAAAGAAAAAATTTATTGTTATTCATTTGATGGGGTCTCACCCTCAAGCGTGCGTCAGAACGAATGGAAAATATGATCTATTTTTGCAGTCAGAAGAAATTTCTTGTTATGTAAAAAGTATCGATAATACAGACAATCTTCTTTCTGAAATTGCGTCAGAGGCTAATCATCATCATTCTAAATGGACTATGATGTATTTTTCAGATCACGGGCTTTCTTATATCGATAAAGGGACAGAGCAGGAAAATTTGACGCATAATGATAGAAACAAACAGAGTTTTCAGGTGCCATTTTTTATCACCGGCAGCGATTACCATCACCGTGAAGAAATAACGGAGCAGAGAAGTGGGTTACATTTTCTGACGTTATTTTCTCAATGGCTTGGAATAAGAGAAAAGAATATTCCTAGTGATTGTAATATGCTTTCTAATGGGAAATGTAGTGGGCAAGATAATATTATTACATTTAAAGGTGAAGTGAAAAATTATGATAAATTAGGTGAGGATTTCCTAGATGTGCAATTCTCATCGAAAAAGACTCATTAGTCTATTTATAAATAATTTTTAATAGTCATGATAGTGATAGTTTTATCATTAATTATTTGACTGCTCGGTGAAATTGAATGGAATAAGAGCATCCTCTCCCTGAGGAAAAATCAGGGAGAGTAAATTCCCTTATCATTCTCATGTTTTTTAATCGCTAATCCATTTGTGCTGTTTTTTCTTGTTATCTCAGTAATTAGCCAATATCCATACTCATGGCGAGAAAATATGCATTTCCTTTAGTTGCTTGTGGTGATTGTCCTTATTGTAACCAGCGATCTATCCACATCCTGAGAGAATGTAGATTGATTATTAATTTAATTATATACCCGTCATCTTTCAAGTTGCTGCTTTGTTGGTTGCTTTCACTTACCCCAGTCACATCGTTATCTATGCTCCTGGGGATGCGTTCACTTGCCGCCGCGTTGCAATTTTAAATCTATTGGGCATATATGTTAAATATACATTTTTATATAATAACATCATCTGTTAATTTCTAAAAAATTTATTCTAAAATTCTTTATAAGAAATAGTGCTTAATAATGTTAATAATTATATTGGAGAATGGAAAAATCCTCATCAATATATGGACGAGGATTTTTAATAATCAAATGATATTTTTGGATTTTAAAATAAATAACCGCTAGTATTACAATGTCTTTTATCAAAAATAGATATTTTAATCGAGTAGCCCTTTTGTAGGAACTTCCCATATTCTGGAAAATCGTTTTACATTGCTTGCTGTATAAATAACGGTATGGGATATATTGCGGTGACCGAGATAATCTTGAATAAGGCGTGTATCCCTTCCCAGATCAGCGAGAGCATAACCGCAGGCATGTCTTAACATATGTGGATGAGGTGAAATACTGATTAATGCTTGCCTGCCATAGCGCTTTAATAAACCATAAACTTGTTGGCGTGAAATAGCGCCTGATTTTTGTGATAAAAAGACCCACGATGTATTTGATTCTCGCCAGCTCTTTCTGATATTAAGCCATTGATTTAATGCATTAAGCTCTTCTGGTACTAATGGGTGTATTGTTGATAATCCCCCTTTTAATCGCCTGACATGAATAATTTCCGAGCTAAGATCAAGATCGGATAGTGTTAGATTGCATAGCTCACTGACTCTAAACCCATGAATGAAGCACATGAGTAACATGCAGTAATCTCGTTCAGCATGACGACCCTGACGTGCTTTTTCTAAAATCGCATCAATTTCATGTCTGGTTAAGAATTTACGCTTCTTCATGAAAATAGTTCCTGTGAAATTTGAGCAAATAGTTATGGGTAGAAAATAATATTAATCTACCGGAATATATCAGTTGATAGAACTTTTATAAAATTATTGGCTGGTAATTCTATTTATTTTGGACAAAATCTATAAATACCGTTTTTAGATAGTCATAAATAGTCATTTTTTAATAGAAAATATCAGCTTGTAAGCTTTGTAATTATATATTTGGAAATTATTAGGTAATAAAAAGAAACTAAACAGAATGCACCAAACTGTTATATTTGGTTAAAAATACTAAACATTAATAATAATTAAAAATAATTATCCAAAATTTAATTAAACTTTGAATTTATAATCTGAGTCATTAACTAATACCTGATTGAATTTAGATGAACCAACTATTTTTTTACAATCAATAAATCATAAAACATGAAAAATAGTAAAAAATACTGAAAAAACTCTCTATATTATAAATAGTTAAATATTGGCAATCTGGCATTACACAAAATTTGACTTAAGAGGTGGTTTTGTAGGAACATATTTACAGTTTGGTGCATTTTGTTTGGTTTTAAAAAATATTAATCAGAGATTTTGAAACCCTATTTTGCGCTGGATATCGAGTGCATGGAATTGAAATCCTGCACTGCTATTTTTTTATGGTTATAGGTGTTTTATCCTTAAATTCAAGGAATTAACTTACATGAAATTGAATAAATTGGTTATGGCTCTGGGATTGGGTGTGGTTTTAGCTGCGGGTTCTGTTAATGCAGCTAATCCTAGTCAAGGTCATGGAACTGTGACTTTTACGGGTTCTATCATTGATGCACCTTGTTCTATCACACCGGAAACGGTTGATCAGGTTGTACCAATGGGCGCTATTTCCAACGCAGCTTTGAAAGGCGGTGGCCGTTCTTCCTCTAAGTCGTTCAAAATTTCTTTAGAAAACTGTACTACCGATACCATAAGTACAGTAACAACGACATTTGTTGGTGCTAAATCCCGTATAGCTGGTGGTGATGGCCTGTTGGGTATCGAAGGGACTGCTAAAGGTGCAGGTATTGCGATCACTGATGCAGGCGGGAATAAGATTAAACTGGGCACACCTTCGCCAGCTATAGCGCTGTACGATGGTAATAATGATCTCAACTTTGCTGCTTATCTTCAGGGAGATACCTCACCTGATGCAGTAGTTCCCGGTGAATTCACTGGCATTGCCAATTTCCAACTGACTTATCAATAACTCTTTCATGCATGGAAACGCTTACAGGGAATAAGCGTTTCCTAATCAAAGGTATTGAGTTTAGCTGGAGAAATATCATGAACCAATATGTTGCCGTCGTTGTGGTGCCCTGCTTGCTAATGTTTTCTTGCATTGTTGGTGCAGCTGAAGTGACTGTTCTACAAGGAACGCAAGGGTATGGCCGCGTTAGCATGCAAGGAGCCATCATTGATACGGCCTGTGCGATTGATGCAGGTAGTCGTGACCAGACGATTGAGTTGGCCACTATTCCTGTAAGTCGGGTGATACGTGATGGACAGGGGCCGGAGCGTCCCTTTTCCATCCGCCTGATTAACTGTGTATTCACTTCTGCTACATCGGATAAACCAGATTGGCGCCACTTTCAGGTGACGTTTGATGGTGTGCCGGATGGCAACAATTTCCGGTTATACGGTGTGACACAAGGTGTAGCGTTGCAAATTACGGATATACAGGGCAATCAGGCTTATCCCGGAACTCCACTACCGGTTGGAGTTTTACAGGAAGGGCACATGACTCTTAATTACGCGATGCGTTTGGTGGGTAATCACCAGTTATTGCAGGCGGGGCAGTATCGAACCACCGTTCGGTTCAGACTGGATTATTACTAATCACCGATCAGAGAATGTTATGGCTTTGTTTTTGGGTTTGACCGCTGAATATGACAAGGTGGTCTCGGTTCGGTGTGTACTGAAATCTCTTACTGTTTTGGTATTGTTCGCTCTGATGGGTACGCATGTTGCGTATGCGGAAGAAGAAATTGAATTTAATACGGATGTATTAGATGTTCAGGATCGTTCGCGAATTGATTTAAAAGAATTTTCCCGTGCTGGTTACATCATGCCAGGGGATTACCAGATGATGGTACGTCTGAATAAAAGTGAACTGTCGGAGATGCCGGTGACTTTTATGGCACCACCAGATGATCTGAGAGAGAGTGTGGCATGTCTATCGCCTGATTTGGTGAAACAACTGGGGTTGAAAGCGGAGTGGGAATCAAAGATTACTTGGTGGAATAACAATCAATGCCTGGAGATTAAAACGCTACCCGGCATGATGGCGCGTGGAGACTTGGGCAGTGATACGTTATATCTGAGCGTACCGCAGGCTTATCTTGAATACAGCTCGTCAGATTGGGACCCGCCGTCACGTTGGGATGAGGGAATATTGGGGATGTTGTTTGATTACAACGTCAACGCTCAAGTATCCAAACTGGCTAAGGGAAACAAAAATCAGAATGTTAGCGCCAATGGTACAACTGGAATAAACCTTGGGGCATGGCGTTTGCGGGCAGACTGGCAGGCACAATATAACCACGTCACTGGCCGGGCAGGTAGCACAGAGAAGAATTGGGACTGGAGCCGTTACTACATGTACCGGGCAATACCCCATTTGCAGGCCAAGCTGACGCTGGGTGAGGATTATCTCAATTCAGGTATTTTTGACAGCTTCCGTTTTACCGGGGTGAGTTTAGTCACTGATGACAATATGTTGCCACCGAACCTACGGGGTTATGCACCGGAGGTGACAGGTGTGGCGAAGACGAATGCCAAAGTAACTATTCGTCAACAAGGGCGGGTGCTGTATGAGACTCAGGTTGCGCCGGGTCCATTCCGTATTCAGGATATCAATAATGCGGTCAGTGGCAAACTGGATGTGCGAGTGGAAGAGCAGGATGGCGGTGTACAGGAATTTCAGATTGATACGGCAAATATTCCTTATCTGACTCGTCCGGGCCGGGTGCAGTACAAACTGGCAGCGGGTAAGCCGACCAATTGGAAGCACCATAGTGAGGGCCAGGGTTTTGGTGTCGGGGAATTTTCCTGGGGGATAAACAATGGTTGGTCACTGTATGGCGGGATATTGGGGGCTGGAGATTATAACGCATTGTCGCTGGGGCTAGGGCGTGATCTGATGGCCTTCGGTGCACTTTCCTTTGACGTCACGCAATCCCGCGCTCATTTACCGGATGAGGATCAAACTCTGATAGGAGGGTCTTATCGCCTGAGTTATTCCAAACGTTTTGAGGAGTACGACAGCCAGGTGACTTTTGCTGGTTATCGCTTCTCGGAGCGTGATTTCATGAGCATGAGTCAATATCTGGATCGCCGTTATCACGATGGTGATGCGGAGAGTGGAAAAGAGCTCTATAGCATCATGCTGAATAAACAGTTCACAGCTTTGGATATCAGCACCTACCTGAACTACAGCCATCAGACTTACTGGAATCGGCCGAATAATGATCGCTATAACTTATCTGTATCGCGCTATTTTGCTATTGGAACCTTTAAGAATATTAACCTGAATCTGTCTGCTTATCGTAATAAATATGAAGGTAAGAATGACGATGGCATGTATTTGACGTTGTCCTTGCCGTGGGGACATTCAGGAACTATCAGCTATAACGCAATGGTTAATCGGAGAGGTAATTCCAACACTGTTGGTTATTACGGGCGGATTAATGAGAACAATAACTATCGTTTAGCGGCAGGTACCAGTATTGACGGCAAGGCGGTGGCTAACGGTTACGTCACTCATTACGGTGACCACGCCCAATTGACGACAAGTGCGAGTTATCAGGATGGACATTACACCACGGCAGCACTTTCTGTTCAGGGAGGAGTGACCGCCACAACGGAAGGAGCGGCACTGCACCGCATCAATATGCCGGGGACGACTCGCTTAATGGTGGATACTGAGGGTGTGGGGGGCGTACCGGTGAAAGGTTTTGGCGCGATAGCCCATACCAATATGTTCGGTAAGGCGGTGATCCCTGATGTGAATAACTACTACCGCAACAGTGCGAGCATTGATTTGAACAAACTGCCCGACAATGTGGAGGCAATACGTTCAGTACAACAGGCAACACTGACGGAAGGCGCAATTGGCTACCGTAAATTCCAGGTGATATCTGGGGAGAAGGCAATGGGATTGATCCGTCTGTCAGATGGGAATACGCCACCGTTTGGTGCGACAGTGCTGAATAAGGATAAACGGGAAATTGGTATCGTCAATGATGGCGGGAGTACCTACCTGAGTGGGATTAATCCGGGTGAGAAGCTGGATGTGCGCTGGGATGGTGAGTTGCAATGTGTGATTGAGTTGCCACCCAAGTTACCGGCGGTAGAAGAAATGGCTTCGTTGTTGTTGCTGTGTCAATTGACCAGCGGTAATAACGACTACAGTACGAATACCGTGTCGTCGTCACCAGAGCTGATGGCGGCGACCCTTAACTAATTCTGAAATGACATATTTTGAGAATGAGTACTTGAGCATGAAATTGAAGAACATGATAAATGCAGCAACGATCGCGGTCCTGAGTCTATCAGTGATCAGTGAAGCAATGGCAGCCATTGCGCTGGATCGTACTAGGATAGTGTTCAACGGTGAGGACAAATCCACCAGTATGGACATTAGCAACCAGAACAAAGAGTTGCCGTATTTGGCTCAGGGTTGGATAGAGGATGAACAGGGCAACAAAATCAATGGTCCGTTAGTGGTGACACCGCCAGTACAGCGGGTGGAGCCGGGAGCGAGGAGCCAGGTGAAAATACAGTCATTGCCAACAACCGTACAGTTACCACAGGATCGGGAGAGTCTGTTTTATTTTAATCTGCGTGAGATTCCGCCACGTAGCAAGAAACCGAACACATTACAGATTGCGTTGCAAACCCGGATAAAACTGTTCTACCGACCAAAAGCGATTTTTGCTAGCCGCGTCGTTCTGGATAACCCATGGCAGGAGAAAATGACACTAACGCGGCAGGGTGACCAGTATCAGGTAAATAACCCGACACCGTATTACATTACCGTAGTGGATGCGTCGAACCAACTTAAGGGACAGACCGTGACAGGTTTTCAGCCGTTGATGGTGGCCCCCAAAAGCAGTGCGGTGTTGAGCGGTAGTGCGAGGGTACTGGGGAGTGCGCCAGTGTTAACGTATATCAATGATTATGGAGGCCGACCACAACTGACTTTTAGTTGTGCCGGGGACCATTGTCAGGTGGCTAAGCGTTCGTCGTGATGGGCGAAGCGGGGAGGGACCATGAACATAACACGGACTGGCTGTGTGCTGGCGTTGGCAATTCTGCTGATACCCGTGACGGTGAGTCAAGCGGTGGATAAGCGGGCAGTGGATCTAAATGGTCACCATGGTGAATTACATGTGTTTGGTATGCTGACTGAGGCAGCATGTCATCTCGAGATGACCTCTGAATGGCAGGAAGTGAATCTGGGGATGACGCCGAATAGTGATTTACGCCGACCAGGGGATAAAGGCACATCGATACCATTTACATTGAAGTTCCGTGACTGTTTGCAGACCAAAGGAGCCGTGCGTGATACACGGACCGGTAATCTGACGTGGAGTCATTTGCAGCCGGTGGTGACGGTGAGTTTTGTGGCACCAGCGGATCGGGATTATCCTCATCTGGTGCGAGTGATGGGGATTTCCGGGCTGGGGTTACAGATAACGGATAGTGAGAATAATGATATCCGGTTGGGGGAACGGGGGCGCCCGCGTTTTGTCGCAGCGGGACAGGATAGTCTGGAATATTACGTGACGCCGGTACGGACGCCGAGAGCACTGGGAATCGGACAATACCGGGCAGTTGTTGATTTCAGGGTGAATTATGATTAGGTTTCCGCGAATAAAAAGACCGTATTACCGACATAAAAAACTGAGCATATTACTGCTTGGTGGTTTGTTAAGTGTCAGTGCTCAGGCTGATTTACCGACAAAAAGGATAAATGTAGCGGCAATACCGATGAATGATCCTTCAGGTAAAACGCCGGTCAACATTTATGGGGTTGTTATCGCTCCGCCACCTTGTGAGATAAATAATGGTAATACCATTGATGTGGATTTTGGTGAAGTGATGATTACCCAGATTGATGGGGTCAATTACATGAAGCCAGTTAAATACACGGTGACGTGCGAAAAGATGCCGGCCAATGCCATGAAAATGATGATATCGGGCAACACTGCCAGTTTTGATCGGACCGCACTAAAAACTAATCAGGCTGGGCTTGGGGTTGCTGTTATTCATAACGGACGGAAATTACCTGTGAATGATTGGATGAAATTTACTTATCCCAATTTTCCTGAACTCCATGCGGTGCCAGTAAAAGAGATGACTGCGGTATTGAAAGGCGGCAGTTTTGGCGCTGGAGCCACGATGATGGTTGAGTACCAGTGAACAGGAGATACGGATGAATCACTTGATTTATCGTGCTTTTTGGACTGTTTGCCTAGGTTTGATCAGTGTAATGCCGGGGCAGGCAACAGATAATATGTGGTTTCATGGCACATTACTTGAACCACCCCCTTGCGTTATTAATGACGGCAATATGATTGATGTTTATTTTGGTCACAATGTTGGAATACATAAGGTGGATGGGGTGAATTATACCCAGCCAGTGAATTATCAATTGGTCTGTGTGCCTAATACCTTTGGCTGGAGTTTAGGGTTGACAGTGATTGGACCACAAACCTCATTTGATGATGCCGCCTTGAAAACCAATATCACTAATTTGGGCATCCGTCTGACTCTGGATGGCAAAGCATTCACGCTTAACAAGCGTATTCCAGTGACATCACAGAAACAGCCGGTAATACAGGCTGTACCTGTGAAAAAACCGGGAAGTGCATTGCCGGAAGGGGCGTTTGAAGTAACGGCGACATTACTGGCGGAATACCAGTGAAAGGAAAGCCAATGAAATATTTTAAGTTATTCGTGTTGCGCGTTGGTTTTATGGTTATTGCTACCACGGTCTACTGCAATCAGGCGGTACAGGCGGCGGATAATATGCGTTTTTATGGTGCATTAGTTGAAGAGCCATGCACGATTCAAGCGGGTGATGAAGACATCAAACTCGATTTTGGAACCATTGCCGAAAAATACTTGTACCAGCATGGCCGGACTAATAGCGAGCCTTTTCAGCTAAGGCTATTTGGATGCGATATCAGCGTAGGGAAATCTATTAAGCTGACATTCAGTGGCACAGAGAATACACAGTTGCCGGGTTTATTAGCGTTAGGAGCGGGTAGTCAGGCTTCCGGGATTGCTATTGGTATGGAAACAGCTGAAGGCAAACGGTTGCCGCTGAATAAAGAAGGGGACACATATCCGCTAAAAGAGGGTAACACCTTGATTATATTGAGAGCGTATGTACAGGCTGAACCGACTGCAATCGCCAACCAGACGATTAAACGTGGTGCATTTCATGCTGTTGCAACGTTTAATCTGGATTATGACTAATTGCACTATTATTAGGTAACTTAAATGAAAAAGTTATTCCCTGTTTGTTTGGTGCTTTTATCGCTGTTCTCATCAGAGGCTGTGGCGTCAATATTTTCGTATATCACTAAATCTGAAGGTATTCCGACGAATGCATATTATACCTTTGTCATTGAACGCTGGGATGAAGAAGACGATTTTACGCCGAATCCTTGTTATGGCTATGCTGCCTGTTGGATATCTGTTAACCATCGTCATAGTGTAAATGGTTATTCAGGGCAGCCATTTAGACTATTCAATATTCGAGTAGAAAGATACCGGACAATGAAACAAGTCCAGCAGGTGATATTGAAACAAACAAGTTTTCCGATCACTGGGATTGCAAAACATGTTGGTCCGGCGATTCAGTCTCACCAGGAATGTGTCGGGCTATTTTATGAAACAGATCGTAATGGTTTTAGGGGAAGGCTGTTGCCTGGCTCTTTATGTGGTGTTGCGCCCCCGCCGATTGGTTTTTGTCAGGTCAGCGAAGGATCAGTTGAACTTAACTACGGCAACATTGATGAAGCAAAATTGGAAGGTGCAACCCGATCTGAAAATATCAATGTCACTTGTAATCGGGATATGAATATTGTCGTGACCGCGACTGGGCCAGATCGGGGCGTTGTACCTTTGAGAGGTGATGGGAGCTTGAAAGCTCAATTATTATTAAATGACCGGAAAGGCGAACAAGGCGTCCCTATTTTTGTACCGGCTGGAGGAACTGTACCCGTTACCGTGAAATCGATTTTACAGAAAAACGGCAGAGTGGAAGCCGGACCATTCTCAGGATCAGGAGCAATTATTTTGGCAATGCCATAAATGGGGTGTTTTTTTAAGTTAAAGGCTGGGTTGAAAATGAAACAAGATCATCTATTAGTAGGGAAGCGTATTCAGAAAAGAAGGAAAGAATTAGGTATGACCGCAGTAAAATTGGCAGGACAAATCGGTATTAGCCAACAACAACTTTCACGTTATGAGAGGGGGATAAACCGAATTAATTTATCCCACTTGGTGCAGATAGCTTCAATATTGGATACACCGATAAACTGGTTTTTCCTTGATTGTTGTTCCCCTGTAACCAAGATTAATATTAATAAATTAACAGACCAATATATCCCGATTGCGGAAGCAACATTGGGTAAATTTGGTTGTTAATTGATAACAGCTTAAATAGGAGGATGTATAAACGGGTTTATGATTGAGTTGCGTGACCGATGGAACGGTCACTTTCATATTTTTTTATTAATTAGTGATGCCATCTCTAGAAATAAATAGTTCGTTTTTATCTGTTAATCTTATCTTTATGAACTAGGTTCTAGGTATTGACCTATATTATTGAAGAGCATATTTATACCCTTCATCTTTCAAGCTGCTGCTTTGTTGGTTGCGTTCACTTGCCGCCGCCCTGCAACTTGAAATCTATTGGGTGTATATTCTACCCGACGGGGTAATTTATTTCGCTTATTGCTTATCATTCAGTCCCTTGAGCATAGATTCTATGGAGTGATAACGATGTTCTGCTTTTACCTCCAGTTCCTTGGCTTCTAGTAAGGCTGTCAGCGTTTTAGCAGAAGGATGTCGTTTAATTTCAAAGGGTAATCCTTGATATTGTACAACTTGCTCTAAGAATAGACGGATGGCACTGCTGACAGTGAGGCCACAATCATGCAGGACAGTCGTAGCATTGCTTTTCAATTCTTCGGAGATTCGTGTCTTAATACTTGTTTGCATAATATCCTCCTGTTATGTTGTGGGCACATTGTGTCCGCTAATAAACTTGAATTCAACTGTTTCTTGTTTTCCGAATAAACTCATAGTTGTTTGCCCGTTGGCTCAATATTTAAGGGTTAAAGAATTGCATCAGACGGTTTTTTGGATAATAATTTTGAACGGTGTTATTGGATCTTTTTTTCTTAATAAGCTGCAATTTCTTCTGAAATTTCAATGTTTGATATGTGTAAACCCATTGTGACAATCATATTGATCAATGTATCAATGCTAAATAAATTAATTTTGCCGTTAATTAGATCTGAAACGCGAGGTTAAGTGACATTTAACAGTTTTGCTGCTTCTGTTTGATTCAATCCCTTTTTCTTGATGTGAGCAGATAATTCTCTCGCCAACTGTGAGCGAACTTTCATATTTTCAGCTAGTTGTTGCGTATCTTCGAGTGCATCCCACATACTGGTATATTGCTTATTCATTGATTACACTCCTTTATTAATGCATTGAGTTGATTTTTTGCTAGTTCAATATCTTGATGGCGTGTTGTTTGAGTTTTCTTCACAAAACAGTGAAGAACACAAACAGCTTCCTCAAACTTATCGATGTACATAACACGGTATATCCCTTTGACATCCTCCCCTACCTTCGCACTTCGTGACTCTAATCGTAATCAAACCAATTTAGAAAGCGCAGCCTGTTATCAGACTGCGTTTTGCCTTTATTTCAATTTAGGAAAATGCCAGTAATGGTGAGATACATAATAAAAATCCAGTGAAAATAATCAGGATCAGAGAAACGCCTTTATATTTATGCAACATTGGCACTTTGTAGACCAAATAAGCTGGGATTAAACAACCGACCATACCGAAAATTGGGCTACAGATGGAAGTGAAACTCAGTACCGGTGCATTGAGGATGATCGCTCCCCAGGCCAGAAGAATAGCGAAAACCATGATGCCTTTTTGTACCCAGTTTTCATTGATTTTTTCTGTTGGCATGATACGCGCCAGAATATTCATAACGATGCCTTGGGTCGCTTCGCGGAAACCCAAGTAGACACCAAAGAAAGCGGTCATGACAGCAAAGATATTCAGTAAGACACTGATAACCGTTACCCAGCCACCGGGTAAGAATTTTGCGGCAATCGCCAGAGCGGAGATATTTTGCTCATAAGCTTGAACGGCTTCATCATGTCCCATTGCTAAGGTGAATGAAACTGCATAGAAGAAGACCGTACAGAACAGGACACCAAAGGCGATATTCATCGCTCTTAATGCCTTGTAACGGGCGACTTCATGATTTTTCTCGTGATGGCGGTAAGAGATAACCATTGGGCTTAAGGTCTGAATAAACAGAATAGAAGTCAGGGTAAATGGCAGTGTAATGATTGCCTGTTTTATCAGCGTTCCTGGTGGAGGCAGTGCGCCGACATTATATAAGTGCCACATACCGATCATGGATAAGCCTAATGCTGCGACAACAAACAGTTTAGACAGCACCATAACGCTGGATAATTTGAACAGCAGCCGTTCCCCAAGGGATGAGAGGGCTACCAGAATACAAATCAATACCAGCCCGTAGAGTGGATTGTCAGACAACAGACCTTCCGTGACACCAAAAGTCTGCAAATAGGAAGCGCTGTCATTGGTGATGGCTGTTGAGTAAACAAACATCCAAATCACCAGCATCACGAAGTAGAGTGCACCTAGCAGAATACCCCAGTTTTTACCGAGATAACCACTGATAACGCTGGGGTAATCTTTACATTCAGGGGATTCCGCCAACGTATTGATAAACAGTCGTTGGAACAGATACATTGCCGGATAACCAATCACTGATGACAGCAGGAAAACCCATAATCCCATCAAGCCGACTTGAACCGGCAGGAATACAATACCTGCACCAATTGCCATGCCGATGCTCATGATGACCCAGCCAACATCAATATTGTCGAACTTGATGGCTGTTCGCCATTCACTTTCGGTCATGTTTGCCCGTTTTGCTGCGGGGGAATCTGAGATAATGGCATGATTATTTTTTGCCGTTTCCATAATGGCTCTCGCTTATTATTTCCGTTAAAAATGTAGGTGTTATGGGGAAGAGATGCTGCATGATGTGATGCAGCAACCTTATTTTTTGCAGGTTTTTCATTATATCTGGATGGTAGTTCACTATGCAGATAAATCTCTTTCTTATTTAGCATTGTTAAGAAGATAGATGAAAATCATTTTACCTTTACAGAGTAATTGACCAGCTATGTGCGAAAAATAGAAATCGTTTTTTAATAGCATATATTGCATAGTGAAGTATTGTAATTAATTGATTTTCATTTCTTTTCATTGTCTGATAGACAGCGAAAAGGAAAATTTAAGTGAAAAAAACAAGTAATTGTAAAAGAATAATGGTGAAGTTATTACGTTAAATAGGCGAGACAGGAATATAACAGAATAAAATAATTATTTATATTGATTAAATGTAAAATATCGAAGCTTTTCACTACCTTTATCCAATGAGCCGTAAAACCCTGTCCTTCAGCGGATGTCAACTTTGCAGATAAAAGAACCATGCCGGAATATCGCTATTGGTTATTCAAATAGCATGGTTCATGTAAATTCAGCAGAAAAATGCGTTAAGGATTTTTCTCTTCCTGTTGCTCTTTCTGACGAATTTCTCTGTACCAGCGAGGATGATGTTTTTTCGCCCAGCCGCGAGTTACCCAGCCTTCAACCATTGCCCTGATAGAGCCTTTCACCCAAAACGCGGCATAGGCATGTATCAGAATAAGCAGGATCAGGCCAACGCCAGCCAGAGAATGGATCAGAAGCGCAAGCCGGATCAGCGGGATAGAGAAGAAATCAGCAAAATAGGGACGCCAGATGATCACACCACTGATTGCCAGTAAGATCAGGCAGATGCTGATAGACCAGTAGATCCCTTTCTGACCCAGATTGTACTGACCGATATCGCCAGCTTCCTCATTCCTGATGATTTTGTGAATGTTTTTTAGCCAAACAATATCCTCTTTGTCGATAAAGTTATGTTTGAAATATCTGAAAAACATAAAAGTAAATAAGAAAAACATGACTGATCCGATGAATGGATGCAGTATCCGAGCTAACTGGGGCGAACCGAAGATATTCATCAACCAGTTAAAAGATGGGAAAAAGAATCCTAACCCACTGATCCCAGTAAATAGAAAACAGAGCACTACCGCCCAGTGATTTACTCGCTCAATGGGTGAGTGGCGGAGAATAACATTCTGCCTCTTTTTCATCTCTGTTCCTCCCCATGAGTGGATTTCTCAGGCGCTTCATCATCCTGACGAGCACGTTCTTCGTCTTCTTCGCTGGTGCGGTTTGGGCCAATACCAACATAGTGGAAAATGCTAGCGGCGAAGGTGGCGGCAAAACCCACGGCGGCCAGTGGTTTCCAGATGCCTTTCCAGAAAGTCACGGTTGGGCTGATGGTTGGATTATCAGGCAGGCCATGATAAAGCTGTGGCTTATCTGCGTGATGTAAAACATACATCACATGAGTTCCTCCAACGCCAGCAGGATCGTATAAACCGGCATTCTGATAACCACGACTTTTCAATTCAGTGACCCGTTCGGATGCCAGATCTTTCATCATTTCTTTGGTGCCGAAATGGATGGCCCCAGTTGGGCAGGTTTTCACACAGGCGGGTTCCTGACCAACACCGACCCGGTCAACACATAAGGTACATTTGTATGCTCGGTTATCCTCTTTATTGATTCGCGGCACGTTGAACGGACAGCCTGCGATACAATAACCACAGCCAATACAGTGTTCTGATTGGAAGTCCACAATGCCGTTAGCATATTGAATAATGGCACCTTCTGACGGGCAGGCTTTTAAACAACCCGGATCAGCGCAGTGCATACAGCCATCTTTACGGATCAACCACTCCAGTTTGCCGTGTTCTTCCACTTCAGAGAAGCGCATCACGGTCCAGGATTTAGCCGTCAGATCGGTAGGATTATCATAAACACCGACGTTAAAACCCACTTCATCACGGATATCGTTCCATTCTGAACAGGCCACCTGACAGGCTTTACAGCCAATGCAGGTGGTGACATCGATCAGTTTTGCCACTTGTTCCTGATGATCGCGGACACGAGGGGCTGGAGTGAAGGAATGGGTGGCGGATTTACGAATAATGTCTTGAGATTGCATGGTTAATTTTCGCTCCTGTTATACCTTTTCCACATTCACTAAAAACGCTTTGTATTCCGGTGTATGTGCATTGGCATCACCCACGGAAGGTGTAAGCGTATTGGCTAGAAAACCTTTGCGAGTTGCGCCGGCAAAACCCCAGTGGCAAGGAATACCAATGGTTTCAACTGGCTGACCATTAATAGTCAGTTGCTGGATTCGTTTGGTAACAACGGCTTTAGCTTTGATAAAACCGCGTTTGGAAGACACTTTGACTTCATCCCCCTGAATAATGCCTTTTTCTGCCGCCAGCTTTTCACCGATTTCAATAAACTGTTCGGGCTGAACTACGGCATTAAGCTGGGCATGTTTTGTCCAGTGACGGAACAATTCGGTAATGGAGTAAGTGGTTGCAACATAAGGAAATTCATTGGCTTCTCCCATATAAGCGACATCAGAATGAAAGATCCGCGCAACCGGGTTAGAGATAACATTTGGATGAAGTGGATTTGTGCCGATAGGTGATTCAATGGGTTCGTAATGTTCAGGAAAAGGGCCATCAGCCATTTTATCAATGGAGAATAATCGAGCGACCCCTTCTGGCTGCATAATAAACGGTCCGACATGGGTTCCCGGTGCGGCATTGCTGTAATCAACAACGTCAAAGCCACTCCATTTATTACCATCCCATTTGATTAACTGACGATTTGGGTCCCACGGTTTGCCCTGTGGATCAACCGATGCACGATTGTAGAGCACTCTGCGGTTTTGCGGCCATGCCCAGGCCCAACCCGGAGTACAACCCAGTCCAGAGGGATCTGAATTATCGCGGCGTGCCATTTGGTTGCCTTCTTCGGTCCAGCAACCGGTGTAGACCCAGCAGAAACTGGCGGTGGTGCCATCATTTTTTAGTTGAGAGAAACTGGAAAGTTGCTGGCCTTTTTTCAGCATGATATTGCCGTTTTCATCTTTAATATCTGCTAAGGCTTTACCATTGGCTTCACGGGCAACTTCTTCTGGTTTTGGATCTTCAGGATCTTGATAATCCCATGACAGATTCATGATCGGTTCAGGGTAAGCGCCACCTTCTGCTCGGTAGAGTTCACGCAGACGTAGCAACAACTTGCCAAGAATTTTACCGTCGTGCAGCGCTTCTCCCGGTGGTTGTGCGCCGGCCCAGTGCCATTGTAGCCAGCGACCTGAGTTAGCAATTGATCCGTTTTCTTCTGCAAAACAGGAGGAGGGCAGACGGAAAACTTCGGTCTGAATATCAGTTGGATTGACATCATTCATCTCGCCGTGATTTTGCCAGAAGTTAGATGACTCTGTGACCAACGGATCGATCACGACCAGATATTTCAGTTTTGATAGTGCCTTACTGGACTTGTTTTTATCTGGGAATGCCGCTAGAGGGTTAAAACCTTGGACAATGTAGCCATTCATTTTACCCTGAGCCATCAACTCAGCTTGTGTCATGATATCGTAGCTTCTGTCCCATTTTGGGAGCCAGTCATAACCCCAGTCATTTTCTGCTGTGGCGTGCTCCCCCCAGAAGCTTTTCAATAAACTGATAAAGAAATTCGGCGTATTTTTCCAGTAATTAACTTGATTTGGCACGATGGTTTTCGGCGTTGTTTGTGCCAGATAGGTTGTGAGATTCTCCTGTTTTTCACTTGGTAAAGGCAGATAGCCGGGTAAGTTAAGAGACAGTAAACCGAGGTCACTGTAGCCCTGAATATTGGAGTGACCACGTAATGCATTTACACCGCCGCCCGGCATTCCTACGTTACCTAACAGTAGTTGTACCATAGCAGCCGCGCGGATAATTTGAGCGCCGCCAGTATGGTGAGTCCAACCAAGTGCGTAGAGAATGGTTGCGGTGCGGTTGGTGACTGCGGTACTTGCCAGTTGGGAACAGATGTAGAGGAAATCTTCTTTTGAAGTCCCACACAGGCTGGAAACCTGTTCTGGAGTATAACGTTCAACGTGATTTTTTAGTAAGTTCCATACACAACGTGGATGAGATAGTGTGTCATCTCGTTTTGCATAGCCTTGCTCATCGGTTTCGTAATGCCATGAGGATTTGTCGTAGCTTTTGGTGGCTTGATCAAAGCCACTGAATAGGCCATCTTCGAATTGATAATCTTGACGAATGATTAAACCGGCGTTGGTGTAAGCTTTAACATACTCAGATTGGATAGCATTATTCTCTATCAAATAGCGGATCACGCCCAGTAAGAAAGCGGTATCTGAACCGGCACGAATTGGCGCGTAGAAATCCGCTACTGCAGCACTGCGATTGAAACGTGGATCAACCACAATCACTTGGGCGTTGTTTTTAATTTTGGCTTCAATAACCCACTTGAACCCGACTGGATGCGCTTCAGCTGCGTTTCCGCCCATGATCAGGACAACGTTAGCGTTTTTAATATCAACCCAGTTATTGGTCATGGCACCACGGCCAAACGTTGGCGCCAGCGCAGATACTGTCGGACCGTGGCAAAGACGCGCCTGACAATCAATAGCGATCATGCCCATTGCGCGGGTGAATTTCTGATCGAGGATACCGGTTTCATTGCTGGCGGCAGAGGAGCAGAGCATACCGGTTGTCAGCCAGCGGTTGACGGTGACATTATTTTCGTTTTTCTCAATAAAATTGGCGTCACGGTCATCTTTCATCAAACGAGCAATCCGTTCAATGGCTTCATGCCAACTGATACGTTGCCATTTATCAGAACCCGGAGCCCGGTATTCGGGGTATTGCAGGCGGTTTTTACTGCGAATATAGTCAAGCACTCCGGCACCTTTCGGACACAGAGAGCCACGGCTGACTGGGTGATCCGGATCACCTTCGATGTGAAAAATGCTTTCTTTGGCGTTTTTCGCACCATCACCCAGGCTGTACATCAGAATGCCACAGCCAACAGAGCAATAAGTGCAGTTATTACGAATTTCACGTGAGCGCAGTAGCTTGTACTGGCGAGTTTCAGCCAGCGCAATGGATGGAGCAAATCCCAGCGCGGCGGCTGTTGTTCCCGCCATACCACCTGCGCAGATCTTGAAGAAACTTCTTCTGCTGACCTGCATCGGTCTTCTCCTTTATTTTTTGAATGACGACATTGCTTTACTTCTGATGCAATAACACCTTGATGAATAAGGCGAAATTGTTTTCATAGCCCGGCTCGTTTTTCATTCAAAACATTCCTGGGTATCAAGGAGAACCCACTGCATTGATGAGTTATAAACTACCTGAGGTTATTATTATCCATATTATCATAAAGAGTATTTTGTTGCTAAATATGGGTAATTTTGTTTCAAAATCAAAAATGATATTAAAATTATTTTATTATTATGTTACGGAATAATTGATAATAAGATGGTGGTATATTTGAACCGGATTAATTTTTTCCTTAATTAATATTTGATTTGGTAGAAATTAAACCGCGATAATTTATTTGTGCCCGTATTCGTAATATTCAAAATTATTCGTTGATTTCGTTCAGGATAGATATTAATCAGCTTACGGATTGATATGGTATGGCAACATAGTTCCCGATTTCTTATCTATACCCTTCATCCTTCAAGTTGCTGCTTGGTTGGCTGCGTTCACTTACCCCAGTCACAGAGTTATCTATGCTCCTGGGGATGCTTTCATCAGTTCGGTGACCCGTGTACTCAATAAACTCTTTGTTTACTTGAGGTTGGCACAACAGATAGAAATGCAAGCTCGTAAAAGCTAGAAATGCAAGAGCGTAAAAGCTATAAATGTAATCGCGTAAAAACTAATTTTGCATTCTCATAAAAACTAATTATTGAGTATCTGACGGGGGAAATATGGCAAAAACTGGAAACGAAAGGTTAGCAGAAGCCCTGAAAGCGGCGAGTGATGCAGCTGTGGGCAATGTGCTCAGTTCCAAATCAATCACGGATAAGCAACGTACTCTTCTCGTCAAGAAAGGCTATTTCAAGCAAATTATCAGGGGATGGTATCTCCTCGATGCGGATCTCACGACTGAAAAAGCTGGTGATTCAGTACTTTGGTATGAATCCATTTGGTCGTTTGTCGGGCAGTACATTGAAAGGAAAGTATCTTCGGGGATGACTATTGGCTGAATCCAGAAGCCTCTCTCAATCTATGCAAGAAGTAGCCGGGTAACTAGCAAAAATAATGTATTAGACGGCGGAGAGAAAGGATGTTTAAAAAAATTCTAAACCTCTGGCGGTTTTTGTCAGAGGCTTATGTGTATATACCGCATTTTTCATAAGTGGAGATAGTGAAATCAAATTGGATAACGATTTTCCCTTATTCATATTTGTCTCGATTATGTTATTACATGTTGAAAAATGCTTTTTTACGTATTTAACTTAATTAACTGGTTATTCTTGAACGATATTCATTCATTAATAAACAGATATTTGTGGCATTAGATGCGAATAGTTTAATTAATAATATCAATATTGATGAAATATTTATATTGAAATTTAAGTTAATGTGAGTTTATCCACTAAGTGAATAAAAGTAATTAATAAAAATGTGATATAACAGATGTTTTTTCACTGTTTTGGCATAAAGTGCTGGTCACACAGCACCAGCTTATTCATAATAATTTCTGATGTAAATGAATTTTAGTGGAAATGTTATCTGCCAGTTTTTTCATCTTATCGTTGAGATCAGGTAGATAGACGAATAATTTTTTATGCAGGAATAGGTTTTTATGCAAGGTAAATTGGTTTTATCTTCAATTTGTTTGGCTTCAGCAATATTAGCCGGGTGTGCAACTGAATCTTCCAATACCGTTCAAGTACAGAAAGTTAATTCTTATAACACGGTATATCAAGGCGTTCGTAGCCCAATTGCTATCGGTAAGTTTGAAAATCGTTCCAGTTATCAAAACGGGATTTTTTCTGATGGCGTTGATCGTCTGGGTAATCAATCTAAAACGATTTTAATCACGCACTTACAGCAGACCGGACGCTTTACAGTTCTGGAACGTACCAATATGAAAGAGCTGAGAGCCGAAGCGGGCTTACAAGGCAAGTCGCAGAAACTGAAAGGGGCTAACTACGTCATTACCGGAGATGTGACTGAATTTGGCCGCAAAGAAGTTGGTGATCATCAGTTATGGGGCCTGCTCGGACGGGGTAAATCCCAAGTGGCTTATTCAAAAGTCATGCTGAATGTCGTGAATGTGGAAACATCTGAAGTGGTTTTCTCTGTAGCTGGGGCTGGTGAGTATAAATTATCTAACCGTGAAATTATCGGTTTCGGTGGTACTGCCAGCTATGATTCTACTCTGAATGGTAAAGTGCTGGATTTGGCAATTCGTGAAGCGGTAAATAGCCTGGTTGAAAGCATTGAAACCGGTGCATGGAAGCCATCTAATTAAGAAATTTAGGGATATATTCTCATGATATTAATGAAAAAAATGGGCTTATTACTGGCCGCGACGGTCCTGGTAGGTTGTGTCAATCAACCAAAAACGATTTATGAGTGGGGTCAATACGAACCTACAATTTATCAGTATTATCAGCAGGACAAGATGGGATTTGACGAGCAACTACAGGCTTTGCAGCAAGTAATTGAAAAAGCGAAAGCGAAAGCTAAACCAGTACCGCCTGGGTTGCATGCACAGATGGGTTTGCTCTATAGCAAGACCGGTCGTGTTTCAGAAGCGTTCCATCAGTTTGAAGCAGAGAAAACATTGTTTCCTGAATCAGCGCCATTTATGGACTTTTTATTAAGTAAAAATAAAGGAACTATGCAATGAACCGTGTTCTTGTGGCGTTAAGTTTATTAGCTGCATTTGTGCTAACAGGGTGTAGTAAATCTGTCCCTTATGACTACACTGCATTTAAAGAGAGCAAACCAAAATCTATTCTAGTATTGCCGGCGGTAAATAAATCTCTGGAAGTTAAGGCAGGGCACAGCCTGATTTCTCAAGTGACTTATCCACTGGCAGAATCTGGCTACTATGTTTTACCGGTTGCTGTTGTGGAAGAAACATTGCAGCAAAATGGCGTGACAGTGGGGCAGGATGCTCAAAATATCAGTTATAAAAAACTGCATGAAATTTTTGGTGCAGATTCAGCGCTCTATCTGGATATTGAAGAATACGGTACGCAATATCAGATTATTAACAGTGATACCCGGGTAACCGCTTCAGCCAAGTTGGTGGACCTGCGTAGTGGCAAGCAACTGTGGAGTGGCCGGGCTGTCGCTTCATCGACTGAAAATCAAAATAATTCAAATAGTAATCTTATTGGAATGTTAGTGTCAGCGGTAATTTCACAAATCGCGAATACCATTACGGATAAAGGTCATGAAATTGCGGGTATTACAAGTTATCGCCTACTGACAGCGGGTGGTAACCGAGGTTTACTCTATGGACCACGTTCAGAGCATTATGGTAAAGAAGAACATTTAACTGCTAATAACCGCTAATTAAATGTATATACCCAATGGATTTCAAGATGGATCGCGACGGCACAAGGGAACGAATCCCCGGGAGCCTATACCCAATAGATTTCAAGTTGCAGGGCGGCGGCAAGAGAACGCATCCCCAGGAGCATAGATAACTCTGTGACTGGGGTAAGTGAACACAGCCAACAAAGCAGCAGCTTGAAAGATGAAGGGTATAGATAACGATGTGACCGGGGGTGAGAGCAGCCAACAAAGAGGCAACTTGAAAGATAACGGGTATAAATGGTGATAATGAGCAGTTAGCAACATCCTGCTTCTTATCACCATTATTTTTTTATTGTTTTTTGATGATTAGTGATTGTTGATTAAATATCTAATCGTTTGGTTTGCCATTTTTTGGATTTCCAACGCCATGTATTAATGAACCCACGGAGCCATTCATCACAGAAGAAACCGATCCAAATACCTAAGATACCCATTTCCATCTTGATCCCAAGAAAATATCCCACCGGAATAGCCACACACCACATAAAGAACATGGCAGTATATAACGGGAAACGGGCATCACCGGATGCGCGCAATGCGTTTACCATAACGATATTTGCAGTACGGATAGGCTCCATAAATACAGACAGTAAGAATAATGGCAATAAAAGTTTGATAATGGATTCGTCTTGCGTTAGAAAATGCAAGATCGGTATTCTGAACAGCCAGAAAGCGGTGACAACCCCAACGGTCACGATACAACCAATTTTCAGGCTGTTGAGGCCACGAATATAAGCGTCTTCAAACCGTTTGGCACCGACCAAATGGCCGACCATGATTTCATTACCAATGCTGATGGAGATACCAAATAACATAACAAACAGCGATAGCTGGAAGTAGAGCGTTTGTGCTGCCAGTGCGGTTTCACCCATCAAGCCAATAAAGGCTATGGCAGCCATATATTGTAAGATCCACACAACGTTTTCGCCCGCAGCGGGTAAACCGACATGTAAGATTTTACCCAACATATTCTTTGACCAGAGCAGGAAACCCGACAGCGTAAATTTAATCCGCAAGCCGTAACTGAGCAGACAGAATAACAAGATCACAGCAACAATCCGGCCAAAGACCGTAGACCAGGCGACACCTTCCAGACCATATTTAGGCAACCCGAAGAAGCCATACAGGACAATCATATTACCCAGTACAGTCAGCAAGTTAGCAATCAACGTGACATACATGGCTACTTTGGATTTCCCATAAACTCGCAGGCAAGCTGCCAGAATAATCGAAATTGCTTCAGGGATCAGACAAATACCCAGAATGTGCAGATAGCTAAAACCATCTTTCATTAGATGCTCAGGCATGTTCATGATATGTAGGATCTTATAGCCTAAGAAGATAGTAATCAGCGCACAAGTGAACCCAAGCAAGAAGTTAAATGCAATAGAAATATGGATTGCCTGACTGGCTTTATCACGTTTGCCTGCACCAATGTACTGAGCAATAACGACACTGCAACCGACGCTGATAAAATTGAAGATAGTGATAAACAGGTCAAATACTTGATTACCAACTGCCATAGCGGCCAGGTAAGAAGTAGAAACATGGCTCACCATGTAGGTGTTAATTAATAAAGTGACCAGATGGAGAAGAATATCAATAAAAATTGGCCAGCTTAATGAAAAGAGCGAACGCTCAGTAACATCGGTTTGATGCATTTGAAAAACCTGCTGATTGAAAAAGGTAAAATTAATTGTTTCTTAAGATGCGGCGTACTCAGAAAATATTCATCTATTCTACATGGTTTATTCAATGGTTAACAGTAAGGGAATAAAGATAATGTGCTTGTAGCCATAAAATAGTTTGCTGATGTGTATACTTATGATTGAGATACCGCCACTATTTACTTGCAAGGAGATTTAAGTCAGATGATAGTGAAATATTTAGTTCCATATTATAGTGTTAAATACTTAAATGAATGTTTAAATTAATAGATAAGTTAAATTTTTTCATTATAAAATATCATTTATATGATTTTTTTAATCAATTACTCATGTTTGGCGATATGTATGTCAGATGGATTTATTCAATCTGTGATTGCATTATTATCTTGTTATCTCTTTTGATGTTGTTATGTTTGACCGTTTTATTAAATTTTATTCGAAGGGTGTTTATAGTTAAATTTATCTAAATAATTTCATAAAGTTTTAATTGTAATTTAAACGTATTATCAACAAGATGATAAAAAAATAGGTGTGATTAAATTTCGTTCTGCAATTGATTCAAGGAGCGGAGTATACGGAAATAAAAATGTACCATTTAGCGAGGTGATATGATGATAAACAGATTACAACGCCAGTTATTTATGACCATTCGTCGCGATCCATTTTGAAATCTATTGGGTATAAATCAATCCTAAAATCGGCGTAATTGTCCCAGCCAGTTTGATTTCTTATTATATTTACCCCTGATAATAAAGATAAATAAATATACCCAATAGGATAGGAAGTCAGTTTCAAATATATTTTTAAGAAATTACAAATATATTTATTATTTAGACTGTTAATGCTTTTTTTAATATTAAATGGGAATAACTTATTTAATGAAATTGTTTTTTTCAAAAACCATTTGTCATTTTGATGATTACTATTTGTAATTATTAGAATGACTTAAATAGCTTAGTATCATATAACTCTTTATAAATTATCATGTTTTTTGAAAAGAAACTATCATAGCTTGATATTTTTTCTAGAGTTTAAGAAAAATTCTTGACTTTAATTATTTTTATATTATTAATTTGTTTGTTAGCTAGTTGTAATTAAATGGTTAACACTGGGAAACATAACGTAATAATCTAATTGAGGTATATACCATGAATCAAGAAATGTCTTTCGTAGAACTCGAAGAACGTATCTCTTCTATCAGCGAAGAAAAAGCTATGTACACTGAAGAAGAATCCATTGAACTCGAATAAGAACTAGATAAAAGCCGCCTAATGGCGGCTTTTGTAGGAAATTAATATGAGAATTACTAAGCCGTTAATTAAGCGCTCTCATCACATCATCCTTTCTGATGATGGTGATATTTGTATAGGTGAAGTGCCTAAGAAATCTCAAATTATTAAAAATCCGCCAGAATGGGTGAAAGTTGTTTTATCTAAACTTGATGGTTTTCATACGATCCCAAGAATAATAAAAGAAATTTCACATATGGGGTATAAAATAAATGAGCATGAAATCGTCAATTTTATTGAAAAATTAAATTCATTTGGGCTTATTGAAGATAACGCAATATTCTCAGATATTCTTACATCACAGGAAATTGAGTTATACGACAGGCAACTTCTTCAATATTCTTTAATAGATAACGAGAATATAAATTCTATAAAGTATCAAGAAAGATTAAAAGAAAGTAGAATTTTAGTTCTTGGTATGGGGGGATGGGGAACCTGGTGTTCATTGCAATTAGCGTTAGCTGGTGTGGGAACGTTAAGAATTGTTGATGGAGATGATGTTGAATTATCTAACTTGAACAGGCAAGTTCTTTATACTTTTGATGATATTGGAAAAAATAAAGTCGATGCGGCTGAGGAGGGGATAAAAAGGCACAATAAATACACGAATGTAGAAAAGTATTTTGAGTTTGCTACAACAGATGAAAATAGACTTAAAGAGATGTTGGATGGTGTTGATTTAGTTTTACTTGCATGGGCCAGCCTGGGTTATTTCAGGAAAAATACGGTTGAAGGAATAGTACATGAATTGGCTTGTAATAAAAATATACCCGTCATAGAACTGGGAGGTGATCCTTTCGAGATATCCGTTGGGCCAATTTATTTAAATAATGGGCAAGAGAAGACTTATTTTGATGCCAAGAAAAGCATTAAAAAGCAATTTTATAGTGAAAATAATGATGTAAAGAAATTCCAGGAAGCGAGGATGAAGCAACAATTCTTAGACGGTAATAGAAAGGTTAATGCGTGGCAAAGTGCACCATCATTAGCTGCAATGTCTGGGTTGGTTGCTGATCAGGTAGTAAAAATAATCACTGGATATGATGAACCTGCTCTTGTCGGTAAAAAGCTTTATATCTCGCTTAGAGATTTTAAAACCAGAGAGGAGTACATATTTGATGAAAATTAAAGATCTGTACTCAGCATTTAAGAATAAAGGCTATGTGAGTTTTTCAATAGATGAATTTTTTCCTGAGTTTGCTTTTTTTTCAGATAATTTTAATTCAATTAGTGACAGTGAGTGGTCTTATATTATAAAGAATAGGTATGGAGAGCATGATTTTTATTTGAGTGAGAATAGTATAGAGGAAATTGAAAGGGAAAAATCAATTTCAATTGAAGATTATAATAATGGTATTTTTTCATTTTCTTTCAGGCGACTTCCTGATAATGACAGGAGTGAAAAAATAACCTGTTTTTCTGAGATAAAAAACATAGTAGATAGCGAAAAATTCAAGTCATTTCTTACATCAATAACAGGCAGAGAGATAAAGAAAATGGCTTTATTATATTTAAACAGATTTGATAAAGGAGATTTTTTAACGACGCATTGTGACCCGGGAGAAAGTTTTGGCATAGTAATAAATTTGACTGATAATTGGAATCCAAACCATGGAGGATTAACGGTTATTCTGGATAATGAGCGTAAATTTATCACGGATACATTAGTTCCATATAATTTGACGACATTGATTTTCGATACCAGTGAAAAGGAAATACCTCATTTTGTGTCTATGGTGACCGCTGAGAGTAAAAAAAGGAGAATGGCCTTGGTGGTTAGATATGACTAGAAATAAAAAAGTACTTTCTTCCGCAATCCTAATAGCAATGTTATGGGGAGGCGGATTCCCTATTTCAAAAATAGCTATTGAGCAAATTGGGGTATGGCCTTTTCGTTTTTACTCAACGATTACATCCGTATTAATATTGATTTTTCTGGTTTTGATTTTATATAAAAAAAAACCGAATTTTTATGATCTGTTATTTTGTATACCTCTGGGTATTTTAAATGTTTTCTTGGTGCCTGTTTTAAATAACATATCACTAAAATATACAGATTCTGTGAAAGCATCTGTGCTTATATACACAATGCCTGCTATTACCTCTTTTCTGACAATGATAAGTAGCAGAAGAATCAGTTTTAGATCAATTACTGTGTCTATACTTTGTATATTAGGCGTTTTGATATTCATATCCTTAAAAGAAATAAGCTTTGGTGAGTGCATCATATTAGTCAGTGCCTTCGCATGGGCATTAGGAACTTTTTTATCAGAAAAAATACCCACTCAGTTAGATATATTTTCCAAGGTTTTATATCAAAATATTGTTTCATTTTTATTAATGATAATTATAACGCCATTTTTATCTACAAACCTTAATATATTTAATTTTAATGGTGAGTTTTTTCAGACAGTTACCCATATTTTTATACCTATTCTATATATGGGGATAGCGAGTGGTGTTCTTGTTTATATTTTATGGTTTTACATGATAGAACGTGGTGGCGCAGAGTTAACCGCTTATTCTGCACTTATATCGCCTATATTTAGTGTGTTGATATCCTATTATTTTCTAAATGAATCAATAACTCGCAATATGTTTATTGGCATGTTGTTTATATTTTCCAGTGTCATAATAGCATTTATAGGGAAAAAGAAATGAGGGAATTATCTGATATAAAAGAATACTATCGTTCAATATATAATATCGAACATTTGATGGATATATGTTATTGGGATCAAACTACTATGATGCCTGAGAATAGCTTCTTAGCAAGGGCAGAAGCGCTTTCAGAGGCAGAATTAATTATTCATGAAAAAAAGACATCACAAGTTATTTTTGATGCGGTAGAAAAATTACTCTTAGATGATAATCTGGATAATATCACAATAATGGCTCTTCTCTCGGCTAAAAAGGAAATTGAACAAAAGCGACTACTTCCTATTTCCTTAGTAAAAGAAATAAAGAAGATTACCTGTCAGTGTGAATATTCATGGGTTAAAAATAAAGAAATAAATAATTGGCAAGGGTTTTCAAAAGATTTGACACAATTAGTCGAATTAATAAGAGAAAAAGCCGATATTTTATCTGAAGCTTCAGGTACCAGCCCCTATGAATCATTATTGAACGAGTATGAGCCAATGATGAAGACGGATATGTTAGATAATCTTTTTGAAGAGATTCAGATGTGGCTACCTGGTTTAGCAGAACGGTTTAAATCAAACTCATTAAATAGGAATGTAAATCAGAAAATTCCAATTAGAACGCAAATAAAGATAAATAAAGAGATGCTTTCTGAACTAGGATTTGATTTTTCCAGAGGGAGATTAGATGTCAGCGCTCATCCTTTTTGTGGTGGAACCAGAGATGATATAAGAATCACGAATAGATATTCAGATTCTAATTTCATGGGTGGAATCTATGCTTCTTTACATGAATTTGGACACTCTCTATATGAAAGGAATCTTCCTAATGAATTTTTAGGCATGCCTGTATCTTATCCTTGTTCTATTGGAATACATGAAAGTCAGAGTTTATTCTTTGAAATGTGTTATGGTTATTCTGATTCTTTTATTAATTATTTATCAAAAAAAACAGTGAAATACGGATTAAATATATCAGCTAGTAGTATAAGAAAACACTTGCTGCAATTAAAACTTAATGAAACCAGGATAAATACAGATGAAATACATTACTTGCAGCATATTTATTTACGTTATTTAATTGAGAAAGATTTGATTAATAAAAATATAACGGTTAATGATATACCTGAATTATGGGATGAACTTTCTCTTAAATTATTAGGTATAAGTTCAGGGAAAGATCATAAAAATGGATGTATGCAGGATATCCATTGGGCCGCAGGTTTTTTGGGTTATTTCCCATGCTATATGCTCGGTTATATATATGCATCACAGATATATAAAAAAATAGGTGATTTAAACTACGAAGATACTCTTCTTTGGCTAAGAAAAAACATTTGGTTAAAAGGCGCCTTTTTTTCACCTGTTGATATAATCGAATCTGGTACAGAAGAGAAAATAAGTACATTATACGCAAGAGACATGATTATCGCTAAATATGAGAATATTTAATAAGAAAATGTAGGGTTGATAACAGGAGGGCACTGAATCTATTGTTGACCCTATGTTTTAACTTTGCCATCGCCAGTTCATTTCCTGGTGTTACTCTTGGGGTATTTGATTATTTGGCTGATTGTTTGTAATCCGATGAGACTAAATTGGGGAGTTTTAACAAAACTGCGGAATTCTCCCCTAAATTCTCATTGAGAGCGAAGCGAAATATTATATACCCAATAGATTTCAAGTTGCAGTGCGGCGGCAAGAGAACGCATCCCCAGGAGCATAGATAACTATGTGACTGGGGTAAGTGAACGCAGCCAACAAAGCAGCAGCTTGAAAGATGAAGGGTATATATCTTATCAAGTTTTAATTGCCTGTATATCCATAAAAAAACTCCTGCGGTGGGGGCCGCAGGAGCCTGGTGTTGACGGAAATATGCTCCGAAAGGAAGAAAACAAAGCAGGTATATTTATATTTTAATTTAGTTTGTTAACTTCCAATATGTTATGACTCGATTATTAACAGGAAGTTCTTGTGGCTTCCCTTTGGAACACGAGTATTTGGCTACTTTTACTCTTTTAGTGCGATTACTCGACAGACGTGCCGTAGAAATCGCGGCTAATAGAACAATAGCATCAGAATGCCCTATTTTGGCAACTTTTTGCCTAGTCATTAATTAGTTGTACATAATCTTTCAGTGTCAATACCGCTTCTGTACTGGCATTATCGTCAGTATTTTGGTTCATTAAGTTTTCCTCCTGTTTCAATTCTGGACTATCTATACAACTGAATTCATCATTTGCTGATATTCGCTGATCACTTGTTGGCAAAATTCAGATGAATTCACGTGATGAGAACTTTTAATCAGTTGTCTATTTTCCATTTCTATAAATGTAGACTCGAAAGCGTTGATAAATGCTTGAGTCGCTTCAGGGTTCCAGAATGGTCCATCTTCAATATCCAGAGCAGAAAAACCACCTTCAGGAATAATAAATTTCACTTTTCCTTCGCACTGATTAAGTTTTTCAGCGATCCAAATTCCCATTTGATAATTCTCTTCTGGTGTGGTGCGCATTAATGTTACATGGGGATTATGACGGTAAAATTGCCTGTTTTTATAGTGTCCCGGAATAGTATTCGGATGACCAAAATTCACCATATCTAACGCCCCGCAAGAACCAATATAAGGTATTTTTGTGCGGGCTATTGCACTCAAACGGTCAACATCACAGGCCAGAATACCGCCAAATAAATAGTCACAGACTTCAGTTGTGGTTATATCAAGCAGACTGTTAAGTAAGCGACTTTCGGCCAGTTTTTCCATGGTTTTGCCACCGCTGCCGGTTGCATGGAAAACTAAACAGTCATATTGCTGTTCCAGCTCTTTGGTCAGCAACTGTATACACGGTGTTGTCACACCAAACATTGTCAGGCCAATAGCAGGCTTATCTTCGATATTGCTCTCTTCATGAAAATAAACTGCGCCAGCAATTTGGTTGGCCGCATTTTTTAATACCTGACGAGAGATACGGTTAAGGCCAGATACATCAGTGACTGAATACAGCATAGCGATATCACTAACCCCAACATACCCAGAAACATTACCGGAAGCCATGGTAGAAACCATAAGTTTTGGTATACCTATAGGTAAAGACTGCATGGCGGGTGTAATCAGGGCTGTCCCACCAGAACCCCCTAGCCCCAGAATAGCTAAAATATCAGTTTGTCTTGATAAAAAAGTTTTAAAGGCAATTGCCATTGCGGAAATTGCTTTACCCCGATCACCACAGAAAACGGCTTCTTTGCCTTGTGGATGATGCTCTGCTACTGTTAGTGAAGTAATATCCGCGCCTCTTTCCAGTGGGCCAGGTTTAGTCGTCAAGTCCACAGTGCGAACGGCAAGGCCAGTTTTTTCTATCAGATCCCTGACGTAGAAGATTTCTGCACTCTTGGTATCAAAAATGGTGGCAATATAAATATAGCCGTGGTTATTTTTCATTATAATTATGAATATTTCCCTTGGTGCTGGCGACTAACTTATGGACAGATTATAGTCAATGTGAGACTTGAGTATCACTGTTATATCATCAAATTGAGACTATCATCTCATTTTATTTGTAAATAAATTGAATCAATTTGGGCGTTTTGTAGGTAATTAAGTAGAGTGATGATGTCGAAAAAATATTTTAACCATACGCTGATATAGAGAATCTTATTGTGAAAGAGTTGTGGCAATGATGGACTCGAATACTAAACCTCATTTTACTGGTACTCGGAAAAAAACTTATACATTGCTGATAAATGCTGCATTGGAACTTTTTGAGCAGAGAGCGATACCTTCAGTTTCCGAATTGGCAATACATGCAGGGGTTTCCAGAGCAACGGCATACCGCTATTTTCCGACGCAAAGCGATTTAATTGATGCAATCGTTAGTGCTAGCCTTGGGCCGATCCTCACTTGGAAGCCTTCTAGTGAAAATACGGAGGAGCGGATTATTGAATTATTGGATTTTGCCTATCCCCGGATGTTCCAACATGAAGGTGCATTGAGAGCCGCTCTTTTAGTTTCATTACAGCAATGGGCTCAGGGGCGTTCATCTGAGGATAAACAGGAAAAGAAATTGGTTCGTGGGCACCGTAAAGAGATCCTTTCGATGGTTGTTGAACCATTAAAAAGGCATTTTCCACCGGACACTCTGGAAAACGTCATTCGTTCTTTTTCCCTGATTTATGGTTCCGAAGTTTTTTTGGTGATGAAAGATATCTGGCATATGGATGACGCAAAAGTTATTGAAATCACTAAATGGATGGCAAAAGCCATTATTAATCAGGCGTACAGAGACTCTGAGTTATAGTTATCTATGATAAATTGTTGAGTAACAACGTCTTATTATTGACGAATTATTTTATAGTGGATATTTTGTTTATATTTCATCTAATTGATGGTGATCCCTATGCAAAATATCCCTGTATACGATGATATGCGGGTCCGATTATGGATTTTTTATGACGTCACTTTCAGCAATAAACCTATAAAAAGTGACGTCAGTATCTGCTGGTGTCATTTGGTTGGTTTGTGTCGAAAATCACTTAGGTGGCTGAAAAAAATAATATATTGAATAATTAACCAAACCTATCTTTAAATTTTCTAGAGCTAATTTTTCTGTCCATTTTGCTATTACAGTTAGGACATAAATGCTGTTTTTTACCTTCAATTTCCCACGTGTAATATTTTCTTTTGAAATTAACATTACAAATATCACATCTACTTGGTTTAAAGATCACGCCAAGAATCAACAATAAAATTATTCCACCAATCACCCATTCCACGCGCTTACTCCTATTATTTAATCAGGTCTGCCAAGGTTAATAATACTATTAATACTAGCAAAGAAAATTATGAACACGGGTTCTTTAAGCCAAGCCAATACATCGGTGTGAGCGACCAGAATTTGGTAATCGAAAAGCATTCTTGAGGGCCAAGGCCGCCGTATGGCGGCCTTCTGATCTGAAAGTCAGGATTTTTTACAATCAAATTAACAGTTACTTTTCTCTGCCAAAATAAACATCCCAAATGGATGAATTTCCAGATAGTAATTATCGCCAACATTAGGTTGCAATTGGGTGGCATTGATTTGTAGTAGCAAAGTTTGATCTTGCCAGTCTACAGTCACTTCATATTGTGGCCCCATGTAAGCCACATGGCTGATGGTGCAGAGCTGGCTTGCATGCCCGTGATGACTTAGAGTCACAGCTTCTGGCCTGACACCTACCGTTACTGATTGTTGAGTGCTGGTAAAGTTTTCCGGTCGTGGCAGGCGATAATGGAAAATTTCCACATAGTCAGCGCCCAAAGTAGCAGGAAAGATATTGGCATCTCCCATGAAACTCGCCATAAACTCAGATGCTGGCTGGCGATATAGCGTTTGTGGTGCGCCAATTTGCATGATTTTGCCTTTATTCATCACCAACACGGTATCGGAAACCGCAAATGCTTCACTTTGATCATGAGTAACATATAGCGAGGTGATGTTAAATTGTTGCTGTAATTCGCGGATTTTCTCACGCATACTGCGGCGTAGGTTAGCATCAAGGTTACTCAGTGGTTCATCGAAAAGCAGTACTTTGGGCTTAAGGATTAAGGCGCGAGCAAGGGCAATACGCTGTTGTTGTCCGCCGGAGATTTGATCAACATAACGATCTTCAAAACCATCCAGATCGACCAATTCCAGTGCTTCCTTAACCCGTTCACGTATCTCCGCTTTAGGTCTCCCCAGCATTTTTAAACCGTAGCCAATATTTTCTCCCAGCGACATATGCGGAAACAGGGCGTAGGACTGGAATACCATACAGATATCTCGTTGCTGAATAGAACGATCTGTAACGTCTTCACCATCAATGAAAATTTTGCCTTCGCTGGGTTTTTCCAGCCCGGCAACTAAACGCAATACGGTGGTTTTACCGCAACCAGACGGCCCCAACAGTGTGACCATATGCCCTTGCGGGATAGATAGCTCCAGATTATCGATCACGGTGTTGCTACCGAACCGTTTAGTTACATTTTTCAGTTCGACAAAATTTTGTTGTGTCATGTCCTTACTCCGTGATTACTGTACATTTTTGGCTTTAGAACGAGAAACCCGAGCTTCACCAATCAAATAGTCAAATAGGAAAATAATGGCCAGCATGACCACAATCAGGATAGAGCCATAAGCGATAGCAACCCCATATTCACCATCTTCCACCCGGTTCAGAATATAAGCGGTTGCTACACGGGTATCAGGTGTGACTAAGAATACAATAGCGCTGACGGTGGTAATGGCACGGACAAAGCTGTAAATCAGTGCTGATAGAATTGCCGGGCGCAGTAGCGGCAACAGAATATGGAAAATGGTTCTCATCGATCCGGCTCGCAGGCTCAGCGAGGCTTCATCCAATGATTTGTCAATCTGCCCAAGACCGGCAATACCGGCACGGATACCTACCGGTACGTTTCGCATAGTCATGGAGATGATGACAATAGCTGCGGTTCCGGTGAGATAAAAAGGTGAATCATTGAAGGCCAGAATGTAGGAAACCCCTGCAACCGTGCCTGGTACGGCAAAGCACAGCATGGTAGTGAATTCAATAGTTTTCTTACCACGGAATTCCTGCCGCACAACAATATAAGCAATCAGCAAACCCAAGATCGCGGTGATGGGGGCAGCGATACCGGCGTAGAGTAGGGTATCCAGTAATGAAGGCCATGCGCCGTCATGCATTCCTTGACCGAACAGCTTAATAAAGTTGTCCAAAGTCAGGGTGTAATCTACTCCCCAGTTGACGGTGAAACTGCCGTAGAAGATGCTGCCGTATAACAGAATGTTGAATACAACCCAGATAAACAGGATGGTACAGACACCCCAAACCAGCGAATTTGGCAACGGTTGTACATCACCACGATAGGATTTGCCGGAAACTGTGACATAGGAGCGTTTACCAATCCACATATACTGGACGCAGAATATCAGCAGAGAGAAAACCAGAAGCGAAGCGCCGAGAGTACTAGCAGCTTGATAGTCAAGTTGAGAGCCGGTGATATAGAAATAAATTTGAGTTGCCAGTACATCAAAACTACCCCCCAGCACCAGTGGGTTACTAAAATCTGCTAGTGATTGAACAATCACAATCAGGAAAGCGTTCGCCAGTGCTGGTTTCAGCAGTGGTATGAATACATTAAAAAAAGTCTGATAACGATTGGCGCGCAAGGTATAGGAGGCTTCTTCCTGCGAGGGATGGATGGTTTTGATGGCACCATCAAGGATCATAAATGCCATTGGCGTAAAAGCCAGTACCTGAGCCAGCCAGATACCGGTAAAACCATACAGCCAATTGGTGTTGGTCAGGCCGAGCCAGGTTGCCATAAACTCAGTAATGTAACCGGAGCGGCCCATCATCAATGTGACACCTAAACCAACAACAAAGGGTGGTGTGACGATGGGCAAAATAGAGAATACCCGGCCAATAATAGCGGAGCGGCGGGCAATTCTGGAGGTGTAAATTGCCAGCACCAGACCAAAGAAAGTACAGCCTATAGCAACGGACACAGAGAGCAAAATAGAGTTCGTGATAACCTGAATAATATGTGGCTGCTCCAGTATCGATATAAAAGCGAACGGAGCAAACTGACCGGCATCATCGGTAAACATCGGAATAAAAATGGCGATACTTGGATAAAGAATAAATACGCCGATCAGGGCAACAACGGTGACCAGTGAGCCAATGACAAAACTGTCCCCTCCTAGCCATTCAAGGCGAGTCAGGGCCAGAGTGATAATCGCGCCTAGTGAGATAAACAGGATAATTGTAGAGTAGCCTAGTCCACGTCCGATAAGGGCCGCACTGATAATGACCAACAAGGCACATAATAAGGCATAACCCGCATCGAAATAGTGGCGGTTACGCTGATTACAGTTTGCTGGTATCAGTGGGCGCAGCAGCAGTACTGACGGTAACAGGAACCACAGTAAGCTAAGGTTTAATCCGTTCCAGCCATAGGAGGAGAGAATTTCATCTTGAGTAGAATCGAAGAGGCCGTAGTCCAGGCTCCATGATGGTAAAAGGGCGAAAGACAACCACGCCAGGGCAATCCACCAGAACACAGCATCCCGCTTCTGTCTGATAGGCAAAATAAAAGTGTGAGACATAATTTCCCTCTTTTTTATTATTATCGTGAGATAGCAGCAGTAAGAATTTATCCCCGCAGGCGTTATTCATGTGGAAAAATCGAATAAGCCTGATGGATAGTTTCTAAGGGCGGAGTGATCCGCCCTTGATTGACCTTATTTAGCCATTTTCACTTCTGTCACCCATTTGGTGATTAACTCTTTACGCACATCACTGGCGCCGAATTTGTCCATGTCATAATTGATCAATTTTAGATCGGACAATTTAAGTGCCAGAGGAGAAGCTTTCGCTGTGGTATTGGTCAGGATTTGATAGGCTTTACCTTTTTTCCAGCTAAGTTCTTGTGCTTCTTTGGATAGTACCCAATCAACGAACAGCTTAGCGTTGTCCATATTGCGGGCATTTTTGATGATACTGACACCACCGATTTCATAGCCTGTACTTTCACATGGTGCGATAAGTTTCAGTGGTGCGCCATTTTCGACTTCCAATGAGTAATCATGCAGGAAACCGATGCCAATTGCAGATTCACCACGAGCGGCGTTGCGTGCAGGGGCGACACCGGATTTGGTGTACTGAGAGATGTTGGCGTTCAGTTTTTTCAAGTAATCAAATGCCTGATCTTTGCCCCATAACTGGACAAAAGTTGCCAGTGCGGTGTAAGCCGTACCGGAGCTTTGAGGGTCAGCAATTTGAATTTCACCTTTATATATCGGTTTTGTCAGATCTTTCCAGCAGGTTGGGATCGGGATCTTTTTCTCTTTCAGACGTTCGGTATTGACGCCATAGCCAAGAATACCGACGTAAACCGCAGAGGTGTAGTTGCCTTTACGTTTGGCGGGATCGCGAAACTGCGGCATGATTTGTGTCAGATTAGGGGATTTATAGGCGGTTAGCAGATCCATTTCACCCGCCTGAGAATGTGGGTCCAGTGTACCGCCATACCAAACGTCAGCCTGTGGATTACGTTTTTCTGCCTCAATCTTTGCCAGGGTGCTACCTGAACCATTGCGGACAAAAGTTGTTTTTACATTGTATTTTTCACCGAATGCTCTGGTTTCAGCTTCGCATAAGGCGTTAGTTGCACTGCAATAAACGATCAAACGGCCAGCGGCCTGAACATTACTGGTAAATGCAGCAAGGACCAGACCTGTTGCAATGAGTGTAGAGAGAGGTTTCAGTTTCATTATTTTGTCCTTTTTATTCAGATCTTCTTATCATTGGAAAATGGCAATGTTATCCCTGCCATATGTTCCCTTTTACTAATGTCTGCCATTAACAGAGGCATTAATAGCAAACCCATCATGGCGGATGCGACGGTGAGCAGAGCAAATATTCCTGACCACCCGTAGTGTGCAACCACCTGGCTCAATGGCCAGCCTGCCATTGCAGCGCCCAAATAGGCGTACAATCCCAAATAACCAGTGACCGTGCTGGCGGCTTGTTTATGGCAATATTCTGTTGCCGCCAACCCAATCAGCATTTGCGGGCCAAAAACAAAAAAACCAATGCTGAAAAAACAGACTGCTAATAGTGCATAGTGATGTATGGGGGTTAGCCACAATGCGGTAACAGAGATAAATAATCCCAGAGCGAAGAGAAGGATCATTGGAGCGCGCTGACCACGGAACAGTAAATCCGATCCACAACCAGAGAAGAGTGCTCCTACCAAACCACCGAGTTCAAACAGTGAAAGTGTTGCATTGGCACTGAGCAGATTAGCGCCATGTATTTCTGACAACCACAGATTCCCCCAGTCATTAATCGCCATTCTGATGAGGTAGACCAGAATGTAGGAGAACCCCAACAGCCAGATAGTTTTGTTAATCAGAATCGTATCTCTCAGTATCTGCATCATCGGCATGGGCGGCGATAGCTGTTCGTGCCGAAGTTCCAGTAAATCCTGTCGCCAGCGCCCTATACTGGGTAAACCTTGTTGCTGTGGGATGTCGCATAGCTGATAGCAGAGCCAGATACCCAGTAAAATACCGATAATTCCAGGCATCATCAAAGCAGCTTGCCAGCTGTAAGTTGTTGCCAGAAAAGCTGACAACATCGGGATTGTGATGCCGACAATATTGATGGAGATATTCCAGCATCCCCACCAAAAGCCTCGTTCATTGCGGGAGTACCAGTGTGTCAGTAATCTTGCACAAGGGGGCCATCCCCAGCCCTGAAAGAAGCCGTTCAGTGTCCAGATGATCAGTAGGGCAGAAAATGATGAGCAAAAAGCGAACATAATGTTCAATGCACCAGTCATCATTAATCCGGCACCCATAAACCAGCGATAGCCGGTGCGATCATGAAATATACCGGAAACAAATTTTGAGCCGCCGTAAGCCAGATAAAACAGACTGGTTATCCAGCCGATATCTCCTTTATCGAGTCCTAATTCCAACTGCATAACTGGCATGACAAAATTGAAGCTTTTTCGCGTCAGATAAAATGCGGCATAGCCAATGATCATGGAAATCAGCAAACGGCTACGCCAGTAGCGATAGTGTTGTGAGATCTGTTCCTGGCTGGTGGCTGGCATGCGCGATTCCTCCATGAAAAGAGAATGTAAAGAAAAATTAATCAAAATGGATGGGGTAAGGTTTTAGGTAACTAAGAATAATTCTTAGTTACATCTAATTTTCATCAAAATTTGTGGGCAGGTTAACAATTATGCGTGTGCCGTTATCATTGCTTAACTGCCAGTCTCCGCCTAGTGCCCGGATACGTTCTTCAATGCCTTGAAGACCAAAGCCGCTTTGCTTTTTATCTTCAGTGATACCGATTCCGTTATCACTGATTCTGAGTTCAATCACATCTCTGCGTTGTCGCAACGTAATATTGATTCGGCTAGCGTTAGCATGTTTACTGATATTGTTCAGCAATTCCTGAACCAGACGATAAAGGGTAAAAACCACCGTTTCATTCGCTGGATTTTGAGTGAGCAGGTAATTCAACTGGCAATCAATATCCTGCTGTTTGAAGGCGAACTCATTGATCAGATGGTGGAGTGCTTTTTCTAAAGACATCTCTTCCAGAACCGGAGGCCGCAATTGGCGCAGTAATTGACGGGTGGATTGATGAATTTGTTGAGCAAGATGATTGATCTGCTCTGCGATCATTTCTGTTGCTGGGGAAGTGGCAGTCCGTTTTACCAATGTTGCCTGAATCTGAATGGCAGTAATATTCTGACCAATTTCATCATGTAACTCGCGGGCAATACTTTTACAGACATCCTCTTCTGTATGAACTAGCTTCTTCATCAGGATATGGCGGGCGGTCAGTTCCTGCTCCAGTCGTTCACGATAGCGTTGTAGGTTTTCGGCGAGTTGCTGCTGACGGCTGATAGCTATCCCAAGTCCGATTCCCAATAGCGCTTGAATGGTCAGGAACATTTCCAGTTCACCTAAATCGTCAAAAGCCCCGTTGAATTGCCAGGCTGACGTGATCATTAGACTGCCCAATAAAGCAGCCAGTACGCCACCTTGCCAGCCATAACGATAGGCCATAAATACATTGGGGATAAATATCAGTATCACCAAAAGACTCTCAATTTCTGGTGATATAAAGATCTGGGCACTCAGCCCGAGTAAGCAGAACAGGCAGCACCACATCAGCAGGGAAGTACGTAACTGTGGATCAGAATAGTCAGAATCCAGCATATTTCTCAACTGTTGCTGACGCAGATATTCATAGATCAGATAAACAAAAGGTGACAGCAAAACACCACCCGTTAGTGAGGTAAGAAGTAAGTGATTGGCTCCGGCGGTCAGAGTCAATCCCAAACAGGTTGCCTGTAATACACTGTTGGTGGCGACGCCTGCCAGCAGAATAGAGAGCCGTTGCCAATACAAGGTATAGCGCCACCAGATCCGCTGGACCATAACAGTGGGTATCAGGCTGAGAAATGGCGATAACAGAATGATATTGTCAGTAATAAGCTGTTCACTGCCGAGCCATAGTAAGATGACAACTTCGGTGACTAATAAGGTTGGCAGGTAGCGACGGCCCAGTAGAATAAACAGTGCCAGCCGTAATCCTTGTGGCAGAAGCAGTGTGGCTTGTTGCCCGTTATCATTCAGGTAGAAACTGATGGTCCACAGAGCAAGCCAGCTCAGTGAATAGAAAATCAGCAAAAACAGTGATAACAGGCTAAATCGTAATCCAACGTTCATGGGTTCCCCGTTAGAATCTGGTGTTGCAGGGCGTAATGAACCAGATCGATAGTGCTATCGCACTGTAATTTGCCAAGAATGTTGGCCCGATGAACATGAACGGTTTTGGGGCTGAGGCTGAGTTGCTCTGCGATAGTTTTAACATTGATGCCATTGATAAGCAGATCAAATATTTCCCGTTCTCTGAGGGTCAGAACTCGCAGCGCTTTAATATCTTGTGGTGTCTGACGCAGTGCTTTCAGCGCATCAGCACACAGATAACAACCGCCTTTATGGACGGAGCGTACTGCCTGCACCAACTCTTCCGGGCCGCATCGTTTGGTGAGATAGCCGCAAGCCCCGGCGTCCAGCGCACTTTGTACAAATGCTGTGGTGTCATAAATACTGAGAATAATGGTACGGAAATCAGGCCGTTTTTGCCGTAACCGGGTGAGCAGATGCAAACCACTTTCATCCGGCATTGCGATATCCATCACCGCAACATCAATAGGGTTCCGGAGTAAATCCAGCCAGGCTTCGTTGGCGCTGCCATATTGTCCGGCGATTTCAAGATCATTCTCAAGAGTCAGTAATTGGGCAAAGCCGGAACGGACAACGACGTGGTCGTCAATAAGTGCAATTCTAATCATAATTTTTGTTATTAATTATAAACACAATAGCTTACATGATGTGCAGGAAAAACAGGTTGTGCAAATTAATCAACTAAATCTGTAAGAAAGCTAACAAATTTAGTGAATTTTTAGGTGATCTGAGCGCAGTCTGTTATCTGCTGCGCTCAGATCTCCGACAAAGTACCGGATAAATCTATGGCTCTCCTCCAGATGAGAAAAGCAAAATAATAGTTGCCGATTCTGTGATAACAAACAAAAACTCCTGCGTTTAAGGACTAATGCCGAGATGTGTCCGGATAAGGCTGTGTACATACAATCACAGATATCTAATTCAAGGAGCAAGTCATTTTCACGAAAAATCCAAAATAATCACAACTAGTAAACGGAAATATCTACACGATATTGATATAATTATCTATTGAAATAAGGAGATATATTGTGGTTTTGAATTCATATATGCGTGAGATTATTATGCAACAAAAACAGAAAACACTCAGAGTACTGTTTTTTCTGTTCCATAAGTGCGATAAATGACAGAAATTCTATCTTCTATACATTTGTTAAAAACATTATTAGAGAAATAGATTAAGAGGAAATTTGGTAAATAGAGTGTAAAAATTAGGTATGGATGTTTAATAAAATAATTAAATAACGTTTCATAATTCTGCTGCATATTTCTTTAATTCATTGTTATTAATGTGATTATTGGTGGTGTGATATGTGGCGCGGTTTTGGAGTCTTATTTAAAATACTGATTATAAATCCAATGAGTTATTTAAAGGAATACGGACATGTTTACTAACAGAGTAACGATGTTGCATTTATTATGTGAATCTACCTTTGATAAAACTTTTAAAAAAGTAAACGAAGCAGGAAAAGTAAAAATCTCATGCCTAGAAAAACTAATAAAAGGGATGAAAAATTTTCCAGATAATATCTCTTTACAATATTACAAAAACATTACGAAAAGTGTCGAAGAATTTAAGAGGCAGAACTCAGACATTTTTAAATTAAAAGACAAGAAGATCACAGAAACCCTTAAGCAGGCGGAAAAAAAATTATTTCCAAAAGCACGTAATGAAAAAACATTGCTCAATCAAAACATTCAAATCGGCGCTGCCAAATTGTCATCAACAGAACGCTGTATTCAGGAGTTAACGGATAAAAGGCATCATAATGTTCATCATCATCTTGCCTCCCATTACACCAGTACTGGCCTCGATACAAAGGTGTCATTAGGCAAGGTGCTGACTACCACACTGAAATATCTGACTCTGAATGCCCCAGCTCGCAGGATTGGTACTGCCATACAGAGAGGATATGACTCCCATGCGCAAAGTGCTAAAGGTAAGGCACGTTACTGGACTGGGGCCATTATTAAGGGATTGGCCAATATCATGGGCGGTGCTAGTAGTGTAATAAGTGGTGCGATTTCGGTCGGTGTTGCCGGAGTTAAAAACCTAGCGGAATTCACGGGGCGTTTGTTGGTATCCTCAGCTTTGGGGTTGGCTGGAGCGGTTATGAAGGGCATCTCGTATCTACCGCCCAGTGTGTCTGATCGCTTACAGGCTAGAATGCGTGCCGAGAAATGGCTGAATACTGCCAAAGTATTCATCAAACCAGCGTTTGTAGCCAAAGCAGAGCAAGAGCCGTTGAATGTTGCAGAAGCCAGAGCAGTGATGGATACGGCCCGATTGGCGAGAATCAGTTGCTCCAGTAGTTATCGGGATATGCCGACAGGTTACAGTCATGCCACTTTGGCTGATATCCCGTCTTCAATACTGGCTCGCCGGGAGGATGGGAGTGGCGGGACCGGCAAGAAGTTAACCCTGCGTGTTCGTCCTGGCAAGGGGAAGAATGATCCTTTAATCCTTAAAGGAGATGCCTGGTCTGCGCTCAAGGTCGCTGTTTACAAACGTGACGATACCGTGGTGCTTTCCTTTGTGGGCACCCAGCCAACTAAGCGTCCTGGTACGATAAAAAGTGATGTCTGCGCGGCTTTGGGGATCAAGGACAGCGCGTTTCAGGATGCAGACCGTTTGGTTAAAGCCTTTACTAAACAATATGGCAATAAGGTTGAGGTTCTGGGCCATTCCTTGGGCGGCGGGCTGGCGCAATATGCGGGCATCAAACATGGGATCAAGGTCACCGTATTCAATAGTATGGGATTGCATGTGGGATTGCGGGATCGGTTAGCCGACAAGTTGGATAGTGCTAACGTCACCCACATCAATACCAGTAATGATCCGCTGAGTCAGAAGGTCGAACATGGCATTTGGGGGCTGGATGCCTGCTCCCAGGTGGGCAAGCGTTATGTGATTGAGCACTCAGGTGGTCACCGTATGGAGTCGGTGACCGCTGGTTTGGAAGCCTTACTGGCTTCATGACTCGATATGTCATGGATAATGCCTCCTGGGGAGGCGTTATCGCTGCTAACAGACACGGTTTAAAGACACCGTATTTAACGCCACTTGCGCGTTATTTCAGTGCCTTGAGGATTTGCCAGGCCGCTTTGATACGTGCCTCGTTGGGATAGTTTTTGTTGGCCAGCAGCACAATACCCATTTGCTCTTGCGGCACAAACGCAACATACGCGCCGAAACCATTGGTGGAACCGGTTTTATTAATAAAAAGCGCATCCGTTGGCGGCTCTGGCGGTGATAGTTCCGTGGTTTTGTTGGCCTGATAAGCGATCTCCGCAGAGTTGCCACTCAGTACCTGCTCAAGGGTAACGGGCCAGTGATAAAGCTCCCAGCCCAGCCCTTGCGTCATCTCACCCACCCGGTAATAGCCAGTATGGGTTGCCTGAATGGCTTGCGCCAGCTTGTTGTCACCTACGCGGGAAGGATCGATATTCGCATCAACGAAGCCGATCAGATCCTGTGCACTGGCTTTCAGGCCATAGGCTTCCTCATCCAGCACGCCCGGGTTTATGCGAATCGGTTTATTCTCTTTTGAATAACCCAATGCATAGTTTTTCATCTCCTGCTCGGGCACGTTAAACCAGGTATGGTGCAGACCAAGCGGTGAAAGGATCTGGTTTTTCACCAGTATTGAATAAGGTTTTTCAAGGCGTTGGGCAACGATATAGCCTGCCAGGCCAATACTGGGATTGGAGTACTGGCGGTAGGTTCCGGGCGTGTACTTTGTCTGCCAGTGCTGGAACCAGTCTACCATTTTGCTATTGCTGTTGATCTCATCAGGGAATTGTAACGGCAGGCCGCCCGCGGTATAGGTGGCAATATTCAGCAGGTTGATGTTGTCAAAGGTGCTGCCTGCAAGCGGTTGAAAATGCTGGCTGGCCTTATCGGAGAGGGAAATGGCTCCCGTCACCTGTGCCCAGGAAATCAGGCTGCCGGTAAAGGTTTTGCTGACCGAACCTAATTCAAAAATTGTCTCTTTAGTGACCGGCGTGTTGTCCTCTTTTGATGAGTCACCGTATTGATAGAAAAAATGTTGACCGCGGAACGTTACTGCAATCGCCATTCCTGGAATGTCATATTCCTGCATCAGGGAGTGTATGGTCTTATCAACAGTATTTGTCAGATGGGGCTGAGCGGGTGTATTTGTGGCTTGAGCGCCGAGAGAAGCAGCAAGCAGCAGACTGCCAGTCAGCACCGAAAATCGTTTTGTCATTTGTGTCGTTTCCTTAAATTACAGCGAGAGCTTTCAGTCCTGGATTTTATCAGGATTTGCACATCTAATCTTAAAGTTGTGATCTTTATCACTTGCTGAAATAAAACCTTGTACTCAATGGTTGAAAACAAAGGGCTTTCGGTTTTTTGGTATCAATTTTCGTTGAAAAGGTGGATAAGGACTGATTCCGGGATAAAACAATAATAGTCATAGAACCGAAAGTATTCTTTCGTTTGGTTTTCAAATGAAACATTTTTGGTTAGTTTTTGTCTATATAATAGACTGCAATACCGATCACAATTTCATTTCATTGCTTTTGCTGTAATTAAACCGAAAGAGAGAGAAAGCAATCCATCACAGGCGACGTGAATATGTCGCTGGAGATCTGAGGAGCATAACGGAATGGCTATGGATACCGTAAAAAGACGTGAACAGATTATCGACCTGCTGTGCCATGAGGGTAGTGTACGTGTTGAGCATTTGAGTTCTCGTTTTGGGGTTTCTAGCGTCACTATCCGTAATGACCTGCGTTATCTTGAGCAGAAAGGCTGCGCTTTGCGTTCCTATGGCGGCGCCATGTTGAATCAGCAATTCGCCTTTGATCGCCCCTTGCAAGATAAGGGGAGGATGAATCGTGATGTGAAATCGCGCATTGCAGCCAGAGCAGCACAGTTTGTTAAGGATGGTGATGCATTGATCCTTGACTCCGGCTCAACGACCACGCAAATCGTGCCACATCTTAAGGAACGGCGTGATTTGGTGGTCATGACAAACGCGTTGAATATCGCCTATGAATTAGCGGGATTTGATCAGATGAATGTGATGGTGCTTGGCGGGAGTGTGCGTCAGAACTCTTACTCGCTCTATGGTCCGGCTGCGGAACAGCAATTGCGTCAATATCGTTTTGATACTTTGTTTCTTGGCGTTGATGGGTTTGATCTGGAAGCAGGGATAACTACGCCACACCCCGGTGAAGCTCACCTTAATCGCATTATGTGTGAGGTAGCGCATGAAATTATCGCCGTGGCAGATGCCAGTAAATTTGGACGTAGAAGCTTTTGTATGATCCGTCAGGCTGGACAGATTCATCGGCTGATTACTGACAGCCGGGTCCCCGATAACTACAGGCGGGCATTAACTGAACTCGGCGTGGATGTGATTATTGCCGACGAGTAGTTCTTACTGAGGTTCTTGCTCGCATGGGAGATACCATGCAATCACTATTACAACTTATCCGTCGCCACAAATCAGGTGAAGCGGTGGGGATCTATTCAGTCTGTTCCGCCCATCCCTGGGTATTGGAAAGTGCTTTGCGCGTAGCCAAAGAACGTAAAACGTCGGTGCTGATTGAAGCAACGTCTAATCAGGTTAACCAGTTTGGCGGTTATACCGGTATGCAACCCGTTCAGTTTCGTGATGCAGTTTGGCAACAGGCCGATCGGATTGGTTTACCACGTGATCATATTTGGTTGGGAGGCGATCATCTTGGACCGAATGTCTGGCAAGATCGTCCCGCTGAGCAAGCAATGCAATTGGCTGAAACCTTGATACATGATTATGTGGCTGCGGGATTTCGTAAGATTCATCTTGATTGCTCTATGTCCTGTGCTGATGATCCGATACCGCTTGGCGACAAGGAAGTTGCGGTACGGGCAGCTCGTTTATGTCAAGTGGCTGAGCGTTGTTGGCAGCAGGTGGGGGGAGAACCGCCTGTTTATGTGATAGGTACCGAAGTGCCCGTACCGGGCGGTGCTAAAGAAGCATTGGAAGGAATGCAAGTCACTACGTCTCAGGCCGCAGCTATGACGTTGAATGTGCATCAACAAGCCTGGCAGTTGGCTGGACTGGAACAAGTATGGCCGCGAGTAGTTGCACTGGTGGTTCAGCCGGGGGTGGAGTTCGATCATCATTATGTCGAACACTATCAATCTGAGCGTGCGGCGGCCCTGAGTAAATATATCGAGTCTCAACCCTATTTGGTCTATGAAGCCCATTCTACTGATTATCAAACGGCACAAGTTTACCGTGAACTGGTACGTGATCATTTCGCTATTCTGAAAGTTGGCCCAGCGTTGACTTTTGCCCTGCGTGAAGCGCTTTTCGCGCTCGATAAGATCGATAGTGAATGGAATAGTGAACAACAAGCCGCTCGTCTGTGTGCCACTTTGGAACAAGTCATGCTTGAGCAGCCGGAGCACTGGAATCGCTATTACCACGGTACACCACATCAACAATTTATTGATCGTCAATACAGTCTGAGTGATCGCGTGCGTTACTACTGGCCGCACCCGCAGGTACAACAGGCCGTTAATACTTTGATGGATAACCTGCGCCGTCGTCCTGTTTCCCTTTCATTGCTAAGTCAGTACCTGCCAGAGCAAGCGCAGGCAGTTAATGCGGGACGGTTGGACAATGATCCTCACGCTTGGGTGTTGGATAAGATTCGTTCTGTGTTGCTGAGCTATGCTCAGGCTTGTGAATTTGAGGTACAAGGAGCGTTAGTATGAGTGAACTGTTTTCCTATACCGAAGCCTGGCTACGTGAGCATCACGGGTTATACACTGCCAGAGAAATTCATCAGCAGCCTGAACTTTGGCGTCAGTTATATCAAAACTTGCAACGTGAGGAAGAGCTGTGGCAACCATTTTTGGCGCCTCTGTTGTCTGACCCGGAGTTACAAATAGTCCTGTGCGGCGCAGGTTCCTCTGCATTTGTTGGGCGCGCTCTGGCGCCTTGGTTACGTGAGCAGTGTGGGTTGAATGTAGTTGCGTACAGCACGACAGATATTGTGCCTTCCCCTTTGCAATATCTTGATCCAACGCGTTCAACATTACTCATTTCTTACGGACGTTCCGGCAATAGCCCGGAAAGTGTAGCGGCGGTACAACTGGCTGATCAGTTGTTGCCGCACTGTTATCACTTAATGCTGACTTGTAATCCTGATGGCGCGTTGGCGCGTTACGCCGAAGGGCGTTCCCATGTTTGTTCATTGAACATGCCACAGAGTTCTCATGATCAAAGTTTTGCCATGACTTCCAGTTTTAGTTGTATGACGCTGGCAACTGTGTTGCTGCTGGGGCCATTAACACTGGAACAGAGCCGCGAGCCATTAATGACGATGGCCGTGTTGTGTGAACGGGAGTGGATGCAGTGGCAGATACAGACTAAGCAACTGGCACGCAATGGTTTTAAACGCATGATGTGTCTGGGTTCCAGTTGTTTTACTGGTGTAGCAGAAGAAGGCGCTCTCAAGATGTTGGAGTTGACCGCCGGGTATGTTGCCACGCGTTACGATTCGTCAATGGGAGTACGTCATGGACCGAAGTTTATGATCGAACGGGATACGTTGGTGGTCATGATGTTCTCGGCTGATCAGTATCGCCGTCGTTATGATCTTGATCTGTGGCATGAGCTGAATCATGACGGATTGGCGTGTCAAATTGTTGCTCTGAGTGGCACACCGGGGAAAGGGTTCACGGTGATTAATAGTGAACAAGATGATATCTGGCTGTTGTTTCCCTATTTGATGTTTTTGCAGATGTTAGCGTTTGAAACCTCGCTGGCACTGGGCATAACGCCAGACAATCCATGTCCGACAGGGGAGGTCAACCGTGTGGTGAAAGGAGTGGAAATTTATCCTTACCCTCTAGCGTACTCATAAGCAACTGAATGTAGTAGGAGTGATTATGTCGATGCCGAATATTTTAATGACCCGAATTGATAACCGGTTGGTGCATGGTCAGGTAGGTGTGACCTGGACCAATTCACTGGGAGCTAATCTGGTATTGGTGGCTAACGATCAAGTTGCCAGTGATTTGGTGCAGCAAAACCTGATGGATATGGTGGTTTCTGATGGGGTGCAGACTCGTTATTTCACCTTACAGAAAACCATTGATGTGATCCATAAAGCGGCTGAGCGTCAGAAGATTTTTATCGTTTGTAAAACGCCGCAGGATGTATTGACCTTGGTCAAGGGAGGAGTACCTATCAGTTTTGTTAATGTGGGTAATATGCATTTTGCCGAAGGCAAGCGTCAAATCCATAAGACGGTTTCGGTTGATGACAGTGACGTGGTGGTGTTTCGCGAACTGGAGCAATTAGGTGTCACTTGCGAGGTTCGACGAGTGCCGGACGAAGCGGGAGAACCCATCGTTAAGTTACTGGCCTAAGAGGTGAGTTATGCTGATTGATGCGATATTGATTGGATTGTTGGCTGGGTTGGCGGGGGTGGATCTCTTTGATGGGTTGACTCATTTTCACCGTCCGGTAGTGATTGGTCCGTTGGTTGGGCTGATTTTAGGGGATGTACAGACGGGTTTATTGGTGGGGGGGACGCTAGAGCTGGTCTGGATGGGAATGGTGCCGCTGGCTGGCGCCCAGCCGCCTAATGTGGTAATTGGCGGCGTGATTGGGACGGCATTTGCCATTCTGACGAATGCTGATCCTAAAGTCGCAATTGGTATCGCAGTGCCATTCGCCATTGCGGTACAGGGTTGCATTACGTTGCTGTTTACCGTGTTCTCGCCAATGATGCATAAATGCGATCAGATGGTAAAAGAATTGAATTGGCGCGGTGTGGAGAGGGTCAACTATCTGGGCATTACCATTCTGTTTTGTTTCTATTTTATCGTGGCATTTTTGCCAATTTATTTTGGTGCCGACGCTGCCAGTGTCATGGTACAGAAAGCACCACAGTGGCTGCTAGACGGTCTGGCGGTTGCTGGCGGTATGATGCCCGCCATCGGCTTTTCGATGCTGATGAAAATGATGATGAAAAAGACCTATGTTGCCTATTTCATTCTGGGTTTCATTTCGGTCACATTCCTTAATATGCCGATTATCGCCGTGGCGCTCGGCGCATTTGCGATTGCTTTAATCGATTTCTTTAACCGTTCCCGTATGGAAGATGTGGCTGACCGCAGCGCACCTACTACCCAGTCTCAGGAGATGGAAGATGGCATTTAACGACACCGATACTGCTATGGCAGATAAAGCTGAGAAAAGGATGGCACAGGCGTTGGCGACCAGTCAGGTTGAGCAAGATGACTATCAGGACAATATGCCGGGTGAGGCGCTGACTAAAGGCGATCTGAATCGCATGGCGTGGCGCTCTTTGTTGCTACAGGCATCATTTAACTATGAGCGTATGCAGGCGGGGGGCTGGTTGTACACCTTGATCCCCGGATTGCGTAAGATCCATAAGAACCCGCAGGATCTGGGGAATGCTATGAAGATGCATATGGAGTTTATCAATGTGCATCCATTTGATGTCACTTTACTGTCCGGCCTGGTGCTGGCAATGGAGCGAAATAAGGAAAAAATTTCCACTATTCGCGCGGTGAAAGTGGCGCTAATGGGACCGCTAGGCGGGATTGGTGATGCATTGTTCTGGTTGACGCTATTACCTATCTGCGCCGGTATTGGCGCATCTTTGGCGCTACAGGGGAGTTTGTTTGGCCCCATCGTATTCTTGTTGCTATTCAACATCGTGCATTTCGGTTTGCGTTTTGGTTTGGCCCATTACGGCTATCGGGCGGGTGTCAATGCATTAGCGTTGTTAAAAACACACACTAAAAACATCTCTCATGCGGCATCAATCGTCGGGATGACGGTGATAGGGGCGCTGGTGGCTTCGTATGTCCGTTTTTCGACGCCGGTGGTGGTGAATGCCGGTAAAGCGAGTGTGGCGTTGCAGAAGGATGTTCTGGATAAATTGATGCCTAACTTGTTGCCATTGTGTTTCACCCTGTTGGTGTTTTGGCTGATGAAAAAAGGATTCTCGCCGGTCAAGTTAATTGGTTTGACGGTGGTGCTCGGCATTGTGGGTAAATTTTTCAGTTTTCTTTAACAAACGACGTTGAGGGGATGGAATGTTAGGTATTGTAATCACCGGGCATGGTCGTTTCGCCAGCGGTTTGTTGCAGGCAGTGGAACAGATAGTAGGGCAGCAGCCCCAATGTTGCGCCGTTGATTTTCCTGAAGGAGTCAGTACTGAGCAATTGCTGGTGTTGTTGGAGGAAGCTTGCGTTGCCTGCGATAGTGGTGATGGTGTGATTATTCTCAGTGATTTACTGGGCGGTTCACCGTTCCGGCAGGCAGCACAACTAGCGATAACCAATCCGCATTATGAAGTTATCACCGGGACTAATATGCAACTGGCGGTAGAAATGATTCTGGATCGTGAGGGGCTGGTGCCAAAAGCATTTCGTGATATGGCGCTAGAGTGTGGGCGGCGGGGATTGACTAGCCTGTGGCATGAACAGCAAAAACAGGGATATAGCAGCCCAAATTTGGATGGTATCTGAGGAGCTTATATGTATCTGATTTCCAGTCGTCAAATGCTGAAGAAAGCTCTGCGTGAAGGCTATGCAGTCCCTGCTTTTAATGTCCACAATCTGGAGACGGTTCAGGTGGTGGCAGAAACTGCGGCACGTCTGGCATCACCCGTGATTCTGGCAGGTACACCGGCGACTTTTAGCTATGCGGGTACTGATTATTTGGTGTCGATCTGTCAGGAAGCGGCACGTCGTCATAATTTGCCGCTGGCGCTACATCTCGATCATCATGAGGAATTGGAGGATATCAGTCATAAAGTGACCGCAGGTGTGCGTTCGGTAATGATTGATGGCTCGCATTTACCCTTTGAAGAGAATATTCGTAAGGTGATTGAGGTGGTACGATTTTGCCTGCGTTACGATGTTAGCGTTGAGGCAGAATTGGGGCGATTGGGGGGACAGGAAGATGATTTGAATGTCTCTAATACTGATAGCTTCTTTACCGATCCGCTGGCAGCGAAAGCCTTTGTGGCCCGTACCGGTATTGATTCGCTAGCGGTAGCGATTGGTTCTGCGCATGGTTTGTATCATGGTGAACCTCATCTGGATTTTGAGCGGTTAGCGGCGATCAGGGAACAGGTGGATATTCCGTTAGTGTTGCATGGTGCGTCGGGTATTCCTGAAGCTATGGTACAGCAGGCGATTGCTCTTGGTGTTTGTAAAGTCAATGTAGCGACTGATCTGAAAATTGCTTTTGCTGATGCAGTAAAAAGCTATTTTATTCAGCATCCTGACGCTAATGATCCACGCAAATATATCGTGCCAGGAAAACAGGCTATGCAGGCAGTGGTTGAAGAAAAGATTCAGATTTGTGGCAGTGCAGGTAAGTTGTAAAGGTAAAGGTTCTATTTTTTCAATTATCTGATAAAGGAAATTGCTGTGAAAATAAGAACGTTAAATAAAATTACGCTTAGTTTGTTAGCCAGTTCTGTGTTGTGTAGTACATCGGTTTGGGCGGATAGTTGGCAGTTGGAGGGGGATAATTACCGCGTGGCTGTTAGCGACGAGCAAGGTAAAGTCACTCAGTTAAAATTTGAGAACCCGAAAAACCATGATCAAATCATCACAGACAATCTGTTTGAAATCACGTTGAAATCAGGAGAGAAGCTTGCGGCTAAAGATTTTCAGGTCACTGATATCAGCAAAAAGCGCAATCGTATTGTTGTTTCTCTGAAGCATGGCGACATACAGATAAAAAATATTATTACAATGGAGGATAAAGATAAGTACGGCTCGTTTGAAATCACCATTACACCGCAGGAAAACGCGTTGGAGCTTAGCTCTGTCTCGTTAATGCCATTTCACACTAGAATCCCTTTTGTTTACGGCTCTATCGTCAGTTCACCGATTATCAGCGATAGCTTCTTTATTGTTCCCGGTAATCCATTGATTAACACTGAGGCTGATCACGGAGGCGTTGCGCAAAAAATTGCGCTCTCTATCCCGTTAGAGCCGGGGAAAACGTTAAGTTATAAGACGTATATTGGTGTTTATCAGGAAGGGCAATTGCGGCGCAACGTCAATGAGTTTTTGAACAATGCTCGTCCGCGTGAATATAGTCCTTACCTACATTACAACTCTTGGTACGATATTGGTTATTTCACTCCTTATACCGAACAAGAGGCGTTGACCCGTATCAATCAGTTTGGGCAGGAGTTGGTGACTAAGCGCGGTGTGAAGTTGAGTGGTTATCTGTTTGATGATGGTTGGGATAATCTCAAAGGAGATTGGGGTTTTAGTCAGGCATTTCCCCATGAGTTCAAAAACCTTAAACGGGCAGCGGATCAATATCGTGCTCGTTTAGGTATTTGGCTTTCTCCTTGGGGCGGTTATGGCCCACCTGCTGAGCAACGTGTTTCTCATGCGGCGGAGTTTGGTTATGAAGTGATAGATGGCAGATTTGCGCTTTCAGGCCCTAATTACTACGCCAATTTCCATAACCGGGTGCTCAATCTGATTCAACAACAAAATGTATCCATGTTTAAGCTAGATGGCACCGGCAATGCTGATCGCGTGATTAAAGGGAGTTCATTCACCAGTGATTTTGATGCCGCTATCCATCTTATTAAAGATATGCGTAGTACAAGGAATGATCTGTTTATCAACTTAACGACAGGCACCAAAGCCACGCCTTCTTGGCTATTTTTCGCCGATTCTATTTGGCGTGGTGGCTATGATGTGGAGTTTTACGGTAAAGGTTCCAAAGTGCAGCAGTGGCTTACCTACCGTGATGCGGAAACTTATCGTAATGTCGTAAGAAAAGGGCCGTTATTCCCACTGAATTCTCTGATGCTGCATGGCATTGTTTACGCTAAACAGGCTCGGCATCTGGATAAACAGTCACCTAAAGATTTTGCCGATCAGGTTTGGAGCTATTTTGGCAGCGGTACTCAGTTACAGGAGATGTATGTTACGCCTGAACTGTTGACCACAGAGGATTGGGATACGTTAGCAAACGCGGCGAAATGGTCAGAAAAAAACCAAGATGTGCTGTTTGATACCCATTGGATTGGTAAAGATCCCACCGATCTAGAGGTATACGGTTGGGGAGCTTGGAGTCCGAAGAAGTCGATTATTACTTTGCGCAATCCGGCGGATGAAGTGAAACAATATTATCTGGATCTGCAAAGCGATCTTGAATTACCTGATAATCAGCCTTCGGTATATGACGTTAATATCAATTATGGTGAGAACAACTCGGTGCCGAAGTTTATCAATAAAACGGTGCTGATTACTCTCCAACCATTAGAGACATTGACCTTTTCTCTGACCCCATCGAAATAATCACAGTGTTATTAAACTGCCCTGAATAAACTATTTTATTCGGGGCAGTGATTATTTGGGGAAAAATCGAGTAATATCCACATCAACTAATGCCCATATTGCTCCTATATATTCAGGGTCGGCAAGGTGGTTTTCTACGCTTGTCGCTTCTGGTACTGATTCATTATCATCAATCAGCAATTCGATATGCGCTTCAATTGCTTCGCGGACGTTTTCTATTGCATCTGTGAAACTGTCCCCGCCAGAAAAGCAACCCAGGATATCGGGGACACGGACGCCGAAGGATGAATGATCTTTATCAATCGCAACTGGATATAACATTTACACCTCCGAAAAGTGGATTCTCCCGCTCTCTTCTTTTGTCTTGATGGGGTTATAGTAACCCTGCAACGTTATGTATCAAGATTAGCAGGTATTGACGTTGTGATTAGTTAATGGAATAGCTAAAAAGTCGGCCAGCTTGGTTTCATGAGCTATTATTAATCATAAGAAAATCTTGTCAAAATGGTCTGTAACTGAATGGTGGGAATAAATCACAGTCATTATTTTTTAAGAATTCATTTAAAGGGCGAAACTAATGAAAGCGTTGATCGTAGTTGACATGCTGAATGATTTTGTCACAGGAGCACTCGCTAATGAAGCGTATGCAATGAAGATTGTACCGGTAATTAAACGGTTGATTAATTACGCCCGGTGCCAACCCGATTGGCTGGTAGTTTATGCTAATGATGCTCACCGAGCCGATGATCGGGAAATGAGTATCTGGGGCAGACATGCAATAGCTGGAACACCGGGTGCTAATGTTATTGAGGCATTGGCTCCTGTCGGGGCAGATCGTGAAATTGTTTCTCCCAAGCGATTTTATGGGGCTTTCGATGGAACCGATCTGGAAGAGGTTTTTAAAGCGTATGGTGTGACGGAAGTGGTGTTAACCGGTCAACATACTCATTGTTGTGTCAGACATACCGCCTATGGCGCGTTTATACGTGGTTATCGAATTAAGGTGTTGTCAGATGCTGTGTGCGTTTTTTCTGGTGTCGATCAGCAGGCGGCCCTTGATTATCTTAAAACTATTTATGATGTTGAAATCACGACCAGTACTGCGTTAGGTGTGTAATCAGGATCATTTATTTGTAAAGCTATTAAGAAATGATCTGGCAGATACCTGTATAAATAACAGGTAACTGTCAGATGAGGTCTGAGCTAATACATCTAAGCATTAGGTAAATTACGACCGTAATAAATTTCTTGTATCTCTTTTTTTAAGAGATGGGTAATTTCCTGTTTCTCAGTTTCACCCAATTGCTCTGGTGTGGCATTAAATAGATAATCATTCAGGTCAAATCTTTTTTGCATCATTTTTGTATGAAATAGATTTTCCTGATAAATATTGACATCCATCATGTAATACTGCGATTGTACTTCTTCGGTCATATAATTCTGAATAGAACTGATTTCGTGATCGATATAGTGCTTCACGCCATTCACGTCTCTGGTAAAACCTCGGACGCGGTAATCCATTGTGACAATATCCGATTCTAGTTCGTGGATCAGATAATTCAGTGCCTTGAGAGGTGAAATCACGCCGCAGGTTGATACTTCAATATCAGCTCGGAAAGTGCATATGCCACCACCCGGATGGCTTTCCGGGTAAGTGTGAACACAGATATGGCTTTTATCTAAATGAGCGACAACAGAATCAGGTAGTGGACCTGGATTTTCAGTATTGTCCACATCCTTTGGGTCCATCGGTTCTTCGCTGACGAGAATAGTGACACTTGCCCCTTGCGGTTCATAGTCCTGGCGGGCAATATTCAGAATATTTGCACCAATAATCGAACAGGTTTCGCTAAGAATTTCCGTTAGACGGTTAGCGTTATATTGTTCGTCAATATAAGCGATATAGCTATCCCGATCGGCTTGGCTTTTTGCGTAACAGATATCATAAATACAAAAACTCAGGCTTTTTGTCAGGTTGTTAAAGCCGTGTAATTTCAGCTTGTGCAATTTAATTCACCTCTTGGCTAATGGGTGATTATTGGTTTACAGATAATACATCCAGCAGGTATTGCGGTAAGGCAAAGCTACCTGTGTGAACAGCTGGGTTGTAGTAGCGGCAGGTAAAGCCCGCACTGTCAAAGCGCTGCTGTAGTGTTGCCAGATCCACATGACGTAATGCTGGGTTCTGACTTGCCCATGCAAAGGTCATAATTCCGCCGTAATAGGTAGGAATGGCAGCTTGGTAGAAACTGTTGTCAACGAAATAATTACTCAATTTTTTATGGCTGGTTACGGCTTCATCCTGTTGCAGGAAACAGACACCATTCTGGGCAACGAAAATGCCCCCTTCGTTCAAGCAGCGCTGGCAACCCTGATAGAATTCAGATGTAAATAATCCTTCGCCAGGTCCGATCGGATCAGTGCAGTCAGAGATAATGACATCAAATTTCTGATTGGTAGTGTTAACGAAATTAACACCATCATCAATGATCAGGCGGAAGCGTGGATCATGATAAGTGCCGGCATTATGGTTAGGCAGATATTGACGGCAAAATTCAACTACGCCAGCATCAATCTCAACCATGGTGATATTCTCAAGGTATTGATGGCGACAGACTTCACGTAACATACCGCCATCACCACCACCGATAATCAGTACTTGTTTAGCGTTCCCAAGGGCGAATAGAGGAACATGAGCCATCATTTCGTGGTAGATAAATTCATCACGTTCAGTTGTTTGTACCGTGCCATCCAGCGCCATAATGCGGCCTAACTGCGCATTCTCGAAGATAATCAGATCCTGATGTTCGGTTTTATCATGATAAAGCACTTTATCGACCGAAAAATACTGACCAAAATTGGCGTGCAGGGTTTCGTGCCAAATTTCTTTTTGTGACATGTCCCAACTTTCCTCCACTATGATAACCGTGAAAATCGGGCTACATAATAGCCAACAATTCTCACAGTTGCACGGTGAAATTTACCTCTTAAGGAGTAGCTGGAAAAGCACTATTTAACGTAGGCGAATAAACTCAGTGAATCTCTGGCGAGAGCATGGCACTTTATCGCATTGGATAGGTAAATACCTTTTAGATCCTGATAGCTTTTTTCATTAAGGGTGTTCATCAATTGGCTGTTGTAATTATTCAAATCCCACTTGTTACGCTGGGCAAAATAGATAATGGCTCGTTTGATTTCCCGATCAGGAATTTGACTGTAACCGCAGTCATATTTCAGGTAGATAAACACCGCTGTCAGATCCGCCAGATCTTCAGCTTCATCTTCTGTCAGCGCTTTTGCGGGGTGAGAAAAACCGAAAAGAACTAATATGTAAATCAGGAGGGATAATTTTCGCATCTGTATTATTATCATGAACTCATGTCAGGTTACGTTAACATATTAATATCTTTTTTCGCTAAAATTTATTTTTTTAAATTATTGTAAAGATCGACCTAAATCACATTCCCACCGCTTGACCTTCCTGTAAGGGGAACCTTTAGGTTTCTTCTTTTATTGTTTATTTTCGGTTGACTTAATTAGGAAATGAATATGCAACGACGTGATTTTATTAAATTAGGTGCTGTTATTGGTGTATCCAGTCTATTGCCTGTATGGAGCCGTTTCTCCTTTGCTGAACCCTACCCATTATTACCGATCCCGCCACAGATAACACCAGATGAGACCGGTAAAATTATTATTGAAATCAATGCAGGGCAATCCTGTTTTAAGACCGGAACAGCGACTGAAACTTGGGGTTATAACGGTGATTTACTTGGCCCTGCATTGAAATTGACTTCAGGGGAGCCTGTTACTATTGATATTCGTAATAACCTGCCGGAAGAGACGACTGTTCACTGGCATGGTCTCGAAATTACTGGGGAAACCGATGGTGGTCCGCAAGCAGTGATTGCACCAGGTGGACATCGGACGGTCAGTTTTACCCTTGAACAGCCAGAAGCAACTTGCTGGTTCCACCCGCATACGCATGGTAAGACTGGCTATCAGGTTGCAATGGGGCTTGGTGGATTAGTACTGATTGAAGATGAGAACAGCATTAACGTTGGTTTACCAAACCGCTGGGGAGTAGATGATATCCCGGTGATTTTGCAAGATAAACGCTTGAATAAAGACGGGAAGATTGATTATCAACTGGATGTGATGAGCGCGGCTGTGGGGTGGTTCGGCGATATGATGCTGACTAATGGTGTTGTTTTGCCTCAACATACTGCACCACGCGGTTGGTTGCGTTTGCGATTGCTGAATGGCTGTAATGCCCGTAGCCTCAATATTGCGACGAGTGATGGCCGTCAATTATATGTTGTTGCCAGTGATGGTGGCTTGTTAGCGGAGCCAGTGGCGGTTAATGAGTTATCGATTCTGGCAGGAGAGCGTTTTGAGGTAGTGGTAGATGGCTCGGATGGCAAACCTTTTGATCTGGTGACATTGCCTGTGATTCAGATAGGCATGACATTACCGCCATTTGATCAGCCATTGCCGGTTTTGTGTATTCACCCGTCATTGACTTCGAGTCGCACCATACTGGCGGAGCAGCTTGCAACGTTTCCTGCATTGCCTTCTTTGACCGGTCTGAACAGACGTCATTTGCATCTGACGATGGATAGTCGTCTGGATATGCAAGGCATGATGTTGCTGTCTCAGCGTTATGGTGAACAAGCCATGGCGGGTATGGCAATGCATCATGGAAATATGTCTCATGGGGATATGAATCATGGCGACAGTATGATGAAAGGGGGTCATATGGGTAGTGAATTAAATTTCCATCACGCGAATACTATCAATGGCCAGGCTTTCTCAATGGCAGAACCTGCCTTTGATGTTAAGCAGGGGCAGTATGAGCGCTGGGTGATTTCGGGGGTTGGAGATATGATGCTGCATCCGTTCCATATCCACGGCACGCGTTTTCGTATTTTGAGTGAAAATGGTCGTAAACCTGCGGCTCACCGTAGTGGTTGGAAAGATATTGTTCATGTGGAAGGTAAGGAAAGCGAAGTGCTGGTTCAGTTCAAGCATACTGCGGGAGCCAAACATCCATTTATGGCGCACTGTCATCTGTTGGAACATGAAGATACCGGTATGATGCTGGGTTTTACTGTTAGCAAATAATTTTGCCAGCTGCAATGGAACACAACAAAGCGTTGTACAGTGATTACGGTAGGTATTAAAATAGGCATAGATTTTGTGTATTATTTATCCTATTTGAATGAAGGTATTGAGATGCTTGATGTAAGGTTTGACTCAGAAAAGGCTATAGAGGCTATTCTGTACGTTGCCTCTACAGCACCAATTTCTGACATTTATCATGTGGGTAAAATTCTGTATTTTGCTGACCGATTGCATTTAGAGCGTTATGGTCGGTTAATTACGGGTGATAACTATCTTGCAATGAAAGATGGCCCTGTTGCAGAGAATGCCTATGATATTATCAAAGTAGCCAGGGGGGATGGACGCTTTATTCCAAATGGGTGTGATGTTGATGTTATTCGGTCATCGTTGTCAGTAGAAGGTCGTTATGGAAATCATCAAATACGTGCTTTGCGTGATTTCGATGAAGATGTATTTAGTGATTCAGATATTGACTGCATAAATGAAGCAATTGAGAAATATGGGAATCTCTCTTTTAAAGAAATACGTGATATTAGCCACGATAGTGTTTGGATGGCTGCTAACCAGAATGGTGAGATTCCATTGGAAGTGATAGCTGCTAATTGCAAAGATGGCGATAGATTAATTGTTTATCTGACTTCTGCTGAGTAGCTGATGACTAATCTTGGTGACAAATTTCCCGCATCTTTTAGGGCAGATTTTTCAGCCAAACAGAGTTTGGCGATAGGAGATGTTCTTTATCTTCACTGCCCTTTTACAATGCCTCCGAAGTTAAAATATTTGTTAGTTTGCTGCTGTGAGCCATTACTTGTTCTGATAATTAATTCTAAAATTAGCGAGTTTATCCGGCTGCGACAGGAGCTTCTTCAGTGCCAAGTCGATTTACCCCAGAAAGATCATGAATTTTTACAATGGGATTCGTTTGTTAATTGCATAGAGGCTCATGCCGCGTTTGATATTAATGATATTAAGAGCGGAATCAGGACTAATTATCATAATATTATTAAGGGTAAAGTTGCTAATTATTGTATGCGTGAAGTATATGGCGCGATTAAACGTTCTCCGACTATGAAACGTGGGCAGAAACGCAAAATATTGGAGTCATTAAAACAATTTTCTGGCTAGCTATACCCAATAGATTTCAAATTGCAGCACGGCGGCAAGTGAACGCATCCCCAGGAGCATAGATAACTCTGTGACTGGGGGCAGTGAAAGCAGCTAACAAAGAGGCAACTTGAAAGATGACGGGTATATATCTTATCCGTTTGAAAGAACGGTGTATCAGTAATCATGATTTTCACTGATCTTTATCTTGATTATTACCATTAAAAACAACTGGTTAAATTTATAATGAAACACACTGTAGAAGTTATGATCTCCGAACAGGAGGTTAAGCAACGTATCGCTGAACTGGGGAAACAGATCACTGAACATTATCGTGATAGCGGTAGTGAGCTGGTGCTGGTCGGATTATTGAGAGGCTCCTTTATTTTTATGGCGGATTTATGCCGCGAAATTCAGGTTTCTCATGAAGTAGACTTTATGACGGCTTCCAGTTACGGCAATGGTATGAATTCCACTCGTGATGTGAAAATCATGAAAGATCTGGATGAAGATATTTGTGGTAAGCATGTGCTGATTGTGGAAGATATTATTGATTCAGGTAACACGCTGAATAAAGTACGTGAAATTTTGGCATTACGTGAGCCAAAATCACTGGCAATCTGTACCTTACTGGATAAACCTTCCCGCCGTGAGGTTGATGTTCCGGTTGAGTGGATTGGTTATTCAATTGAAGATAAATTTGTCGTGGGTTACGGCATCGATTATGCACAACATTATCGCCATCTGCCTTACATCGGGCATGTGATTTTGCTAGAAGAGTAATTTTTATCGAATTTGAAAACGGCAGCTTCCGGGTTGCCGTTTTTATTTTGTGATTCAGGCATGGTGTGTAGTGTTGCGGTTGTCTAAATAAAGCCCCTTTTATTACGCTATCAGGAGTGAGCCAGTATTGGTTTTATTTCTGGTCTTTTGTGCTGTGAGGCAATCCACAGTTCATACTGAGACTGCATTCCTGTCCACATTTCGGCACTCGTACCTAATGCAGCTTCCAGTCGCAGGGCCATATCAGCAGATATTCCTGCATTGCCGTTTAATATGCGGGATAGTGCAGCTCTGGTTATACCGAGAGCCTTTGCTGCCTCTGTGACAGATATGTCACCAAGATATTCACGCAAAACTATGCCAGGGTGTGCAGGTTTGTGCATTTTCATTTCACTGCCCTCAGTGATAATCTTGATAATTAACGAGAATTATATCTTCGCCTTCGAATCTAAATGTTAAATGCCAGTTACTGTTAACAGATATTGCCCAATGACCGCTAAAATTTGTTCCTTTTAATGGATGAAGTTTCCATCCAGGGGCACTCATATCTTCTGGTTTTTTAGCCATATTCAATGCGGTTAGCTGGATTTGCAGCTTTGTGGCATGTTTAGGCTGTATGCCAGAGGTAGAACCAGTTTTGAAAAATTTCTCCAGTTCTTTGTGTTTGAAGCTCTTAATCATACCAGGATCGTATACTGTATATGCACACTATGCGGAAATTGTAATTGCATGTCAACTGATGCATATAATTTCTGCAATATTATAAGTATTCAGGTTAATTATTAATTTTACATTATTTAGGATAATTAACTTTCAGATTCTAGAAATAATTATACAAATTGTCAAAGAGATTATAAAAATATTCTGACTAATTTAATGGATTAATTAACTATTGGGTGTTTTATTTTTGAGAAATGAAAGTTTCTACTATTTTATATTTTAGTGTGTTGAGTTAGATAGTAAAGGTTAACTAATTATACCTGTTATCTTTCAAGTTGTCTCTTTGTTGGCTGCACTCACCCCGGTCATAGAGTTATCTATGCTCCCGGGGATTCGCTCCCTTGCCGTCGCGATGCATCTTGAAGTTTCTTGGGTATAAACTCGAAAAATAAAAATAGCTATTCGTGGTTTAATTAAATAAAAATCTGTATAAATCTTCGTGTAATTACACTATAGAAAAAGTCAAAGATAACCTTTTCTACAGCGTATTTTATGAATGATCTAAAAAATCACTTCTTATGTGTCAGTTTGGAGATTGTCTGACGATAGGCAAGTTCCAGTTTTTCGCGACTATCAGCTGTAACTTCAAGATCCTGCAACTGACCATTATGGATTCCATAAACCCAGCCATGGATCATCACTTTTTGACCTCGTTTCCACGCCGATTGCATAATGGTTGAGTGACCAAGGTTGTATACCTGTTCGACAACATTAATTTCACACAGACGGTTTAAGCGCTCACTTGGTGGCAATTCACCTAGCATAGAGCTGTGTTTGTACCAAAGATCACGAATATGCAGCAACCAGTTATTAATCAATCCTAGTTCGGTACCATCAATGGCTGCTTCAATACCACCACAGCCATAGTGGCCGCAGATAATAATATGTTCAACTTCCAGTACGTCTACTGCGTACTGAATAACAGAAAGGCAATTTAAATCGGTATGGATAACCAGGTTTGCAACATTCCTGTGAACAAATAAGTCACCTGGAGCAGCATCAATCAGTTTCTCTGCGGGTACCCGACTGTCTGAACAACCAATCCACAAGAAATGAGGTTTCTGCGACTTTGCTAATTCTTTGAAAAATTTTGGATTTTCTTCGTTAACCGATTCTGACCACTGTTTGTTATTGGCAAGTAGCTCTTCTATTTTTTTCATCATGGTTAATAGCCTGGTAGTGTTTCTTTAAGATAGAATCATATACAACATCAATAGAAATTTTAATATCTTGTTGCTGCTTGTTTTTAATCTTCTGCTGTTTTTGCAAAGAAAGTTAGGCAGGAAAGGAACATTATATTTTCATATTACACGTAAAAGTGGCTAGATAATAAAGGTGTTTTTTAATTTATGACTTATGCATTGGAGTTAACGCAGCTTACCAAGACTTACGCTGGTGGCATTAAAGCGCTGCGCGGGATTGACCTGAATGTAGAAGCAGGAGACTTCTACGCATTATTGGGTCCGAACGGTGCAGGGAAGTCCACCACAATCGGTATTATTAGCTCTCTGGTAAATAAAAGCAGCGGTAAGGTTAAGGTATTTGGCTACGATATTGATACTGATATTGTCAATGCTAAACGCCAGTTAGGTCTTGTTCCACAGGAATTTAACTTTAATCCGTTTGAAACGGTATTGCAGATTGTGCTCAATCAGGCAGGTTACTACGGTGTGCCGAGGAATGTGGCTCAGGCTAGAGCGAAAATCTATCTGTCTCAGTTGGAGCTGTGGGAGAAGCGCGATCAACGGGCGATTCGTCTATCCGGTGGTATGAAACGTCGTCTGATGATTGTACGTGCTTTGATGCATCAGCCTAAATTATTGATTCTTGATGAGCCGACAGCGGGTGTCGATATTGAACTTCGCCGTTCGATGTGGAGTTTTTTGAAAGAATTGAACGCACAAGGAACCACGATTATTTTAACTACCCATTATCTGGAAGAGGCAGAAATGCTGTGCCGTAATATTGGTATTATTCAGCATGGTGAATTGGTGGAAAACACCAGTATGAAAAACCTGCTTAGTCAGGTGGAGTCTGAAACGTTCGTCTTCGATCTGGCCATGCAAAACCCAATTCTTGAACTGATAGGATATGACTATCGGCTGCTGGATGCGTCTACTTTGGAAGTGGATGTTCAACGTGGGCAGGGAATAAACGGCGTATTTACCCAATTAAGCGCTCAGGGGGTGCATATTTTGAGTATGCGTAATAAAGCGAACCGTTTGGAAGAGTTATTTGTTAGCTTGGTGAATAACGTACAAGGAGATAGTAAATGATTCAGCTGTATTGGGTGGCACTAAAAACTATCTGGATTAAAGAAATTACCCGTTTTGGTCGTATTTGGGTACAAACTTTATTACCGCCAGTTATTACCATGTCACTCTATTTTATTATTTTCGGTAGCTTGATTGGTTCGCGTATTGGGGAAATGGGGGGTGTGGATTACATGCAGTTTATTGTCCCTGGCCTGATTATGATGTCAGTGATTACTAACTCTTACGCTAATGTTTCCTCTTCTTTTTTTGGGGCGAAATTTCAGCGTAGTATTGAGGAATTACTGGTAGCACCGGTGCCAACGCACATCGTTATCACGGGCTTTGTGGGGGGGGGTGTCGCTCGTGGAGTTTGTGTTGGTATTTTGGTGACATTAGTTTCCCTGTTTTTTGTTCCGCTTCATATTCATTCCTGGTGGATGATTGTTGTCACGTTGTTGATGACATCAATTCTATTCTCATTAGGGGGATTGCTGAATTCAATTTTCGCTAAGACGTTTGATGATATCAGTATTATTCCAACGTTCGTATTAACGCCGCTGACCTATCTTGGCGGGGTATTTTACTCGCTGACATTATTACCCCCATTTTGGCAAGCGGTTTCCAAACTCAATCCGATAGTTTATATGATCAGTGGCTTCCGCTATGGTTTTTTGGGAATTACCGATGTTTCATTAATCATAACGTTGGGGGTTTTAAGCGCGTTTATTATAGTTTTTTATCTTGTTGCTTGGTATTTGATTGATACAGGACGGGGGTTGAGAACCTAATTGTAGATTCTTTTATTTGATGGGTAGGGGAAGTTTATTTACAGAGGTCTTCACAACCTACCCATTATCGAGCATATAATTAATATTTAAGCTACCTGAACTGGCACGGCTTTAGCCATACGGCTCATAATATTATTGCCATCGAAGTAAGCGACATTCGGCTTATGATGATGGGCGTCTTCATCTGAAATTTGTACATATGAGCAGATAATTAGCTTATCACCTACTGCGGCACGGCGCGCTGCTGCTCCGTTGACTGAAATTATTCTAGAGCCACGTTCAGCAGCAATAGCATAAGTGGAAAAGCGCTCACCGTTATCCACGTTATAGATATCAATGGCTTCATATTCCAGAATACCGGCTGCATCCATAAAATTCTGATCAATTGCACAGGAACCTTCATAATGCAGATCTGCCTGAGTGACTTTCACTCGGTGCAATTTCCCCTGTAGCATAGTGCGCAACATGGTTTCTCTCCTGATTCAATGACAACTTAGAATCTGTTATTTTATTTTCCTGTATCAGTAATGCCTGATACAGCGGGCGATTATTGCGTTAAATCTATTTGTTGATTATCGATCAAACGGGTTTGCCCTAACCAGGCGGCCATCAGAATAACCGCTTTTTTGCTTTCGGTATTTAACGGAGCCAGAGTTTCGGCGTCCCGGATAAACAGCTCATCAGGTATAAAACCAACTTCGCGTAGCTGTTCGGAAGCTTGGGTGAGCAATTGCTCTGTGTGGCGTTCACCTTGTGCCATTTTTTCAGCTATAGATTTCATGATCTTGCTGAGTTTTGGCGCGATTTTATGTTCATCGGCGGTTAAGTTGTTATTACGTGAACTTAGAGCCAGGCTATTTTTATCGCGTACAGTCGGTACGGAAATCAAAGTAATATCATAAGCCATATCGGCAATCATTTTGCGGATAAGCTGTAATTGCTGAAAATCTTTCTCGCCAAAATAGGTCAAATCCGGCTGCACCAGATTGAACAATTTGCTTACCACCGTTGAAACGCCACGGAAATGACCGGGACGGCTGGCACCTTCCAGAATGGTAGAAAATTCAGGAACTTCAACATAAGTCTGATGTTCCATACCATTAGGGTACATTTCCTTATCGGCAGGAGCGAATACCAGATCGACACCGTGTTGATGGAGCTTTTCGCAATCTTCCTGCAAAGTGCGCGGATATCTTGCCAGATCATCCTGACGATTAAATTGCATCGGGTTAACGAAAATGCTGACGATAACAATGTCTGCTTGCGCTTTGGCTTCATCGACTAGCGTCATATGGCCGTCGTGCAAGTTACCCATTGTTGGCACGAGTGCAATGCGTTTCCCTTCCTGACGCCAACGGCGGATTTCACGGCGTAGAATCGGTATAGTTTCGACAATCAGCATTGCTTAATACTCCTTAATTTGTTCAAAGCTTTCAGGCTAACAAGGGTGAGTTATTAATAAAATGAGTGTTCTTTGCCAGGATAAGTGCCGCTTTCCACCTGTGCTTTATATAGACGGATGGCATCACGCATATTTCCAGCTTCTTCAAGGAAGTTTTTTGCAAATTTAGGTGGGCTTGCTGTAATGCCTAATGCATCATGCATCACTAAAACTTGCCCATCAGTCATATTACCGGCACCAATACCAATTACTGGGATCTGTAATTCATCGGTGATACGTTTAGCCAATTCAACGGGTACGCATTCCAGTACCAGCAATTGCGCGCCAGCCTTTTCTAATGTAATTGCATCTTTTATCAATTGATTGGCCGATATTTCATCACGTCCCTGAACTTTATAACCGCCCAGAACATGGACCGACTGGGGAGTTAGCCCTAAATGAGCGCAAACGGGTACGGAACGCTCGGTAAGCATTTTAACGGTATCATATAGCCAGCTACCGCCCTCAACTTTAACCATGTTAGCGCCGGCACGCATAAGCTTGGCAGCGTTTTTACAACTCTGCTCTGGTGTGGCATAACTCATGAAAGGCATATCGGCAATAAGAAAAGTATAGGGTGCGCCGGCGCGGACGCAACGAGTATGATAGACAATATCTTCAACGGTCACTGGAATGGTGGTATCCGCCCCTTGCAATGTCATACCCAGAGAGTCACCAACCAGCATGACATTAATACCTTGTTCGGTAAACAGTTGAGCAAAGCTGGCGTCATAAGCGGTAATCGTCGCGAATTTCCGTTTTTCTTTTTTGAGCTGATTCAGATCAGTCATGGTCATTGGTTTCATTATCTATCTTCTCCTGCAATTTTTCTTGTTATGTACAGAAATCGGCCACGGACTGAACTGAGATCCTTATATGCAATTACTGGGATCAGAGGACTGTGGTTGTAGCCAGAGTGTCAGGCCGTTTTCTGGGATATATTTCAGTCTTTCAGATAAAGCTTCCCCATCAGGAAACACAAGGTCAGGGGCAATTTCAGCTAACGGATAAAGCATGAATTCGCGCTGTTTTAGTCCATAGTGGGGAACTGTCAGGCGTTCGGTATTAATGACCTGATTACCAAATAGCATGATATCCAGATCAAGTGTCCTTGGCCCCCAGCGCTCATTTTTCCTTACTCGTCCTTGAGCCAATTCAATCGCTTGGGTGTGATTGAGCAATGTTTCCGGTTCCAGAGTGGTTTCCAGTGCTACCACCGCATTCAGAAAGTCTGGTTGATCCTGTGGTCCCATCGGTTTGGTACGATACAGAGAGGAACAGGTAATAAACTCTGTTTCGGGTAATTCTTTTAATGCAGCAAGGGCATTTTTTACTTGCTGCACAGGCTTCGCTAGATTGCTACCAAGAGCGATATAAACACGAGTCATGATTATCTGCTATCCCTGCCCAATCTTGGTTTGTAGTAGCGGCGTGACCGTGTACGGCGACGGATAACATCATTGCCCAATTCAGAAATCATCCCCCGCTGCTGCGAGGCATTGACCAGCTGGAATTCTCCCCACCAGTGGGCCAGCTCTTTTAGCTCATTACGGTTTTCAACATTCGCACGTAGTTCTAGCAGGTCATAGGCAGCCCGAAATTTAGGATGCTCCATCAATTTGTTTGCGCGTTTACCATGACGGCGCGGCAGACGTAACTGTAATTGCCAGATATCACGCATGATGGTTGTCAGGCGCTTAGGAATAGCAATAGAGTGGCACTGTTCGTCCAGAATATCATTCATCGCTAATGCAAAGGAGTCGTAGTAAGTTAAACCACTTTCCTGAGATAGCTTTTCAGCATGTTCAACCAGTGGATACCAAAGCATTGCAGCGAACAAAAACGCCGGATTAACCCGCTTATCATTCTGTAACCGGTAGTCGGTATTCTTCAGAACCTGATTGAGCATATGTTCCATTGGCGAATTGTTATTTTCGGTGAAATAGCGTTGAACCAATGGGAATAGTGGTTGGAACAGGTGATATTTGCGTAGCAGCTTATAAGTGCTGTAGCCTTGGCCTGTTTGCAAAAGTTTTAAAGATTCTTCAAACAGGCGAGCAGGTGGAATATTGCTCAGTAGAAAAGCCAGACGAGAGATAGGTTCGGCGGTATCTTCGTTGATGGTCATATTCAGTTTGCTGGCGAAACGAACTGCACGCAGCATTCTTACTGGATCTTCCCGATAGCGGGTTTCTGGATCACCAATCAGACGGATAACGCCGGTTTCCAGATCATGAAGACCGCCAACATAATCACGCAGAGAGAAATCATTGATGCCGTAATAGAGGCTGTTGATCGTGAAATCACGGCGCATAGCATCTTCTTCAATTGAACCAAAGATGTTATCCCGTAACAGCATACCGCTTTGAGCATGTTGTGACTGACTTTTATCATCGGAATCAGTTTGTTCATGTGGACCACGGAATGTTGCAACTTCAATCACTTCCGGGCCAAACATAATATGGGCTAAGCGGAAACGGCGTCCCACCAGACGGCAGTTACGGAATAATTTACGAACCTGTTCTGGTGTTGCATTGGTGGCAATATCAAAATCTTTCGGCTTTGTGCCCAGCAACAAGTCACGGACACCACCGCCAACCAGATAAGCATCAAAACCAGATTTATTTAAACGGTAAAGTACCTTAAGCGCATTCTCACTGATATCTCTACGAGAAATATTGTGTTGTTCACGTGAAATTACCGTTATGGGTAAATCTGAATAAGGGTTTTCCTGTTCAACTTTCTTTTGAGCGTTCACGCTGGATGAAAGTTGGCAGGTATTTTGGTGATTAGATTGAAGAGTTACGTACTCTTCCTGAGAAGAACGGTCAGATACGGTGACTGGCCTTTCACTGGCTGCCTGTAGTTCGCGGTCAATTTTTCCCTCGCGGATCAATAAATTACGGCAGAAATTTGCTACTCGGTTAAAAATGGTACACCTCGATAAGTAACTAATCATATAAAAACGAATAAAAAACAGCGGCTAATCATAGCCTACTGTGTATTTTTTGAGAATGGTTGTTATGACTAACGGTAACTTTATTCATGTTACTTGTATATTTTATCTTGTCGCGGAATCTGGTCCAGATCCCAATGTGCTGTTGCTTTTTTCAACAACTGGTCACGGGAAAGGTCCGGCCAATTTTTTATGACAGGCTGATTAAGGAAAGATAATGCTTCAATGAGTAACGGTCGGGGATCATCCAGCGGGACTGGTTGAGCATGATTCTGTTTGGAAAGTTTATTGCCGTTTTTATTCAGAGCCAATGGTAGGTGAATATAATCAGGGATCTTTAAATTTAATTGCTGATAAAGTGCAATCTGGCGAACAGTTGGCTCAATCAAATCAGCCCCTCTCACGACTTCTGTCACACCCTGATAATCATCATCAATAACAACCGCCAGATTATAGGCAAATAAGCCATCACGACGATGAATAATGAAATCTTCTTCTGCCATGGCAGGGTCAGCGCTCAGGTATCCCAGCAATTTATCTTCAAAACCATAAACAGGATTATTCTGCTTAAGTCGGATTGCTGCATGATTAAGAGGTAGATTTAATTCACGGCAGTTTTTATCGTAAAAACCATTAGCCTGCTGAATACGTTGACGGGTACAGATACAGTTATAGCTTACCCCTTGTTGTTGTAACTGATTAAGGACATAGCGGTAAGCGTCATGACGCTGGGATTGATAGAGAACTTCGCCATCCCAATGTAGGCCATAATGTTCAAGAGTCTGGAGAATACGGCTGGCAGCGCCGGGAACCTCTCTGGGCGGATCAATATCGTCAATACGTATCAGCCATTTTCCCTGATTAGCACGGGCTTGCAAATAGCTGCCAATTGCTGTGATTAACGAACCAAAGTGAAGATCACCCGAAGGTGACGGGGCGAAACGCCCAATATAAGCGAGGGGACGTTCAGGCTTTATCATATGGGGATCAGTGAAAGTTGTGTATACGGCGCCATTAAAGACGCCGTATTTGGCACACGATTAATTAGCCAGCCATCTGTTTTTCACGGATTTCGGCTAAGGTTTTACAATCAATACATAAATCTGCGGTTGGACGGGCTTCCAGACGACGGATGCCTATCTCAATTCCACAGGATTCACAGAAACCGAAATCGTCATCTTCGACTTTTTTCAGTGTCTTCTCGATCTTCTTAATCAATTTACGTTCACGATCACGGTTGCGTAATTCAAGACTGAACTCTTCTTCCTGCGCTGCACGGTCAACTGGATCGGGGAAGTTCGCTGCCTCATCTTGCATATGAGATACAGTACGATCTACTTCATCCCTGAGCTGATTGCGCCATGCTTCAAGAATTAGCTTGAAATGCGCCAACTGGGCATCGTTCATGTATTCTTCACCTGGCTTCTCTTGGTAAGGTTCTACCCCAGCGATGGCGAGAATGCTTAAGGACGAGGTTTTACGTTTTTGCCCTTCTTGCATAATACTTCTCCTAACTCACGCACTATCAAACGAACCCCTAGCGGGGAAAAAAACAGGCCGCTATAAATAGCAGATGGAGCATGGGTTGGCAATTGTTCCTGCTATTAGTTTCACTATGGAGTGAAGACAAACGTATCGGATGTCTTTACACCTTGTACAATCTGACTGTATATACCCGTTATCTTTCAAGTTGCCTCTTTGTTGACTGCACTCACTCACCCCGGTCATAGAGTTCGCTATGCTCCTGGGGATTTGCTCCCTTGCCGTCGTGATCCATTTTGAAATCCATAGGGTATATATTAGGTGAATCAATATATTAACCAGTTAGAATAAAAGTTAATTTATCACCTAAAACCATCCCTTTTTCCGTTAGATTGGCCTGGTAACAGATAACTTCGACCCCAGAGTTTTGCGCTTGTTCCAAAAGAGATGAATAATTATCATCAATGTGTGCAGCCGCCGCGACCTGTTTGATCCCAGAGTGCAAGACCGCAAAAAACAGAACAGCTCTTTGCCCTTGTTCTACTATGTGTTGCAATTCCCGTAAGTGTTTCTGCCCACGGGTGGTTACTGCATCAGGGAAATAGCCACAATTATTTTGAAGAAGTGTGACTGATTTCACTTCAATATAACAGTTGACTTGCTGCTCTGCCTGCAATAGCAAATCTATCCGGCTGCGCTCTTCACCATATTTTACCTCCCTGCTGATTTTTTTGTATTCAGAAAATTCTGAAATTGCATTTTGTTTAATAGCTTCCGCCACTAAATCATTCGCTCTGAGCGTATTAACGCAAATCCAGTGACCATCCTGTGTTTCTGTCAACTCCCAACTGTTGGGGTATTTACGCTTTGGATTGTCAGATGTGGAGTACCAAACCGTGTCTCCCGGTGTTGCACAGCCGGTCATTGCGCCCGTATTGGCACAGTGGATGGTCAGTGTTTCGCCTTCTGGTGTGATGACATCAGCCAGGAAACGTTTATAGCGACGAATTAGCGTGGCAGATTGTAACGGAGGATGGAATTTCATAAAAACGCCTTAATGACTGATGGCATAAGATTGAGACAGGCAATGCTACAATGTCGGCGGTTGAAAGTTAACTTTCTTTAATGGAGTGTTTGTGTCTTTATTGCCTGTATACGAGGTCGTCGAGCCTGTCCTGAGTGCGTTGAAAAGCTCACAACAGGTACTGTTGCATGCTCCTGCCGGGGCTGGAAAGTCTACGGGGTTGCCATTGGAAATCCTGAAAAAAGCTGATTTTTCCGGGCGTATCATTATGTTAGAGCCACGGCGGATTGCCGCTCGTAGTGTTGCTAACCGTCTTGCTGCTCAACTGAATGAAAATATTGGGCAGACGGTGGGTTACCGGATGCGTTCAGAAACCAAAGTGAGTACGGCTACCTGTCTTGAAGTGGTAACAGAAGGCATTTTGACGCGTATGTTACAGCAGGACCCGATGCTGGAAGGTGTTTCTTTGGTGATTCTGGATGAATTCCATGAGCGCAGTTTACAGGCTGATCTGGCGCTGGCATTGCTTCTGGATGTACAGGCAGGATTGCGGGATGATCTGCGGATTCTGATCATGTCAGCGACGTTGGATAATCAGCGCCTCTCTTCTTTATTACCTGATGCGCCGGTGATTATTTCTGAAGGACGGAGCTTTCCTATTACCCGGAATTATCACCCTTTACCGGCTCATCAGCCTTTTGAGCAAAGTGTGGCTACCACTGTATTGCGATTACTCCAACAACAGCAGGGTTCTTTGTTATTGTTTTTGCCGGGGATTGGGGAAATTCAGCGGGTATTGGGATTTCTTCACGGGAAAGTGGCAGAAGATACCGATCTCTGCCCGTTATATGGTGCCTTATCGTTAGCTGAACAGCAAAAAGCTATCGAACCTTCACCACTTGGACGCCGTAAAGTCGTTTTGGCGACTAACATTGCAGAAACTAGCTTAACGATTGAAGGTATTCGATTGGTGGTTGATAGTGGCCTTGAACGCACGGCCCGTTTTGAGCCAAAAACCGGATTAACCCGTTTGATCACACAACGTATTAGTCAGGCTTCTATGACACAACGAGCTGGACGAGCCGGACGGTTGGAAGCTGGAATTTGTTGGCATCTATTCAGCCAGGAACAGGCAGAAAGGGCCGCAGAGCACAGTGAACCCGAAATACTGAATGCTGGCCTCGGTAGCTTATGGCTCTCTTTATTGCAGTGGGGATGTCATGATACTTCCCAACTGCACTGGTTGGATAAGCCGCCAACCGCTGCACTGGCGGTAGCCAAATCGCTGTTATTACAGTTAGGCGCGGTAAATCATAATGGTCAGCTGACTTCCAGAGGCAGGAAAATGGCGGAATTTGGTAGTGATCCGCGTCTGGCTGCTATGTTATGTGCCGGTTCGGAGCAGGGAGCCGATACGCTGGCCACCGCCGCTATGCTGACAGCGATTCTGGAGGAACCTCCCCGTGATGGTCAGCTGGATATCACTTATTGGGTTGAGCAGCGTCAGACTCAGTGGTTACGGCGAGCAAAGCAGTTAGTCAGAAATATCGGTGGTCATTTTGGTGAGCCAGCCTGTGGAGCAGTCGCAATGTTATTGGCTCAAGGTTTTCCTGACCGAATAGCTAAAAATCGAGATAAGCATGGTCGCTTTCAACTAGCAAATGGTTTAGGGGCAATGATCGATGATAAAGAAAAATTATCTGACGAATCGTGGCTGGTGGCTCCTTCACTATTACAAAGCAGCAAAAACCCTGATGCCCGCATTTTACTGGCTTGTCCTCTGGACATTGAACAACTGATACGGCAACAACCGAATTTATTCAATGAGCAGAGTGTCGTTGAATGGGATGACAATAAAGGCACATTAAGAGCATGGAAACGGCTGCAATGTGGCAGCTTGACAGTAAAAGCCCAGCTATTGGCAAAACCTTCTGATGAGCAATTACAACAGGCTCTGTTAAACTGGTTACGCAGTGAGGGATTACATGAACTGAATTGGTCATCTGCGGTTGTTCAACTTCGTACCCGTATCCAATGTGCGGCCAAATGGTTGCCTGAAATACAGTGGCCTGATGTAGATAATGATTCATTGATGGCTTCTCTTGAACGTTGGCTGAGGCCATTTCTGACTAATGTGCATGATTTGAAAGGGCTGAAACAGCTTGATTTATTGCCAGCACTGGAAAGTTTATTGGACTGGCAACAGCGACAGTGTCTGGATAATGAACTGCCGGTTTATTACACTGTTGCTACTGGCAGTCGGATAGTAATCCGTTATTTTGATAATAAACCACCAGTATTATCAGTTAGGATGCAGGAAATGTATGGTGAGCAACAAAGCCCATCTCTGGCAAAAGGACGGGTAATATTGGTGCTTGAATTATTATCGCCGGCCCAGCGGCCATTGCAGATTACGCAGGACTTGGCTGCTTTTTGGCAAGGATCATACCGGGAAGTGCAAAAAGAGATGAAAGGGCGTTACCCAAAACATTTATGGCCGGATGATCCGGCAAATACCGCACCAACCCGGCGGGTAAAAAAATATTCGCAGTAGAATTTAACAACTTTCTTGTAGGTGAATAAATTCATTAAAAGAAAGGAATATGAATACCCATTATTCAGCATCTAAATGGTTTTGGAGAATTTTGGAATGTCTGGTGAAGATCGTCAACCAATCGGACGTAAAGGCAAAAAATCTGTATCCCGTCGTAAACCGTCATTGAAAAGACGGTATCTGTTAGATGATTATGATGATGGTTATGAAGAAGATGACGACTACGATGATGAAGAGGACCAACCCATGACAAAGAAAGGAAAAAATGCTCGTCCACCTAAGAAAAAGTGGCGTTGGTTCTGGTTGTTATTCAAAATATTTCTTGTTTTTGCGGTATTACTGGGGGGATATGGAGTCTATCTGGATGGCAAAATCCGTGATCGCATTGACGGAAAAGTCTGGGAATTGCCAGCAGCAGTTTATGGCCGGATGGTTAACCTTGAACCGGGCATGAACTACAGTAAAAAAGAGATGGTACATCTGTTGGAAGGAATGCAGTATCGTCAGGTGACGAAAATCACGCGTCCAGGTGAGTTTTCTGTCAGAGGTGAAACCATTGAAATGCTGCGTCGTCCGTTTGATTTCCCTGACAGTAAAGAAGGGCAGATCCATGCTCTGTTGACTTTCAGTGATAATCGTCTGGCAGAGATCAAAAATATAGAAAACCAACGTCAGTTTGGTTTCTTCCGCCTTGATCCGAAGCTGATTACCATGTTGCAGTCACCCAATGGCGAACAGCGGTTGTTCGTGCCCCGTTCTGGCTTCCCAGATTTACTGGTTAATACCTTACTGGCAACAGAAGACCGCTATTTCTATCAACATGATGGTATCCGTATTCTTTCTATTGGGCGTGCGGTGTTGGCTAACCTGGTTGCAGGACGTACCGTTCAGGGGGGAAGTACCCTAACGCAACAATTGGTCAAAAATTTATTCCTGACCAATGAACGTACTTTAGTGCGTAAAGCGAATGAAGCGTACATGGCGCTTCTGATGGATTACCGCTATAGCAAAGATCGGATTCTCGAATTGTATCTGAATGAGGTGTTTTTAGGTCAAAGTGGTGATGAGCAGATCCGAGGATTCCCACTGGCGAGCCTCTATTATTTTGGTCGCCCGGTGGATGAATTAAGTTTGGATCAGCAAGCATTGCTGGTGGGTATGGTAAAAGGGGCTTCACTTTATAACCCGTGGCGTAATCCTAAATTAGCTCTTCAACGTCGTAATGTAGTGCTCAAGCTTTTACAAAATCAGCAAATTATTGACGAAGATCTTTATAAGTTACTGAGTGCTCGCCCATTGGGCGTAAAACCGAAAAGTGGAGTGATTACCCCACAACCTGCGTTTATGCAATTAGTTCGAAAGGAATTACAGGACAAACTGGGCGATAAAGTGAATGATCTGTCCGGTGTAAAAATCTTTACTACTCTGGACCCGGTATCCCAAGATGCGGCAGAAAATGCGGTGGAAGAAGGGATTGCCAACTTGAGAAAAACCCGCAAGATTACTGATCTTGAAGGGGCAATGGTGATTGTCGATCGTATTAGTGGTGAAATCAGGGCAATGGTCGGTGGTTCTCAACCACAGTATGCGGGATTTAACCGGGCGCTGATGGCACGTCGCTCAATTGGTTCGTTGGCAAAACCCTCTACTTATCTGGCGGCGTTGAGTGAACCTGATCAATATCGGTTAAATACCTGGCTGGCAGATGAACCGCTTACGGTAAAACAGCCTAACAGTAAGGCGTGGGAGCCGAGAAATTATGACCGTCGTTTCCGTGGGCGAGTTATGTTAGTCGATGCGCTGGCGAGTTCAATCAATATTCCGACGGTGAATCTTGGATTAGCTGTGGGTCTTGATCATGTCAGTAATACCCTGGTCCGGCTTGGGGTTCCGGAAGAAGTGATTCATCAGGTTCCGGCCATGTTACTGGGTTCTCTCAGCCTGACACCGCTGGAAGTGGCTCAGGAATACCAGACCATGACGAGCGGCGGCAACCGTGCGACGCTTTCCGCGTTACGTTCAGTCATCACGGAAGAAGGCACGGTGATATATCAGAGTTACCCGCAAGCTGAACGGACGGTACCTGCTCAAGCGGCTTATCTGACGCTGTATGGTATGCAGCAGGTTGTGGCGAGGGGGACCTCTCGTTCTCTGGCGGCTAAGTTTGGTCGTTATAATTTAGCCGGTAAAACAGGCACAACTAATGACCTGCGTGATAGCTGGTTTGCCGGTATTGATGGCAAAGAAGTGGTGATTTCATGGGTTGGTCGGGATAACAATGAACCGACTAATCTGACCGGCGCTACCGGGGCATTAAATGTGTATCGTCGTTATCTGGAAAATCAACCCCCGTTGATGTTGAACAATATGCCTCCAGAAGGGATTGTGGATATGGCGGTTAACGAAGATGGCAGTTTCAACTGTAGTGGCAGTGGTTGGAGAACATTACCGGTTTGGACTTATGATCCACAGAGCTTGTGCCAGCAAGCAGCCGTGTCAGAACCTGTTCAGCAACAAGAACAAGCACCGGGCTGGTTGCGGGAGATGTTTGGTCAATAATAAATATCTGATGAGATAAATAATGGTGAAGTGCTGATCCTTGGGTCAGCGCTTTATTTTTGTATTTCTAAAAGTGTCTTGTTGATGCTTTCTTCAATCTATTGTGTTTGGTCTGACCGTTTATTTCGTCAGACATAATGCCCGCTCTACAGAATCAGTTTTATCTTGCTCACTCTTCCTTTGTTGGCTCTTTTATTAAAAATTTGTATTTAATGCATTACGAATCATAAGTTATTGCATGCATTTTCGACGATAAAATCCGCAATTTTCAGAATGTTCCTATATGATTTCTAAAGATATTATCCCAAAAATGGAGAGGATGATTCCCCGGAGGGAATTTTAAAAACTATAAAAGAATGGCGAGCTAAAAACGGCAAACCTGGCTTTAAAAAATAGAGATTGAGTAAGTGATGAAAAGGATTTTCGCGATTATATGACCCTGTAAATACCCCTTTATATTTTCACGGATAATAAACTTTTTCAGGGATTAAATCCTACCAGATTAACTATTGTATCCATTTTTTATTATGTGATTTTTAGGATTTTATGCATAAAATAATAGCAAGAAAGTGTTTAAATACCTATCTTTTCGGATAATATTATTTTTTTTGCATTGATTAATTTTTAACTCTTTATTAATGGTTAATGGGCTTCAATTAAGCGCAGTTAATTATCTTTTTGAAAATCTGAATTTATTGGGTTAACTCCCCTTTATATAAAAAATTTAATATTTCAGCACTCGAATTTTTAAATGTTTATAGCAATAAAATAAGCAGAATATAGAATCACTGATAATAAACCCCACGCTAATCACTTATGATTGAGCGTGGGGAGTAAATCACATAAGCCTATCGTAAATCAAACATCTTTCAATGATGACGATATACCAATAAGTTTAATTTACGACTCTGCATTTGCAAGGCTTGTTGCTTCAGGAACCTCAATTAATTTTCCTGACTTCACATCATAGATGTACCCATATATGGCGATACTTGCGGGTACGAGGGGGTGAGTACGAATACGGTGAATATCTTCGATTAAACTATTAACTTGATTGTCAATGGTGAGCCATTTGATATATTTTCCCTCAGGTGAACCGGCGCTGGTGCCGACTTCTTTAAATCCCTCATCCGTCATGATGACACTTTCCAGGCTGCTTTCCAGTAAATCACCCATGATGTTGTCTGTAAAAAGTTCCATCCCACAATGAGTATGATGGATGACAAACAACTCTTTTGTTCCGAAAAGTTTGTAAGAAATAATAAGTGAACGAATGGCATCATCACTGGCTCTTCCGCCCGCGTTACGAATAATATGGGCATCACCTTCAGATAAACCTGCAAATTTTGCTGGGTCTAATCTGGCATCCATACAAGTCAATATGGCAAATCGTCTGACAGCAGGTAAACCAAGGTTTTTTTTGTCATCGTCAAAAGTTGCTGCATATGCAATATTAGCATCACTTATTTCTTTGATCGCGTTACTCATCCTCTCTCCTTCATATTTTCTGGTTTATACCTGTTATCTTTCAAGTTGCTGCTTTGTTGGCTGCGCTCCTTTGCCGTCGCGATCCATCTTGAAATCTATTGGGTATACATAAATAAAATTTATGAAAATATATACTCGTATCCTTGATACGGGTCAAGTGAAATAGGGAATTTTTTTGAAGGACAACGAATTTATTACTTACCGTTAAATTGATAGCTTTATAACATCATGTTTGGTCATGTACCAATATCTGTCATCTGTTTTGATATTGTCGCGAAATTGTTTATTAATGGGAGGAATCAAGCGGTGTGTTTGCCTGCGGCTTATTAGTTTGACCCTGATAAAATTTTTATTCGGCAGGATTTTGAGACCGGAGATGTAATATTACTCCGTAATCCACCCGACTGGGATGATTTTTTCGGCATTGAAAGGGACAATTATTCCCGATGATTTTTTGAGTAATATTGGCTATATAGGTAATAACTAATATTAAGAAATTAATTAAATACCCTGGAAAAATTACCGAAATATTAGTTGAAATTGGTGAGATACCTAATGGGATGTTTAGGTTTTATTTTTCAGGGGATCAGTCGTTCAATTGCAAACCTGAAATATATTGGTGGGTTAAATAAGAATTATCGATTATTTATCAGTGTATTGAAAGAGCTTGAACGCCAAGATTGTCCCGCTGAAACCTTAACGTTAATTTTGGATAATTATCGTATTCATAAAAACCGGTGGGGCAGTGATTGGCAGCCCCGTCATCCTAAATTTAACCTATTATTTTACCTGTTTATTATTTTTGACTGAATAAAATTGAGCGCCTGTGGCAATCACTGTATGAAATGGTGATACGAAATCACTGCTGACAGTATATGTGGTAGTGGCTCGAAAAAGTGAAAGTGTTTTTGAATTCATTTTCCTATAGGAATAACCGAGAGTAATAAAATGGGGCGTGTCATAATTATGAAGAGTTATTTATTTTTCCTCTGTTTTGATAATAAAATCAAACAGCGTCGCTAATAGTTTTCGATTCCTATATGCTAACATGATTAGAAATTTTTTATTTTACAATTACGAATATAATAAATAATCACGTGTGTAAATAATCTGATATTATATTTTCGAGGAGATATATGAAAAATGCAGCGCAAATTGTGAATGAGGCTTTAAATCAAGGAATTACTCTGTTTGTTGCTGATAACCGATTACAATACGAAACTAGCCGTGATAGTATTCCTGCTGAATTATTCAGTGAATGGAAAAATTATAAACAAGAGTTGATCGACTTCCTGAACCAGATCGATGAAAAAGAAGAAATTCAAACATATCAGTTACAGAATATCCAACGTGATGGCAATGCAGAACATTATCCACTCTCATTTGCTCAGCAACGCTTGTGGTTTATCGATCAACTTACCGAAGGTAGCCCTCAATATAATTGTCCCGGATATTTGAGATTACGGGAGCAACTTAATTTCAACGCTTTTAAGGCGGCTGTAAAAATGTTGCTTGAGCGTCATGAGGCGTTACGTACCCGTATTAAAATTATTGATAATGAGCCACGGCAAGTCATAACACATTCCTATGATTTACCTATTACATTATATGATCTGACTGCATTCTCTGAAACTGAGCAAGAATCTCAAGTCAAAAGATTCAATAAAGAAGAAGATAACTTGGTTTTTAACCTCAGTACTGATTTGATGTTACGTATTCGCCTGATAAAGCTGGCCGAAGATGATTATGTGATTATCTATACCATTCACCATATTGCTTGCGATAGCTGGTCAATAGAAATCTTTGTCAATGAACTTATCACCTTATATCGCGCGTATAGTAAAGGAGAAATAGCCCCATTACCGCCACTTAAAATCCAATATACCGATTATGCTCAATGGCAACGAAATTGGCTGCAAGGCGATATTCTGAAAAAACAACTGGATTATTGGCAAACCCAGTTATCAGGTATTTCTCCACTTCACCGTTTTCCACTGGATAACCCACGACCAGAGAAACAGAGTTTTGAGGGACATCTTAATGATCAACGTATTTCAAAGGATTTGACACAAGAAATAAGCGCATTATGTCACCAACATGAAGTCACATTATTCATGTTTCTGGAGACAGCCTTTGCCGTATTGTTGAGTCGTTACAGTAATGAAAAAGACATTTTGGTTGGAACACCACTCGCAGGGAGAAGACACCATGATATTGAGCCTCTGATTGGCTTTTTTGTTAACTCTCTGGTGATCAGAACGGATTTATCCGGCCAGCCTACTTTCAGTGAGTTATTAAAGCAGAACAGTCGTACTATCTTGGATGCTTATGCACATCAAGATTTGCCATTTCAAATGCTGGTAGAAAAAATAAGCCCGGGACGAAACTTAAATTATAACCCTATATTCCAAATCGCTTTTACTTTGGAGAATACTCAGTGTGATATGGCACTGGTACGGGATAATAATATTGAGTTTGAAGAGCGTTTGCTTTTGAAAGTCCGATTTGATTTGGAAATTCATATTTATGAAGAAGAAGAGGGAGGATTATCCCTTTTATGGGTTTATGACAGCAGCTTGTTTAACAAGATGACTATTGAAAGATTACTCGCCAATTATGAAACCTTGCTTGCTAATATTGTTAGTGTCATGAAGCCATGTATTAGCTCCGATCTAATACACAAGGAACCTTCTGTCCATGACATTCCATTATTAGCAGAGGCTGAAATACACACTTTATTACATGAATGGAATAGCCCACAGGATCATAACCAGCATGGCGGCTGTTTTCATGAACTGTTTGAAGAACAAGCTGCCCGGCATCCTGAAAACACCGCCGTTATTTTTGACGGCAATTCATTAAGTTATCAGGAGCTAAATAAACAAGCTAACCAGCTCGCTCATTATTTGATAGAACAAAAGATCAAACCAGAAACATTGGTCGCGCTCTGTATTCCTCGTTCAATACGCGCTGTAGTCGCGCTACTGGGAATTATTAAAGCAGGCGGGGCTTATTTGCCGTTAGATCCCAGTTATCCGAAATCCCGTCTTCAATATATGTTGGAACACAGCGAAGCTGAGTTCATTCTGACTGAAACAAATCTGATAGAAAAACTCCCAATCAGCCAGCAGAAAGTCGTCTGTTTGGATACGGAGACAATACAATCACAATTGCAGCACATGCTTACGGGCAATATCACTGAACGCCCATTCCCACTAACGGAAAATAATCTGGCTTATGTCATTTATACCTCTGGTTCTACCGGTAAACCGAAAGGGGTTTTGTTGGAACATAAGGGGTGGGTAAATCTGGCACTTTCACAGGCGGGTTTATTTGGTGTTGATTCATATAGCCGGGGATTGCAGTTCGCTTCCTGGAGCTTTGACGCCATGATCTTAGAAATATCGATGACACTGGCATATGGAGCCGCACTTTATTTAATTTCAGAAACTCAACAGCATAGCCCTGAATATTTGGGTGAGTTAGTTGACAAACATCAGATTACCCATGCTGTATTACCTCCTGCTTTATTGCCGTACTTGGATTTTAATAAATGGCGTTCCGTTTCAACCTTACTTTTAGCGGGGGAAGCGGTACCACCACAGGTAGCTGTTCGTTGGTCACAGAATCGAAAATTGTTTAACGTATATGGCCCGACAGAGTGTACTGCCATTGTGACTTCCGGCTTATTAACGGATGACAAAATTACGATTGGGAAACCATTGCCTAATACCGTTATCCGTATTCTTGATCCATCAGGCAATTTAGTTCCTATTGGTGTTACGGGGGAGTTATGTATTGGCGGTATCCAACTGGCACGCGGGTATTTGAATTCTCCTGAAACAAACGCAACGAAATTTATGACTGATTTGACGGACAAATCCCAATCCCAACGTTTATACCGAACCGGAGATTTAGCCCGTTGGTTACCTGATGGTAGTGTGGAATTTATTGACCGGATTGACTCTCAAGTCAAGATTAGAGGATTTAGGATTGAGTTGGGAGAAATCGAAACTACATTGGTCGGACATGACGCCTTAAGCAGTGCTGCGGTTATTACTTATGGGAACGATAAAAGATTGATTGCCTATGTTTGTCCAACCAAAGATTGGCTGGATAAAAAAGGGCTGAAATTTAATACCGACAACGCTTCTCAATCCTCCGATATTAAAGCTGAACTTTCTGATCTACTTGAATCAGCGCTGAAAAAACAATTACCAGAATACATGGTTCCAAGCCTTTATATTCCGCTGGAGCGAATGCCACTCTCGTTAAATAACAAAGTGGACAAAAAAGCATTGCCTATTCCAGATGAAAATGATTTCCGCCAACAAAGTTATGTCGCGCCAAGAAATGAAGTGGAGAGAAAAATTAGCCAGTTATGGCAAGAAGTGTTGGGCGTGAGTCAAGTCAGCATTTATGACAATTTTTTCATGTTGGGTGGTCACTCTCTTCAGGCAACCCGCCTTATCAGCTTAATACGCAATGATCTAAACATTGAAATACCGTTGAGCAGTGTCTTTAAGCATCCAACACTTGAGCGATTAGCACGAATCGCCACGATTCATCAGGTTAAAGAAAAGAGCAAACATCTCCAGGCTGGGCAAGAGACAACACAGGAACTATTGGAAGGTGATATATGAAAAATGCGGCACAAATTATCAATGAAGCTTTAAATCAAGGGATTACTCTGTTTGTGATTGATAACAAACTGAAATATAAAACCAGCCGAAACAGCATTCCGCCGGAACTGCTGAGTGAATGGAAACAATATAAACAAGAGTTGATTGATTTCCTGAAGCAAATCGATTCAGAAGAGGATACGGACACTCTCCGACTGCAAGGTATTCCGCGTTATGAGCGTGCGGAACATTACCCACTTTCATTTGCTCAACAGCGTTTGTGGTTAATCGATCAACTCACCGAAGGCAGTCCGCAGTATAACTGCACCGGTGATTTCAGGCTGAGAGAGTCACTCAATCTGAAAGCTTTTGAGGCGGCTATAGCAACATTGCTTGAACGTCATGAATCGCTGCGTACTTATTTCAAAATTATTGATAATGAGCCACGGCAGGTTATCGCGACCTCTTATGATTTGCCGATTACCATCCATGATCTGTCCACGCTTTCAGAATTTGAGCAGCAACAACAGCTTAAACAACTCGGTGAGCAGGAGTGGAAACAAGCTGTTAATCTCAGCACTGACCTGATGCTGCGTATTCGGTTGCTAAAATTAGCAGATGATGATTATTTCATTCTCTATACGATTCATCATATCGCCTGTGATGGCTGGTCGCTGGCAATCTTTATCAGTGAGTTGCTGACATTATATCGTGCTTATTGCCAAGGCGAGGGTAATCCTCTGCCGCCATTACCCGTTCAATATACCGATTATTCCCAATGGCAACGGGATTGGCTGCAAGGGGATATTCTGGAAAAACAATTGGATTACTGGCAAAACCAGTTATCAGGTATTTCTCCACTTCACCGTTTCCCGCTGGATAATCCCCGGCCAGAGAAACAAAATTTTGAAGGGAATGTTCATCCACAACGTATTTCAAAAGCGTTGACCCAAGAAATACGAGCACTGTGCGCCAAACATGAAGTGACGTTATTTATGTTTCTGGAAACAGCTTTTGCTGTGTTGTTGAGTCGTTACAGTAGTGAAAAGGATATTCTGGTTGGCATGCCACTTGCAGGACGAAGACATCGTGACACTGAGTCTTTGATTGGATTTTTCGTCAATTCTCTGGTGATAAGAACGGATTTATCCGGTCAGCCGACATTCAGTGAACTATTGAAACAAAATAGTCGTGCAATCCTGGATGCTTATGCACACCAAGACCTGCCTTTTGAGATGCTGGTGGAGAAAATCAGTCCAGAACGGAATTTAAATTATAATCCTATTTTTCAGATCATGTTTGCAGTACAGAATAATCAACGGGATACAACGCTGGAGCAGGATAGTATTGTGACATCTAAAGAACGTTCCCTGCTGACTACCCGATTTGATTTGGAAGTCCATATCTATGAAGAGGACGAAGGTGAGTTATCCATTGGGTGGATCTCTGACACCAGCCTGTTCAGAAATGCGACCATTAACAGATTAATCGCCAATTACGGAATTTTGCTGACCAATATTGTTGACGTGATGAAGCATCATGTGGGTATCAGCGAACCGTCTGTTCATGACCTTCCATTATTGGCGGATGCTGAACGGAATACCTTACTGCATGAATGGGGCGGGCCACAAATTCCTTACCCGACCGGAAAATGTTTCCATGAACTCTTCGAACAGCGGGTATCACAACACCCTGAAAAAAATGCACTGATTTTTGGCGATGACACCCTGAGCTATCACTCATTAAATGAACAAGCTAACCAATTGGCACACTATCTGCTTGAACAGGGGATCATACCGGACACGTTGGTTGCACTTTGCATACCAAGGTCATTGCAAGCAGTTGTGGCATTATTGGGTATTCTTAAAGCGGGTGGCGCTTATGTACCATTAGACCCCAGTTATCCGAAAGCCCGCCTCCAATATATGTTGGATCACAGTGAAGTCGAATTCATCCTGACCGAAACTCACCTCGTTGAAAAATTGCCAATCAGCCAGCAGAAAGTGATTTGTCTGGATACAGAGGTAGTACAGTCTCAGCTACAACATAGACCTACGGATAATATTACTCAGCGCTCACTTCCGCTCACAGAAAATCATCTGGCTTATGTGATTTATACTTCCGGCTCTACCGGTAAACCGAAAGGGGTAATGCTGGAACATAGAGGGTGGGTTAATCTGGCATTCTCGCAAGCAAATTTATTTGGCATTGACTCACATTGTCGGGGGTTGCAGTTTGCCTCTTGGAGTTTTGACGCCATGATCTTAGAGATATCTATGACCTTGGCCTATGGCGCAACACTGTATTTGATTTCCGAAACTCAACGGCGTTCCCCTGAATTGTTGGATGAAGTGGTTGAAAAACATCAGATAACCCATGCTGTACTACCGCCAGCCCTGCTTCCTCATCTGAATTTTAACCAATGGCGTTCGGTTTCAACCTTGCTTTTGGCGGGTGAAGCAGTACCACCACAGATTGCTGTTCGTTGGTCACAGAATAGAAAGCTGTTCAACGTATATGGCCCGACAGAATGTACATCCATTGTCACCACCGCTTTACTCACTGACGAAAAGATTACGATTGGAAAACCTTTGCCTAACGTTGTGATGCGTATTCTTGATCCGGAAGGTCATTTGGCGCCGATGGGCGTTATCGGGGAACTGTATATTGGCGGCGTTCAGTTAGCACGCGGTTACCGAAACTCACCGGAAATCACAGCAAAGCAGTTTATCCGTGATCCATTCAGCTCACATTCAACGGATGGCGGGGAAAACAAGCTTTATCGAACGGGCGATTTAGTACGCTGGACACCGGATGGTCAGTTGGAATTTATTGGCCGGGTTGACTCTCAGGTTAAGATCCGTAGTCACCGTATAGAGTTAGGTGAAATTGAGACAGTTTTGTCCGGGCATGATGCTTTAAGTAGTGCGGTTGTGATTGCTTATGGTCAAGATGAAGATAAAAAACTTATTGCGTATGTCTGCCCAAGTACAGAGTGGTTAGGTGAAAAAGCGGTTGAATTTAATGCAAGCAGCGTTGAGAACTGGACAGAAATTTTTGATGAGCAATACCGTCAACCTACAACGGCTAGGACTCAAAAAGGGAGTACTCAGCAAGGTGATGTAGTCGCATTAGACAGTGATTTCGGTGGTTGGATGAACAGCTATACTGAACAGCCGATTGCCCTTGAGCAAATGGGGGAATGGTTAGCAGGGATCATGCACAGGATTAAAGCCCTGCATCCTCATCACTTACTGGAAATTGGTTGTGGTACCGGATTATTGTTGTATCGCTATGCTGAATGGTGCGAATCAGTGGTGGCGACCGATATTTCGGCTGAGGTGTTAAATCGGCATCAACATATTCTGCAACAACGTGGCTGGTCACATGTGCAGCTCAGAAGAGGAGATGCACTCAACTTAGGAACATTGCATGCTGATGAATTTGATACTGTCGTGGTTAACTCTGTTGTCCAATATTTCCCTAATGTTCAATATCTGGAAAAAGTATTTGAACAGTTAATACCGGCAGTTGAAGCGGGTGGGAAAATTTTGCTGGGAGATATCCGCAACTTAGATCTATTAACCGCCCATGCTACAGCGATAGAGCAAAGTCACCTTAACGGGCAGCGTATTCAAGTAGGGACGCTAGCGAACCGTATTCAGCGGCGTTTACAACAAGAACCCGAGTTTTTACTCAGTCCAACTTATTTTGCCCAATTACCGGAGCGTTACCCTGACATTGGCCGGGTTGATATTTTGGTTAAACGTGGCATCGGCGACAATGAAATGTTACGTTATCGTTACGATGTGATATTGCACAAAAGAGATGAAAATACCCAATCTGGTAATGAGTGGTTGTTAAATTGGCATAATTTCGATTCTTTTGAAAGTTTGCGTAATTTGTTACAGATGGGCACAGAAGATATATTGGGTGTCTCAGGTATCCCCAACGCCAGAATTAAAGATGACCTCACTTTGGCAGAAGGGTTGCGTCATTGGTCAGCTCATCAGATGATGACGCCACCAGCAAATGCCGGCAGTTTCTCCCCACAAGCGTTACAACAGGTTCAGGAATTTGAATCCTTACTGCAATACGCTGAACAATGTGGTTATCAATGCGGTGTCACGTGGTCACAACAGCAACCTGATTTGCTGGATGTAATTTTTAGTCGAGGAGAGCTACCACCTGTACAGGCACGTACTGACTATAATCAAACCCATTTAGCTAATTATCCACAAATTTCCGCCATTAGTGGGGAACTTTCAGAATTACTCGAATCCGTACTGAAACAGCAATTGCCAGAATATATGGTTCCTGGTCTTTATATTCCTTTGGAACGAATGCCACTCACGTTAAATAATAAAGTGGATAAAAAAGCATTACCGATCCCCAATGAAGACGATTTACGCCGACAAAACTATGTGGCGCCAAGAAATGAAATAGAAATTAAGATCGGTCAGTTATGGAAGCGGTTATTGAATATCAGTCAAGTAGGCATCTATGACAATTTCTTCACCTTGGGTGGACATTCACTTCAAGCAACCCGCCTTATTAGTTCAATACGTAACGAATTAGAAATAGAAGTTCCGTTGAGAAGTGTTTTTGAACACCCGACACTTGAGCAGCTATCACAGGTGGTCACTATTCATCTTATCAAAGAAAAGAGAAAACATTTCCAGGCTGGGAAAGAGACAGCGCAAGAACTATTGAAGGGTGAGATATGAGAAATGCCGCGCGAATTGTCAATGAAGCTTTAGAGCAGGGAATTACTCTGTTCGTTACTGATAACCGTTTACAATATGAAACCAGCCACAGCAGTATTTCACCAGACTTGCTCAGTGAATGGAAATGGCATAAACAGGAGTTGATTGATTTTCTGAACCAGTTAGATTCAGAAGAGCAAACTAAAACGCATCATTTTTTACAAGATATTCAGCGTGATGGTAAAGCAGAGCATTATCCTCTTTCATTTGCTCAACAACGACTATGGTTTATTGATCAACTGGATGGCGGCAGTCGTCAGTATAACTGTATGGGGGATTTCAGGCTGCGGGAATCCATTAACATAGAGGCGTTTGAGGCGGCCATTAAATCATTACTTGAACGCCATGAAGTTTTGCGTACCTATTTTAAAATTATCAATAACGAACCACGGCAATTTGTTGCCACGGATTTCGATTTACCGATTACACATCATGATTTATCAGCGTTAGCTGAAACTGAGAAAAACGATCAGGTAAAACACATTAGTAAGGAAGAAGAAAATCTCATTTTCAACCTTAATACTGATCTGATGCTGCGCATTAGGTTAATAAAATTGGCAGCAGATGATTATCTTATTATTTATACGATACATCATATCGCCTTCGATGGTTGGTCGATGGCAATATTTCTCCATGAATTTTTCACGCTATACAAAGCTTATTGCCTGGGTAAGGAAAATCCGCTACCGCGGCTAAGAATTCAATATACCGATTATGCTCAGTGGCAACAGGGTTGGCTGCAAGATGATGTGCTGAAAAAACAGCTAACATATTGGCAGAATCAGTTAGCCGGAATTTCACTAGTCCACCGTATGCCGCTGGATAATCCTCGTTCGGAAAAACAAAATATCGAAGGACGGCTTCATCTACAGCGTATTTCAGTACATCTTACTCAAGCAATCAGAGCATTATGTACCAAACATAACGTTACACTATTTATGTTCCTGGAAACGGCTTTTACCGTATTACTGAGTCGCTATAGTAATGAAAAAGATATTCTGGTTGGAACAGCCATTGCCGGCAGACAACATCCTGATATTGAACCTCTGATCGGTTTTTTTGTTAATTCATTGGTTATCAGGACAGATTTATCTGGTCAGCCGACGTTCAGTGAATTATTAAAACAAAACAGCCGTACCATTCTGGATGCTTATGAACATCAAGCTTTGCCGTTTGAGATGTTGGTGGAAACGCTCAGCCCGGAACGGAACCTAAACCATAATCCTATCTTCCAAATCATGTTTGCAGTACAGAATAACCAACGTGACACAATACTGGGACAGGATGATGTTATTGAACTCGGGGATAATTTATTTAGAACAACTCGGTTTGATTTGGAAGTCCATATTTTTGAAGAAGAACGGACAGGCGAATTATCTATAGTATGGATTTCAAATACCAGTCTGTTCGATAGTCGTACTATTGAAAGATTTATCGCCAATTACGACACCTTGCTTTCTGGCATTGTTGAAGTGATGACAGATGATTCAGTCAATAAAGAGCCCTCCATTCATGAACTGCCATTATTGGCAGAAGCTGAAAAGCATACCTTACTGCATGAATTAAATGGGCCACAGAACCATCACCCACATGGGTGCTTCCACGAGCTGTTTGAAGAACAGGTGGCACTGAATCCTGAAAAAACCGCGCTGGTTTTTGGTGAAGAGGCTTTAAGTTATCAGGCGGTTAATGCTCAGGCCAATCAGTTGGCGCATTACCTGATTGAGCAGGGTATCCAGCCAGATATTCTGGTGGCAGTTTGCCTGCCTCGGTCGTTGCAAACGGTGGTTGCACTGCTGGGTATTCTCAAAGCTGGTGGCGCTTATGTGCCTTTGGATGCCAGTTATCCGCAGGCCCGCCTGCAATACATGCTGGAGCACAGCGGAGCGGAGTTTATCCTGACCGAAACACCGCTGGTTGATAAATTGCCTATCAGCCAGCAACGCGTTATCTGTCTGGATGCCAAAACGGTACAGTCACATGTGCAAAACCTGCCCACAGGCAATGTTGTTCATCGTTCAGTGCCCCTGACAGAAAATCATCTGGCCTATGTCATTTATACCTCGGGTTCTACTGGCCGACCCAAAGGAGCAATGCTGGAGCACAAGGGTTGGGTGAATCTGGCACAAGCACAAGCCACATTATTTGGTGCGGATGCTGATATTCGCGGGTTGCAGTTTGCTTCCTGGAGCTTTGATGCTGCAGTGTTGGAAATGGCAATGACCCTGGCCTATGGCGCCATATTGTATTTGATTTCAGAAACACATCGTCGTTCGCCTGAGTGGTTGGATGAGATGGTTGAAAAACACCACATTACCTATGCCGTACTCCCGCCGGCGTTGTTGCCTCATCTGGATTTCAACAAATGGCGCACAGTTTCAACCTTGTTATTGGCAGGGGAAGCTGTGGCGCCGCATATTGTCGCGCAGTGGTCGCAGGGCAGAAAGCTATTTAACGTTTATGGCCCAACAGAGTGTACTTCGATTGTGACCTCCGCCTTATTAACAGCAAATAAGCGAGTGACAATTGGAAAACCGTTGCCGAATACCGTGATGCGTATTCTAAATTCCGACGGTAATCTGGTGCCTTTTGGGGCTGTCGGGGAACTGCATATCGGTGGCATTCAACTGGCACGCGGTTACCGGAATGCACCGGATATCACGGAAAAACAGTTTATCCGAGATCCTTTCAGCACTAATCCGGCAGATCGACTTTACTGTACAGGTGATTTAGTACGCTGGACGCCGGAAGGTGAGTTGGAATTCATTGGCCGCCGGGATTCGCAGGTCAAAATCCGCAGCCATCGTATTGAATTGGGGGAAATCGAGTCGGTGTTGGCGGGGCAGGAGATTTTAAGTAATGCTGTCGTGATCGCTGATGGTCATGACAATGAGGACAGGAAACTCATTGCTTATGTTTGCCCGAGTACCAATTGGCTGGCAGAGAAAGCAGCCGCTTTTAATGCAGATTACCTTGAAAGCTGGACAGAGATCTTTGATGGTCAGTATCGGCGGGAAATAACAGCACATATTGCTACCGATACTCTTGATAAGAGTGATGACAAGAATGATTTTGATGGTTGGATAAATAATTATACCGAACAGCCGATTGCATTGGACCAAATGGAAGAATGGCGGGCAGGTACCATGCAGCGGATTGAATCCCTGCACCCCAGCAGCTTATTGGAAATCGGCTGTGGATCGGGCTTATTGTTGTATCGCTATGCTGAACGGTGCGAATCAGTATTGGCTACGGATATTTCAGCGGAGATATTGACACGGCACCAGAAAATTCTACAACAGCGTGGCTGGTCACACGTGGAGCTAATTAGGGGAGATGCACTGAATTTAGGCACAATCACGCCTGATCAGTTCGATACCGTTGTGATGCATTCCGTTGTTCAATACTTCCCCAATATTCAATATCTGGAAAAAGTCATTACCCAGTTATTACCCGCGGTTAAAACCGGGGGAAAAATTCTGCTAGGAGATATCCGTAACTTAGATTTGTTAACTGCACATATAACAGCTATCGAGAAAAATCGCCTGAATGGGCAACGTATTTCGGTGGGTATGCTGGCAAACCGTATTCAACAACGTTTACAGAAAGAAAAAGAGTTTTTACTGAGTCCAACTTATTTTGCACAATTGCCGACGCGTTACCCTGAAATTGGCAGAGTGGATATTTTGGTTAAACGTGGTGTTGGCGACAATGAAATGTTGCGCTATCGTTATGAAGTGATATTACATAAGTGCGATAAAAATGCGGAATTATGTTGCAATTTACCCGTAACTTGGTGCGATTTTAATTCTATTGAAGATCTCTGTAATGTGTTAGAGACAGGGAAATTCGATACATTTGGTGTCTCTGGTATTCCTAATGCCCGCATCAAAGATGATTTTGATTTAGCAGAAGGGCTACGCCATTGGTCATCTAATCAGATTGTTTTTCTATCAAAAGAGGCTAGCGGTTTTTCTCCAGAAGCCGCAGAGCAAGTTTTGGCACTCGAATCCTTACTTCAATATGCGGAACAGTGCGGTTACCAGTGTGAACTTACATGGTCACAGCAGCAGCCTGATTTACTGGATGTGATTTTCAGCCGAGGTGAATTACCTCAAGTGCAGGCGCGCTCAGATTACAGCCAAACGCATCTAGCTAATTATCCGCAACTTCCTGCTATTAGTGGAGAACTCGCAGAGCTACTGGAATCCGCCTTGAAAAAACAACTGCCGGATTATATGGTGCCCAGTCTCTATATCCCATTGGAACGTATTCCACTGAATTTGAACAATAAAGTGGATAAAAAAGCGTTACCTATTCCGAATGAAAATGATTTACGTCGTCAGGCTTATATCGCACCGAGAGATGAAATCGAGGAAAAACTCTGTCAGTTATGGCAAGAACATCTAAAAATCAATCAAATTGGTATTTATGATAATTTCTTCTCGCTTGGTGGTCACTCACTCTTGGCCGTTAAAATAACCGCTTCCATAAGAAATATTTTAACCAATCATTTCAGTATGCATCAGCTGTTTGCAAATCCAACCATTGCACAGATTGCCAGTGTAATTCGTCACAGTCATAAGCATGAAATATCCGCACCGCAGACAACACACAATATATCTGATCACAATACATTTGATGGAAAAATGCCTATTTCTTATTGTCAGAAAATGTATTGGTATTTTATTCAGGAAGCGTTGTTGGAGGATAGTTTCCACGTACCCATTACTTTGCTGATGGAAGGAGAACTGAATCACAGTGCGTTGGCAAAAAGCTTAAATACTATCCTGGAACGACATGAAAGTTTACGTTTTAAGTTTTATAAAGAAAATGGGCAGATTTTCATGCGGCCTGATAACAATATGAAAATTAATCTTCAAGTTATCGAAGCGTTACCAAAAGGAATAGAGAAAGACCAAATTATTATTGAAATTAACAAGCTCTGGAAAGAAAAATTAAGAACACCTTTTGATGTTTATAATGGCCCGCTAATCAAGACATTCCTACTGCCTGTTTCGGAGACAATCACGGTATTATTGATTGATTTGCACCATATTATTTCCGATGGGTGGTCTGTTAATATCATTATGAATGAGTTTAAACAGTTATATACCGCTTATTCACAGGGGCAAGAAAACACGTTACCGCCAATTGCCATGCAATATTCTGGTTATGTTTATGACTTGCAAGAAATCCATGCGACTGAGATCGCTAAAAAACAAATTAAATTTTGGCAACAACAATTTGCGGATGTTAATCCAGAACGCGACTTTCCAGTTTCTTTCAGAAAACATCTGGCCTCAAAATATCGGTCTCATGCCCGTCATATCAGAATACCTGATTCGCTAGATAAAGCTGTTTTGCAATATTGTGAAACTCATAAAATCACACCTTATATGTTATTTATGGCTCTGTTCCATACTTGTCTTTTTATGTACTCCGGTGAATCACAACATATTGTTACCTCACCCAAAGTTGACCGAACTCGCATCGAAAGCCATCAAACAATAGGATTGTTCTTGGGTGACTTGATAGTAAAATCCAATATTAATCAGGAAATGAGCCTACAAGAAATCATTAAGCAGGTTAGTCAGTCTATTCATCACGCCATAGCGAATACTAATATCCACATGTCTGTTGTGATTGACGCGGTGGGAGAAAAGGCGAGGGAGGGCATATTTAACGTTCTGTTTAACTATTTGGATGCACAAAGTTTCTATGATTTTATCGATGTATCTAAAGATGAAAAATTATCATTGCCAAATCTCGATGTGGAAGTGATAGATACCGAAATAATTCCTTTTGAATCACTTGGGATGAATTTCTTATACATGCCACAAAATATCAAGTGTGAACTCAATTACAATCCAGAACTGTATACAGAAGCAGTCATGGATAGGATAGCTACATATTATGAACGACTGTTAAACGTCATCGTATCCGGCCAAGAAAAAGAGAGTATCAGTCAGTTTTATGACTAAATTTTTCTGAGATAGATACCCTATGGATTTCAAGATGCGTCGCGACGGCAAGGGAGCGAATCCCCGGGAGCATAGATAACTATGTGACCGGGGTGAGTGAGTGCAGCCAACAAAGAGGCAACTTGAAAGATAACGGGTATAAAGAGATTGGCCTCAGGGATGAGGCTAATTTTGACATCTGTTTCATGATTATCAAATTTCTTTTGATTTATGTATACCCTATAGATTTCAAGGTGCATTGCGACGGCAAGGGAGAGAATCCCCGGGAGCAGTATCTTCCGTGTTTTCTCCTGCTACTTATTTAACTGAACTTTATCGTGAAGCCCTCAATGTCCACACGGACAATATCTCCAGTCTTATCGTGATTTTTCGGAATTTAATATATCCAATTCACCATTAACAGCAGTAAATAACTGATCGCTGATCACATTTCACACTATTCATTCTGACGGTCAATTAATTTCACATTAGAATAGTTTGATGATGTCACTATTAAATCATCAATATTCTCTGTGGAAAGATGGCTGTTTTATCACCGCAGCCTGAC